>NZ_CP015756.1:115000-756071 GCF_001877035.1 Clostridium estertheticum subsp. estertheticum | reverse complement strand
AATTGCAAAACCTCTTGTCCTGTTGCGAATCCAGATCCAATCCAATATGCACACAATGCGCCTGCAAGAAGTACTACTTTTTTTACACTAGTTAATTGTTTTTCCACATTCACCACTCCTTTTTTATATTTTAAATTTTTATAATATTGTTTCATTAAACATGTGTTTGCTGAAACTTCATCGCTCCAATCCCTTACTATTTCTAGATAAAAATAAATAGTTTTTAAATATTCAATTGTTTTAAATTTATTATATTCACTGAATTTAATAATTCCATACTATTCCTATTATATTACTATGTATTGTACTAATATGCAATATAATAATATGGAGCAATTATGTTTATTATCACTACATTCATTTTAATTGATTGTTTTTTTATACAAATGAATTTATAAAAAATATAACTTGCATTTTTTATAGGCTAGTACTACAATAAAACTAAAATTGTAAATAAAAATATACCTAACTCTATAATAACAAATAGAGCATTTTTTTGTTGTTAAATAACATAATAGCAATTAATATTTTATTAATGGAAATTCAAAGGAGAACACGGGATGAAAAAATTAAAGCTTGGACTAGGTACACAGATTCTTATCGGACTTACACTTGGTGTTATCGTTGGTGCTGTTTTCTATGGTAACCCAGCAGTTATACCATTTCTACAACCTTTAGGCGATGTTTTCATACGTCTAATTAAAATGATTATAGTTCCAATTATATTTTGTGCACTTGTTGTTGGAATTGCAGGTGGAGAAGATGGTAAACAAATTGGTAGATTGGGTTTAAAGACTCTAATTTACTTTGAAGTAGTAACTACAGTTGCCATCTTAATTGGAATATTGGCAGGCAATGTATTCCATCCTGGAACAGGTATAGATATGGCAACACTTGTAAAGACTAACATATCAAGTTATGTTAGTACTACTAAATCCGTTGCAAATCACAGCACGGTAGATATGCTTGTAAATATTGTTCCTACAAACATTGTTAGCGCTATGGCTGAAGGCAATATGCTTTCTATCATATTTTTCTCAGTTATGTTCGGATTAGGAATTTCTGCAGTCGGGGAAAAAGCGAAACCCGTTCTTCGGTTATGTCAAGGGATTTCTGAGGCAATGTTCTGGGTAACTAATCAAGTTATGAAAGTAGCTCCAATTGGAGTATTTGGCTTAATGGGTGTGACCGTTTCTAAATTTGGTCTTAAGTCACTAATTCCTCTTGGTAAGTTAACTTTTACTGTTTATGGATGTATGATATTCTTCGTTTTAGTAATACTGGGATTAATAGCTAAAATGGTTGGAATAAACATTTTTTCACTAATTAAAGTTCTAAAAGATGAAATTATTCTCGCATATACTACAGCAAGTTCTGAAGCGGTATTACCTAGAGTAATGAACAAAATGGAGAGCTTTGGTTGTTCAAAATCTATTGTATCCTTTGTTATTCCAACTGGTTATTCATTTAACTTAGATGGATCAACATTATATCAATCTATTGCAGCACTATTTATTGCTCAATTATATGGAGTTCATCTATCAATATTAGCTCAAGTTAACTTAGTGGTAGTTCTTGCAATTACTTCAAAAGGTATGGCAGGTGTAGCAGGAGCATCTCTAGTTGTATTATTAGCTACTCTTGGATCTGTAGGTATTCCATTAGAAGGAGTAGCATTTGTCGCTGGAATTGACCGTATCCTTGATATGGCAAGAACAGTTGTAAATGTAGTTGGTAACTCATTAGCTGCTGTGGTTATGTCCAAATGGGAAGGCAAATACGATGCAGTTAAAGGTGAGAAATATCTAGAAGAAATTAAGAACGGTGTTATTGATTCTAACGAAGCTCAAAGTTTGTAACCGACATTACTATATTCTAAGTAATTGCTACAATATTTTCATTTTTCAATCTCAGATTGAAATATCCTGCATCAATTTTGGCAATATCAATCAAGTTGTTTAATAGTCTTAATAGCCTTAATAGGCTATTAAGGCTATTTTGCTTCATAATATTTCTTGACTTTCAAGTTATTTTCACTGTTATATTTGTTCCATTCATTTGAATTTAGTAATTGAAGTGCACATAAAAAGATGTCCTCTTTTATTTAGGCATTTTAGCTTTAAGTGCATAACAAGAACATAACAACAGTTAACTTCATAATATATATAATGTATTTATATTATGGAGGGAAGGCTTTGAACAAATTCAATACGGATATGTTACACGTTAATTTTGGCATGGGAACAGGTGAAACAAAACCAATTATTCCTAGGAAATATACCCTTACTCATTCAGACGTTACCGGAGAATTATTTTTAACTATTGCAGCAAAGTATGATTATGATAAAATCACTGACATGAGGGATGAAGTACTGGCAGAATGGATCATTGTTAATAGCGAATACGCACTGATGGTTAACGTTATGGTAGATAAAGAAAAGAACCCCATAATGTCAGCGGTACGTAATAGCATTTTCACAAAAGAATTACCGCTAGCACTTTCGGCGATTAGATATGGAGATAGAGAATTTTTTAGAGAAAATTCCTCTTTAGATAAAGCACCTATTTATGTGAAATTTAATTCTGTTTATCCTATGTTTAATCGTTTAGAACTATGGGGAACGCCTTCAGATTATAAATAAAAATTTTTTATTTAGTATCCATATAACATAAGTTAAAACTCCAATAAGAATATAAGGGAAGTAACAGTGTGAATATTTTTCACTCCATTTTCTTCCCTTTCTTCTTTAATATCAACAGATAATAGCAAATTCTTCAAGAGCCTATGTAAGGTTCTAGGCCCTTATGTAAATATGTAAAGTTATTTTAAATCAAATTATCTATACCATTAACCGTAGTTTGTTCATTATCATTAATAGGAATAACTATGCATTTCTGGCCATTAATTATTTGAGATTTTATTTGAGAAACTTTTTCGGGTTTTACCTGTAGTATAACATCATAACGAGGGGTAACATTATTATCTTCTGAATATAGATCTGGAACTTTCTCTAAATTAGTTTCTGAAGTTTCTTCTAAATCAGTTTCTACCGCTTCTTCTAGAACCACATTATCATCGTTAACTCCTGTAGACAGGTGAGTTTCATTATCTATAGTATTATCTTGTTCAACTTGATCAAGTCTAGCTTTAAGTATTTCCACTTGTTTATGAAGGCGTTCTTCCTTTTTTCTTTGCACATTTGCCTTAAGCGCCTTTGTGTCAATTAAATTTTTAGCTAAGGTGTTATCATCGCCAAAGTTCTCTACATATGAGTTTTCAATCATAGTAGTAATTTCGCCTGGAACTTCACTTTCTATTAAAAGGTTTTGTATATCCTTCTTTGTTAAGGTTATAGGTTCGCTATCTGCATCATCATTTTGCTCATTGTATTCTTCTATCATAGTACTTAGGTTTTCTTGTATATCCATAAAAATTTTATCAGCTTTATCATCATCTTCGCTAAAAGAATCTTTAATAATTGATTGGAATGTTTCCTTTTGCACCGTAGCCGTTTGTTTTGAGAGGCACCCTAGAACATTTTCCATTAATTCAGTATGTGTATCTTTTGCATTTTTTGTGTAATACATAATAGAGTTAACATCTGCACTACGATCAATAAAAGCAGGAAACACAAATCCATTAGTTGGGGACTCGACTACCCAATCTCTAATACGTGCTTTTATCTCGTTTTTTTCTTCAAAGTATCTAAGACCAGGCTCTGAAAGTGAAACTGGACATATTGCACATAACACATATTCATATACTTCTTCAGATTCATCTATCTTTATATTATCTTTTGTTTTGCTAATAACATCATAAGCATCATGAAAAAAGAGTATTAAGAAATTACCGGTGTAATCATAATTATCTATAATCGAATCATAAAGATTATCAAGAAAAGCATCATCTTTTAATTGACTGTTTTTTAGTTGCATAAGCGAAGTTTGACTTTCATTTGTAAAATCTTCATTAACTTCAAAGTTAAGCTCTAAAATATTATTCCCAATAGTTCCAGACAGTACTTTTTTAGCAATTTCTAAATATTTAAAGTATTCTTCCTCATCTAAATTTAGAAAGCTCTCTCTAAATTTTAAAATAGTATGTTTTTCTCCATTAACATAGCAGCCACATACTTTAGTGAAGGTGCATTGTTCTTTTTTAAAACGTTTTTTTAACTCAAGTATATCTTTTCTTCTCATATATAAACTCCTCAATTTATAGACAAACTTTACGTAAATTTATAGTTGAAGTGGCTTGTCTTTAACATTTTTATTTGTAGCTATAATTAATATGTTATCATTATTAATTATAGTATTTTTTTTAAAAAAAATAAAGGATTTATATATTAATCGATTTTTTAAATCCTCCCTATTGATATTGAGGAAACTAAAAAAAGTAGTTAAGACTTATCTTAGCTACTTTTAATATTTGTGTTACGTAAAATAAACTTGTAGCTAGTTATTACAGAAAAATTACTAACTCTTGAAAGTTAGTAATTTTTTATTAAAGCATCATTTTTATTTGGTAGAGATAACTTGAGGTGCCATTTTAACTAATTCATCTTTCGATATATGAGAATTCATTGCTGATAAAGAATAATGAATTCCATCCTGCATCCAATCTAAATATTTAAACTGAGAGATTTTTATCTTGTCACTTCCATAGCTGAACACATATTTACCGGACAATTTATCCTGCTTATCCTGCTCTGTCAATTTATAATTTGCTGGTACAACCTTGTAAACAGATGAACTATAATATAAATCTATACCGTTACAAGTATCAACAGCAGTCTCTTTATTTGATTTTTCTTCGAACATTCCGTTTTCCATAGAAAGATCTAATTTGTCATTACCTTTTGTATACGTAAAATCAAGGGATTTTGTTTTTTTTACAGAATTACCTTTCTCATCAATGCCTTTATTATTGACTGTATATCCATCTGCAAAAGTGTATCCATTGTCAAACTTATCAACTAATTTAGGATTAAATTTAAAATCATTTTTCACTTGTTTTACTGTAGGTATAGTAGTATATGTTGGTATAGTACTTGAGGTTGAATTGATAGACTGTATTTTCCCTGCGGCAAATACAGTTGTTCCTATTACCATAGTAGCTGCTAATGCAATGATAATTTTTTTCCTGATTGATCCTCTTTTATATAGTTTTATATTTTCCATTTCATCATTCTCCTTTTTTTCCGGTAAACTGCTTAATGTTGCACTTACCTTATTTTTAAAACTTTTAGGTATATCTGGAAATATATTATTCCAATTATAGGAATCCATAATCCGCCTCCATATTCTCTAATTTTATTTTTATTGATTTTCGTCCTTTTGATAACCTGCTTTTTACAGTTCCAGTGGGTATTCCTAAAATCTGTTTAATTTCTTTTACTGAATATCCATCTACATAATAAAGAACAATTGTAATACGAATACGCTCAGGTAAATTCTGAATGGCCATATATAATTCACTATAATCATTTTTATCATCAGCCCTATAAGACTCAAAGTATTCTTCATAAGGTACTTGTGAATGTTCTTTACTTTTCAAACTATAACATTCATTTATTAGTATCCTAACTAACCATGTTTTAAAATATTGTTCATTCTTTAGTGTATCTAATTTGTTATAGGCTTTTAAAATTGCCCCCTGAACTGCATCCTCACAATCCTGCTCATGAATCAAAATTGATTTAGACACATGATATAAAATAGATTGAATCTCAAGAACTTTATCTGTAAATATAGCCTTGTTCAATTGACTTCCTACCTTTCTTTGCAAACTGTAGCGCTACCTCTTTTTGCTTTACACTAATTAGATAGATATATCTGCTAAATGGTTCATTTAATTTAAAAATAAAATTAAATTTTTTATAAAATCCCATTATATTGTATCCCCTAATGGTTTTAAAGTTTAACTATTTATAATATTATGGTATTATTAGATAATGATTACATATGAGAGGAATAATAAAGTAAATGCTTTGATGAAATTGCTTATAGACTATCTTAAATGCGAGTTTGAAGGGTTAAATAAAAATGAATACAAGGAGGTTTACTATGATTAACAATTTAACAGTAACAGCAGATCTAATAAATGACGAGGTGAAATTCTCAGCTATATCTCGTGATAACAATAATGTATTTATAAATGCTATACAACCTTTAGGTGAGGCAGATGGTTATACTCCACTTGAATTATTTCTTATGAGTCTAGCAACTTGCAGTGGAATGACTTTGGTTTTATTACTAAGGAAGATGAATAAGAATGTATCTGGATTAAATGTAAGTGCTTCAGGTGAAAGAAAAGAAACATTACCGAAATATTTTAAAAGTATACACTTAAAATTCGAACTTACATCTAATGATGTACATGCAGATGATATTGAGAAGG
This sequence comes from Clostridium estertheticum subsp. estertheticum, assembly GCF_001877035.1. NCBI lineage: Bacteria > Bacillati > Bacillota > Clostridia > Eubacteriales > Clostridiaceae > Clostridium > Clostridium estertheticum. The sequence goes on along the minus strand of NZ_CP015756.1, from coordinate 749,671 downwards.
TTATAAAAAACATGGAAGAATATTCATGTCCTATTTGGAATATGGTAAAAAATAATGTTGATATAAGCAGTGAATATAAGATAAATTAGCAATCACAAATAAAAAGCGTCGTGAAAGTCACAATTACTATGAGGCTTAGTGAATTATTCAAGGATAGCCTTCACAAAGCCTCACTGTGCTCTTCAACCATTTTAGGAATATCAGGCATGAATTGTTTCAAAATCTTATTTTTTTTCTTATACTTCATTCCATTGTTATATATTGTTAATAAAATAGTTTATATAGCCATTAAATGTTTTGCTGCTATTCCTGGTTCAGTCATTGCTATTGTATCTAGTATTTCACTAAGCTGCAATTTCGTTAAAATACCCTCTTTAAGTACCAATTCACTTATTGGTTCCCCTGTTGCAATAGCTCTAGCTGCAATTTTTGCAGCTACCTTATAGCCTACATGAGGTACTATTGCTGTAATTATACCTACACTATTATCCACCAAGTACTTACATCTTTTCCTGTTAGCCGTAATACCTGCAATACAATTTTCTCTAAGAGTATTAACTCCATTACCTAGTGTTTCTATAGACTCATACAAATTATAGAATATAACTGGTTCAAATGCATTTAATTCTAATTGTCCAGCTTCTGCTGCCATAGTTATAGTAATATCATTTCCTATTATATTGAAAGCGACTTGGCTCATAACTTCTGGAATTACGGGATTTATCTTTCCTGGCATTATTGAGGATCCATTTTGTTTCGCTGGAAGATTAATTTCTCCAAACCCTGTTCTAGGACCCGAAGACATTAATCTTAAGTCATTAGATATCTTGGATAAACTTACTGCACAAGTTTTAAGAGCTGATGAAACATCCACAAAAACGTCTAGATTTTGTGTTCCATCTACTAAGTCTTCTGCTTGATGTAAATCTAAATTTACAACAGCATTAATTGTTGGTACAATATTTTTTAAATACTCTGTATCCACATTTATTCCTGTTCCTATAGCAGAAGCTCCCATATTTACAATCTTTAACCCTTCACTTGCTTTTTCTATCCTAGAAATAGTCCTTTTTATTACTGAACTATATGCATGGAATTCTTGGCCCAATCTAATAGGTACGGCATCTTGCATTTGAGTTCTTCCCATTTTAATAACATCATCAAACTCTTTAGACTTGTCAATAAGTACATCATTAAGTTTTCTTAACTCCTCTAACGTCCTTGGAATGAGTTTTAGTGCTGCCATCTTACCTGCTGTTGGGAATACATCATTTGTAGATTGTCCCATATTCACATGATCATTTGGATGAACTTTATCATATGCACCCAATTTACCACCTAATATTTCATTTGCTCTATTGGCAATTACTTCATTGGCATTCATATTACCCGATGTACCTGCTCCACCTTGAATAGGATCAATTATAAATTCGTCATGCAATTTACCAGCTATTATTTCATCACATGTTTGTACTATAGCGTCTTTGATTTTTTTATTCATTAAACCAGCTTCATTATTTGTAATAGCTGTTGCTTTTTTAACTTGGGCAAGGCTAATTATTAGGTCCTTGTGCATCCTTCTACCTGTAATATTAAAATTTTCTGAAGCTCTCAATGATTGAACTCCAAAATATGCTTCTATAGGTACATTTTTAGATCCCACAGAATCACTTTCCACTCTAAATTTCTGCATGTTTTCTTTCATATTATTACCCCCCATTTGCTTTAATAGGCTTACAATAACATTATATATAAATATTGTCAACTTGACTTCTATGCATTAAATCATTATTAATAAGTGATATAACTAAATTAAATCCATTACTTTTTACTCAGTATGCATTGGTATTACAAGTTTTAAGTCATTAAATTTAAAAATACTTTTTTGATTTATGTATAGTTTTACTGACTATTTATTTATATCTAAATATTTAGAATATTTAGTTTATTGTAGGAATAATGTTAATTTGATTTTAGATTTACTTTTCGATTAATAATTCGCATAAAAAAATAAACAGCACAACGCACTATGATATAACTAGAAATTATCTCCTTGTTACTATGATTTCTTTACTATTTTATCAAATCACAATGCATAAGTTCATCTGTTAATTAATCATTCCAAATTGTTTACATCATTGCATTTATAATTATTTAATGCCTCTCATACAATTTAAACCTGTTAGAATCAATTATTTTTATACCTTTAAAATGGTTCTTCAATAAGGTTTCATTATTACTTTTCTAAACTTCAATTTATGAATTTCACATTAAAAAATATTTTTTTCAAAAATTAAAAAAGTGAATTTCACCCCTAAATCTTAGATAAAATCCACATAAGTATATTTATTTGTTTGTTTAAATCTTAATAATCCGTGCTTGCCTTTAAATATAATTATCACATATTGCATCCTCCTTTGAATTTATGATAGTATATTATCATAAATGCAAATTAATGAAATTTGTTTTAGATAATTATTTTGATAACAATTTGAGTAACTAGTTTATATTAATTAAATATTTGTATAGAAAGGATTGAGTTGATTGGAAAATAACAAACAAGATTTGATGAAATCTATTCAAGCTAAATTTCTACGTTTAAGTAAAGGGCAAAAATTGATAGCTCAATATATTCTAAAACACTATGATAAAGCAGCATTTATGACAGCCGCTAAATTAGGTATTCGTGTAGGAGTAAGTGAAGCAACTGTTATAAGATTTGCAAACGAGTTCGGATTTAATGGTTATCCTAAACTACAAAAATCTCTTCAGGAATTAATTAAAAATAAATTAACTACTATGCAAAGATTTAACCTATCTTATGACTCCATGACTCAAGAAAATGTACTAGACGAAGTTTTAAAAGGTGATATAGAAAATATTAGAGTTACTTTAGAGAAAATAAATAATCAAACTTTTGAGAATATAGTTAATTCATTATTTAAAGCTAGAAAGGTATATATAATTGGACTTAGAAGTTCCTCTGCATTAGCAGGATTTTTAGCTTTTTATTTAAATCTTATTTTAGAAAATGTCCAGGTAGTTGCCTATGGTGTTAGTGATATATTTGAGCAGATGTTTAATGTTGATGAACGAGACATAATAATTGGGATAGGATTTGCTAGGTATGCTACAAGAACAATCGAAGCTCTAGAATTCGTTAGAAGTAAACATGGCATCGTTGTAGCAATTACTGATAGTCTATCATCTCCCTTAGCATCGAATGCTAACTATACGTTAATAGCACAAAGTAACATAACTTCCTTTGTTGATTCCTTAGTAGCACCATTTAGTGTAATAAATGCATTAATCATAGCTGTTGAATTAAGGGGAAAAGAAAAAGTTGCAAAAACATTTTCTACTTTAGAGAGCATCTGGGAAGAATATAATGTTTATTCCTTAAAAGATAAAGATAACAAATATCTGTAATACAACTATTCTAAATCTAAATCTATACCCGCCAACTTAATTAAATATAAAGCATTCTTAGTAGTTGATACTCCGTCTCGGATTTTATAGTCAAATTTTATCTCATTATTTACATAATACTCTTGGAAGTTATAATTCTTAATTTTAAAATACTCATATTGTAAATCACACAATTCCAAGTCGTGAGTAGAAATAAGTCCTGACGCACCTTGTTGACCTAATTGTTTTATTAATGCTGTAGCTCCATCATGTCTATCAATAGAATTAGTTCCCTTAAATAATTCATCTAATAAGAAAAACACTTATACTTACCAAATAACTTTTAATGATAAAAGTATAGACCGTAACACTAAAATCAATTACGAAGGTAAAAAATCTAAAATAAACCAAAATCTTTATTGACTTATTTTGTTCTTCAATTAAGTCTTTGCAAGTCCTCAATTTATTAACATAATTATTATATGCACTAACCAACGTTTTCCCTCCAATTTTCGTCATAATATTTGGTTCTAATATATTTTTAAAATAAGTATTTGCTTATGGCAATATCAAAGTAGGTATCGATTATAAAAATATAACTCTGCTACATTTCAACAGACATACTCAATTATCCTTTAAATTAAGCCATAGTAGATCTATTAAAAACTATTATTAAAGAGGAATTGTATTGTTAACGACATTTTAATAAACATATAGTATAATCTAAATAGTATTAATCTAAATCAGGTTAAAGAATACAATAAGTTTGAGAGTGTGATATTATGAATTTTTTAAGGAACATAGAAAAAGGAACTATAAGCATTAAAGAAATGACAATAAAAAAAGCGTTTTTTATAATGATTCTAACAGTTTTGTTAGAATTATTAGGACAAATACCTATAGTTATTATCAATATACTTTCTAAAAAATATTCAACTGTATTACCATATATAGACCTTGTAGCAGATGTAATAATTAAATTTTTTGTTATTACTTTTTTATTAAAATTGTATAGTAAAATGTCCTACGACATGCCCCGAAAACAAAGTTTAGATAAGAAAAAATTTATTCGTGTTGCTATAATTATTATAGGCTTTCGTTTAGCGTACGATAATAGCTTAATTTACTTGGTTGATAAGATACCTATGCCCGATTTTATAAGTCAAGCCTTTGGAGAAATGTCTATTTCACCTATTATTCTGATACTTTCAGTTGCTGTTATAGCACCTATATATGAGGAAGTCATTATTAGGGGGATATTGCTAAAGGGTATGGCAAATAAAATGAATCCAAACTTAGCACTTATAATATCCGCCTTAATTTTTGCATTAGCCCATATGAATATTCCCCAGGGCATAAACGCATTTTTATTAGGCTTAATTATTGGAGCTATCTACTTAAGCTCGGATTCAATATATTTATGTATATTTGCACACTTTATAAATAATTCTGTTGCAATTACAACTTCAGGGTCCTTCCAATTATTAAGTGGAAAGTATTCCATGATAATTCGTAGTATATTTTTCCTTGTAGGGATTACAATTTTAATTTTTGCCTATAGATGGTACACCCGAAAGCAGCCAGAAGATACATTAGATATATACAAAGAATTTATAGAAAGATAATAAGCTAAACTAATCCTTGAAGAACAAGGAGAATGGAGTAATGTTAGATGTTTCAATCACACTTAGGCGAAATGGCTGCACTTGCAACTGCATTATGTTGGACAATTACTGCTGTATCATTTGAAGCCGCAGGAAAAAAAGTCGGTTCTATATCAGTAAATTTAATAAGACTTGTTATAGCATTTATATTAATATCAATTTATAATTTATTTACTAGAGGAATGATCTTGCCAATAGATGCTTCCAGTTCTGCCTGGTTCTGGTTAACCTTTTCAGGAATAATTGGTTTTGTTATAGGTGATCTATTTTTGTTTCAGGCATATGTTGAGGTTGGCGCACGTATATCAATGTTAATTATGTCAACGGTACCACCAATAACAGCGATTACAGGATTCTTTCTAATGGGTGAGAAAATTACGGTGCTCGGGCTTTCGGGGATGATAATAACTATTGTTGGTATCGCTCTTGTAATCCTAACTAAAAATCCAGGTAATAAAAAAGTAAGGTTATCTCATCCAATTAAGGGATTAGTATATGCTTTTATAGGTGCATTAGGACAAGCTTTTGGTCTTGTTTTTAGTAAGTTTGGAATGGGATCCTATGATCCGTTTGCTGCAACTCAAATTAGAATTATAGCAGCAATTATTGGTTTTTCAATTGTCATTTCTGTATTAAAGAAGTGGGGTGAGCTAATTGTTGCAGTTAAAGACAGGAGAGCAATGAAATACATCTCTATTGGTTCACTATTTGGTCCATTTGTAGGAGTATCCCTCTCTTTACTCGCTGTTCAACATGCATCAACTGGAGTAGTTTCAACAATAACATCAATAACTCCAATACTACTAATACCTGTTTCAATTATTGTGTTTAAGGAAAGAATTTTCCCAAGAGAAATATTTGGGGCAATTATAACTTTGTTAGGTATTTCGCTTTTGTTTATATAAGCAAATTCACTAATTAAATAATTTTAAAACCACCCGATGTAAACGAATCATAAAAACCAACGGTTGTAAACGATTCGATTGTTATATAATGCTTTAAATGTTATAATAAAAATATATATTAACTGGATAGTATTTTAAATTTCTAAAATTTAAAGATACTAATATCTATAATAAGTGAGGTGATTAAAATATTATTAACATATAAAATTAAAATTAAATCTGATGCTATTAAAAGTTTAGTCAAAATGACACGCTCCAAAATAAAATGGAGAAAAAGACTTGAGACGACTCCTAAATTTAAAAAATTGAATTGTAATCAATCACCAATGATATTAACGAGATCAGCACTACATAATTTATTATTTAACGGCTGTTTGTAAACGTTTTAACAACATGTATAATTATTATAACTTACTACTCCATCATAATAGCACTGAGTACTACTCGATACATTTTTAATATTAAGGTGCTAGGTACTAGCACCTTAATATACTTAGTCCAAAAGTAAGGCTTAGGACATTTATTTACCTATTACCTTTTCTTGCTCTCTTTGTAATTATGCATATATCTATCTATTTTTATTCCTTCATAGAAGGATCCCGCTTCAGCCTAATCCATAAATACAATCCTATTATGCAAGTTAATATTTCTGTTATAGTCATCGACCATATAATCCCATCTAAACCAAAAGTATATTTCCCTAAAATCATAATAGGAATTAATAAAATTCCCTGCACTACAGACATTATGGTTGCCTCTTTACCTCTTCCAGTTCCTTGGAATATCCCTATAAAAAGACCAGTAATGCTAGCAAACAAAGCTGAAATAAGCAATGCTATCAAAATGTATATACCCGTGTTTATTACGTAAGTATTGTTGCTAAATAAATGTACTATTGGTTCTCTGAAAATAAATATTATTAATGAAAATGCGAAAGTTAGGATTGCAATATAGGCTGCAGTAATCTTAATAATACTCTTCATTCGTTTTATATTCTTAGCTGCATATGCATAAGCAATTAAGGGAATAACTCCAATATATAGCCCTTTAGCAGCAAACTGAGCAAGTTGGGCAATTCGCTGAGATATTCCAAATGCAGCAACAGCATAGTCGCCATAGTATGCTGAAAAATTATTTAGCAATAAAACGGAAATAATCAAAAATACATCTAATAAGAACGAGGATATTCCTATCTTAAAAATATCTTTAAGCATACTAAGCGTTGGTTTGAATGTTCTTATGGAGACTGTCAAAGTTGAACTTTTGTTTTTAAGGTAATAAACATAGTACAATAATGCACATGTATTCGCAACAACTGTTCCAATTGCTGCTCCTACAATATTTAAATGACATATAAAAATTAGTATGGGGTCCAGTATAATATTTATGATAACACTTATAAACATACCATTCATCGAGACTTTTGATGCTCCCTCTGCTCGGACTACTTGTCCTAATGCAAAATTAGCAATTACAAATGGACCTCCTATGATTAGAACCATAATAAAATCTTTGGTGAACAAAACGGTATCACCTTTTGCACCTAATATTTGTACAATTGGATGAATTAAAGGTATCGCGAATAACATAAAAATAAATCCAGCGAGTAAACTTAAGAAAAAAGTAACTGATGAAACTTTTTTTGCCTCTCCTAATTTCCCCTCTCCAAGTAATCTAGATATATAGGTTCCACCACCTACACCAAAAATATTACCTATTCCCGATAATATTATTGTAAAAGGTAATGCTAATGTTACAGCTGTCATCATTGCCGTGTTATTTAGCTTTCCAATAAAAAAAGCGTCAATAACATTATAAATCATAATAACTGACATCCCCAGCATCATGGGCACTGCCATGTGTGTTATTGCTTTTGGTATAGTTGCTTGTTCAAAATAATAATTTCCTTTCTCTTTCATATAGTAATCCTCCTTAAATTTTCACCTTTCGAAAAAAAATAATTATGTTTCCTTGGAAACATAATTATTTTATCATTTTATTGATTCCTTGTCAACAATAAAACAGGGCCGCATCATACGCTTATATTCCAGCGTTTTGATACAGCCCCATTTAGCCTACTTTTTTTATACAACACCATTATTCAAAATCATTTTGATTTATTATATCTACACCTTGCTTCTTTATTTCTGCATCTAAATGACTACTATACTTTGCGATAAAGCTAAGAATGATATCAAATTGTTCCTCGGTTACCTGCTCAAATACGGATTTATCCCGCTCTTGAAACTCTTTGTGCAGTTCATCATGAACTTTGTTAATTACTTTCCCTTGCTCAGTAAGCCTAAAATAGATTTCTTTCTTGTTATCCGGTTTTCGGTAGCTTTCGATAATACTTTTTTTTATCAGCTTTTTAGTTAGTTTACTTATGGCACCCCTAGTCATATAAAAGGATTCCGCAAGTTTTGTCACGTTGGAATCTACATTTCTTCCAATGTATTCAATGCAATGTACTTCAGAAGACTTAAAACCCTTAAGACTGTCTTTCATCTTAGGTTTATTAAGCGAAACTATCTTGTTCAATATGTCCCTGAAACCCATTATGACCTGTTCATCTTTACTCATGGCCTGGCCTCCCATACCTTCGTTTTAAAAAATGTATATTACCTCAACAAAATTTTATCTTTTCTTTACATTTATTATTATAACAGTTTCTTTATCACTCAACCTTGAATTGTAGCTTTAACTTGATCAATCTTACATTAGAAAGTCACATTGGTTCCAATCAGTGTATTGCATTATTGTACCCATACCTTTTTATGCTTCAAACCCCAGGGGTATATAATTTGGTTTTTGTTAAAATCTTGGTTTTTATTTGATATGCTTCTTTTATAAATAAAAAAGGAAGTGTTAATTATGCAAAAAGACTATTTGTTAGTAACCCAAGAATTAACGAAAACATTTAAAAAGGAATATGCAGTAGATGCTCTTTCCATCTCAGTTCCGAAAAATCACATCTATGGATTACTAGGGGCTAATGGCGCAGGAAAATCTACCACATTAAAAATGATAACAGGACTCTTAAAACCAACTTCAGGTGAAATTAATTTTGATGGACATCCATGGAGCCGTAATGATTTAAAAAACATTGGTGCCTTGATTGAGCAGCCACCTATCTATGGGAATTTAACTGCACATGAAAATCTAAAAGTTCATACCACTCTTTTAGGGTTACCAGATCACCGTATTTTCGAAGTATTAGAAACTGTAGATTTGACAAATACAGAAAAAAAGCAAGCCAAACATTTTTCTATGGGAATGAAACAGCGTTTAGGAATTGCTACTGCACTTCTGAATCATCCTAAATTGTTGATTTTAGATGAGCCTACTAATGGGTTAGATCCCATTGGTATTCGTGACTTACGAAAATTAATAAAATCTTTTCCTGAGCAAGGAATCACTGTAATTTTATCCAGTCACGTTTTATCTGAAGTAGAACAGGTTATAGACTATGTTGGGATTATGAGCCATGGCATCTTAGGTTATCAGGGTGAAATTAACGAGAATGAAGACTTGGAAACTTTGTTTATGAATGTTGCAGATAAAAATAATGAAAAAAGGAGCATTGCCAGATGAAAAAATATTTAATATCGGAAACATTAAAAACCAAGAGAACTATGCTCCGTAAATTAATAATTTTTATACCAATATTATCTGTGGTCCTTGCCTCTATTTTTGGTTTTTTAGGAGGTGATATCAATAGCGCTGATATCACTTCGATTAATCATTGGTCATTATTATGGTTGCCAGCTTTAATTGTTCTACTTACAGGTATGTTTCATAAACTTGAACAAAATAGTACAGGTTACAAAACAATTTTTTCTTTTCCTATTAATTTAAGAAAAAGTTGGATATCTAAAATTATACTTTTATCATTATTTACTTTAGTATCTTCTATTTTTTTAGGTATACTTATTCTTATATTAAACTTTACCATTATTAAGGCGTCAACAAATGGGATCTTAATAATGGGACAACATTTGAGTATTGTCCCATTTTACAATTACTTTATAGCCATTATCATAAGTTGGTTGGTATCACTTTGGCAGATTCCTTTATGCTTATGGTTAAGTAAAAAAATAAACTTTTTTGTTTTACTATTTATAACTTGTGCAGCTAATTTAGAACTTGGCGCAGGAAAAGCCGTTTCTTCTTTGTGGTGGATGAATCCATGGACTTGGCCTTTGCGGTTACAATGTCCACTATTACACCTTCATCCAAATTGTCTTCCATTAGAATCAAACAGTGCTTTATTAAACAGTGGAGTTATTCCAATAGGTATATTATTAGGTGTTTTTCTATTTTTAATTCTAACTTTTCTCACCGGCTTTTCATTTAAAAGAAGTGAGGTGCATTAATATGAGTGTATTTTGGCATAGTTATAAAGCAGAATTTTTTAAAAACAAACACAGTGTTTTTCTTTGGGCACATATTTTAATGCCTTTTCTTTTAGTTGCCATTATGACTTTTAGTCGCTTTGGCAAGTTGAGTAGTTTAAGTTTGTTTGTGATTTTTTTTAAGATGATTGGTTTTGCCTTTCCACTGCTTGCTGCAGCACTTTGTGGGTTAATTGCAAGTCAAGAGAAACAGGCTGGAGATTATCAAATGATGATTGGTAAACTTCCACATAAAACAACTGCTTTTATAAGCCAATTGTGCATGTTACTCACAATGTGTTTAGCTGCTATATTTTTAGCTATCCTGTTATTTATGATATCAATGAAATGGATATTACATGTAAATAACATCAATTATCTTTTATTTTTTAAAACAGGAGGATTGATATTTTTAAGCGTTATCTTCCTTTATAGTTTATATTTAATTTTAGCTTATCATTTCAATACAGGAGTTTGCACTATGGTTGGATTTTCTGGAGTTATCATTGTGGCTTTAGCTTCTACAAGTCAGGGAGATAGTATTTGGATGTTTTTACCTTGGGTCTGGTCTGTACGATTTATCGACTTTATAGCTGCACTCCGATTTAATGATTTAAGTAAAATACCACTGAAGTATATTTCTTACCCTCAAGGTGGGATGGATATAGGATTGATGTGTATGGGAGTAATGACAATTTTCTGCGTTGCTGTTTATATTTTTACATTTCATCTTTGGGAAGGTAGACAAAAATAATCAGAAAAAGTATTATGTAAATAATGGAGGTGAAAATATGGCGAAGATTTTAGCTGTAGACGATGATAAGCGAATTTTAAAATTGATAAAAAACGCTTTAGAAATCAACCAACATAATGTGGTTACATTACAAAATGCAGAAAATACTCCTATAGAAGCCTTTTGTGGATATGATTTGATCTTACTGGATATAATGATGCCAGGAATAGACGGATTTAAACTTTGTGAGAAAATACGCCATACAGTAGATTGTCCAATTATTTTCTTAACAGCAAAAATAGAAGAATCAGCAATTGTTAGAGCACTAATGCTTGGAGGTGACGATTATATAAAAAAACCCTTTGGAGTAATGGAACTCAACGCCCGTGTTGATGCATACCTACGGCGAGAAACCCGTGGAAAGCCCACGAAAAAGTTAGTGTATGACAATATTACAATTGACTTTGATAAAAAGGAGATTAGGGTTTGTAACAATCTTATTGCGTATACGAAAAATGAATACAACATATGTGAGTTTTTAGCATTGAACAGAGGTAAAGTATTTACAAAGCAGGGAATTTTTGAAGCAATTTACGATTTTAGTAGCGATACCCAATTTTCAGTGATTACTGAATATATCCGATTAATCCGCAATAAATTCAAAGAATATAATTGTTTCCCTATTGAAACGGTTTGGGGAGTTGGATACATGTGGAAATAAAAAAAACATCCTTACAAGTTTATATTATTAAATTTATTTTTAAAATAGGACTTTCTTCTATAATGTTTTTATTTGTTATTTTACTTATTTTCAGTTATATGGGGAGTTCCGGCATTCTTCTATCAGCCAACCATTCACAGCAATTGATAGATAAGGCTAAAACAAATATAAAAAATGCTAAACAAGTAACTCCGGAGTTAATACCCGAAAACTTAAAATACGTGATTTTAGATAAACAAACTTTAAAGACTATTAATGGTACTATGAATAAATCCGAAACCGAAAAAGCAAAAATTAATGTTAAAAATCATCAACTAGGGACTAATGTTTATGAGGTAATTGAGCGTCCAAAATCATACTGTGTCATTCATTACCAATTAATTGTCCAATTTGCGAATCTAATATTGCGAAGGCTAATACCTTATCCTGAGATAACTATCGTTGCACTTTCTATTATTATTTTATTAATTGCACTATATGCTCTTTCTTTGCAGTTTTCAAACAAAATAAAAAAAGAATTAAACAAATTTAGTTTGATCACTGAAAAGATTGAGCAGCAGGATCTTGATTTTGAGGTTCAGCCTACCTGTTTTGTAGAACATCAAAAGGTTATGGATTCCTTGGACAGTTTGCGTCATAATCTTAAAAAGTCTCTAACTTACCAATTTGAACAAGAAAAAAACAAGCAGGAACAGATAAGTTCATTGGCACATGACATTAAGATACCTATTACCATTATTAAAGGAAATGCAGAACTGTTGATTCTTACACAAAAAGATGAAAATGCATTAGACTACGCAAATGAAATTATAGGAGCAACAAGTGAAATCGAAGAATACACACAACTGTTGATTGATACTTCTCAAAATGCTCAAATTTTCACCATGCATAAAGAAACAAACAATATAAATGAATTTCTAAATATAATTCAAAAGGATACACTTGCTTCTATTGGGAATCGAGATATTCGTTTTGGGCTTAATAACCACATGCCCAAGGAAGTAATATGGAGCATTGATTATTCTTCAATGAAACGGACATTTATGAATATTATTATAAACGCACTTGAATATACTCCGAATGAAACATCATTAAATTTAGAGGTTTCTCTGAAAGATAATTTAGCTTCTTTTGTTATTACTGACTCTGGAAAAGGGTTTTCTTCTGAAGCCTTAAAAAAAGCTACAGAAATGTTTTATACAAATAATAAAAGCCGAAGTCAAACAGGACATTACGGTATCGGATTAGCTTTTGCTGATAAGGTAATTAAGGTTCATAATGGTACGCTTCGTATACAGAATGATATATATACAGGCGGTGGACAGATTGTAATATTATTGCCAGTAGAGTTGCCCTATTAATATTTTTTCTTTAGACCACCTACCTTTCATTTTTAATTATTGACATTTGTTATAACCTAAAGTATAATAAAAAAATATAGACCAGTCACTATAATTTACTAGAGAGCTATAACTTGTTAGACAACTACATTTTATTAGAGAGGTATACTGATATGAATAATAAGGTAAATGTAAAAGAAAAATTTATAGAAACTGCATCAAGACTTTTTCAAATTAAAGGATATAACGCAACTGGGCTAAATGAGATTTTAATAAAAAGTGGAGCACCAAAAGGATCATTATATTATCATTTTCCTAAAGGAAAAGAGCAACTTGCCTTAGAATCCGTAAAATTAGCAGGTCAAAAAATAATAACTAAAATAATTAATGCATTAGACAGTATCGAAGATCCAATTGAAGCTATTAAATTTAATATAGAAAACATTGCAATACTAATTGATAATGAAAAAAGTACTCCAGATATTTCTATAAGCTTAATAGCTTTAGAGACATATATAACAAGTGAAGTTTTAAGGAACGCTTGCAACGATATATTTACTTCACTCGAAAATATATATGCAGAAAAATTAATCAACTCTGGAATTAGCAAAGATAAAGCCTATGAATTAGGTTGTGTAATTGCTGCAATGATAGAAGGTGGAATTACTTTATCACTTACGAAAAAAAGTGGTGATTCACTTAGAATCCTAGCTAAACAAATACCTAATTTAATAAATATATAGTAATGGAATACAAAATTCAAATGATTAATTAATGCCTATTTTATAAGTAGGTGTTTTTTTAGGAGCTCATTATACAGACTGGTCTAATATTAGGAGGAACGAAATTTATGGAAACAACGAAACTTACAAAAAAATTCAATTCAAACGCAATTATAGGAGTTTTAGCCTTCAGCGCATTTTTAGCTGTATTTAATGAAACTATATTAAATGTGGCATTATCTCCTCTTATGACGGAAATGAATGTTACCGCAGGAACAGTGCAATGGATAATTACTGCATACATGATAGTTGTATCAGTTATGGTACCTATTACCGCTTTTCTAATTCAAACATTTGAAACAAAGCATTTATTTTTAGGTGCAATGACATTACTTCTAGTTGGAACAATATGTGGAGCTTGTTCAAGCTCTTTTGCAATGTTACTTATTTCAAGAATGTTACAAGCCTCGGGAACTGGAATGATGATTCCACTTCTAATGAATACAGTATTATTGGTAACCCCACCCGAAAAGCATGGAGCGGCTATGGGAATTTGCGGTTGTGTAATTTCAATTGGACCAGCACTTGGACCAACAGTTTCAGGAATCTTATTACAATTTTTTAGTTGGCATGCATTATTTATAATGTTAATACCACTTATACTAATAGCTATGATTTTAGGTTCAATTTATTTAGTTAATGTGTCAACTCTAACAAAGCCTAAAATCGATTTTATATCAATCATATTATCAAGCGTCGGAATTGGTGGAGTTATATATGGTATAAGTAGTTTTAGTGGTGATGGAAATATGAAGATTATTAGTTTAATATTTATTGTTGGAATAATATCATTAATTATATTTGTTAAACGTCAATTGTCTTTAAAAGAACCAATGTTAGAAATGCGTATATTTAAATATCCTTTATTTTCAGTAGGGGTAGTACTTGTTATGTTAACAATGATGACAATGTTCACTATGAACGTAATGTTACCTATGTTCCTTCAAGGAGCCCTTAAAACAACAACCTTTGTAGCCGCTATGGTATTACTTCCAGCATCACTTGCTTGTGGAATTGTAACTCCAATAGGCGGGAAAATTTATGATAAGTTTGGAGTGAAAGTACTAATACCAGTAGGTTTTACTATAATCCTTGTGGCATTATTCGTTTTATCACGTTCAAATAGTAATACATCTCTTATTAAGATTATGGTTTCATATATAGTAGTCTGCATTGGGGTTGGTATTACAATGTCACCTTGTCAAACGAGTTCTCTTAACCAATTACCAAAAGAAGCTTATCCACATGGAATAGCGGTTATGAATACCCTTCAACAAATATCAGCAGCACTTGGTTCCTCATTATTTATTGGTATTATGTCAGCTTCCCAGCTAAAAGCCTTAAATAATTCAGCTACAGAGCAAATTGCAGTGGCTACTGGATTTCAGTCAAGTGCAACAGTCGCAGTCATATTTGTTTTAGTAGGACTTTGTTTATCCTTTGCTTTAAGATTTGGAAATAAGAATTCTTGTTCAACCTCTGATTTAAGCTTAGAAAACGAAAAAGTGAGCGGTCTTTAATTTAATTATCATATATAAGATAGTGTTAACTAACTTATGAAAAAACACTAATTGGTAAAATTAGGGCATGTGCTTTCGATTATAACTGAAAATATACCTTATCGCAGAAAATATTAGTAAGAGTATCTTAAAGAATGTGTATTAATTAAGGATTTTGTTCCAGGTGAATAAAAAATTGCATCAAAAATATACCTGATCAGATTGTTCCTTTTTTACGGAACCCTGCCGGGTAAGAAAATTCAAACTATATTAAAAGGTAAATTCACTTATACAACCTGTTTTTCTACTATAAGTTGCTGTGAAAGTTCGATTAACTTTTGCCATTTTGCTGGCATAGTAGAAATGTTTTCAAGTTCAGGTATTGAGTTCAATGGCCCCCAATAAGCGTAGCTATGTGGGCGGAGAAAGTTGTAATATGCTACAAACAACGCCAAGTGCGTGTTGGAACCTTCTTCACTACCAAAGCCATTTGTAACCCTATAGGAAAATTTAAATGTTCTGTTAAGACGCTCTATTATTTGTTTAAGCCAACGATATTCGGTTGAAACAGGATCGGAGTTAGTAAGACCAATTACTTGGATTACATCGAAGTCCATGCCGTTAAGTTTAAACTGTTGCTCAGCGAGCTTATATGCAGTATAGCCATCAGCAACGAATTTAAGTGATTTTCCGGGAAACTCTTTGAACTTATCAAAAGCCATACGCATAGTTAAAATACAAGGGCCAGTATCACGACTAAAAGAGGCTTGGTATCCTAAAATTGATTTCTTGATGGCATCCATAACAAGCCAGATATATTGATGAACTCCTTTTACTTTAGTATAGGTTTCATCAGCAGCAAGATAATTAGTGGGCTTATAATCATAGTTGTCAACATATGGTTTGACAAAAGCGGCAGCTGCAATGGCGTATCTACTAACCATGACATGAGATATTTTCACCCCATGGATTTCCCAAAGAGCAAGTGCCGTACGGCGTGTAGATAGTCCTAAATTAACGTTATATGTTAGACAGAGTCCCATTACATGTGAAGAAAAATTTCTGAACTTGAGGCTAGTAGCACCTTTTGGCATTGAAGATAAATCTACATCAAAATAATTAGTGGTAAACTCACGGTAGATGTAATGTAGCTTAAATTTGTGTTTATCTTTCTTATATTCCTTAATGTCTTCCATTGAAAGATTTGCAAGAGATTGAAGGAAAAAGCTACATTTTTTATTAACGCATTTATGGATATAAAAATTTTTGCGGTCCTTCTTTTTACTTAGGGCATGTCCACAAAATGGACAAATGAGTTTTTCGGTTTTGAAATCATCCTTGTTTTTATTGAAATGCATATCACAAACTTTGCACCAAAGCTGCCCGCGGCCTCCGGCGTTATCGTAGATATAGGTGTGCGGAGCACCACATTGAGGGCATATAGTATCAGAGGATATAGGATGTTTACCGCGAGAATTGACAGGCTTTTTATCCTTGCCATTACTGCGTTTATACTCAGCTAAGAGTTGCCTGTAATCAAGCTTTTCAAAGGTTTTAATAATTGGCAATTTATCTACAGTAAGTTTTTTATATTTAGGACTTGTCATATCGTATTTCGGAACCTTTAATGGTATATTTTTAGCAATAAAAATAAGTAATTGTTTAATTTGAGAAAGTAATACTTGATTATAAGTAACTAACATTGATATAATTGGACTCACAATGACACCTTCTTTCGGGAATTTTTGTTGAGTTTAGATACAACAATTATACCAAACAGAGGGGGTCATTGTTTTTTTTGAGCTAAAAACAGCTACACTCCTTGCAACAGCAGGGTTTAAAATAAATAAAACAAAGATAGTGTTAACACTATCATATATAATGAGGAGGATAAAAAATGAAAGTTTTAGGTATTTCAGGTGGAAGAAAAGATGGTAATAATGATGCTATGTGTAAGGAAGCTTTGATGGCTGCAAAGGAAATGGGTGCAGAGGTTGAATTTGTTCATTTATTAGATTTGGATATAAAATATTGTATTGGTTGCACAGCATGTGTCGGCTCACTTATGACAGGAAAAGGAAATATGTGTGTATTAAAAGATGATTTTGATTGGTTACTAAATAAGATGTTAGATGCAGATGGAGTAATTTTTACAAATCCAATTTTCTGTAAAGGGACTCCAAGTTTATTCCTTACAATTAGAGACCGTTTTGGACCAAGGATGGATAGAGGTAATAATGTTATAGCAACTAAAATTGCAAAAGCAACAGGAGGTAAAGCACCAGATCCAAGAATATTAAAAGATAAAGTGATTTCTTATATAGGATTTGGTGGTTCAGACTGGGTTACAAGATTTCAATGTGACTGTGCAATACAAGCATTAACTCCTATGTGGAAAGTTATAGATAACGAAGTATTTCCTTGGTCTACAGGTATTATTATAGATAATGATAAAGTTACACGAGTACATGAAATAGGTATGAATCTTGCAAAAGCTGCAAAAGATATTGCAAATGCTTCTTATAAAGGAGAGAAAGGAGTTTGCCCGCATTGTCATAGTAGAAACTTCTATTTAGATAGAGAATCTACACATGCAATTTGCTGTATGTGTGGTATTGAAGGTGATGTTAAAATTATAGATGGTAAAGTAAGATTTGAATTCCCAAAAGAGCAATTAGAACACGCTCATGATACTTTATCCGGAAAACTTATTCATGTAGAGGATATCAAAAATACTGTTGCTATAAGCATGGAATTAAAGAAATCAGATGATTATAAACAACGTTCAGAAAACTATAAGGAATTTATTACGGCAACTAAACCAGAAAAATAAAACACTATTTTTTCAGATATTGATTTGCTGACCTTTCCGGTAACAGGTTAAATAATAAAAAGCTTTCACCGGAAAGGCTAATATTTTTTTCTTCAATAATTACCACGACTCCTAATAGGAAGAAGTAAATTAACAAACCGATCATTGGAGCCCTTTTTCTATTAACGACGTTCATTATGCTGAATATTTATTATTTTTGATTATTTTTGTCCATATAGTCTACTAGTATTTGTCGATCAAGTTTAAAAGGTTTAGTATTCTCAGAATCATTATTTGCGACATCTGCACCAACCGGATCTATTTTCTCTACTGCATGTAACTTTTTAATCTTCTTTAACTTTTTAAGCTTTTGGAATATCTTCATGTTTTCCCCTATCAATCATTATTTTAAGTTATTTTTTAATATTTTGGCCTTCCATTCATCCATTAAATCACCAATGTGTATACCTATCATATCAGACTTTTAACTTAATATCATTATAGAAAAATGTTAAATGAACAAGTTCGGGTAAAATCCTGTGTGATTTTATACTAAAAACAGTTATATTTTACATGGATTGAGCAATTGATAATAAAATAATTATTTATCATAAAACAACCTCTCATGATTTCATATTCATATTTCCCTCCATGAGGGCGTTTATTTAAATACAAAATGTTTACAATTTGTTATTTGTTTTGGTATAAAATATTAACATTGAATTGATATAATCATTATATTAAAGGTGCCCCCTTTAATATGACTTTAATTATTGAAAAACCCTAACACATAAAAGGCTGTACTCATCATGAGTACAGCCTTTTATGTTAGTCAATCTTATAGTTATTAAGATCCCCACTAACATTTATTTCTTGACAGGTTTTTAACATTTATTTCATAACTTAAATTTTTGAACAATGTTATTTAGCTTATCTGCTAATATGGCTTGATTTTGAGAAGATTTTGATATTTTTTGGACTGCCATAACCGATTCATTAACAGTTGCTGATATTTCCTCGGAGCTAGCAACCGATTCCTCAGCTGTAGCCGATATATTTTCAATTGCATTTCTAATCTCTGATATAGTTTCATTTACTATATTCATTGAAGCTCCAATATCCGCAGATATCATATTGGTTTTTAAGGCATCTGAGCCGTATTGCTTACTTGTATCTACAAATAGATCATAATCGGGTTTAACCTTAGTATCAATAAAGCTTAATATATCCTGAGCGTTGCTGGTAAGATTTTGGAATGCATTTTCAACTTTTTCAGTTACCTCTTGAATCTTTTTAACTGTAGCCTCTGATGCCTCAGCTAATTTTCTAACTTCGTCAGCAACTACGGCAAAGCCCTTACCTTGTTCTCCTGCTCTTGCAGCTTCAATAGCTGCATTAAGTGCAAGAAGATTTGTTTGACTTGCAATATTTCCTATTTCTGTAGCCATTATCTTAACTTCACTAACAACACTACCATCTTTAATTGCTTTTAATATGCTTTCTTGCTTCTCTAAATATAATTCATTTGTGGTACTAGAGCTATTTTCAGCAGTTATTCTAACTTGCTTAGCTTTTACTTCTATATTATTTGAAATCTCAGTTCCGTCATTTGCACGCCTGGTAACATTATCCACACTCTGTGCAATACTTTCTGTGGTTGCATTTACTTCCTGCGTAGTGGCACTTAACTGTTCTGCACCCAAAGATACTTGCTTTATTGATTCATTGATAAGCTCCATTTTTGACGATATTTCTTCTGTTGTAGCAGAAATATCATTTGAAGATTCTAATACTTCAGCTGAATCCTTTGTTAATTCGTAAACAACTTTTATTAATTCTTCCCTTAGTTTTATTAAACTGTTTCCCATAATACCTATTTCATCCTTGCTTGATATCATTTGTTTATTGTCATTATAAGTTAAATCAAGTTCAGATAATCTACCAATAAAACTTGTTGCAACCTCTATTGGTCTAGATATTCTTCTGCCAATAATTAATGCAATAATTATTGAAAGTATAATTCCTAGAGTGATAATTAAAAGAATAATATCTATTGAATCATTTAAAGTTTTGAACACTTCTGAACTAGGCACTTTCACTCCCATAATTTGACCATTATTCAACGTATAATAACTCATCAGCTGCTTATGCCCCTCAAAGTTTGTCTCGAGCACCATAGATTTTTTATTACTTAATTCATCGGTTATAAATTTATATTTTCCATCTTCTAAAGTGTCTAATTTATCCGTCAATTTTTGGTCCGTAGCTACTACAAAACTATAATCTTTATCTAGCAAAAATGCAGAGCCAGTATCATATATCTTTGTGTTTAAAATTGTCTTTCTCAAACTTTCAAAAGAAATATCCATACCCGCTACTCCAACTAATTTATTATTATCATATATAGGTAGTGTATATGATATTAGCTCTTTGTTATCACTAGCTGGGTCTATATAAGGTTTTGACCATACCCCTTGTTTGGCTTTAGTTGCGCTATAATACCAATTTAAACTTTTATTACTGTCCTTATAATCCTCTAATGAATAGGAATTACTGCTAACTTCACTCTCTTTCTTTTGTTCATCATAGTAATAAGCCACATCGTAAGCCTTACTTCCATCTGCGAATTTAGGATCAAAATTCATATATAACCCTACAATTCCAGTATTACTAACACCCAAATTATTTATTAAAGAACTTAACCGGCTTTCATACGCATTCATATAATTTGGGTCTTTAACCTTAGATACGTCTATTGTGCCTATTACTAATCCAGATAATTCCTTTACAGTGTTTTCCACCTTTGTAGTATGCACCGTGTACTCATTTCCTCTACTAGAAGCTATATTTAATAAGTTCTCTGTGGCTTCCTTCTTAATTATACTTGTAGATTTAACAATACTTGCAATTCCCACAAGTGCTGATACTAAAATTGAACAACTCACTATAGCAATAACTATTTTAGTGCTAATTTTCTTTTTCAACAATGTTTCCTCCTTAAAATATCTTCTTTAGTTTTTTACGATTTAATAAAATACAATATACTATAATATCGTGTTAATCTAAGAAATATTTACAAATAAAATCATACAAAAAAATGTAAACATATTCACTACTATAAGCGAGCGAACTATCTAACAATTTATTGCATTATAAATTAATGTTAACTCCTCCCTTAACATTGAATAATGTATTTATCCTTGTACTTGAGTAGGATACGTTTAAATTGGATAGAATATATATTATTTCAAATGCTATAGTTATAGGGAGATGATGAGTTTGGATAAAATTCAGGGTGATTTTATTCTAAAAGCAGTTATATTTGATATGGATGGAGTAATTATTGATAGTGAACCAGCACATATGAAGCTGGAAAATGAGACTTATAAAAAATTAGGCATAGAGGTTACAGACGATGAGCATCACTCTTTTGTAGGAGCAACCTCTCGTTATATGTGGGAAGCTCTAAAAAATAAACATAAGCTTAATCAAACTCTTGATGAATTAATTGAATATGATCGAAGTAAATATTTTAAATACCTTAATTCAGATGAATGCGATATAACTCTTATTGATGGGGTGAAAGAGCTAATAAAAGACTTTCATGAGAATGGTATAAAGCTAGCCATTGCATCATCCTCTCCACTAAATGTAATTATGGCTATTGCAAGTAAATTTCAAATAGAAGAATACTTTGAAATTTTTGTTACCGGTGACTATGTACAGAGAAGCAAACCTGAACCAGATATATTTCTTTTTGCTTCACAGAAGCTTGGGGTAAGCCCGGAAAATTGTATAGTTATTGAGGATTCTCATAATGGGGTTCGTGCTGCTAAAAAAGCAGGTATGAAATGTGTAGGAATTAATAGCGGTGCTGCAGGAAGTCAAGACATTTCCATGGCAGATTTAGTGATAAATAGCTTTAAAGAAGTTAATTATATTAAATTAAGTTAATAATTATTTTTACATTTATTGGTTGTTTTTTTAATATCATTGTACCGTTTGAGAAATATAATTTAAGAAAGCTTATATATAATAGGATAACTCGTCAATATTTCTTATTGGTGTAATTCAGAGAAATGTTGACGAGACCCCTTCTTAAAATGAATGTAACTATAAATCTGCTAGATATTTACCCACATGGCGACCAAATGTCATAGATCTTCCTGCTGCAACTCCTGGAGTTAGTTCTGGATACGAATATGCAAAGAAGCCACCACTATCATTTCCAACTGCAAATAAACCTTTAATTGGCTCCATATTTGTATCTAATACTTGCATATCTGTATTAATTCTCAAACCATCTAATGTGCACAATAAATTTCCACCTACTGTTATGCCATAAAATGGGGCCTTAATAATAGGTCTCATACGAAAAGATGTCTTTCCGAAATCTTCATCTTCACCTTTTTCACATAATTCATTATAATGGTATATATTTGCTTCTAATGTTTTAGGAGGAAGCATTAATTTTTCAGCAAGTTCTTCAATTGTATTCGCCTGTTGCATATAACCAGCTTTTAACAATTGTTCATTCATTCCTTCTACAATTTTCACATTAAAATTACATGGATATTTTTCAATATCTTCTGGAAGTACCACTCGTGAACAACCAATTGTGTGAAATTTAAGTACATCTTCCATCCAATTTGAATCAAATATAGAACACCACACTTTACCTGGTTGCATACTAGCAGCATGTATACAAAAATCATATGGAACTGATTCATTTGTATAACGCTCACCTAATTTATTTACCTTAAGGAATGGCTGACTACCTAACCAAAACAATTTATCTTCAAATGGTTCTCCCGCAACTTTTCCTGGCTTAACTGCTCCACGATCAAAAATCATTGCCGTCGAAATAAGATCCATTTCAGCTCCTATTTTTTTAGCAGCTTTAATTCCATCACCTGTTACACCTGGTGTTAATGGAAGTGAACTTATATTAAATGCAGCAATTGGATTTAATTCCTTTAACATTTCCATATTATTGGAATAGCCACCTGTGGCAAGTACAACTCCCTTACTTGCATTTATTTGAATATATTCTCCATCTGAATTTTTAGCAATAACACCTACTACTTTATCATCATCCCTTATCAACTGAATCATTGGAGTTCTTGTCCTTATATCGACCCCATGTGCTTTCATTCTTTCTTCAAGTATTTTTACAGGTCTTTTTTTGTTTTCCATATTATCATTATAAAAACAATGACAGGTTGACCACTCTTTTATATCCATATTCTTATTGATATCAGTTTCAAGAGTAACTTTCATACCATTATCTATCATTATGCTTCCCAACCAATCTATCATCTCTCCACTTTCATCTGCCCAAAGATTAATTAATCTTTGATCTACCCTATAACAGGCATGACGACATAATTCATTTACAATTTCATTCCTATCTATTTCTACTCCATGTTCCTTCTGTACTTTCGAACCTATTGCTCCAATAAAAGTACGTGGTGGATAACAATTATTTCCCTTTTCAAGCAAAATAACTTTAGCACCATTTTCTGCAGCTGTTAGTGCTGTAATAATACCAGCAGTACCACCTCCACATACTATAACCTCTGTTTCAATTGTCTTTGTAATCATTCCTACTTTGTTTTCCGCTTGCTTGTACATAAAATCCCTCCTAATATATAACACCATGTTTTCTAAAGCATTCAAATCGACATGATAAACAACCAACATAATGGCTTATGTTGGATATGATATAAGAAAAAGCAACCTTTATACCTTAATTAACTTTAAGGTATAAAGATTGCTAATATGGTTTATAGTTCTTTATCACAATATTAACACTATAACTATAACTCTAATTTTAGAGTATATCAATGATCCTATCTAGAAGAGACAATGAAATCGCCTAAGAGAACTAATTTAAGCTTTTGCTTAGATCATATATAATATCATTTACATTTTCTATGCCTACTGAAAGCCTTAAAAGCTTATCAGTAACACCCATTCTATTTCTTATTTCTTCAGGAATAGACGCATGTGTTTGAAGATATGGATAAGTTATAAGACTCTCTACTCCACCAAGACTTTCAGCAAAAGTTACAATTTCAACTTCTTCAAGTACTTTGCCTATAGCTTTCTTTTCCTTAACCGTAAATGAAATTATTGATCCGAATCCACTTGTCTGCTTTAATGAAATTTCATAACCTTCATGCTCTTTAAATCCCGGATAATATACTTTTTCAACAGCATCACAGTTTTTAAGCCACAAAGCAATGTGTTTTGCATTTTCTTGCTGTTTTTCAAGCCTTATTGCAAGAGTTTTTATACCTCTGAGTATGAGCCAACTATCAAAAGGTGAAAGAGTAGCTCCAATGGAAACTTGAGTAAACCTTAATTTTTCAATTAAATCTTCTCTACTAGCTACCAAAAGACCTGCCAGAGTATCGTTGTGTCCACCTAAAAATTTTGTTCCACTATGAACTACTATATCTGCACCAAAATCCATTGGTCTTTGAAAATAAGGTGTAAGAAAAGTATTGTCTACTATTGTAATTAAACCTTTTTCTTTTGCTAAAGCTGATATTTTCCCTATATCACTGACTTTCATCATTGGGTTAGAAGGAGTTTCCATGTAAATAGCTTTTGTATTATCCTTTAATTCCATTGTAATTTTTTCTAGGTCTGTTGTATCTACATATGTTGATTCAATACCATAAACTTTATATACATCTTCAAAAAGCCTATAAGTTCCACCATACAAATCATCTGATATTATTATATGTTCTCCTGGTTTTAATAGTCTTGCAACACAGTCTATTGCTGCCATACCAGTTGAGAATGCTAAACCTTCCTTTCCACCTTCAAGTTTCGCTATAGTTTTTTCAAGCTCTTCCCTAGTAGGATTTTGGAGCCTTGAATAATCATAACCAGTACTTTGGTTTAATCCCTTATGTTTAAATGTTGCACTTTGATATATTGGAATACTTATACACCCTGTTTGATCTTCCCATTCACCACTTCCGTGAACCATTATTGTCTCCAAGTTATTACAGTCTGTTTTCAAAACCGCCACCTCCTATTATTTTCCATAAAAAAACAAAAGCCACTTTTCAAAAGAAAAGCAGCACACAAATAAAATCTGCGTCTTTTCTTATCTTCCAGAAATATATTTCATTTCTGCAGGAATTAACACCGTTACATTCGAATGAGAATGCCGGTTGTTGGGTTTCATAGGGCCAGTCCCTCCACCTCTCTTGATAAGAACAAGATTGTTATCAATATTAAATTAACTTATCTAAATTTTAATCACTAAATATGATTATGTCAATACTTTTATCTGATAATCACTCCAATTATCTTCTCTATCCGTAAACTAGTACTCTTAACTACTCACTAAATTTAGAGTAACTTAATCAGCCCTTCTAACTCATCAGATAAAACTTTTGCAAGCTCAATATCAGTCCCTTTTAAAGCTAATGCTATTTTAGTTTCAACTAATTTTTTCTTTTGTTCAATTTCTAAGTAGTCTTTGTCAAAATAACTAGCATAAATCATCTTCCTAAACTTTCGCATGCTCATTTTTCTAATTGTTTTATCCTCAATGATTAAAACAAAATCCATACAATTTACTATAGTATAAAAATCATGAGAAATCATTAAAATCGCACCTTTATAGTCTTCTATGGCTTTTTCTAGTGCTATTTGTGAATAGGTGTCTAAATGACTTGTCGGTTCATCAAGAATCAACAAATTTGCATTACTAGCAGAAATTTTAGCCAGTTGAAGCATATTTTTTTCTCCACCAGATAAAGACTCTATCTTTTGATTAATGATTTCTTCTTCAAAACCATAACCAGAAATATATGACTTAATCTCTTCATAAGTTTTAAAACCAACATCAAAAAATTCTTCAAGTATAGTATTAGACTCATTTAATGTTTTGCCTTGAAGTTGAGATAAATAAGCCACTTCAACCTGCTGGTTTATCTCAATAGAATCATTATTATTTTTAAAGATTTCTTGAACTAAGGTTGTTTTACCGGTACCATTTAATCCGACAAGAGCTACTTTATCGGTAGATTTAATCTCAAAGTTAACATTTTCTAAAAGTATATCATCAAAGCGAGCACTGTAATCATTAACTTTTAAAACAATTGTTTCTTCCATTTCATTATCTGTAACAAAACTGATACTCGGCTCTTTAATATCTACAAATGGCGCTTTAATTCTACGTTTTTCTAATCTTTCTTGGATTTTAACTCTAGCATTTAGAGATTTTCCTCTAGCAGCTTCAGTATGCTCAGTTGCGAGATATCTTAGTTTTTTTATCAACATCTCATTTCTCCAAAATTCTTCCTCATCAGAAGTAGCTAATTCTTGCAGTTCAATTTTCGTTTGGAGTAAAGAGAAGTTATACTCAATATAGCTTCCATCAAACTCTTGGAGCTCCATGTTTTCAAGATGCAGAATTTTGTTAAAACAATGATTCAATAGATATCTGTTGTGCGTAATAATTAACATTGTTCCAACGTGTGAATTAATTAGATCTTTAAGAGAATTAAGGTTTCCAAAGTCTAAAAACACATCGGGTTCATCCATAATCATTAATTCTGGACTATTTAACATTTCCTTAATTACTTGAATAAGCTTAAATTCTCCACCACTAAGTTCAGATATCATTAGATCTTTATACTTGCTTAAGTTTGCAAGATTTAGGTTTTTATTAATATTGTTTTCGAAATTATCCCCATTAATTGCACCAAATGCATCTAAAGTTTGTTGGTACTTTTCTAGTAAAGGTTCAATATCTGAAGATGTTTCCATTTCGCTACAAATAGATGTTATTTCATTTTGCAGTTTAATAAACTTTTCACCAATATATTCGAAAACTGTAATTTCTTTTGTTTCGCCAAGCTGTGAGAATTGACTTACATAGCCTATTCTACAATCTGAGTCCATCTCAAGCTTTCCATCGAACATATATTTTTCTGGATCCATAATTATATCTATAAGTGTACTTTTTCCACAACCATTTGTTCCTATAAAAGCACAATGTTGACCATCTTCTAATGTAAATGAAATGTTCTTATATAGATCCTTTTGCGGAAACGAGTAGGACAAATTATCAACTTTTATCATATTATTACCTCTCTTTATCACTAAAAAAGAGCCTATTAAATAAGCTCTTCAATGTATTTTCTTCTCAATTGTAATTTTATACTTGAATTTTATCTAGTAGAGATATTCTACTTAGTTTACCATAGATAGCATAACACTTTTTAAGATTAAGTTCAATCATTTCATTTTATCTACTCGAATTGACTTTCTTTTACCATATTATAAAGCATTCCTTGCTTTAACAAACTACTATTGCCACCTAATGCATCTACTAATGTATAAGCAAATGGTAGGACAGAAGCTGGTCCTCTGCTAGTGATCAAGTGATCATCTACAACAACAATATCTTCAACATAATTTGCATCTTTAAGCAATGTAGTATATTCCTCTCCAGGATATGATGTTACTGTGCGTCCCTTGATAATTCCTGCCTTTTCTAGAATCATCGGTGCTGCGCAAATAGCTGCAACAAACTTTTCCGGTACTTTATCAAAATATTTTACTAATTCAATAACCCTTTCATCATCTCTTAAATTGCTTGCACCAGGTAATCCACCAGGTAAAACAATCATATCGTATTCTTTTATTTCATCACTTATAATTTTATCCGCTAGTACCACAATACCATGAGAACCTTTTACCATTTCTTCATTGATGCTTACCAAATTACATTGAAATTCTGCCCTTCTTAAAACATCAACTACAAATAATGCTTCACCCTCTTCAAATCCTTCTGCTAAAAAAACTGCAACTTTTTTCAATTTAACTCTCCCCTTCTCTTAACTATTATCTCCTACTAAATAACCTAAGTACAAACAAAAATATATTTATAAAGTCTAAATATAAAGTTAATGCCGCAAGCACAACCCCATGCATATCATTACTTTGTACTTGCATACGCTTTATTTTCTGCATGTCATATGCTGTTAATGCCCCAAATACTATTATACCTAAGAGACATACACCTAAATCGAATGTGGAAGAAACGAAAAACATCTGCATAATAGTAAGTAAAATTAAACCTATTACAAACATCATGGCAAATTGGCCTATTGCACTTAAGTCTTTTTTTGTTGTTATCCCTACCATTCCACTGCTTAAAAACATTAATGAAGTTAAAGCAAACACAGTAATTAATTGACCTTGGTTTACAGTTAAAAAAACTATACTCAATGTTACACCATTTAAAGCTGAATAAACTAAAAACCAAAATATTGCAGATGCTGTAGACATTTTAGCAACTATCTTAACTAATGTTATAACCATGACTAGTTCAAGAATCATAGCCCCGTAAATTACTGTTGTAGATACATTCATTATATAGTTACTCGTAAACAGACCAACTATAAATGTTATTAGTAATCCAACTGCCATTAGGCACAAAGTCTTTCCTATAAAAGTAGATCTGCTTTTTATCAAACTATTACTTTCCATACTAACATACTCCTTTGTTATTATATTTATTTTCTACCCGATGATTCTTCCAGTATATCTATTGTTTTTGTTAAGGAACCTTCGAATTCTTCCTCAGAAGAGTTTTGGAATATAAGTAAATCATCTTTTATACACGGATCATCCAACGCAATAGGAACATCAAAATTAATTCCTGTTACATATTCATTCCAATTCGCAAGTTTCCATGTATCCCTATCAGAATTTCTCTCAATCATTCTCTGCCTCGTTACTTCGATTGAAGTTTCTACCCAAATAATTACTAAAGATGCGTTCTTATCTTTTAATGCTACCTTTAATTTTTTAATATAGTTTAAATCTCGTATTTCTTTTGTAAATGGTGCATTAATTAGCACAATATCATCATAATTCAAAGCTTCCATTGCGATTTCTACTATTGTTTCATATTCATAATCACGTATATTTTCATTAAAAAAATCTGAGCTTCTATTATATTCTTCACCTGCTACAACAAAAATCTGTTTTGATAATTTTATGAGTGTATCTTTATCAAGATAGACAACATGGCGTAATGCCTCGGCAAGCTTTTTTGCGATATAAGTTTTTCCACTTGCTGGTGGTGATGTTACTAAAATCAGTTTTTTCATAACAATCCTCTCCTAGTCAAAAATTTTTAAGTCTGAAACTTTTCATGTTTACTTTATTATACCCCTTTTTCCTGTTTAATAATTTAGCAAATTCACTTCGCTTATAAACTTCCCCGGTGGACGTGAACAAAAGAAAAGGATTAAAGCTTTTATGCCTTAATCCTTTTCTTACCATTCACACGTACCTGCAATAGTTAATATCTCTTATTTGCCGCTTAATGCTTTTTTTAGAGCTTTAATTTCATCTTGATGTATTTGCTTGCTTTTCCTATCGCTTTTTTTATCATCTATAGGTAGTAGGCTCTGCAAGGCTTTAATTTGTCGTTTTATTTCGTCCTTATCTTTTGGAATTTCAAATTTTGGCATTATTTGACCCCCTTAAAATAATCTTTCATATATCTATTCTGCATTTGAGAGTTATTTCCTTTTAAAATTAAATATTTATACTTATATTGCTATTGTTGCTCCTTTTAAGTATGCTAATTCTTCTCCCTGTAAATGAGTAGAAAGCTTCTCAAATACAGTTTTATGATAATTATTTAGCCAAGATTTTTCATCATTTGTTAATAAGGACACATCTATAGCATCTAAGTCTATAGGGCAAAGCGTTAAAGTCTCAAACTTCATAAATTGTCCACCATACTCAGTCTTTTCATCTTCCTGAGCGACAACTAAGTTTTCTATTCTTATACCATGCTTTCCTGCTTTATAAACTCCTGGTTCGTTGGAGACTATCATTCCTTTTTTAAGCACAATATTATTGGGAAGCACAGATATTCGGTGTGGTCCTTCATGAACATTTAGAAAGAAACCTACTCCATGTCCTGTTCCATGCTTATAATCCATACCTGCATTCCAAAGTGGAATCCTAGCTATAATATCTAAATTTGAACCTGTTGTTCCATATAAAAATCTCTGCAATGTTAAATTAATCATCCCTCTTAATACTAAGGTATAATCTGTTTTTTCTTCCTTTGTCAATGGACCTACAGCTAATGTTCTTGTGATATCTGTTGTTCCATCTAAATATTGAGCACCAGAATCTAATAGGTAAAGCCCCTCCGGCTTTATAGTAGCTTGATTTTCTTTTGTAGCGCAGTAATGAGGCATAGAAGCATTTGCTTTATAAGCTGAGATTGATGCAAAGCTTAGATCATAGAAATTTTCTCCTACACTTCTTATCTCCTCGATTTTATCTGATGCTTCTATTTCTGTAATATTGCGCGATTTTATAGTTTTCTTCATCCATGTTATAAATTTAACCATAGCCACACCATCGCGTAGCATAGCCTTTCTAACATTTTTAATTTGAATCTCATTCTTTATACCCTTAAACCTTGTAGTAATATCCATAGCCTCTAAAATCTTAATCTTTATGGAACTATAAATCCAAGTGCTAGTTCTTGCCGCATCAAGTAATATTGCTCCATCTTTGATTTTCCTTAAAAATTCTCCTATGCTTTCGTAAGGTTTTATTTCTACATTAGCCTTTTCTAGTTCCGCTCTAACCTCTGGATTTATTTTCTTATCGTCTATAAATAAATAATTTTTTTTCTCTGAAACAACGGTGTAAGATATAGTTAGTGGATTACATTTTACATCTCTCGCTCTAATGTTTAACAGCCATGCTATGTCATCGAGTCCTGATATAACATAGTAGTTTGCTCCCATAGTTTCCATTTCACGTGCAACCCTTGCAAGTTTTGATTCTCTTGACTCTCCGGCATAGACTACATCATGCAAAATTACCTGGCTACAAGGTTTTTGTGGTCTATCCTTCCAAATTATATCTACTAAATCTTCATTAACTTCATAGGAAAATCCACTACTCTCTAGAGTACTCTTTAGACCTCTAAAATACTCTATTGAAATAACCTTACCATCAAAAGCAATTTTCGCTCCCTTCTTAAGTGTTTCTTTCAAAAATTCTTCCACAGTTGGAACACCCTCGTTACCCATTCTAAATAGTGTTACCCCCGTATCTATTAGTTGATTTTCTGCTTGTATGAAATATCTTCCATCTGTCCATAAACCTGCCTCTTTTAAGGTTACAATTGCAGTACCCGCAGAACCTGTAAATCCTGTTATAAAAGTTCTAGCACTATAGTGCTCCGCTACATATTCACTTTGATGTGGATCCGAACTAGGAACAATGAAGGCATCTATGCCTCTTTCTCTCATCTCATTTCTTAATTGTTCAATTCTTTCTTTTACACTCATCCTAATCACCCCTTTAGTTTGTAAATTTCACCTACAATTTTCATTGTAATTATTTACTCACAATATTTTATATCTGTATCTTCATTATAACAGAATAAAATAGGGATATTATGTTAATTTTTTATAACTACCCTCTTGTAACAAAATAAGTAAAACAGAATATTATATATGGTGAATATTATTTTGGAGGTACTTATGTACGATTACCGTTGTAAAGACTGTGAAAATCTTGGGCAGAATATGCCTATGGCAAGTATGCCTATGAAGGATATGCCCATTAAAGAAATACCCATGAAGGATACGAAGGATATGTCCATGATGAATATGCCCATGAAGGATATGCCTACGATGAGTATGCCTATGATGATTATGCCCATGATGATGATGCCAATGTGCGATGATGAAGATGATGATGAAGAGGATGAAGATTTAAAAATCATGTATCCCAAGATTTATAGCATAATATATCCTATGGTAAAAAACCATTGTGATATGATGGAGTCCATGTATGGCATAATGCATTCCCCTAGTAAGGATGAAATAGATAATATGTGTAAAGAAGTAAGTGACAATTACGAAAAACATTATAAAGATGGCGATGATGAGGATATGAGGGGCACATTTCGTCAAGATAGAAGAGTTCCGATTCATGATTTAGCTAGAATACTGTTTATCAGAGATTTACATGAAAGAAGAAGAAGAAGACGTAGAAGAAGACGTAGACCAATGTTCCATCATGTGTATTAAGATAAATGACTGATAACATGGTGAAATGAGATTTCAAGGATAATTAATGAAGCCCCGAGGTATACCCTTGGGGCTTTGCTTTTTACTGCTAATTGGTTGAAATTAGTAAATGAGGTATAAGGCAAACCGCTCATTTTTTTAAAAATATATGAAGAGTAGGCAAGTATTATCCAGTAATATGGGCAAAATAAAATTGGATGATAAACATGCCATTAGTAATCTAAGAAGCTTTTCAATTTGATACCGAAGCAGCTAATTAAAAAATATTAAACCATGGAGGGGATAAAATGAGTTTTAAGATTATTGCAGACTATCATACTCATACTAATATTGCAAAGGGACATATTCCCTTGTTTAATATTATTTTCGGAGAACATGCAAAAGGAAGTATTGAATTAAATGTTAAAGCTGGAATAAAAAAAGGATTAAAAGAAATTGCCATAACAGATCATGGTTATAAACATATTACCTTCGGAATGAAACTAAATCAATACGAAAAACTACGTAAATTAATTGATGACCTTAATAAAAGTTCATTATTGAAGAAGAATGACTTTAAGATTCTTCTTGGCGTAGAATGTAATATTGTTACTAAAAAAGGTGATATAGATATTAAAGATGAAATAATTGATTACCTGGACATAATTTGCGCTGGTTATCATCCTGGAGCAATACAAAATCCATTTTTACTTAGGAACTATACAGAAGCTGCAATTAATGCTATTAAAAAATATGATATTACAATATTAAATCATCCCTTAGAGCATGTTAATCCAGATATTATCGAAATTGGAAAGATTGCCGCTCAAAGAAATACTGCTTTGGAAATTAATAGAAGTCATAAGAATATGGATATTGAAACAATAAAAAATTTAAAAAATATGGGTGTTAAATTTTCATTGGGAAGTGATTCACACAAATCTGAGGATATAGGGTATTTTGGTAAAGCTTATAATATTGCAGTTAATGCAGGCCTTACAGCTGATGATATTGTTAATGCTGATGGAAGTGCACATAGATCAATGAAATTATTAAAAGATTAGGTTAATTATAGAAATCGTGTTCAAAGAATGTTTAATATCAATGTTTATTGCTTATACTACAATTATTATAAAAATACTAAAAAATAGGAAATCAGGTGATTTAAATGATATACATATATAATTGTTATGGAGGAACCCACTCATCTATTTTAGCAATGGCTTATCACTTAAAAATGCTAGATGAAAACCGCGAACCGACTAAGGATGAAATATTGAAACTACCTAACTTTAATAAGTTAGTATATGGAAATCGTGGAGAACTTTTTTATTATGGAAGTGATGAGGATGAAAATAAGGTCTATATTGTAGGTAGGGGCCGTTCAAAGGTTTTAATTCCAGGATTATATAATTTAGCTTCTATGCTTCATAAACAAAATCTACTAAACGAGAAAATTATATTTTCCAATACTTCGCCAACTGTTCCATTACCAATGACCTTTGGTGGATTCTTTTCTAGGTGGCTAAAAATTGATTTTATAGGAGTGCCATTGCTTGTAAAGGGAGCAAAACAATCTTACCAAGACATAATAAAACTTGTAAATCAGACAAAGAAGGTAGCAAAGGAAGATAAGTCAGGAGTTATTATTTTAGATAATAAGGAATTTAAGAAAAATTGAATTTAACTACTATAAGGGTTACATTAATTAAAGCGGATTTAAAATGGCTGAATCTTACCAAAAAAATTTATAATAATATAAATAT
The DNA here is from genome assembly GCF_001877035.1 of Clostridium estertheticum subsp. estertheticum. Taxonomy (NCBI): domain Bacteria; kingdom Bacillati; phylum Bacillota; class Clostridia; order Eubacteriales; family Clostridiaceae; genus Clostridium; species Clostridium estertheticum. Next base: position 715,551 of record NZ_CP015756.1, on the reverse strand, counting down.
AGCCACTAATACTTATTTTATTATTAGTGGCTTTAAAAACTTTAAATTTGTTTTCTATTAAATTTCGCTTTTAGATATGTTGAAATTTCAATTAAAGCCTCATCTGCTTTATTCGTAATCTTATCCATTGAAATAAAGCCATGTGTAACACCTTTATATCTGGTAGAAATCACATCCACACCTGCTTGCTTTAATTTATTACCGTAAGCTTCACCTTCATCCCTTAATGGATCAAATTCGGCTGTGATTATAAGTGTGTCAGGTAAATCTTTAAAATTTTTAGATAATAAAGGCGAGGCATATCCACTTTTTCTTTGTTCTAAACTTGGAGTGTATAGTGATATAAATTTTTCAGAATTTTCCCTTGTAAGATTATAATCCATACCAAAATACGACCAAGATTTAGTATTTAGTTGATAAATATTTGTAGATGGATATATTAGTACCTGAGAGATTATGTGGGCTCCACCTTTATCACGCGCCATTTGTGAAACTACAGCAGAAAGGTTGGCACCTGCACTGTCCCCTACAACACATATTCGACTGGAGTCCCCATTAATGCTTTTAGCATATGTATAAACCCATTGGAGCACATTATATACGTCATTAAGACCAGCTGGGAATGGATCTTCTGGCGCAAGACGATAATTTACAGATACGACTATAGCCTTTGAATTTCTTGAAATCTTCCTGCAAACATTGTCATAGTCATCAATACTACCACTAATCCAACTGCCACCATGTGAATAAATTATGATAGGTAATTTATTCTCATTGATATCAGGCGTGTATACTCGCACCGGCACTTGATTTGAAGCTGTCTTTATATCCATATTTTTTATATTGGAAAAGGGTATAGGTTTAGATTTCCATATTGTTGTTGACTTATGTAATGCCCCGCGCATTTCATATATTGATTTTCCTTTAAGTGAAATAGGATTAAATTGTTCTTCTATTTTTGACATTACGCCAAATAATGTATCAAGCTTACCATAACTTGTTGAAGCAAAATTTTTAATTAAAATAAAACTGTAGGTTGCAACAATTAAGACAACAACAGGAAAAATCAACAATATTTTTTTCTTTTTCATTTAATACCTGGTTAATTAAATCTAAACAAATCTGAACATGTCAGATTATTTATAATCTAAGCACCTTATCCTTTCAAATAAATTTTTGTTTAATTGTAAGAAAATAGATGCGAGCTTTTCACAGGTTTTTCGCTCAGCTCCTAGATTCCGAAGAACCCTCAGCAATGCCAACGTGCCTTTAGTTTTCATAAAGCTAAAGTTCAGCAGCATTGGGGCAGTTAACCCAGCGTAGTAAGTTGCATAAGCCTTTCTCAACGTGTACTTATGCAATATTCTATTTTAAGTTATTACTTGTATTAAGCAAGTATCATATTTCTTATATCTTTACGATTCTTAATAACAAATCCTGGGTAACAATCCTTTTGAAGTATCTATTTTGAATCTCGCAGAAACATTATACCAGTTACTCCATTCGTTAGAATAAGTCGTATTAGTATAAGTTAATTTTCCATCTTTAATAATTGGTATTGGCTTAAAGAAACCCTTATATAGCTTCGGAACTTTTTCTTTAAATCCATAACTTCGCCTTGCTATAACCATAGCCGCTCCGTTATGAACATCCATTCCATACTGTTGACAATATTTATATAAACCAATCTTACTTGTATATTGTGGTTTAACTTTAATAAATTCAACACCATTTTTATAACAAGCTGATTCAAGCATAGTTAGTATTAATCTATAACAAAACTGCGATGTTTTTCTTGCAATTTTTGAATGAACATCCTTATCATTAATAAACTTTAAATCCTCTACAGCAATGCCACATCCGTAAGTTTTTGATGCCCAAACTACTGATTTAGCTAGTTCCCCCCATAGATTTACTCTGCGGGTACTACTTGCGGTTAAAAGTTCTGTATTTTTTAAATAATAATGCCATTTATAATTGCCTTTGTTATCTATCATAGTTAATGCTAAACCATCTGGATTAGTATCAATTCCGATGATCAAATTATGGCAAGTATTAGTAACTTCAGTTTTTTCTAGTTCAAAAGTAACATGTGCATATATCTTTCCATCTCTAAGAAGTAGTTCAACTTGATATGGATTTTCATTTACTACTTGCATAAGTAGTTTATCTTTATAGTTAAATCCATTTATCTTGCCAGTTTTTTTAGATAATTTTTGTGGAATGTATATTGGCGTTAATATTTTTTTGTAAGTTATTTTTGATTTTGTAAAGCTACCGTCAGATTTTAATCGAGAATCCGTTTTTGTTGATTCAAGTGTTGTTATTTCAAGATAAACATTTGTGTCTTTAATAACAATTCTAAGATTAGGATTACCTTTCTTAGTTTTATCTCCACGAGAAACAAATTGATTATTTCTATGTAATTGATAGTCTTCCTTAGATATTGTACCCTTGCAACGTTTGTAGAAATTTTCTTTGCCTCCAAATATAACTGAAGGTAACGTATTATTTGTTTTGTGAGTTAAATAAGTACAAAGTTTTCTAAGCCTTTTATCTAATTTAGATATTAGACCATGTCTTTGTTCTAACTTAACTCCCTTATCAAATTTCTTAAGAAGTTTTTCTACTTTGCCTTCACATTCAGTTATTCTTAAATTTAATAGCTGTACCTGGGAAATCATTGTTTGTCTAGCTTGTTCCACAGCATCTTTAGATTGCCTTGAATTTAAACCGTAGTTTTCAGAAACAATTTTACTCAATTCATGGATTTTAAAACCTTCTGTAAATCTATTTTCTTCAAGACGCTTATAAGCAAAATGCTTAGCTTTGCAAAAATGATTCATCATGTCACTTATTAAGTCAAAGTCTTCGTTACTTGGATTATAAAGTAAACATCTTAGAGTCGCCTTCAATTACATTCACCACCTTTTCTATTTATTTAAGCACGGCTAATTCATCTAAAGTTTTTCTAACTTTTTTTCCACCTGTAGCACCATATAATTTAGTAGAAAAACACGTTATTATACTTATAATATCTTTGGTCATATCCTCATTTATAGATTTACTTTCAGCATCTTCGACAAACTCCACGGTAATACCTATGTTTTTTAGCATTAAAATTAGATAATTTAAACCAAATCTAGCTAATCTATCTGGATATTCAACTATTATTTTACTTACGCCCTCCAAGTTAGATAGCATTTTACTTAGCTTGGGTCTTTTATCGTTAATACCAGAAGCAACTTCGTTATAGATTTCAACAACTTCATAATCTTTATCTAAACAATATTTTTGTAATCTTTGTGTTTGCCTATCTAAATTACCACTTTCACATTGTTTTCTTGTTGAAACCCTTGAATATATATAAACCTTATTATCTATATTAACAACATTAGATACTCTTCCCAGTGCTAATGACTCAATTTCATCTAAAGAGTACCTTCTATGACCTTTTGGTGTTTTATAACTTTTAAGCACACCTTCATTGTCCCATACTCTCATAGTTTTAGGTGTTACACCTATTATTTGAGCAGCTTTTGTTATACTTACATATTCATGCATATTTACTCACCTCTAATACTATTTTACCCAATAATATTAATTACTATACCATTTGGTTCATATATGTCTATAAATGTACAAGTATTTTATTACTGATTATACCTCCACCAGTGAACTTAAGTATTTGCAAAATTGATTTTTATTTATAATTGTTACGTAAAATAGAATCCTCTTGAATACTTATATGTTCACCATAAAGTTAAGTTTATATTATAATGAAAAAAATATTTATTTAAAATTTGCTTTTATTAAATTATTCTTTTAATTCATTTCCATAACTTTCTCCTATATTTCCAATATTCAAACAGGATATTATATCTCATGTAGGGCAATTTAATAAGGATAAAAATATTAATTTATGGAGGTATATATATGAGCGTACTTGAAGGGGTTTTTGAAAAACACGACGATGATATCAAAAAAGAAACTAAAGAAATTAAAGATGATGCTATAAAGCTTAGTCTGCGAAAAGAAGAACTTGATATTGCCAAAAACAGTGTGCAAAAAGGTGAAGTAGAGTTCGGTAAGGAAATTATAGAAGAACAAAAAACAGTTGATGTTCCTGTAACACGCGAAGAAGTAGTTATTGAAAGAAAGAGCTTAAATAATGAAGCAAGTGATTCACCAATCACTGATGAACAAAGCATTAAAATTCCTGTTAATGAAGAAAAAGTTCATGTAGATAAACATACAGTAGTAACAGGAGAAATTTCAGCTCACAAACATGCTATAGAAGATACAGAGCATATAGAAGAAACGCTTAAACGAGAGGAAGCACAAATAAATAAAGTTGGTAACCCTGATGTAGTTGACATCGGTGGTCATCACGAATAAATAAAGTAGAAAACACCTCCGAAGTTCATGACTCGTGAGGTGTTTTTCTTAACAACTGGAGGGAGTATTTATGGCAACGTTTCAAATAAAAAAAGAAGAGCTCGATATAGCAAAAGAATGGTTACAAACAGGGGAAGTAAATATTTATAGGGAGACTTTTACAGAGGAAAAAACATTTACGGTACCAGTTAAACGAGAAGAGCTTGTAATAAAGAAAAAAGTCCTTGCCTCAGCTGATTCAGAAATCAAAAATATGCCAACAGAGATTATCCGTATACCTCTTAGTGAGGAACATGTTGAATTCACCAATCATAAAGTTAATTTAGAGGAGGTATCCATTTATAAACAGCAGATACAAGATATAAAACACATTGAAGAGACATTAAAGAGGGAGGCTCTTAAAGTTAAAATCTCCGACTCCTTAAAATTTTTAGATAATTCAAAACACTCCTAATAACCACAACAGATCCTAATATTCCATTGCCTGATATTAATAACTAATTTATAAAAATCACTATTTATATTAAAATTATAAATAGTAATTTTTTCTATTTTCGATAACAGTATCATTTATTCAAAAGGACGCACCCTTAAAGGTACGCAAATATCATCACATACAGCTTTGCAAGCATCTATTTCTTCTTGTCCAATACAATCTACTACTGTCATAATTACATTTGGAACATATTTTTTGCAGCTTATCGCAAATTTAAGCATGGCGTCATAAGATTCTATACCAAATTTGCTACGAGTTAATCTTAAATATTCTTTCGCATTTGATGCATTAAGGCTTATGGATACTGTATTAATCAAGTCTTTGAAAGATGTTGCAGTTTCTTTTTTATTAACTAAATCTGCGAGTCCATTGGTGTTTATACGAATTGGATTATTGCTACTTCTATTTTTTAAGTATTTTGCCACGTCTATTAGATCATCAAGACGTGTTAAAGGTTCTCCAAATCCACAAAATATAATTTCTTTGAACTGAGTTAAATCATATTTTTGAAACTCTTCTATAACCTGCTGAGCGGTAGGTTCTTTATCTAACCATAGACTATTTGATTTAGCCATTTCCTTAGTGTTTCTTAAACAAAAGGTACAAGAACAAGGGCAGTTGTTAGTTAAATTAACATAAATATTTTTGTGGCTCAATTCTTTACTCGTAGTATCAACATCTTTTAAATTGATATAAACACCATTGTTATATGTATATAAAATAACCATATCCTATCATCCTCTTTTCTTTATAATTTAAATTTTCAATTAATATTAATAAGTAAATATACTTAAATTATTGCAGATCAGTCAAATATTCTTCAAAGCAAATACCATCATGTACTGGAGTGCCGATTTTAGCAGTATAATTAATGGCTTTACTAATAAAATCTGTGGCTTTTTTTACCGCAGTCACGATATCTACTCCCTTTACAATATTCGCAACTACAATAGAAGAAAATACATCTCCAGTACCTGAACGATCTTCACCAATTTTTTTTACTTCTATTATGGTATAGGGTTTTCCTGTTTCATATATAAAGTTTCGTATACTTCCATTATGCTGCAGTCCAGTGATAACAATTTTATTTGGGCCTTTTTTGCAAAGCTCTTTTGCAATGTTTTCAAGTTGCTCAGGATTCAAAATTTTTTCTGGATAAGGAATATCAAGAAGTCTACAGGCTTCAGTAAGATTAGGTGTCATTACATCAGCATATTTAATTAATTTCTTCATTTCATCACACATTTCCTGTGTATATGTAGAATAAAGCTTACCATAGTCACCCATTACAGGATCAACCATGACAATAGTATCTTTTGTTTTAAAATTGCAAAGAAACTCTACAACAACATCAATTTGTTCTTTTGAACCTAAAAATCCAGTACAGATTCCATCAAATTGTAAATTAAGCTCTTTCCAATTATTCATGTAATCCCTCATATGAGGGGTATAATCATCAAAAAAGAAACTTGAAAATCCCGTATGTGCAGATAATATTGCAGTAGGTAATGGACAACATTGTATCTTCATTGCTGATATAATAGGCAATGCAACCGCTATTGAACATCGTCCAAATCCAGTAAAATCATTTACAATAGCAATTTTCTTTTGTTTGTTTAAGCTCATTATCTCACCACCTTTTCTAATAACCTTCATTATAATCTAATCAAGGTAAAAAATAAAGTGTACGGATACAAAGCCTAAAGCTTTTTTTTAAATTTAAAACTATGATAAATATAAAACACTTCTTTGTTTTTTTGACAAATGTTTTTTATAAAGTTAGTATATATAATAGTTGTTGCAAGTGGTTTTTACTCTTTATTTATTTTAGATCAATATCTTTGGAGGTAATATTTTGAATATAAATGTTATGAATCAAGTAATTATATTAGCACTTATGATGATGGTAGGAGTTATATTAAGAAAAACAAAAACAATTACAGATGAAGTAAATAAAAGCTTTTCAAACATTTTAATTAATTTAACAATGCCTTGTATGATTATATATTCTTTTAATTTCAAATTCTCAATGGATATGCTAAAAGGTGCTAGCATGATACTTTTCTATTCTATTGTGATACACATTATTTTAATAATTATAAGTAAATTGTTATATTCTAAATTTGAAAACTCTAAGAAGAATGTATTTATATTTGCAACCGTTTTTTCTAATTGTGGATTTGTAGGATATCCTGTAATTCAAGGTATCTTTGGGAATATAGGAGTGTTTTATACATCTATTTATACAATTCCTTTTAATATTTTTATGTGGTCTTATGGTGTGATACTTTTTACGGGCAAAAGTGACTTAAAGAGTATAAAAAAGAATCTTATAAATATACCTCTTATATGTACTCTTTTAGGAATTATAATATTTCTTTTTTCTATAAAACTCCCATCGCCATTACTTAAGACTTTAGGCAGCATAGGAAATATGACGACTCCCCTTTCAATGTTTATAGTAGGAAGTATGCTTGCAGATGTTAAATTAAAAGATGTGTTTAAGGGCCTAGACATATATTATGTAAATTTCGTTAAACTAATAGTCGCTCCACTCATAACTTATTTTGTACTTAACCTTTTAGGTGCTAGTAAAACACTTCTTTATATATGTGTAATTTTAGTAGCAATGCCTACTGCAAGTTTAATAGCAGTTTTGGCAGAGAAATATAACGGTGATAAAGTAACTGCTTCAAAATGTGCTTTTTTAACTACGATCTTATCTATAATGACTATACCTATTATTATGTCAGTAATAGATTTTTTTATAAAATAAATACCATCGACCATTAGATGATTATCAAATTCCCCAGGGACGTAAAAAAACCTTATTATTTTATAAGGCTTTTTAGAATTTAGTAAATTTAGGTCAGAGTTACTAATTTCAATTTAAGAGATTACAGTTTGTTTAGGAGCTTTTAACTCTAATCGTAGTCACTAATATTAAGTATTGATTCATCTTCAAAAAATGTATTTGCATTATAAAGCATAAGGGCATCAGTGATATTGTAGTCTTTAATTAGAGTACTTATATTATCTGAATAATATCTTAAATCAACAACTATTATATCACTAAAATGAGAAGTTAAAAAAGGGATAAAACAGTTAGCATATGAATCTTTTATAACTAAGAGTTTTTTACTACTATCGCTCATAGTGCTTATCTTTATAATAGGATGATTTCCACCTAAAAATGTAGAATATTTATCTTTAGTATTTAAACTACTCGAATTATACAAACTGCTACTCTTTTTTTTCTCTTCCACATAATTAACTAGTAAATCTTCATGTTTTTTAGGCAAATATACATTTATCGTGTCACTATCAACATTTGTAACGCCAGCTTTTGAATAAAGAGTTCCATAAAATTCATTGCTGACTTTTTTAATATTGTAGTAATTTTCATCTTTTAGTGTTAAACCTGAGCTTTTACAAAATTCTAAATATGCATAATATGCTCCCTGGGTTGTCCAATGGTGATCAGTTTTATAATATATGTACTTATTTTTGTTTTTATTTAGTGCATCAAAAACATTAATTGTTTTTATTGATTTATCTAATCCCGAATAAAATTTATTTATATATTCAAGTTGATTCTCTGCTGGAGCAAATTCTGGTAATTTATCTTCTAATACTTTTATTTTATTTGGAACTAACATAATGTATTTATTTACTTTTTTATTTTCAGTACTGAAATCATTTATAGCTTTCACTTTCTCATCAAAGGCCTCTTTGCCAGGCGTCTTGAACTTAGCTATTAAATATTTGTTTTTGCCTAGATATACATCATTATTTTCCTTTTTACCAGCAAGTATTTCTGATCTTGATTTTACATTTATCCAAAAGTTTCTTAGTATAAATTGATCAGCAATATATTTTTCATATTTTGATGTAAATTTATTGTATAGTAAATTATCTACTGATAATTTGGGTTTACTTTTAAGGTTCCTATTTTCCTGAGAAGAAAACTTCTTGTCTGGAACTATAACATTTAATATCATTACACTAAATATGAAAAATAAAAACATTAAAGTTAAAGATTTTATATATATATTATTATATTTTTTCCTTGCACTATTATATTTCATATCTATCATCATCCTTTTTATCTAAAATCTAAAGTACAAGAATGGGTTAAAGCTATCATTTACAAGGTATGCTGTAGCTAAAAATAATATAAAAATACGGCTTGCCGCCATCATTATAGCACCTCTTGCATTAAATCGATTTTTAAACTTTTTATGGAAAAAGTATATAATTGGTGTTGCACAAAGTATTGCTATTACAAACAAGATAAGATTTGCATGAAAATAATATTTAGCAGTACTGTCTATAAAGACATTTCCACTAAGTCCAAACATTACTTTTATATAATTTAATGCATCACTTAATTTATTACTATCGAAAAACACCCAGCCAACTATAACAATTATCATAGTATATAAATTTGAAATACACCAAGGAAGTTTATTTAACAGCTTTCCTAAAAAAAACTTTTCGCAAGCTATAAAAAAACCGAAATATAGTCCCCAGAATATAAAATTCCAACTGGCACCATGCCATAATCCTGTTATAAACCATACTACAAATAAGTTTCTAAGTTGCATTATTAAAGAAACCCTATTACCACCTAAAGGGATATAAAGATATTCTCTAAACCAACTTCCTAAGGATATATGCCATCTTCTCCAAAATTCAGTTACACTTTTAGATATGTATGGATAGTTGAAATTTTCAATAAATTCGAACCCAAACATTTTTCCAAGACCTATTGCCATATCAGAATATCCACTAAAATCAAAATAGATTTGAAAAGTAAAAGCTATTATTCCAATCCAGGCAGAAATGACAGATATTCTTGAAACTTCAGTTGCTTTTATGATTGTCCAAACCATCCCTATATTGTTAGCAATCAACACTTTCTTTCCTAGACCTAGTATAAACCTATCTATCCCTTCTGAAAATTGATTGATATTTTCTTTCCTATTTTTTAATTGGAGGAATATATCATTGTATTGCACTATGGGTCCAGCAACTAGCTGTGGAAACATAGTTACATATGCTCCAAAATCTATAATATTTTTTTGAACCTTAACTTTATTTAAATAAACATCGACTACATAAGATATAATTTGAAATGTATAGAATGATATTCCCACAGGTAAAGCAAGCTTTTCAAAATATATATTTAATCCAAATAGCGCATTAATATTGTTGATTATAAAACCTAAATATTTAAAAAAAGCCAACATTCCTAAATCAATCACAAGTGTGGTTACAAATATTTTTTTTGAAAGCTTTTTACGTTTTCTATATTTATGTATAAATAAACTGCTTAAATAGTTGAAAATTATACAGAAGATCATAAGACCTATGTATATTGGTTCGCCCCATCCATAAAATATAAGGCTCATAACCAATAGAATTAAATTTCTTCTTTTCTTTGGGGCAATAAAATATATGACAAGGGTTAATGGTAAGAATATAAAAATAAATACTAAGCTGCTAAAAACCAATTATAGTTCCTCCACTTCATGTTGACCTTTTATTTAAAGCTGTCATTAACAACTTTTGTTATTTTATCTACATCTTTTGATACAATTAATATAAGATAGTTTCCTTTTATTTTTAAAGTATGATTTTCCAAAATTTCATATTGATCAGGACTATACTCTTTAAAGCTATTTGATTGAGCTTCAATTATATTTTCAAGGTTTTCTAATAATCCATCCATATCGTCTTCATTTACAACTTTTAATATAAGTATTTGATTTGCCTGCATATTGTTTTTTGGAGCATACAAAACAAAATCATTCAATCCTTTAGTATTTATAGAATAAATTTTTCTAAGATTAGTTTTGTTACCCTTCTTCATTGCTGATAAATCGGTAACCTTTTGAATATTAGTTATTATTTCACTAATTTCAGGACTTTTAGGTCTAATGAAAGCACATCCTTGAAATATAACACCAATACTAATAACCAAACTTAAAATCAACACCTTCTTTTGTATATTATCAAATATCTTCATATTCATCATCCTTATTTACTTAATACTAAGTCTTTGATTGACTCTTTGATTGACTCTTTAATTGACTCTTTAAATTATCTAACCATAAACCATAAAAGTCGCCCTTAAAATGAATGCCATCTTGTTCAAACAACTCTTCTTTACCTTTAAGCATAGGTCTTATATCTATGAAATGTACATTCTCTTCCCTTGCAACCTCAATTATTGCTTGTGTAAATTTATCTAATCTATCTTGTGAAAAGCTATTATTTTTTTGTTGTACTTTAGCTTGCACTGGAGTTAAAGATTGAAGATATATTTCAGCACTGGGAACTGTTTGTTTTATATCTTTTACAAGCTTAATATAGTTAGATTTAAAATCATCACTGTTTTTAGAACTTTCTAAGTCGTTCATACCATAAAGAACAAATATTCTTTCTGGATTAATGTTTGTTAAAATACTTACTGATTTCTTTGCTTGTACCAATCCTTGACCTTTTTTAGCTAATACAGAAGATTTATTTACTATATCATAAAAGTCTAACCCTTCAGTAATAGAATCTCCCATAAAAACAGACTTTTCAAAGTACATTTTATTACTTATTTCTTTTGAGTTATCACCACTTTTTTCATCATTTAGCTTATGCTTTTTATTTATCTTCTCCTCTACCGTAGCAATATTTACATTTCCTAGCTTCTCCAAGCTAATATAGTTGTTTTTTATTATTCTCTTTTCTTCATTACTATTTATTAAAGACTTTACTAAAAAACAACATGGTATTAATATAATTATTCCAATTATAATTTTCAGTTTCCTTTTTTTTAACTTATTATTCATAATCATCACCTTATTTAACATATATTAATGAATATTTTGTCGCAACGAAGTTTATTATAACTCTTTTTAGAAACTAAGTTATTACAAAATAGTTACTTTTATAGTTCTTTAGCAATTTTTTTAAGTTTACTAACCTGTTCTTCTGTTCCTAGAACTACCATGGTATCACCCATTTCTAGTACCTGGTTAGAACTTGGATTAAAGACTAGTTTTTTATTAATATCCTTTTTAATTGCTAAAACTATTAGCCCTGTTTTTTCAGGAATTCTAGCTTCCATAAGACTCATATTTATTATAATCGAACTTTCACAAATAGTTACATCCTCTAAGTCTAAAATTAGCTCTCCATCATGAGTTACTATATCCAAAAAAGCAATAACGGTAGGTCTAAGCATTAGAGCTGCCATTCTACTTCCACCTATTTCATTTGGAGAAATTGTATTATTTGCACCTGCTTTTTTTAGCTTTTCATTTGCATTTTTATTTATAGCTCTAGATACAATATATAAATTGCTATTCATTTCTCTTGCGGTTAGGACAGTATAAACATTATCCGCATCTGTAGACAATGAAGAAATAAGACCCTTAGCAAACTTTATTCCTACCTTATCTAATACCTCTTCCTCCGTGGCATCTCCTTGAATAGCATATATTTTATTTTCTATTAGTCCCTTTATTATTTCTTCATCTCTATCTATCACAACAAATGGAACATTACTTTTTTGAAATTGTTTTATAGCATTTCCCCCTGTTTCACCACCTCCACATATTATATAGTGGTCTTTTAGTTTGGCTATACCAACTTCCATACGTCTCCTCCTCCATGCATCTTTTAAATCTCCTTCTAAAAAATAAGCTACAATGCTACTAAATATATACCCCACAGTACTTAAGCTTAAAAAAATAAGAAATATAGTAAAAAGCTTAGCTTTTGCATCCATAATAGCCACTTCAGTATATCCTACCGTTGATATGGTTATAACAGTCATATATAATGCATCTACAATACTAACATCTAATAAAAATTTATATCCTAATGTTCCTATAAGGAGCAATGCTATTAGTATTGTGATAACCAAGTTAAATTTACGGTAACCTTCCATAACTCCGCCCCCTAATTAGTATAAAAAAATTATACCATAAAATTAATTTACATATTAAGTCAATTAAAAATGTATAAAATGTTAAATTTAGAATAAGACTTAATTTTATACTAAAATAAGGTAAAATAGTATGGGTAATATATACTTAAAGGAGGATTAACATTGAAAAATATTAAAAACTTAACAAAATTTAGAAAATATTCATTAAAAACAAAGATTGTTATAGCTATTGCTACTATGGGTATCACATTTATATCTATAGGTGGTATCAATAATGCAAACTATAAAATTAGTACAAGCAGTATAGATACAAATATAAAAGTGTTGGGTAGTGTGTACACAACACAATACGGTGCAACAACTGCAAGTGCTTTGAGTGTACGAAGTGGAGCTGGAACAAACTATGCTGTATTAGGATTTATGAAAAAGGGGACCAAAGTTATTATAACCGGTAAAACAAACAATTTTTATAAAGTAACCTATAATAGTAAAACAGCTTACATAAGTTCACAATATGTAAAAATAACAGCTAAACCCGTTGTATTGCCAGCAGTTTACGGTGGTAGAACATATTCAACTTTGAATGTAAGAAGTGGAGCAGGTACAAACTATTCTATAATCGGAAGTGTAAAATCATCAACAATAGTTATGATAAGTGGAAAAACAAATAATTTTTATAAGATAGCTTACAATGGCAAAATAGGATATGTAAGTGCAGATTATGTACTTCCCGTTGGAAGTAAGATAACAACTTAAATAAAAAATTTGAAACTTTTATAATGTGAGATGAGAAGCAATAATTATTGCGACTTTAACGATGTTAATACCTAAAAATATCGTTAAAGTCTACTTTTCAATACATTCAACTTAATTCAGATTTGTTATATTGAAAATTTAATACTGCCAATTAAGTACTGGATAAATCAACTAGACTGATGTTCCCTTCTTATTAATATCCAGCTGTCTTTAAGTAATCTCCTTTTCCTCCGTAAATGCAACTGGAATAACTCCTACATTTTTGCCTACCCTAAAAAAAAGGAAGTATTTTTGTTTTATAATCATTCTTCATATCTATAGCTTCTTTTGTAAACATTCCTTCAAATTTTTCTTTCACATCAACCTTTAATTCATATTTGTTTTGTGTACTTACAGCTTTTATCATTTGTACCAACCACACCTTGATTTATTTATCTTATTGACCCTGATAATTATACACAAAACCAAATTATTACAATTTATATTTAATAATTATTAAATTATGTATCCAAAGAAACTATTTGAGAACTCCCCTATAATTCAAACAAATTGTCACGCATTGCAAAACAAGTATGGATTTATCATCTCTTTTAATGTATTATGTTATATGTAAATGTTTTTATTTAGAATAAATGGAAATAAAATGTTTGCTTTACATGTTAAATCTTATGACAATAAAATGAAGTACCAAAAACATAATAGAAGATACAAAAATATGATTGTCTGTAGCTAAACCAGTTAGTTTGTCTATAGGTAAATAGAAGGTGAAAAATGAATAACAATGATAAATATAATAACATTTTAGCAATAATTACATTTACTAAGTTCGCTATTTTACTATTTATATTAATACTTATTTTCAATATTCCATATAATAAAACAAACTCCATAACTCGTTTACAATTAAATTTGGCAGTATTTCTTATCTTTTTATCATTATTTTATTTATTATGGTGGATTATTTATTTTAAAAATAACTTTAAAAAATCAAAGAATCTTTTAGTTGCAGAAGATATCTTATTTATTTTTATTCTATCTTTATTTATTTTATTATCTGGCACTTATAAAAGTCAATATAAATATCTGTTTTTCTTTTGCATTATGACAACAACCATATCTCAAGGTAAGAGGCGTGGTTTGATACTTTCTTATATATCTTCAGCTATTATATTATCTATAGATTTGACTTTTGTTTCTAATTTAGTAGTAAACACCTATTTTGAAAATGACTTGGTGTTATCGGTAGGATTTATCATTATAGCATGGATATTAGGGGAACACGTGACTTTTGAAAGCAATCAAGTAGAACTGTTAGAAATGGAATTACAAATGCTAAAATTAAAAGAAGATGCAAAAACAACTATTGAACTATTGAACGAAACAAAAGAACATAATAAATTTATAACAGAGTTCTTTTGTAACATATCGCATGAATTAAAAACTCCATTAAATGTAATTTTTGCTTCTCTACAGATGATGAATATGTACAATGAAAGCACTGAAGAAAAAATTATTGAAAAGAGAAGAAAGTATTTACAAATAATGAAGAAAAATTCTAATAGACTTATTAGATTAATTAACAATTTATTAGATATTACGAAACTAGATTCGGGATTTATTACACTACATATGGAGAATGGAAACATTGTTTATTTGATTGAAGATATTACCATGTCTATAATTTCTATCGCTGAAAGTAAAGGTATAGACATAATATTTGACACTAATGTTGAAGAAAAGTTAATGGCGTTTGATGGTGATAAGATAGAGAGAATTATACTTAACTTACTTTCAAACGCTTTAAAATTTACAGACAGAGGCGGCAAAATATATGTAACCGTATTGGATAAAGTGGATAATGTCGAGATATCAGTTAGAGATACTGGAGTAGGAATCCCCGATGATAAAAAGGAAATAATTTTCGGTAGATTTATGCAAGTGGATAAGACCTTAAAAAGAAATAATGAAGGAACTGGTATAGGACTTTCTCTAGTTAAATCTTTTGTGGAACTACATGAAGGCAAGATAATCCTTAAAAGTGAACCGGATATTGGAAGTGAATTTATTATCATTCTTCCAGTAAAACAAGCTAATAATTCCTTAGGTGCAAACGAGATAAAAAAAGACATAACTGACCGAATCAATATTGAGCTGTCTGATATATATACAGAATAATTCAAGACGTTAAGTAGAAAAAATATGATTAAATTAGTGTAAGGGCTAAATCTAAATTTAGCCCTTGCATTAATTAATCAATTATTTAGTTGGTATTTTAAATATCATATGTCCGCTATCATTAGTCACACTATAGTCTAAAACTAAATTTATGAAAGAACTTTTATTTTTAACTGCTACAAATGTATCTGCTGAACATTTAGTCCCTATAATAGTTAATGGCTTAGGGTAATCACCAGTCCCGCCTGGATAACCTTCTCCTGACTCTCCGGTGCTGTCAAATGAAGCAAAACTAGATACGTATAAACCATGTGTTGAAGTTCCACTAGACAATAATTTGTAGGTATAATTAACCTTATACACTTCTACTGGTTTAACCTTGCTATATTTATTTCTTTCTGTTGTTAATGTAATACTGTTAATTTCAATTTCATATGTTCCATACCGAATATCCGGAACAATAACTTTCTGATGTAATTTTCCTACTATAGCTGATTTAGCTGTTTTAGCTGGTTCAGTTTTAGTTACTTCGGGAGTAACACTTTTAGTTGAAGCCGGTATATCCTGATATTTAAGATCATCTGATGTATATTTATGAGCTGACAATAAACCAAGTGCAACAACTCCTCCTACTATTACTATTACTGTTACTATTAAGCATATTATTAATATTGGACTATGTTTACGTTTTGCATTAAAGTTATTAGCATCTCCGTAATCCGAGTTTTCCCTATACTCTGGCTTAGTGTTATATACAGGACTTCTTGTGTAATTATCCTCTCGCTCATCATAACTATCTTGATTGTCATACTCATCTGTCGATTGGTTTTTTCCACATTCATTGCAGTATTTACTTTTGTCTGCCAGTTCTGTGTTGCATTTTATGCAATGTTTCATTTTAACACTCCTTTAATATGTATATCTTTTTATACAATTTCTAATAAATAAAATATAACTATAAATTATAAGATAATACGAAAACGCTGTAATCCTACTATTCAGATTTCAATTTACTTTATTCATAATTTTTCAACTATATTTATCATAGTATACCATATTTTATTATAAATCTTCACCAATATTTTCTAATTTAGGGATGGCCCTGGCAATTGCAATACGTTACCGCATCTTTTATATGGATTATATTCAAAATTAGTATTATAATGTAAATGATTCTGTAACTAGTGAGGTGTATTTATGTATAAGGATGACTATATATTCCCAACTATTATGTATTCCGCATCCTTTTGGATGCATGATCTTACTGACGCTACAGAAATAATACTTTCTATAGATGAAATTGAAAAATTCAATAATAATCTTAAATCTATAATACCTTCTTTATATGATTTAGCTAATGAAGGTGATACTATAGCTTCTAAACCTCTCATTGATCTCATACAATCATATAAACTATTCACTAAAGATATGTTTGATTCTAATGGGAAGTTAATCCCCACTGATTACTTTGAAGAAATTATACGCAATACAAATTTAGATAAAATAAATGATTATACTACTATTGAGTACGGTATAAGCATAAAAAAGACTTCAGTGAGAAGTTTCCCCATAGAAAGCCCGATTTTTTCGTCTTTAGAGCATAGTAAAATAAATAACTTTGATAGGTTTCAAGAGACAAGTTGCTTTCCCTTCGAGCCAGTTCTAATACTCCATAAGAGTCTAGATAAAAAATGGTATTTTGTAAAAAATTACAATTATTTCGGTTGGGTTAAAAGTAATGATATAGCATTAGCCAAAAATAAAAAACAAATTTCAAATTATTCTAAAAGCAAAGAATTTTTAATGGTTATTGCCAAAGAAACTACTTTAACTATTAATGAAAAGGACTCCACCCCAATAACTATAAAATGTGGAATGGGTACTAAGCTATTCTTATTAAACCATAATCAATCTAATATGATGGATAATTATGTTATAAAATATCCAACAAGTGATATCAGTGGCAACCTTATATTTAAAAATGCTACTATAGATAACACTGAGGACATTATAAATGGAAACCTTCCATATACAAGGTATAACATAATAAATCAAGCTCTTAAATTTATCGATACACCCTATGATTGGGGAGATAAATTTTCCGGAAAAGACTGTTCTAGCTTTATACTAACGATTTATAAATGTTTCGGACTCTTACTTCCACGCAATGCTGAACAACAAGAAAATAGTTTTGCTAATAAAAAAAATTCTATTAAATTCAAAAAAAATAATTCACTAAAAAACCGATACTCCTTAATGGATAAACTAAAACCAGGTGCTTCACTATTTTTAGAGGGACATGTAATGATGTACCTTGGCAAATATAAGAATACTCATTATATGATTCACAGCTTTTCAGGATATAGTATTAAAAATGGATCTAATTACGAAACACGCTCTGCCTTACAGGTTGCCATTTCGACCATAGATCTTATATCCACAAGCGGAACTCCTTTTATACAGAAATTTACTTCTGCAGTAAATTATCAATAAACTAAATATTCATTTATCATATCCCCATAATTCATTACAGTGTTGGCAGAGTTCCATTAATAGTAATCCACTCCAACATAGTTTATACTATTTTTTTTTAAGATTTGCAATATCTTTAAATTTCAATCCCGAAATAAAATATAGTATTATAGTAGATATTAGTAATAAGCATAAATTGCTTAGTTATTCCCATAATAATCTTATAATCCCTAATTGTTTTCAAATTATGACTAATAAAAATGTGATTGATAAAATATGTTGCTATATTATTAATAATATATTAGTATAGCAGTAGATAGGAACTATAAAGTAATCGTTTTATAAATAAAACAAGTATAGTGTTAACACTATCAATAATTCAAATGGAGGTATAAATATGAAAAAATTATTTAAATGTACTGTTTGTGGATATGTAAGTGAGGGTGCTCCAGTAAAATGTCCTAAATGTGGTGTAGATGAAAATAAATTTGAAGAGTTAAGCAGTGAAGCTTCTGAAAAAATTTACCGTTCAAATAAATCAAATGATATTCATATTGAAATCATAGCGCTCGCTGAAAAAATAGCATTCCTTAGTCAAGAAGGAATAGACGATAATCTTGATCCTAAATGTGTATCAGCTTTTACACAAGCTAAAAATGAAGCTTGGACTATAAAACAAAGATCAAAAGCTGAACTTGCAGGCCATATGAGTTTAGGTAAGTGGTAAAATAAGCTATAAAAAGCCTGTTGGAGAATTTGTTAAGTTTTATTAATAATTCTCAGAATAATAGTATAAAAATGAAAAAACAGTTAGATAATTTAAAAATTATCTAACTGTTTTTTTTGCATTATATTATTTTATACTCTTCAAATTATATTCTAAGGTTTAATTAATTTAAACCTTAAATGTGACTTCATATAGTGTTTTATTTATTAATAATAATCTCTTTTCCTTCTTTACGCATCTTCGCAAATTCAGCTGCTGCTGTGAAAAGTACATCCGTAGATGAATTAAGTGCCGTTTCACAAGAGTCTTGTAAAACACCTACGATAAACCCTACACCAACTACCTTCATAGCAATATCATTTGGTATGCCAAATAAGCTACATGCTAGAGGAATTAGGAGCAGCGATCCACCAGCCACTCCTGAAGCACCGCAAGCACATACTGCTGACAATACACTAAGGATAAATGCTGTAGGCAGATCCACTTTAATTCCAAGTGTTGTAACTGCTGCAAGTGTTAAAACAGAAATCGTAACTGCTGCTCCAGCCATATTAATGGTAGATCCTAATGGAATAGATACAGAATACGTATCCTTATCTAAACCTAGTTTTTCACACAATCTCATATTTACAGGAATGTTTGCAGCTGAACTACGTGTAAAGAATGCTGTAATACCACTTTCTCTTAAGCACATCAACACAAGTGGGAATGGGTTCTTTCGAATATAAATGTAAACAATAATTGGATTGACAACAAGAGCCACAAAAAGCATACATCCAATCAAAACTGCAAGTAAATGCCCATAGCTAGCTAAAACCTTCATTCCAGTTGTAGAAATCGCCTCAAATACAAGACCCATGATTCCAAGTGGCGCAAAGTCTATAACCCATTTAACTATTTGAGTTACTGCATCTGAAAAATTAGTAATCATCGTTTTTGTAGTATCCGGCGCATTTTTTAAAGCAGCGCCAAGAACTAACGCCCAAGACAATATGCCAATGTAGTTGGCATTAAAAAGTGCCTTTACTGGATTATCAACAACGTTCATTAGTAATGCTTTAAGAACCTCTACGACACCTCCAGGTGGTGTCAAACCACCTCTAGCCATTGCAAGTGTAAGTGTTACTGGGAAGATAAAGCTTACAACAACCGCTGTAAATCCGGCCAAAAATGTTCCTAAAAGATAAAGAACGATAATTGATTTCATATTAGTTTGATGCCCACTCTTATGCTTGGATATGGCAGACATGATTAAGAAAAACACCAATATAGGCGCAATTGATTTCAATGCACCAACAAATAAAGAACCAAAAATAATGACGAATTTCGCTTGCTCAGGAATCGCTAAAGCTAAGAAAATACCAACAGCTAAGCCAATAATTATTCGTAATACTAGGCTTACTTGATTCCACTGTTTAATTAATTTTTTCAAAATAATTTCCCCTCCAATAATTAATAATAACGAAATAATGCAAGTTTAGTGTATATAATAATTCATTTTAACATTTATAATATATTAATTCAACACAAAGTTAGCTTTTATCGCACTATTCGTGAAATTGAGTATAAAGACGTTCTTAAGTAGCAAAATATAATGGTATAAATTTCAAACTCTAAATCATTACTTTACTTTTGAAGTTCACAAATGTTAATATTGATTAAACTAGAAACAAAATGGAGGTTATATTGAATATGGAAATTGCTATTGCAAGTGATCATTCTGGATTTGCTTTAAAACAAGAGATAAAAACATTTTTAGAAACAAAAGGATATGAGGTTCAAGATTATGGAACATATAATGAAGAAGCCAGTGATTTGTCAGATTTTGTCTATCCCGCATCCTTAGCTGTTGCTAATGGTGAAGCTGATAGAGGAATTTTTATTGACGGAGTCGGGTACGGAAGTGCTTTAATTGCTAACAAAATATATGGTTTATATGCTGCTGTTTGTCAAGATCCATTTTGTGCAAAATTAGCACGATTACATTCTAATACAAATGTCCTTTGTATTGGCGCAAAAATAATTGGTTCAGGGATAGCACTTGAAATCGTAAATACCTGGTTAACTACAGATTTTCTTGTTGACACTAAAAAATATAAATTACGAGTGGACAAAATAAACGAAATTTCAGAAAAGCATTTGAAAAAGCTCTCCGAAATATAACATAATTAAAATATTTCTATATAAGTGAAGGGCGTCCATTTTGTGGGCGCCCTTTATCAACTAAGATAAGAAAGGCTGCATTAAGAATACTTATAAAATTCGTATTGTTAGGTCCATTGGGGTCATAACATAAACTGGAAGTTTATATTTGCTAATGATATAATAAAGGTAAAAGGCATGATGTATGAAATATATCAATGACCTTAAGGAGAAATGTTATGCTTAAGGTAATAATTTGTGAAGATAATGCGGTCCATAGAGGCAAGCTAAACAATCTTATAGAAAATACTATTTTAAGAGAAGAGTTAAGCTTGGAAGTAGCAGTTTGCACAGCGAATCCTGAAGAAGTGATAAGCTACGTACAAAAAAATCAAAACACAAGTATATATTTTTTAGATGTAGATTTGAAAAACAATATAAATGGCATAAGGCTAGGCGAGACTATAAGGGAAATGGATTCACTAGGCTTTATTATATTTGTCACAACTCATTTAGAGATGAGCTATTTGGCATTCAAATATAAGGTGGAGGCTATGGATTATGTAATAAAGGATGATGAAGATTTTAAGCATAGGGTTAACAGCTGCATTTTAAAGGCTTATAACACTTATTATAAATCAGAAAATAAAAATGGATACATATCCATAAAAGATGAATCAAGAATAATAAATATAAAGCTTTTTGACATTTTATTTATTGAAACTACAGTAGTGGCTCATAAGATATGTGTTCATGAGGAAGATAGGCGATTTGCCTTTTATGGTAATCTAAAAGATATTAAGGAAAAGCTTACTCCAAACTTTTACAGGTGTCATAAGTCTTATATTGTTAATAAGGATAAAATAAAAGAAGTGGACAAGAAAAATAATAAAATAATAATGGAAAATGGAGAAGAATGTTATGTTTCCTTTAGATACATGAAGGGGCTTTTAGCATGATATTTGAATCTTCTATAATTGTAATTTTAAGTTCTCTGATTATACCTTCCATACTTATTAGCATTTTATGTTGCATTTCTATATATATTTTAAATAAGGAATTAATAAGGAAAAAAGAGATAAGAAAATGTTTTTTTATATCTTTTATAATAGGAATATTCATTAGTACTGGTTCTTATTCAATCATTCTTCCTGCATTTTGTATAATTACTATTTTTCAGCTAAAAAATAATAGAAGTAATATAAAAGCATTGCTAATAATTTATGTGGTTTATTTATTTCATACGCTATACATTCTTGTATATGCTTTTTCAGGTAAAAGCTTATATAATATACCACCACCAAGATACAGCTTTTTAGAATTTATTATATTGTTACCAGTGGTTATTTTAAGCTGTTTAATAATAAAGAGCACTGTAAAAAGGAAAAAAGGCTATAATGAGCATACAGCGGATAAATTAAGATTTAGAATTATATTAATTATTAGCCTACCCTTAACTTTGATGATATTTGGACTGTGGTATATTTTGAGCTATCACATAATAGATAAGGGGAAAGTAGATTTTATTGTAGGTAACTTTATACCAGTAGCATTGCCTTTAGTAGTTATTATTCTTATAACCATAATTGTGTATAACTATGACAAGAGCTTAGAATATAGTGTTAATCTTAAAAGAGAGATTGAGGAAAAAAAAGAAATAATGGAATATTCTAATATGATAGAGGAAATGTACGGAGAAACCAGAAGATTTAAGCACGATTATATGAATATGCTGACCCCCCTTAAAGAATACATAGATAAGGCTGATATAGAAGGATTAAGGGAGTTTTTTTATGATAATATTATTGACATGGACAAGGACATAAATTGGAGTAATAGCAATATTGATAAATTAAAATATATCAAGGTAGACGGCCTTAAAGCAATACTATCTACAAAGCTAATAAAGGCAGCAGGACTTAACATTGATATAAAAGTGGAAATAATTGAAGATATAAAGAATATAGCTATGAATATAATGGATTTATGCAGAATCATAGGAATATTGCTAGATAATGCTATTGAAGCTGCACAAAAAAGTGAATATCCTAAGCTTTATGTTTGCTTGGTAAACAAAGATAATTATGTGACCATAGTTATTGAAAATAATTTTTTTGGGCAGAAACCTAAGATTTATAAGATATATGAAGAAGGCTATTCCACAAATGGGAAAAGACGAGGATTAGGTTTATATAGCGTAAAACAGATTTTAGATAAAAAATATCATAATGCATTCTTAAATACAAGCATAGAAGGTAAGATGTTTGTTCAAGAATTGTGGATAAAATATATTTAAAAAGCATCCTATGTGGATGTTTTTTTGCGTTTGATAATTTATTCAATTTTCGTAAACGTTAATTTTTTAAGCCTTATCGTAAAAAGAAGCTTTTTTATGAAGGATTAAATGTCACTTAGGAATAGCTAATCAATATAGTACTAAAAGATTGGTAATATATAATCATCAAGTAGAAATGGAGCTGATTATATATGACGCAAAAGCATTTATTAGAAACAGAGGGTTTAACTAAAGAATATAAGGGTAAAAAAGTGGTGAATAATCTAAACATTACAGTATATGAGGGAGATGTTTATGGATTTCTTGGACCAAATGGGGCGGGGAAAAGTACAACTATAAAGAGTATCATGGGTCTCATAAAGCCTACATCAGGAAAGGTTATTATAAACGGGTATGACGTTCATAGTCAAAGAGAAAAGGCTATTGAAAGGATAGGTGCCATGGTAGAAGCCCCAAGTTTTTATGGTGGATTATCAGGTTACAAAAATCTTCTTCTTATGGCTAATCTTTATGAACTTCCAAAGGAGAGGGTGAATGAAGTGCTTGAAATGGTGGATATGACTGATGCCGCAAATAAAAAGGTTTTAAAATATTCATTAGGTATGAAACAAAGGCTTGGAATTGCAAGAGCTTTTTTAAACAATCCCAATATAGTTATACTAGATGAACCTACCAATGGATTAGATCCTCAGGGCATAAAAGACATAAGAAAATTAATACACGATTTATCCAAAAAGTATGGAGTAACCTTTCTGATGTCATCTCATATATTGAGTGAAATTCAAGCCGTATGTAACAGAATAGGAATTATAGAAAACGGTTGTCTAAGAGTTCAAGGTTATGTTGACGAATTATTAAATACTGACGAGGAAATAATAGAGATTCATACTAGGGAAGAGGAAAAGACTGCAAGGCTTCTCACAGCCATGGACATTTCAATGAAAATCGATAAATTTGAGAGTGGTATAAGAATTAGGCTTAAAAAGGGTAATTTCCAGAACATAAATAAGCTACTAGTTTCAAATGAAATAAATATTGAAAATATAAGCTGCAAGGAAAACTCTTTGGAGGATTACTTTTTAAATCTAATGGAAGGAGATAAAAAATATGCTTAAGATTTTTAAAAATGAGATAATAAAAATGCTTAGTAGTAAAAAGTTTTATTTACTGTGCGCTATATTAATCTTCAGTATAATCCTCATGGGCACAATTGGTCATAGAATTAATGCAAATAACTTTGCGCTGGCAACTTTAGATGGCATAGTGATGAAACCTATAGTACCAATATTTATGGTGCTTGTTATAGCCGAAGTTTTAACTGAGGACTACAGCCTTGGAACTATGAAATTTTCTTTGATGACAACTATAAAGAAAAGTGATTTTATAATTGGAAAGCTTTTATTTATAGCTTTATATGCAATAATATTTATGGCTATTAGTTTTATTTTTAGCTATATTGTAGGGACTATTACATTTGGACTGGGTGGAAAAGGAGATGTTTTGAAAACTCTTGTTTTCAATATTAAATGTTATGGTATTATAATACTTCCTTTACTGTCCTTTTGTGCTATGATAAGTTTACTTGCATTGCTTATTAATAATAGTGGTACAATGATCGGTTTAGGAATAGGAATTGTTATACTTAGTATGCTGTTTATACCATTACAAGAGAATGTAATTTACTTTATGCCAGGTGGAGGAATGTATGCTGCGCCCTACATAAATAAGAGCGGTCCACACAGTATATTTTTATTTGCAATAGTTGCTGTTATATATATAATAGTATTTTCTTTTATAAGTTCATTGGTTATAAACAAAAAAGATATAGTACAGTAGCAGCTTCAGATTCATTAGGAATTGATTCATACTACATTAGTGATATTATTATACTTTTCAGTTAAGCTATAAACATAGAAATCCCATGTTCATAGTTTAACTTTTCATTCTCATCCTGAGTATTTTCTATTTTTGATATTGTAAATACTTGTTTTACTAAAGCCTTTTATATATATATAATTACTAAAAATAGCTAATAAAAATCCACCTAAAACATCAAGCGGATAATGGTGGCCTACATAAACTCTTGATATACCAACAATAATTGCTAGGATAATTAAAAGTTTTCCTAGTTTTTTTGTTTTATTATTAACTCCTAATGCTATAGTCATTACCCCTATTGCGTGAGTACTTGGAAATGAAGCATTATTTTTATGCGTATATAATAGATTTACTGTATGCTCACTAAATGGTCTTTGTTCATGCCACATAATCCCGATTATAAATGTTAATATAAAGTTTATTGTAATCAATACTATAATTGGAGTCACAATCTCCTTTGCTTTTTTATTTTTACCCCCATAACCTATTATTAGATATACTCCTAATAATAGTGCATATAAATAGATAACATACTTTGAAGATACAATCATAACAGTATCTAAAAATGCGTTTTTATCTGCTAAATTGTTTATTAGTCTAAATAAAGTCAAATTCATGTTTTCACTCTCCCATCTTTAGTAAAAAATAAAGAGCTTGTACCCTCATATATTAAAATCTCTTTTTATGTTTTTTAATATATCATTTTACCTTTACTAAATTATACTATTATTACCGTAAATTTGCTATATATCGTTCACTTGTTAATTATGACATTCTATATTTAGTGTATATATACCCTATTTTTAGAACATATGCCCTTAATTTGAAGTATTTATACAAAATTCACTGTATAATTAAATATATATAATTATAAAATGATAACTATTATGTTATTATATTACTATAGTTGTTATTATTAAAATCAATTTATATTTTATCTTAAACAAGCTATTAGATAATATATGTGAATTTATGTTTAAGAACCACCTTTTTAGTATTTATAAAATTTTTTTTGGGGGTATACAATGGATATTTTTTTAATTATAGGTATTATTACAGGTCTCGGTGCAATTGTTACCGGAATGACTCTAAAGGGTTCAAGCATTTCAGTATTACTAAATCCAGAAGCAGCAATTATAATTCTTGTTGGTACTACTGCAGCAGTAATGAATTCTTTTCCTAAGAAAGAGTTTCTTAAAATCCCAAGTCTTTTAGGTGTTCTTTTTAAAGAAAAAAAAAGAGACAACTCTGCTGAAACAATAGAAAAGATTGTTCAAATGTCACAAGTAACAAGAAAAAATGGATTATTATCACTTGAAGAAACAATTAAAGATATTAATGATAAATTTATGAAAAAAGGCTTGGAAATGGTAGTAGATGGTGTAGATCCAGAAACCGTACGTGAGATTTTAGAAATTGAAATTGACGGTCTAGAAGAAAGACACCGTTTGGGGGCATCAATTCTTACAACGGCAGGAGCATCTTCTCCTACATTAGGAGTTTTAGGAGCGGTTATAGGTCTAATTGGTGCACTAGGCAATTTAGCTGATACTCAAAAACTTGGTGAAAGTATCGCATCAGCATTTGTTGCTACCCTTTATGGTATTTTCTTTGGATATGTAATATTCCATCCTTTTGCATCTAGATTAAAAAGAAAGTCTAGTGAAGAAGTAAATACTATGAATATAGTACTTGAGGGCGTTTTATGTATCCAATTAGGAGAAAATCCAAAAAATATTGAAAATAAATTAGTATGTATGTTAGAACCTAAGGACCGATTAAAGTTCCAACAAATTAGCGCAGAGGAGAATAGTAATGAGAAAGAAAAAGGAACACTCTGAAGAGCATGTTGATGAATCATGGCTTCTTCCATACTCTGATATGCTCACACTTCTAGTTGCACTTTTCATTGTAATGTTTGCTATGAGTCAGGTTGATAAAGCAAAACTTCAGAAAGTAAGTTCACAATTTAACATAATTTTTTCAGGTGGTACTGGGATTTTACAAAGCGATAGTGGCACAATTGCTTCTATTGACCCAAGCTCATCCGCATCATCAGCTAGTTCTCTTGAGCAGAATACTATGATTTCATTGAAAAATACACTTGATAAAGAAATCAGTAACAATGGTTATTCAGGTCATATTAAAGTTGCTGTAAATAAAGATGGACTAGATATTTCAATAGAAGCTATTGCTCTTTTCGCTTCTGGTGATGCATCAGTATTAAAAAATGTAACTCCTTTGCTTTTAAAGATTTCAGCCATGCTTAAAAATTTGCATAACGATATTAAAATTGCAGGATATACAGATAATAAACCTATAAACAATTCGAAGTTTCGTTCAAATTGGGATTTAAGTTCTATTCGCGCTATAAATGTTATGACATATATGGTTAATTCAGGAGGACTTAATCCCAAAAATGTTTCAATTCAAGCCTATGGTGAATATAATCCTAAATATGACAATTCTACAGAGGCTAACAGAGCTAAGAACAGAAGAGTAGAAATTTTCGTTGCCCGTAAATATCCTGTAGCTACAAAGTAAGCTGTCATTCTAGATATCAACAATGGGAATAACAACACATATAACCCTTAATATAATCTGATATATTAAGGGTTATTGGCTATTTGCTCCTTACACTATGGCGCTAATCTTGTTCTATCTCTTGGAAATAATGATGCTTCTCTTACGTTTTCTAATCCTAGCAATTGCGCTGTGATTCTCTCAAGTCCAATTGCAAGCCCTCCGTGTGGTGGCATTCCGTATTTGAAAACAGAAGTGTAATTGTGATAAACCTCTGGTGTTAATCATTTATATTTAATAACTCACATTATACCACTAATTATCTAGAATTTTGCCATCAATCTCCTGTGTAATTCTTGAAATAAAAGCCTCTAGTGAACAGTTGCCCTCATCACCATTTTTTCTACTTCTAAGAGAAATACTTTCTGAGTTTTGCTCTTTTTCACCAATGACTATGATATAAGGCAATCTTTCAATTCGAGCCTCGCGAACTTTATACCCTATTTTTTCCGCCCTACAATCTAAACTAACTCTAATATTACTCCTCTCTAACTTGTTTTTTACGACCTCTGCATAATTGTTGTACAACTCAGATATAGGTAGTATTTTAACTTGAACAGGTGATAGCCATGTTGGAAATTTGCCTTCAAAATGTTCTATTAAAATACCAATAAATCTTTCTATACTACCAAAAATCACTCTGTGTATAACAATAGGTCTATGCTTTTCTCCATCACTGCCGATATATTTTAAGTCAAATCTTTGTGGAAGCTGTAAATCTAGTTGTATAGTTCCACATTGCCACTCCCTTCCTATACTATCTTCTAAATGGAAGTCAATTTTAGGACCGTAAAATGCTCCATCTCCTTCATTAATTTTAAAGTCCATGTTCATTTCCTCAAGAGCACCTATAAGTGAGCTCTCTGCTAATTTCCACTCTTCGTCACTTCCCATAGAATTTTCTGGTCTTGTTGAAAATTCCACTTTATATTTAAATCCAAACCTTCCATAAACTTCATCTATAAGTCTAACTACACCCTTTATCTCATCCTTAATCTGCTCTGGCCTCATAAATATGTGAGCATCGTCCTGTGTAAATGCTCTAACTCTCATAAGACCATGCAATGCACCAGATAGTTCATGCCTGTGCACCTTGCCTAGTTCTCCAGCTCTTATTGGTAAATCTCTATATGAATGAGTTTCTGATTTATATACAAGCATTCCTCCTGGACAGTTCATTGGTTTTATTGCAAATTCTTCATCATCAATGCTTACAGTATACATATTCTCTTTAAAGTGAGACCAATGCCCTGATGTTTCCCAAAGTTCTTTGTTTAATATCATCGGAGTTTCTATCTCAACATAACCAGCCTTTTTATGAATTTCTCTCCAGTACTCAATTAACTTGTTTTTTAAAACTACGCCATTGGGGAGAAAGAAGGGAAAACCTGGTCCCTCATCCATTAAAGCAAATAACTTTAGCTCTTTCCCAAGTTTTCTATGATCCCTTTTCTTTGCCTCTTCAAGCATATTCAAATATTCATCAAGTTCACTTTTCCTCGCAAATGCTGTCCCATATATTCTTTGAAGCATTTTATTTTTTTCATTACCTCGAAAGTAAGCCCCTGCAACTGATAATAGTTTAAAAGCTTTTACCTTTAAAGTTGATAAGACATGAGGTCCTGCGCAAAGTTCTATAAAATCTCCTTGCTTAAAAAAAACTAATTCTTCCCCTTCTGGCAAATCATTAATAAGTTCTATTTTATAGATTTCTCCCTTATCTTCCATGATTTTTAAAGCTTCTTTTCTAGAAACTACTGACCTTTCTAATCTTAAGTCTTCTTTAACTATTTTTCTCATTTCTACTTCTATTTTTTCGAGTGTATCCATAGTAAAGGGTTCTACTACATCGAAATCGTAATAAAATCCATTATCTATTGCAGGACCAATAGCTAATTTAGCATTTGGATATAATCTCTTTACTGCTTGAGCAAGTATATGAGAGGCGGTGTGTCTAAGTGCCCTTCTTCCTTCTTCTTCATTAGAATTTATTACAGTGCCATCTTTCATTACAATTTTCAACATAAATATTCCTCCTTCAAAAAATAATAAACCCGTCCCAAAGTAAGGGACGAGTTTTATCTCGATTTAGGGACATCTTTTGTCCCAATTCCACCCAAATTACAAAAGCATAATTAAAAACGCTTCTATCACTCAACACCATTAACGCCGGCTAGCGGAAATACTTACTTAAGTTCAGTAATCAACTCAGAGGTGGTTTTCAACATTGCTTGCTTAAGAAACTTTACAGCCGATGAGTTTCTCTCTCTTAAAGCAGCCTAATATTTACTTTTCCTCGTCATAGTTTTTAATTTAAAACTATTGTATTCTAAATCGCCTTAATTGTCAATATGTGTTTTAATTAAATAAATATGTATATTAAACCTATAAATTATTAATTTTCAAATCATTATCATATTTCAATGATTCTATTAAGAAAATCCATACCTTCTATGACGTGAGAAACAACAATTAATGTTCCTTCATAATCCTTGTCCCTTAAAATACCTAGAATTAAGTCTCTTGTTTCAACATCTACATTTGAAATTGGTTCATCTAAAATTATTACATCCTTATTAGAAAGGATAACTCTTATGAAAGCTATAACCTGTGCCTGTCCACCTGAAATTCCAGAATTGTTCTGAGTTATTTCAGTGTCCAAACCTTTAGGTAATCTATTAATATATTCCTGAAGTCCTAATTTTTTTATAAGTTCTTCCACGTCTTTAAGTTTCTTTTTAGTTTGCCCATACAATATATTAGCTAAAACAGTTCCCTTAAATAGAAATATACTCTGAGATACAATGCCTATTCTTTCCCTTAAACTTTTGGTGTTAACCGTAGACATATCTATATTGTTGCATAATATTCTACCCTCTACTGGATTATATAAGCCTAGCAGTAATTTTATAATTGTAGATTTACCCGAACCATTTTCCCCTTTAATAAGAACTTTTTCGCCTTTAATTATTTCGAAATTTATATCATTAAGCACATTTTTTATATTGTTTTTATATTTAAAAGCCACATTTTCAAATTTAATACTCTTAATTTCTTCATTTAAGTTTTGGTTTTTACCACTATTTTCATCATCCATATCTAAAAGTTCGTAAACCCTCTCAATACTTAGACATACTGGCTTTATCATAGTTCCCATAGTACCTATTCCTTGAATGCTACTAAAAACCTTAGTTATATATAAAGAAAAAGATGTGTATAATCCTACTGTAAATTCTCCCTTTAAAATCAAAATTCCTGCAATAAGTAATACCAAAAGAGATCCAAAATTATTAATAAATGTTATATTCCCCATGAATATAATCATAGATTTACTTTGTTTTAAGCTACTTTTTACGAGCTTAGATAATTTATCATTAAACTTTTTAAGATGATTGCTTTTTCCATTAAGTATTTTTATGTCCTCAATTCCATTGATTATTTCAAAACACTCTCCATTTAAAGTTGCATTATATTCTAGCATTTCTTTTGTATTCTTCATGAAATTGCCCATTGACATCTTAGATGAAAAGAAAAATAATGGTGTCAAAATAAGAATTACTATAGATAGTTTATAATTTATAGCAAACATTGTTACCAAGGCAAGTACAGCATCTGTTAGACTTAAAACTATGCCCACATAAGATGGTGAAAATATACTACCAACAGTGCTACATTCCGCTATTCGACTCTGCACATATCCCTTCTCAGTATTTGCAAGATAACTCATAGGTAGTTCCATAACTTTATCCATTACAGTACATCTAAGCTCATTAACCACTAGATTGTTAATCTTTACAAACATGTAGTTTGAAAAAATTGAAATAAAATAACGCAAAACATAAAATACAGCTATTATACCAATATAATAATAGAGCTGATTATATCCCTTTTTCGCTATTAGCACCTTGTCCATAATAATCCCTATTATATATGGAATCGGGGTAGCAATAACTGAACCTAATAACATACCTATAATTCCTGCAATAAAAACCAACTTATGTTTTTTTATAAACGGTGTTAATTTTAATAAACTGCTTATTTTGCCCATCATATCTCCTTTAAATATTCATTTTTGATTATATATTACCCAGCTTAAGTGCTCTTCTAGCTTGTTCAGCATATAATATACCATTATTATACAACTAAATAAATATTAGTGACCATGTTTTTTTAGTTTTAATTTCATAACCACCTAAATTACTTTTACTCTCGTACAAATATGGGTCACAGATTCATCATGGGTAACTATAATTATAGTTTTCCCCTGTTCATTTAGCGATTTTAATAAACCTAGTATCTTATTTTTATTTTTTTCATCGAGGGATCCCGTTGGCTCATCAGCTAAAATAATATCACAAGGCTTCACCATTATTCTTGCAATTGAAACCCTTTGTTGCTCCCCTCCACTTAACTCATATACTTTTTTCTTTTCATAGCCTTGTAATCCAACATCACATAAAGCTTTAATTACTTTTTCATGTTTCTGCGCAGAACTAATTTTAATATATTTCATAGCTATATTAAGGTTATATTCAACAGTAGCATTATCTATTAGAGCAAAATTTTGAAATAAATACCCTATTTTCTCACGAATCATTTTTGGTGTTTTTTTGTTTGTAGGAGTTAATCCTGAAACACCATGAATAATTAATTCACCATTATCAAAATCTTCTATTAATCCAATTATGTTAAGCAACGTACTTTTACCTTTTCCGCTTACTCCCTTTATAGCAATAATCTCGCCATTTTTAACACTTAAATTAAATTTATTTAATATCATTTTTTTTCCGTAACATTTTGTGACGTTCTTAAGTTCTATAATATTCATATATTATCCCCTCTTTATAACCTTAATAATATTCCTTTTTTCAATTTTTTTAATGCTTATGTCTGAAATTATTATCTCCATAACTAATACCCCCATAAAAATGCTCCAACTATTATCAGGTTTAACACCATTTTTAAAGATTATAAAAATGGCTATTATAATCCATGAATATAACATTTTCAAATAATAGTCTCTGTACTTATCATAATGTTTATATCCATGAAAAGTTTTAATAGCTAATAATTGTTTGTTTTCTTCAAAATAATTAAATGTATTTTGCAGTATAATAAAAATAATTATTATTATACACAAAAACATTACAACTGAAATTACAAAAAGTTTTTGTTTTAATTTATAAATTTCAATTGATACTTCATCATATACAGAATAGACATTAACTAATTTATTATAAATACCTAATTCCTTAGCCTTATTTTTAAATGTCCCTTGAGGATTATCTCTATTATTACTTTTAAATTTAAATGGAGCCCCTTCTCCCCCAGCTACCTTAGCATAATCATGCAGGTCTCCGTTACTTTCTGTTATTACCATTAAAAGTGGATCTGTTACCATATTTCCATATTTAGAGTTTACATCTATATCATAAGAAAACAACTTTTGATTATCTTTGCTCCATATTATTTTT
The DNA here is from genome assembly GCF_001877035.1 of Clostridium estertheticum subsp. estertheticum. Lineage (NCBI taxonomy): Bacteria > Bacillati > Bacillota > Clostridia > Eubacteriales > Clostridiaceae > Clostridium > Clostridium estertheticum. Next base: position 682,203 of record NZ_CP015756.1, on the reverse strand, counting down.
ATATCTTTTCCTAAATGTGAGAAGAAATTTTTTACTTCTTTTTCTGAGTTTATATACCTCTGTGGAATAATTATTATGCTGTCTCTTTCTGATTCTAAAATATTTATTTTTTTATTTTTAATATCATAAATTTTATTATTTATTAAGTAATTAGGATTAACAGTTGCGAATGCTTTAACCTGATTAGGTATATCATTATTTTTATCCATTTTCATACTTTGTTGAGTAAAGTCATTAAAATCTGCAAGTATACTGCCTTTAGCATTCAGATAAAGATATAATTTTTTCAATTTCAAATTAAATGCGTCTGATTGGAGTTCTTCATAGTCTTTTGCTTTAAGACCACCTATAAATGCATAGTCCTTTGTTTTTTCCCATTTTTGAAAAGACATACTATAAAATGAATGGATTGAATCATATCCGTTTAATGATATTGATGAGATTAATATAAAAATAATTATCAATACAGTCTTTAGAATACTATTAAAAGTCACAATCGCTTTCATGTTTTTTTTGTTTTCTATCATATTAAAAATGGTAATTTTAGATATGTATATATATGGTATAGATAAAAACATAAATGAAATCACTAATTGAATGACTAAGCTCATACAAACTTTAAATATAAAAGAATTTGAATAATTAGAGTATCCATTTAACATAATAATAAACATTGAAATACCTATTATTACATTTATTATTAATTGCAATATCATTAAGTTTGTAATATCTTTTATCCAAATATCTACGGTTGTAAATCCCAACATTTTCTTTATTCCAAACTCTTTATAAGAGTATAGTAATTTATAAAAAATAATTAAAACTAGAATAACATACATTATTATTACTATATAAACTTGCATACAATTAGCATTTTTATCTTGAATATTTAACAATATAAAAAATGAGCTTATTGAAATAATTGACAAGATTATTGCAAATATTTTTTTCAATGAAATCTCTCCTTAAATAAAAACCAAGTAAATAAATCTACTTGGTTTCAAAATTTGATACTCTAATTATATATAGTATACAATTACAATTCAACACTAAATTCCTTAAATGTCATTATCCATACATAAACAGAAGACTAAAATAGAATTTACCATTTATCGAGAATCTTGATAATAGCTATTAACTAGTATATAATATTTATATACTAGTAACTAAAGAAGGGACGTTTTTATATGAGAACAAAAGGAAATAAAATTTCTATAATTGGAGCAGGTTTTGTAGGTTCTACTACAGCATTTGCTCTAATGACTAGCGGACTTGCATCTGAAATTGTAATTGTAGATATAAATAAGGATAAAGCTGAAGGCGAGGCGATGGATTTATCACATGGTGCCTCATTCGTAAAACCTATAGATATAACTTCAGGAGAATATTCCGATACAAAAGATTCAGATATAGTAATTATTACAGCGGGAATTAGTTTGAAACCAGGAGAAACAAGACTCAATTGTATAGCAAACAATTTTAAAGTATTCCAAAGTATAATTCCAGAGGTTGTAAAATACAGCCCTGATTCTATATTAGTAATAGTATCAAACCCTGTGGATATATTAACTTATATAGCCTATAAGCTTTCAGGCTTTCCAAGTAATAGAGTAATTGGATCAGGTACTGTTCTTGATACTTCAAGACTTAAATATCTTCTTAGTCAGCGTTTTGAAGTTGACGCTAGGAATATTCATACCTATATAATGGGTGAGCATGGCGATTCAGAAATAGCTACTTGGAGTTTAACTAGTATTGCAGGTATGAATATCGATGAGTACTGTACTATTAGTACTAAAACATGTAATTATGATATGAAGTCTCCTATTCATAATGATGTAAAAAGAGCAGGCTATAAGGTCCTTGAAAAAAAAGGTGCAACTTATTATGCTGTAGCTCTAGCTGTAAAAAGGATAGTTGAGGCAATATTAAGTAATGAAAATTCTATTCTTACAGTGTCATCTCTACTAAAAGGTGAATATGGAATAGAGGACGTTTATATGGGAGTTCCAACAATTCTAGGTAGAGAAGGAGCAAAGAAAATATTACAAGTTAACCTCAATGAGGATGAAAACAATCAACTTGTAGAATCTGCCAAGGTACTCAAAGCAATTATAGAAGAATCAAAAGTATAATTACTATACTCTACTTAGTTCACAATTAAATATTTGTATATATGTAAATGAGGTGTCTCAAAATGATTAAAAATCATTCTGAGATACCTCATTTTACGGTTTGGAGTGTTTAACTTACTTATCTGTTATATTATCTGCTTTTTACATCTATAGCCTATATACTGTTACCTTATCAGAAACTGTAAAATCAGCCTCTGTAATGCTCCGAATATCTTCAACAGTTAATCCTTCAAACATTTCAATAAGTACAAGCCCAGTAGGCGTTACATCAAAAACTGCTTTTTCAGTAACGATAATATCAACTACTCCCTTGCCTGTAATTGGAAGAAGACATTTTTTTAATATCTTAGATCCACTCTTACTAGAATGCTTTAATGTAGCAATAACTTTGCGAGCTCCATTTACTAAATCCATTGCACCACCCATACCTGGTGCAAATTTTCCTGGAGCAAGTGGCATAGCCCAGTTGGCAATATTGCCTTCTTGGTCTACCTCAAGTGCTCCAAGTACTGTGGCGTCAACATGCCCTCCACGAATAATACAAAATGATGTAGCTAAGTCAAAAACTGCAGCTCCGGGTAATAAGCTAATCGGTTGACCACCAGAGTTTGCAACATCTGGATCTTCCTTTCCCAGTTTTGGCGTAGGACCAAACATTAAGCATCCATTTTCTGATTGCAATATTACTTCCACACCCTCATCTAAATAATTGGCAACTGCTGTAGGCATTCCAAACCCTAAATTCACCACTTGATCATTACTTAGTTCCTTAGCTGCCCTGCGAGCAATTATTTCTCTTGCTTCCATGTTTAATTACCTCCTTTGATTTATAAATAATCAATTATTTTAATTGCTTAGAATTAACCCACAAATCAGTATATACTTGTTTATGCTCATCAAATGAATATCCTTGTACAACGGCCTGTACAAACACGCTTGGTGTGCCTACGCATTCAGGTTCAATACCACCAACATCAACTATTTCATTCACTTCTGCTACTGTATAGTCCGCACCCATTGCCATAATTGGATTGGTATTAATTGCTAAGCCACGATATTGTATATTGCCTAATCTATCGCCTTTATAGCCTTTAATAAATGCAAAATCAGCCTTCAGTGGCAATTCAATTAAATACATTTTACCCTCTATTAAAAGTTTTTGTTTTCCTTCTTCAACTAATGTACCTACACCTGTAGGAGTAAGCACTCCACCTAATCCAGAACCCGCTGCCCTAATTTTTTCAACAAGACTACCCATTGGAAAGTATTCAATTTCAATGTCTCCGTTCTTAAATTGTTCCAGTGCAAGCTGGCATGTAGAAGAATGAGCGGTAATTAATTTCTTAACTTGCTTATTTTTGTATAGCCTCGCAATATCAAAATCTTGACCAGGATATGCATTAACTATTGATATTATAGTTAAATCCTTAACACCTTTTTCTACCAATTTGTCAATTGCTTTAAGTGGTGCTCCCACCCCTAAAAAGCCACCAAACATAATCGTCGCTCCATCTTGAACCTTTTCAATCACTTCATCTAAATCCATAACTTTATTCATGAAATTATCTCCTTTCACTAATAGCTTGTTATATAACCTTACACTTTTCCAATACGTTTTACTTCATCAACCATACTTGGAAATATTGCTCTTAAATGTATACTTGAACCGTATAGTTTTATTGTATACCTAAAAGGTTTACATTGCAACCTTACTTCAAAATATTATTTATTGATTCTGTAAATTAGATTGCTTACAATATAACGTATATATATATACATATTCATATAATTTTTTTTAATGTACACTATAATTTTTTTAATGTACACTATAATTTTGGTTAATTAAATCATCATTTAGCTTATTAACAATTGGCTTACCAATTGAATGACAAGTAGTGCACTCCTTACTAGTCGCTGTTTTCTCCGGAATTATTACAACAATACTATTTTATAAGGCAACTGAGCTAAGTGATGCACGTATGTTGTAGAATCAATACATTCTGATGAAGTAATATTTACACTTCTGGGCGGAGTATTTATATTTCATGATAAGATTCCAAGACTTATTGGATTAATTGGAATGATTTTAAATAGTCTTATTAAATCATATCCTGTGGAGCTGTAAAATTAATATAACTCATATGAAATATCACATATATTTTAGTATTTTTAATATATATATGTAAAGTAACTTATTTTTTTCATTAATAAGAATTACCGTTTTTTCAACTAGATGTACTCAAAAGAAGACACCAGAATGTTTTAATATAATCTGTATGAAATTGTAATAATTTTGTAATCTCTTAGTTTATAATCAGTAGTATTATAAGTATATAGCTTAAAAGAGGATTTTATGGGATAGTATTCATAGTAAAATGTTGTCATATAAATGAATTTCATGTAAAATAATTACATCGTTATTTTTATACTAAGCTTTACATGTTTTTTAGGTGTTTAAAAAATATGAATAATTTAAAATTCTGGGGGGGTAATTAAATTCAAAAACATATTTTGAAAGCAATAATCTATATGGAACAAAAAATATACAATAACATTTAACTATATACAGTCATATTATATAAAATACAATTATAAATACTAGTTAATGGAGTGGTGAATATGAAGAAAAGACCTTTAAAAATAAGTTTAATATGTAGTTGCATTTTTTTGATTTTAATAGGTACAGTCATAATAGGTAAAAGTTTTACCAAAGATGAAGTTAACGCTGAACCAGTAATAGTACCAATTACTACTAAAGTAACTGCTACAACTAAAGCTACTAATAATGAATCGGCAAAGAATTTCACCGTAAATAAAGAAGGGGAAAAGTATATTTATGATGCCGCAAAGGCAAGTACCATAGCAAATTACAAAGGTAAAAACGATAATCATAAAATAGCGTTCCTTACCTTTGATGATGGTCCTTCTACTACTGTAACCCCAAAAGTACTAGATATTCTAAAAGAAAATAACGTTAAAGCAACATTCTTTCTGGTTGGACAAAACATAGAATCAAATGAAAAAAGCAAAGAACTTGTAAAACGTGAATTTAATGAGGGACATGCAATCGGAAATCATACTTATAATCATAATGAACACAATTCATTATTCCCTAACAACAAAATTAATGTACCCATCTTCATGAGCGATGTGAAAAAAAATAATGATGCTTTGAAAAATATACTTGGCCAGGATTTTAGTACAAGGATTTTAAGAGTGCCAGGCGGATATATGTCAAGAACACATTATAGAGATCCGAATTTACCAGAGTTCGATGCAAATCTAAAGGAAAAAAATATGATTAGTATAGATTGGAATGCTGAAATCAAAGATGCTGAAGGTAAGCCAAATAAAACTCCACAAGAGTTACTTAACGTATTAAAGGAACAGGTTGGAACACAAGAAAAAGTAGTTATATTAATGCATGATACTTATGGTAAAATGAAAACTGCTAATGCATTACCTCAAATTATAGAATATTTAAAAGATAAAGGATATGAATTTAGAACAATAAAATAAGTGCTAACGCGCGTAGCCGCGTTAGCACTTATTTTACTTTTTTTTGCCACTCATCCACATAACTACCTGTAGCCCACTGAGACATTACTGGCATTTCTCCTGCTTTAAATTCCAAAGTTAATGACTTTTCCCCCAGTTTATATCCTAAATAAAAATTATCGTTTTTTTAACAAGGTGTACTCAAAATAAGACACCAGAATGTTTTAATATAATCTGTAATGAAATTGTAATAATTTTGTAATCTCTTAGTTTATAATAAGTAGTATTATAAGTATATAGCTTAAAAGAGGATTTTATGGGATAGTATTCATAGTAAAATGTTGTCATATAAATGAATTTCATGTAAAATAATTACATCATTATATTTATATTAAGCTTTACATGTTTGTTAGGTGTTTAAAAAATATGAATAATTTAAAATTCTGGGGGGGAATTAAATTACAAAAAATATTTTGAAAGCAATAATCTATATGGAATAAAAAATATACAATAACATTTAACTATATACAGTTATATTATATAAAATACAATTATAAATACTAGTTAATGGAGTGGTGAATATGAAGAAAAGAATTAATAAAAGACCTTTAAAAATAAGTTTAATATGTAGCTGCATTTTTTTAATTTTAATAGGGACAATCATAATAGGCAAAAGTTTTACTAAAGATGAAGTTAACGCTGAACCAGTAATAGTACCAATTACTACTAAAGTAACTGCTACAACTAAAGCTACTAATAATGAATCGACAAAGAATTTCACCGTAAATAAAGAAGGAGAAAAGTATATTTATGATGCCACAAAGGTAAGTGCCATATTAAATTACAAAGGGAAAAATGATAATCAAAAAATAGCATTTCTTACCTTTGATGATGGTCCATCTACTACTGTGACCCCAAAGGTACTAGATATTCTAAAAGAAAATAACGTTAAAGCAACATTCTTTTTGGTTGGTCAAAACATAGAGGCAAATGAAAAAAGCAAAGAACTTGTAAAACGTGAATTTAATGAGGGACATGCAATCGGAAATCATACTTATAATCATAATGAACACAATTCATTATTCCCTAACAACAAAATTAATGTACCCATCTTCATGAACGATGTTAAAAAAAATGATAATGCTTTAAAAAATATACTTGGCCAGGATTTTAGTACAAGGATTTTAAGAGTGCCAGGAGGATATATGTCAAGAGCATATTATAGAGATCCGAATTTACCAGAGTTCGATGCAAAGCTAAAGGAAAGAAATATGATTAGTCTAGATTGGAACGCTGAAATCAAAGATGCTGAAGGTAAGCCAAATAAAACTCCACACGAGTTACTTAACGTATTAAAGGAAGAGGTTGGAACACAAGAAAAATTGGTTATATTAATGCATGACACTTATGGTAAAATGCAAACTGCTAATGCATTACCTCAAATTATAGAATATTTAAAAGGTAAAGGATATGAATTTAGAACAATAAAATAAGTGCTAACGCGCATAGCCGCGTTAGCACTTATTTTACTTTTTTTTGCCACTCATCCACATAATTACCTGTAGCCCACTGAGACATTACTGGCACTTCTCCTGCTTTAAATTCCAAAGTTAATGACTTTTCCCCCAGGTTATATCCTTTTATACTAAATACCATTAATTCTGTATTAGTTAGAACAACAACAAAGTCTCTATTAGGAGATGAATAAGCATCCACTGCGCTTGGTACCTTTGTTTTTATTACGTTAAAAGAAGGAAATAAATTATCATAGGTAGTTAACGATTTAGGTGTAGCATAAGGAATATCAAAATCTATAAATGAATCTTCGCTATTTGATTGAGGCATTCTTCCTCTTAGTATCCATCGTCCACTTCTTCTTATTACACCCAAATTATTATCTACTTTTTCTAACTTTTCATCTTGGGTACTTTTATTTATATTTAAAATTGTACCTGAGAAAGTAGCTTTTTCTATTTCCCTTGGGAGTATGCTTGTAAGTTTTATAGGTTCTCCCATTAAATTATCCATTGGAAATATTTTAAGCTTATTATTAGAGTACTTCTTTTCTAAATCATTATTATTTACATCCTGCACAGTATCAGTAGAAACATAATTACTGCCTACAAATTTAATAGCTATACTACCTTCTGTTTTAGTATACTTTATTTTTTTTGAATTTATGGGTTTAGTAGGATTAAGTAAATTAATTGGATAAGACCAAAGTATGTCCTTAGAATCTCCATTTTTTATTTTATTACCTATCCCTACCTTCCAAAACCCATCTTGCCTTGGAAGCAACAAATCTTTAGTTTCAAGGATGGGAAGCATTTTATTATTTACTGAACTAATCCATAAAGTTTTATATGAATATTTACTCAGACCAATATCATCTTGCGGATTTTCATATCTTAGTCCAAGTAATAATCCTGACTTAGATCGTATTTCTTTTTCTGCTTTGCTGATTAGAATTTTTGTATTGTTATCCTTATTATATGAATGGGCCGCAGAAGAATCTTTTGCTTTGTGAAAATATAATAAGGTACCCTCATAGTTCTTTATAAGGGTTAAATCATTAAGCTTTATGTACTCATCAAAAAAAGTTTCATTAGAATTAATAGTAATAATTTGTACATCAGTATTTTTTATCCCTAAGCTTTTGGCACTTATTTTTATACTATTCCAAAAATAACTTTTAGTATTAACGGACTTAACTTTATATTTAACATCCTTAGAGATATTGCCATTAAACTCAACTGTATCTCCCCTAAAATAAGCAATTTTTCCAAGTAATTTTTTTGCTTTTTCATCATCAATTGTAGTTCCACCAATAGAAACATATTTCTCTACTATCCAACTTCCCTGTATAGGCGAAACAGTAAGTTTTTTATGCAATACTTGAGAGCTTAAAGTTAATCCTGCATATTGACTCCATATAAAAATTATAATAGAAAACACAATAACTAATAAACATAATGCTTTTTTCACCAGGAGTCACCTCTTATATATATAAATTTTATTCCTTCTTATGTCAGAGGTAAAAACATTTTAACATCTGTACCCTTGCCATATTCGCTTGAAATCTCAAGTTTACCATTATGCATTTCTATAATTTCTTTGCAAAGAGATAGTCCTATCCCATTTTGTGACATACTTGTTCTACCCTTGAAGAATTTTTCTGTGACTTTAGGCAAATCCTCCGGTGAAATTCCTATTCCATTATCTTTCACAATAATACAAATATTATTACCATCAATACATGCTTCAAGTGTTACGTTGCCTCCTTCTTTTGTAAAATTAAAGGCATTATCTAAAATGTTGCTAATAACTTGATTTAACCTTTTCTCATCCGCAAAAACAGGGACTAAATCCTCTTGTATTTTACAAGTAAAGTTAATATTGTGACGTATTGACTTTGGCATAAACTGTTTTTCTATGTAGGTTATAATGCTTTGAATATTTACATATTCTTTTTTAAGTGGTGCTTTTCCAGATATAAATTTGGAAAAGTCCAACAATTCTTCCACCATCACTGTAAGTCTATCACTTTCCTTTTCTATAATGTTAAGTCCGACTAGAATTTCTTCCTTATCCTCTAAACTACCAGATCTAATAGTCGCAGCCCATCCTTTTATGGATGTGAGAGGAGTTCTAAGTTCATGAGAAACAGACGCAATAAATTCATTTTTTAGGTTCTGACTTTTTTGAATTTCTTCTGCCATAAAATTAAATGTATCGGATAATTCCCCAATTTCATCATTTCTTCTTTTTTCAAGTCTTTCATTAAAGTTTCCAGACGCAAATTTCTTAGCTAGGGTATTTACTTCATCTAATGGTCCCACAATAGTATTAGAGATAAATATACTAGAAACACCAGAAATAACAATTACAAGAGTCCCAACTCCCCAAAAAAGAATTACTATTTTATGAATAAGTGCATCTACCTCGGATAAAGAAGTAACAAACCGTAGTACACCCTCTATTTTATTAGCTGACTTTAATGGATACGAAACGTACATAAAATTTTCTTTTGTATCCTTATCTTTCTTAGTAAATGTTCCAAGTTCCCCTTGCAATGCTTTTTCAACATCATTATCTTCGATATGTTCTTTATTGAAATTACCAATGGAATCCATTAGCATCATTCCTGAATTATCAATAATTTGGACCTCTGCAGATGTATTTTTCCAAAAAATATCATCATTATTTTCCACATTTTCTTTTAAACTAGATGAAGAGAAATAATTATTATAAAAATCGACAGATCCTTTGATTTGTTTTGAAAGTAATGATTCCATGTTTTGATAGTAATATTTTTCTAAAGAAACGGTAAGAAAAACTTCTAAGGTGATTACAGTGAAAACAATCACTAATAGATAACTCCAAACAAGTCTGGCTTTTATTCCCCTCAAAATATCACCTCTTTCTCCATCTATATCCAACCCCCCATACCGTTTCTATATATTCTGGTTTAGAAGGTACAGATTCAATTTTTTCTCTAAGACGCCTTATGTTAACATCTACAATTTTAGAGTCTCCAAAGTATTCATAATTCCATACTAAGTTTAATAAATCATCTCTACTAAAAGCTTTTTCTTCGTTTTCCATAAATGTCTTCAAAATCAAATATTCTTTAGGTGTTAAATCTAGAAGTTGTTGATTTTTATATACCTTCATGGAAACAGTATCTATTATAAAGCACCCGGAGCTTAATTGCTCAGAATTTTTCTCTTCACTATGATTCATTCGTCTAAGTAGAGAATTTGCTCTGGCAATAAGTTCTAAAGGATTAAATGGTTTTACCATGTAATCATCAGCACCATACTCAAGGCCCATAATTTTATCCATATCTTCTCCCCTAGCGGTAAGCATGATAATACCTAAATTGGGAAAATCATTTCTTAACAATTCACAGGTTTTAAACCCATCCATACCAGGAAGTGTTATATCTAAAATTATTAAATCTGGTCTTTCCTCTTGAACTTTTTTTAAACCTTCTTCTCCACTTGCAGCCTCAAATACTAAAAAGTTGTTTCTTTGAAAGTTAATTTTAATAAACCCTCTAATAGATTCCTCATCTTCTATAATCAGCACTTTTTTTCCCATAATTTCACCTCTTACTTTGAAATAAATATTTTTAAAGATTCTAATTTCCATATTATCAGTTATGATTATATCATAATAGAGCTCCGAAATATTGTATGTAGTAATATTGTATTTATTTTGTAATACTTTTTCACCACAATGCAAGTATATTTAACTATCTTTAGCTATTAAAATAATGATAAAACATAAGAAGTTTTATCAAAAATGCTAAAGTTATTCCATAAAACAAAGATAATATAATAGAGGAATTGACTTTTATAAATATATTATATATGAGGAGTGACTACTAATTATTTTAATACTTAAAAATGAAAGGGGAAATTATAATATGCTTTTTAATGAAGAAAATGAATCAGAATATATAATGAATTTTATTTTGGAGATAGCTCCGGCTCTTCAGAAACTAATCCCTCTAGATTGTGTAATAGGAGTAAGCGATACCAAAAAGTTTCTAATGAATTTATCAGGTAAAAAAATTATAATGCCTGTTGAAGCTACCGGAATGGATATTCCTAAAGAAGATACAGTATATAAAGCTATTATTTCCGGAAAACCTCAAAGAGCTTTAGTACCAAAGGAAGTATTTGGTTTTGAATTTGAATCTACAGCTATTCCCATATTCGATAGCAAAAGGAACATTATAGGGGGGTTAGGTTTAGGTATTAGCGTAGAGAATCGTGATAAGCTTATAGGTACTGCCAAATTGGTTGCAGAATCCTCAGAACAAACATCAGCGACCATTGAAGAGCTTGCGGCTTCTGCAGTCGAACTTTCGACACTTCAATCATCTCTTCAAACTTTATCGAATGAAATAAATGAACAAATAAATGAAACTGAAAAAATAATAGAGGTAATTCGTGGGGTGGCACATACTTCAAATATGTTAGGCCTTAATGCTGCAATCGAAGCAGCTAGAGCTGGAGAGCATGGTAAAGGATTTTCAGTAGTAGCCACAGAAATTCGTAAAATGGCTAGCAATAGTTCAAGCTCAATAGTAAATGTAGAAACTATCATAAACAATATAAAAAATAAAGTTAAAGAGATTGATGAAAAAATTGTCCAAACATCAGATATAGGGCAACAACAGGCCGCTGCTACAGAAGAACTAGCCAGTAGAATGGAAGAATTAGTTATTTCAGCAGATTCCCTCAACCTAGTAGCTAATGATGTTATGGGTTAATCCTTGAAAAAAATTGTAAAATAACAAGGGAACTTATTGTCCCCTGTTATTTTTACCAACTAAACCTCCACCATTACCTGATGACGGACTTTGTGTTCCATGGATTGATGCTCGTCTACTATTTTTTTGCATAGAAGATTTCGCTTTCTTTTCTTCAATAACTTTTTTCATTATTTCCATATTTTTATTTATATCATTTTTCATATTTTCACCCTCTTTTTTTATTTTTCACATCTTTAAAAATACCTTATTCCGATACCTTCTAAATTAATATTCACAATAAATACTATCAAGGTATTTCTTGTTATTTTACTGATTCATTATACCCTACAAAGATTCCTTTGAATAGTACAAAATAAATACTATTTTTCTATTAAAAACTTGAATTGATTATATTGTTTTACATTCTCAAAATCTTTTTCGTTTTTTGCTTCATTTTTAATGTTTGGATTAATAGCAATAGCTAGCTTGAGATACTTCACGGTATTATTAATATCACCTTTTCTTCCATAAATACTGGCTATACCATAATAAGTCCATTCAGATTTTTCCACTTCCAAATCATTTTCGTACCACTCGATAGCTTCAGCATAGTATCCGTATAATTCATAAGCTAGTGCCTTATTAAATCTTGCATACCCATAATTAGGTTTCAATTTTAAAGAATTATCAATCTGCTGCATACTTCCCTTGAAATCTCCATTATAAGCTAATGCAATTCCTTTTACGGCATATGCTTTATAAAATTTAGAATCTTCCTTTAAAACTTGGTTCTCAGTTGCAATAGCTTTCGCATATTCACCTTCAAAAAATTGGTCATATCCTATCTTCCATCTCTTTTCTAAATCTGCTTGTTTTTTAATTTCACATTTTTGTAATGGAATACTTTTCATTTCGTTTTTATCATTTATTTCAATAACATTACTATTTTTAATTTTGGCATTAACTACTACCCCTGATGCCATAGCACAAATAATAGTAGAAATTATCAACTTAATTTTAAATGATTTTACTTTCACTTTTTCCACCTTCCCTCATTTTAAGAGGTTTTACAAGCTATTTCATTTTACAACCTAGGACATATATTTCTACTATATTATTATCCTCAGTAACTTTTGGAATTATGCCGCTTCTCTCAAAAATAGCTTATAAAAATTATGTGTCCATCGAATACTTTTATACCCTATAAATGAATAAATATTGATAAAATAATTCCAATTATCCCACATGCTATCCATTCAATAATTTTTCTGCTTAGTTTATTTTGGATTCTGTATCGTTGTATAGTTTCTTCTAATGTAATTGTAAGCTGTGAAATTTGCTGAGCCATTTCTCCAACGGTATCATTAATTTCATCTTTTGCAACCGCACTTAGCTGTTTGCTCTTTATCTCTTCTGTTACCATAATTTCTTCTGAATTGTTGACTCTTTTAAATACCCCTAAACTAGACGAAATTATTTTTTCAGTTTTCTCTATAGAAATGATAGCCAGTACTTTTTCATTTATTTCAATAAATTCTATTGAAACATTAGGGCATGGTATCAATTTTTCTTTAGCTTTATTATAAGTTTCCATTACATCATTTTTATTACATCCACTGATTTTGCCCTTATTATTTACCCCTAAAATCAATTTACCACCTGATGCATTTGCAAAAGAAGATATAATCTTGCCTAATAAATTGGGTCCCCCACTATGATTTCTAAATTCTACTCTATCAGAGTCTCCCTTACTAATAAGACTAACAATTTCATCTTTTAAATTTTTATTGTTAATTGACAAAACTCTCACCACCTCTAAGCTATCGTTTGAAAATAGTTCTTTACGATTATATATTATTATGTTGTTATTACTTTATAAACAAAATTTAACTCACTAAAAAAAGTGGAAATACTTCCACTTTGATATTGCAGCGACCCAAGAGATGATTTAATCTTTAGAATAATTCTACTTGAGACCCACCTTCTATTTCTATTACTTTATCATTAAAACTAATCCATGCAGACTTAAAAGAAGGATTATAAACAAATTTACCTTTTGATGAAAATTTCAAATTATCAAGCAATTTCATATAATCAACTATTTCTATATTGGTTGCATACCAAATATCATCCTTATTAGATACATAATTGCAAAACCTTTCTATCAAATCCCAATTATTATCTCTATCAAATTCATAACTATGTCCCCAAACATACATAAGGTATAGATACTGCTTTTTAAATAATGAAACAAAATTTTCAGCATTTTCCATCAGATTATGGTTATGGTGACAAGTTGCTTGCCAGGCATAAAAATCATCTGGTAAATCGAAATTATCCTTGCTTCCAACCACTCTAGAATACTCAATTCCTAAGTATTTCAACATGGATTTTATATTTGAATTATATGATCCATTGGGATATGACATCCCCCTTACCGCATATCCTGCAAGCTCCTCAAGATTTTCTCTATCGCCTAATGTCTGTTTTACTATTTCTTCGTTAGAACATCTAGCTATTGTTGGATGAGTTAGCGTATGTGATGAAATCTCATGACCTTCATATAGCGTTTTTACTTCTTCTTTCTTTACGTGGTCTTCTGAATCCAAGAAACCTGAATTTAAATGAAATGTACCCTTTATACCATATTTATTAAAAATTTTGACTAGTCTTTTATCAGCCAATTTTCCGTCATCATAACTCATGGTTAATGCTTTAAATTTTCCATTAGGAAAACATTTTATAATAGTATTCATTTTAAAACCCTCTCTTTTCTAATTTAATATACCTTTTTAACAATAATGGCTATTATTTTTATTACCCTTGTTTATTAATCTGTACTCTATTTTCATGCTCGTATTTTAATAAATTGTTATTTCCCCAACAATCGTCATAATTAAACCCAGTTAAATCTTTAACTATGATTTTGATTTCTTCAGTGGCATCTTCTTTTAATCCACCACTCTTCAATCTATTTACTTCTTCCTCTAATATTATATGCGATTTTACAGTTAAGTTAAGTTTATAAGATGATATTATACCTATTATAACCAATATAATCGGAACAACTGTATACAAAATCAAAAGAGCATGTACTGTAATCTGTGGTTGAGCTTTCGCACCTTTAAGAAAACCTGCTGCTTGTAAAATTAGTCCAATTATTAGTACTTCAACAGTAGAAAAGATTACATCTAAGAAAGTGTTAACCCCCGCATATGCGCCTTCTCTTCTTTTTCCCGTGATCATTTCATCAATGTCTGGCATAAATGTAAATAAAAATTGTGCAGCATTAACTAAGCCTGTTTTTCCAAAATTTAATGCAACGGTTAAAATAACTAGGAATATATTAGTGTTTGTAGGTCTAATTATACCAAGACACATAAAACATACAAGAACCAATATTGTTGCAAAACCTCCTATTCTATAGGTAAATGTACCAGTTTTTTTAGCTGTTAACCATATATAAAAGGTTAAAAACATAATTCCAAAAACAAATCCGACACTAGTTGAAATTGAAACTGACTTTGGATTTAAAAGTAATACAAAAACTATAAAATAAGTATTTATTGTACCTGCTAAGGATCTAAACATTTGTTCTGATAAATACATACATAGATAAAGTCTATATGATCTTATCTTTATAGTAGATGCAAAATCATTAATTATACCTAAAAATCCATTTTTAATGGATTTTTTTCCTCTTACAACTTTAACATTCGATTCATTTACAGGACGTTCGTATACCGACAAATAGAAACATGTGAACGCTATAAGTGATATTACATCATATATAATAGCTGCTATAAAAAATGTTCCAGCATTGTTTTGTCCAAAGACATCAAATAATTTTATTATAATCAATGAAGAAGATATACCTGCTATTGCAGCACCGATCTGATTAAAACCAATTAATTCAGCACGTTCAACTGGATTTTCTGACATTTCAGCTGCAAAAGTTGCCTGTGGAACGGCAAGTAAAGGATTTATAAAGGACGTGATAATTATTATTGAAGCATAATAAGCTATAGGCATATTAGGTATCCAATATAACGGGAAAGTAATTATCTTTAATGGTATCCCAATTAATAGAATACCTTTCCTTCTTCCAAATCGTTTACCATACCTTGTCTTGTACAAATTATCACTAATATATCCAACTACAGGCGTAAGAGCAGCCCCTATAAGTTTACCTATTGTAATCATCAAAGTAACTGTAACTATAGATGCACTACAAAATGTTGTGTAAAAATACATTTGCCAAGCATTTACTAAAACATCGCTAACACCTGCCAATTGATATGATGAAAACCCTATTTTATTTATCATTTTAAGTTTGCCATTAGTCGTTAATAACATATCCTAATCCCCTTTTAGAAAATTTTATTTTAGAATTCAGTTAAATCATCTCCTGAGTCGCTGCAATATTTAATTACTTTCTAATATTATGGTGTCATACATTATAGCTGCATTATATGCTGTAAATGTGATAACGTTTTCTCCAAGGTTTAAAATATTAGAATCAAACTCCACCTCTTCTAAATGATACCAGCCACTTTTCATTGCTGACCTATAAATAGATGTATCACTAATGTAATCAGTAGATTTAACAACTTTACCATTAACTTTAACAATTAAAGTTGGCTCCACTTTTCCATCAATTTTATTTTTAGTAGCAGATGCAATTGATATTGTAAGATAAAATCTTTTATCATAATTTTTATCCATATTAAATTTTATATTCCAATTTCCCGGCTTTGTTTGTGCATAATACCAGTCTTCACTTTCTTTACTTTTTCCTATAACATAATCTAAATTCTCAGGAACCATATTCTTCCACTTATAGTTTCTTAATTCATTTCCAAATTTAAATTCTTTCGCCGTACGATTAGCCGTTCCAATTTGCCATAGTTTATTTTTATGATATGGTGGATTCCAAATAATCTCCCCCAAATCTAAATTATTATTTCCAATAACTATATAGTCCTTACTTAATTGCCTTGTAACATCACCTTTGGTAGCATAAGCATATAATGTATATGTACCTGGTCTAATGTTATTAATTAAAAACTTACCATCTTTATCAGCTTGTGAATAGAATATATAATCACCTTTCTGTCTTATAAATTCTCCACCTGATTTAGCTAGTACTACCATAGCATCTTCACTCGATCTATTATGAGTTATAATTAATTTTCCACTAACATTACTTCTGTCTAAAGGATACAACGGTTCATTTATACATGTATAAGGCCATTTTTTTTCTTCTGTATTCGCTTTTTTTATAGCGTCATTAATCATCTCTTCTTCATTACCACAATTTACATAAATATACCAAGGTCCATACATCTTTTCCCAATCCGTTGGAACATTAAAATCACCTGTTCCGAAATGAGCACCAGTCATATAATTTAATATAATAGAATCATAATGTACTAATAATTCTTGTTTTAGAGGACCACTTGGATAGTATTCTGTACTTACCGGAATAAACCAAAATCCAAATTCCTTACCATATTGACCCCAAAAGTGATTATCTTTAAAATATCCTACATAATCATACTTAGAATATATTTTTCCATTGGTATACATTTCTCCATCTGGTAATTCATAAGTTTCGTCTTGAATTTTTTTATTTTTATTCAAATAATCATGGGTTGGTTGTCTTCCCTTTCTTTCTGAATTATAAGCATGATCAAAAATATTATAATCTAATCTATACACCGTTCTTAACTCACTTAGCCTAAATTCCTTTTTTATATTATTTTTTACAACTGCATAAGAGTAAATACCACTTTCACCTTTTTTCATAATTATGTTATATTCTATATATAATAAGCTTGTCCTGTCAATATATGTTATATGAACCTCATCTCTACTATTTGTTATTACTTTTAATTCCGTTGCTTTAAAATTTCTAAATTTTCCTTCTGCATGATAATCCAGATAAAATGTATGATTTTTATCTGGATCATTATCTGCTCCATTAAGATTTTTTATTAACTCTTTATTGTTTTTAACTAAAGATGTAGCTATGGCATTTTCATTAAATTCCACAGTTAATATTCCATTTGATATTATACTTTTTAACCCTTTTACAATTAGTTTAACTTCATTATCCATTATTTCACATCCTTTAATATATTAGTTTCTTAAAATCATCATATGAATCGTCTATATAACCATAGATATTTGTTAACGTTAACATGTACTAATCTAAATTTATTCTTAATTTTACACTTCCAACGATGCCCGCTTTAATTTTAGCATTACAGATCTTGTTCGCTAATGAATTTGAAACCTCGATAGTCAATGTATTTAAACCTTGACTAACGTAATCTAAGATGTCAAAAATATATGGGGCCCACATTTTAATCTCTACTTCTTTTCCATTTATGAATACTTTCACGATTTCGTGGGCTTCTTCTAGTTCGAGCTGTATTTCATTTATCCCTTCTCTATTTTCAATTACAAATTGATTGCTATATATCATGGTTCCAGAATAATTTTTAAATCCTTCCCATTCGTTCCAAGGTGTTAGTTTTCCTTCATTCACAAGCTTATTTTTTTGGTCATAAACCTTCCAATCTGATTTTATATCCATAGTATAACAATTGCTGAATTTTTCTTTTTTATCATCGATCGTTGGAACCTTCGAAGTATCTAAAACGAATATAACACTTTCTCTTCTATTTATTTCTATAGGTATCTTTATATATTCATCATTTGTTTCTAATACTTTTTGCTTCTTAATTCTTCCTTTCCATGCATCCCATTTTTCTACATATCCAATGTTTTTTATATTTAAAATATCTTTTATCTTTTCTTCACCTTCATTTACAAGAACATAATAGTGCACACCATCTTTAACTACGTGGCTTACTCTTAATGATTTCTGGTTATGCTTAGTAAACAAATCACGGCTATTTAAACCATCAAGCACGTTTAATATCTCTATTGCTTCTTTAATAACTATAGCATCTTTTATTTTAATGTTATATCCCTTTTCATTGTTTATAATAATTGTTCCACCACCCTGCGAAAATTTCTCCAATGGTTTTATTATTTCTTCAGTAACACTACTTACATCCTCAATAATAATGATTTTATATTTTTGTTTTTGAATGTAAACAGCTCCATCCCTTATGTCGCATAAATCGCAGATTAGCAATTCCTTTTCAAAATAATTAAATTCAATAGAATTTTCATATAACGGCTTAACGCTCTTCCAAGGCAAATTATGATTTTCACATAATACAGCAATATCCGTTACGTTGTAACTATCCGTCATTATAAAACCCATTCTCTTCATATATTGTGAAATTTGGTTGTAATACGGCCACCATATATTATTTGGTCCTACATCTGGTGGTCTTTCTCCTATTCTTCTCTGTCCTCTTATTGAATAGAAAAAAGCATGAGGATATAAAAGGTTTACACCTCTTACAAATAACCAATCCATAAACCATTTCATATCGTCAACTGCAAATGACCATTCTATTTTATTTGCTCCACAACAAGCAAAACATTCATTTCCATTTTTTCTTTTACCTCTATGTCTAGCTGAATCAGAAGTACACTTAGCCATAGTAGTATTTTCTCCCTGAATAGCCTTATTATCCTCTGGAGCTACCCATCTCCATACAATATCTTGAGCTGGCACCTGAAAATACTTAAGTAATCCAATATCATCACTTTCATGAGGATGTCCTGTAAGTTCAATATTATGAGTTTCACACCACTCACTTATAGGTTTATAGTAAGATATTTCTAATTTTTTGTTTATGGCTCCGTTATATCTAGTTCTAATATTGATACTTTCTGTAGTTCCTTCTAACCACAATGCTGGTAGATCTTCCTCTCTTCCCCCCTGCCTAATATAAAATTCAAGAAACCCTCTTGTCCAAGCTATCATATTACCGTGGTTACCCCTACCCATTATGTCTGGTTCGTCAGTAAAGACTCCTGTTATTACATTCCCAAAATATTTGCCAAATTCTTTATAATACCTCTCATGGGTTAAACTTATAAAAGATTGTACTGCATAAGGATTAAGTAAATCACTTGAAGCTGGAGCTTCTAGTTCACCATCATCCTCACCAAAATGTATTCCTCTTATAGTCCCTTTGGTATATGCCTCTACAAAAATAATTATGTACCACTCACCCAAACTTGGAGGTACAAATGTTACTTTATTATGCTTACATATTGTTTTCTTTATCTGGGAACTATCAAATTTATTTTCTTCAACTTTTTTAATTGCTAAAGCTGATACTAGCATTTCTCCATCTTTTTCATGAAATTCTACTATTGTTTCATTGTGACATTTATATTCAAGCATTTTCAGTCCTCTGCTTGCATACTCAGGGTTATTATTTACAACCATACCATGAGCCGACCCTGAAGGGTACATAGCTTCATCATATAGTACTACCTTCATATTAAGTTTTTCTGCTTCCTCAATAGCTGAGCGTACAAAACCCATGAATTTATCTGAAAGATATTCAATCCTTTTAGGTATTCCTATCCTTGGATGAATAACAAATGCATTAACTCCCTTATTTGAGAAATCATTGATTTGCCTTATAATTTCATTTTTATCTAGATCATCATTCCAAAACCAAAAAGGGATTGGCGTATATTCATTTAAAGGATTAATAAATTCATTTCGTTGATTTTCAATCATTATCAAACATCCCTCCATAATAAAATGTATTATAATCCTACATTTTTTCTAATCTTTCTTCTACTTTATATTTTAACGTCTGTTATCGATTACCTAAAACATTTATATTCCTTTATTTACACAATCATACTTTTCTTCCAACATAAAGTCAATAGTTTTTTGTTTGTTTTGTTTGTTTTTTCTTTTTTTCATTTGTTTTATTTAAGAGTATAAAACAAAGGAAGAAAATCAACAACATGTAATTTTCTACGATGCGAAAAAATTACAAAAAAATAAACGTCCTTAGCCCCACGTAATTTAGGACTATAGACGCTTAAATAGTTTGTATTCTTAATTTTATACTTCTTACAATTCCTGATTTAAGTTTGGTATAACAGATTTGTCTTTATGATATGATTTACCTAAATTATTAGAAATTACAAAAGCAACTATAGCTGGTATAATCCATGCAAATCCTACACTAGATAGAGGAACATATTTGAAAAATCCAATACTATTTGCTGTTAAATCATTTATAGTATTTAAAACACTTACTATTAAAACTGTGTATGTAGTTATAGTAACTACCTTATTGTTTTTCACTATATCACCAAGTAACGTAGTAACTATTAAAACAATTACAATTGGATATATGATTTTCAAAATCGGATTTGCCAATTTAACTAAACTATCAACATCCTTCGTAGCCATTACTCCACTTACTAAAGCAATAGCAATAGCAATGCTTTCGTAAGATAATTTACCTTTGAATAGCTTAGCAAAGAATTTTGATCCAGCTGAAAGGATTCCTATAGCAGTCGTTAAGCATGCAAGAGTCACACATAAACTAAGTATAACACTACCAATACTACCTAGATCTAATCTAACAATTGATGTAACCAAACTAGTTCTGGATAAACTTTTTGAAAACAAGGTAGTTGTTTGAGTTCCAAGATACATAAGTCCAGTATACACAAAGGACAAACCGATTAGAGACACTAAAGCTGATTTCAAAGTTATCTTCATTATATCTTTTGGGCTTTGATAACCTTTTGCTTTAATAGACAAAAGAATTATTGATGAAAATATAACACCAGTCATAGCATCCATTGTCTGATATCCTTCTATTAATGCTTTTGAGAATCCACCTTGGTAAGATGTAGTTACAATTGGTCCAATAGGATGTATTATTCCTTTAACTATAATTATAGCGAGCATTAATAAAAGTGCTGGTGTTAGTACTTTACCTATACTATCAATTATTGAAGAAGGTTTAAGCGCAAATGCAAGCACTATTACAAAAAACACTATAATTGATATATTCTGTCCAATTGATGGAAATAAGGGATGTATTCCTAGTTCGAAAGTTGTTGCAGCAGTTCTTGGAATTGCGAATAAAGGCCCTATAATAAGAACTAAGGCTATAGAGACTATTACAGAAAATATTGGGCCTACTCTATCTGCCATTTTTTTGAAATCACCATTAATTTTAGCACAGGCAATTATAGCACATATAGGAATACCAACTCCTGTAATAAGGAAGCCTATAATTGAATATAACATTGCATCTCCGGCTGCCTTTCCTAATGCTGGTGGGAAAATTAGGTTTCCTGCACCGAAGAACATTGCAAATAATGCAGAACCTATAACTATTGAATGTTTTGTTGAATTTTTGATTTAAATAACCTCCGTCTTAATTAACATAAATAATTTAGTCTTTATTTTATGTATAAATATAATTTTACTATTTTAATGTTGCTTTAAATAATAATTACTTTATAATATATATTATACAACAAAAAGAACGGATGTGTTATAGTGAATTTTCCATTTAATAAAATAATATCAAAAAAAGACCATAAACCCAAACTTATGGCATTAGACTTTTTTAAATACATTGGACCTGGGTTACTAGTAACCGTAGGATTTATAGACCCTGGAAATTGGGCAGCAAACGTTTCTGCTGGTGCTAATTTTGGATATACTCTACTTTGGATGGTAACTCTTTCAACTATTATGCTTATTGTTCTTCAGCATAATGCTGCCCATCTTGGAATTGTTACAGGAAATTGCATATCAGAAGCATCTACTGCCACATTAAAACCAAGACTGAACAAATTTGTGCTTGGTTCTGCTGTGCTAGCTGCAGTATCTACTGCCCTTGCAGAACTTTTAGGTGGTGCTATCGCTTTAAATATGTTATTTGGTATACCTATAAAGCTAGGAACAGTTTTAGTTTTAGGTTTGATCTTATGGATGCTCTTTACAAATTCTTATAAGAAATTAGAAAGATGGATTATTGGCTTTGTTTCCATAATAGGAATATCTTTTATATTTGAATTAAGCCTTGTACATATCGAATGGGGAAAGGCTATGATAAGCTGGGTTAAGCCTTCTTTTCCTAAGGGATCTATTCCAATAATAATGAGTGTTCTAGGCGCAGTTGTAATGCCTCATAATCTATTTCTTCATTCGGAAATAATACAAAGTCGTCAATGGAATTTAAAAGATGAGAGTGTAATAAAAAAACAACTTAAATATGAATTTATGGATACTTTTTTTTCAATGATGGTAGGTTGGGCTATAAATAGTGCTATGATACTTATTGCTGCAGCTACTTTCTTCGCACAGAAAGTTCAAGTTACAGAGCTTAATCAGGCTCAGCAAATGCTGACACCTTTACTTGGAAGCACAGCCTCAGTAGTCTTTGCTTTAGCGCTACTCTTTGCCGGAATATCTTCGTCAGTTACTGCTGGTATGGCCGGTGGTAGTATTTTTGCGGGAATATTTGGGGAACCATATGATATTCATGATATTCATACAAAGCTAGGCATAGTAATTACCTTAGTTGGTGCTACAATAGCTATATTTTTTATATCGGAGCCATTTAAAGGTCTCATCTACTCACAAATGTTCTTAAGTATACAACTTCCTATAACTATATTCCTTCAGATTTATCTAACTTCTTCTAAAAAAGTTATGGGTAAATATGCTAACACTAGATTTGATAAGATTACTCTTTGGATTATTGGACTTATAGTCGCTGCACTTAATGTAATGTTATTATTAAGCTATATATTATAGATTGAAATAACAAAAAGGCAACTATTAGTTGCCTTCAGTATTTCATTTAGTCATGTAGTCTCTAGTCAAAGGCAAATCATTATTTACACCTTTGGCAAACAATATTTGATGAACATTAATGTTTCCGCAATTAAATGATGCAGCACATGCATTCAAATATAGTCTCCACATTCTTATAAATGTCTCGTCTTTAGTCTTTTCTATTATAGGAAGAGCATTTTCAAAGTTTTCAGCCCAGTGTTCAAGTGTCTTTCCATAATGCCTTCTAAGACTTTCTATATCAATTAATTCAAGTTCTAGTTCTGCTATATCTGAAATTATAGTTTTAATTGCAGGTACATGTCCACCTGGAAAAATGTATTTATCTATCCATGTATTATTACCTCCTTCATTTACTGCTGTTATACAATGAAGTAAAGAAAGTCCTTTATCTTTTAATAAGTCATTTACTATATGAAAATATTCAGATAAATTTTCTAGTCCTACATGTTCGAGCATTCCTACACTAACAATTCTATCAAAACTCATATTTTTTATTTCTCTGTAATCTTGAAGTTTAACTTCTACTAAATCTTCTAGTCCTTCTGCTTTTATTCTTTCATTAGCTTTTTGTAGTTGTTCTGAACTTAAAGTAACTCCAACAGCCTTTACTTTATATTGTTTTGCTGCCCTAATTATAAGTTCTCCCCATCCACATCCTATATCTAGTAAACTTTGTCCTTCTTTTAAGTTTAGTTTTGTTAAAATATGATTTATTTTATTGTTTTGGGCTTCATCTAAAGTATCCGTATCATTTTTAAAATATCCACAGGAATAATTCATAGAATCATCAAGCCATAATTTGTAAAAATCATTTCCAATATCATAATGAAATTGTATGTTATCTTTACTTCTTTTTATACTACTTTTAAACTTCTTTATGAGTTTTTCGTATTTTTCACTTTTACAAAGAAAGCTTTCTTCGTTATTGTATAGGGACTCTATAACCTCTTGTATACTACCCTTTATGTCTAATTTCTTTGTCATATATGCTTCTCCAAGCGTTATGGACGGATCATTTACAACATCCCCTTTTGATATTTTCTCATTAAAAATAATTTGAAACTTACTCTCACCTTCACCAAATTTCTCTACACTCCCATCCCAAAACTTAATTTCAAAGGGATTAGAAAATATGCCTTTAAATAAAGTGCTATAAAATAATTTATCACCAACCATAATTTATCACTCCTTGATTAAATATTAAATCTAATTTACTTATTTATTATTTAAAAAAATATAATTGTATTAGCTATACATTTATACATATTCACTATAGCAATTTGTACAACATTAAAATATAATTAACCTTGTTCACCCCTATTTAAATTAATATAATTCTTATAGTAATAGTGCTTTTTATAGTAAAATTAAAAGACTACTTAGCGTTATATATATATTATCATACTTTTTAATTTAATAATCAATATCTAATTGTACAAATATTAAACGTTAATTTTGTCTATATGCACATCATAATTTAATTTATCGTATCTATTTTTATAACTTAAAAGGAGATGTACTTATTGGAAATCTTAAGTAACAAATTAGCTAAAAATATTGTTGAAAGAACCATGAGTGCTGTTAATTATAATATAATTATAACCAATACATTAGGCATTATTATAGCGTCAGGAGATAAGAATAGAATTGGAGATATACATGAAGGAGCAATAATAGCGCTTAAATAAAATTCACAAAATTACAAATAAAAGCCCTAGAAACTACACTGACCTATTTGGGCTTTATAGCGCTATGCTTAACTCTTAATTCAACTTTATTTGAACGATAAATCGTCCATTTGTTTAACATAAATATCATAAGTGATATTCCTATGAAAATAATTGCGCTTTTCCACCATAGTGCACTATCTTGATTAATATTTGTATAAGATAAATTTGAAATATAAATATTAAATATGGAATATCTATTAGCAACTGCATTGGAAGTAAAAAGAAAATTAATTAAAAAGCCTCCAACTATGCCTCCTATACCAGTACAGAAAAAATTAGAAATTGTCATGGAACACACCCCGAAAAAAAGCGAACATGACATGCAAGTAATAACCGTCTTAAAATAGCTAATTAAAATGACTGTACCTATAACACTACCTGGTTTATCAACTAAGAATAAATCAATAAAAAATACAATACTAACCATTATAAATATAAAACATAAGTTGATGAATATTCTTCTAGCCATGATTCCCAATTTATTTCTATTAGTTAAATAAAAATTATCCATAGTTTTATGTGAATATTCTATACTGTAAATATTTGAAAATACAATTACCGATGCCCATGCTATATTCCCTAAAATTGACATGCCTATTTCTGTTACTCCCCTGTTTTCAGTAAGTATTGTGGTTATAGTAAAAATTAGTAATATAAATGCAACAGATAATTGAATTGGTGAGGCCGCTATCTTGGCATTATATTTTACAAACGCAAAAGCTCCACTCTTTTGGGGTGGTTTTGAATCTCTTACTAAGCTAGTATGAGAAAATTTAAACTTTCTACTTCGTTTTCTAGCCTCGCTAGTTCTAGCCCAAATATGACAAGATGTTAAAAGGAAAATCACACTTAAAATACAAAGCCCAATACGATTGATAATATAGGCTTGCATTTGACTATGTGGAACTAACTGATAAAAATTATCATATGATATAATTGGGGCAAGCCACATCCATTGTACGCAGGTACCATCTGATAATGTTGTTGTCATCATAGAAGATAATATAGTTATAAAAAAAAGTGGTATTGCAGCAAATCCATTTCTAAATAAAAGAGAAACTAAAACCATAAGACTTGCGTAAAATAAAATGGTTGGAACGGTATAGAATAATATATTTGTCCATAATGCACCTAGATATAAGGGCATTCCCAATTTAGAACAAAATATTATATCCCATACACTAAAAATCAGAGTATCAAATGCTATTGCAAATAAACACATTGAAAATGCACCTGCAAATTTTCCTGTAATATACGTTAAATTTGATATTGGCTTTGAAAGTAACAGATCATGCAGCGATGGTTGCAGTTCCTTTTGGAAAAGAAATGCAAAAAAGAGTATAAAGATAATTGATACATACACAGCAGTATCTTGGGCATATTGACGTGCAAAAGAATTAGAAAATGTTTGATTCGTTTTATGTAAATAACTCATAAATTCAGGATATGTTGCGTCCAGTTTATCCGCACTCAATGTATAATTCTTATAAAGCATATCCTGACTGCATTCATTTTGGTTAACTGAGGGAAATTTCTGATACAGCTGGCTCTGAAGATCTATAAGACTATCCCTTGTCCATGTTTCGCGCGAGTAAATTTTTAGTGATAGCCATTTAATAATTTTATCTGAATCCTGCTTGTTATTCTCTATAAATCTATTGGAAATTCCTTTTATAAAATAGGCATTTCGATCTTTACCTGAAACAGGTATTGAAACGTCACCTGCTGTACTAGAACTTAATATACTAGTTAAATCTGCTGGCGTCTTAAGTTGATAATGATTAAAATATTTAATACTAGTACTAATAGATAACACCAGTAGCATACAAGTTAATAGCCAAAAGAATTTACTTTTAGCTTGAATCTTTATTTCAAAACCAACAATTTCTAACCAAGATCTCATTTACTCACCTTCTTATCCATTAGATTTCTTACATAAATATAAGCGTCCTCTATGTTAGAATTTTCAGTTACCGAATCTTCTACTTTAAAATCACTTATAAAACGAACACATATACCTTTGCTTGTGTAAACACTATTTGTAATAGTATGTTGTTTGCTAAATTGGATTAGTTCAGCTTCATTCTGAACATTTTTTGTAAAAACATGATTGTTTGCAATATTAATTAATTCAGGAACCGATCCAGTAAATATTATTTTACCTTTTTCCATGATAGCTAGTTTATTGCAAATACTTGCGACGTCTTCCACTACATGGGTGGATAGGATTATAGTTCGTCCTTTAGAAACCTTGCTTAAAAGCATTCGAATTCTAATACGTTCTTCTGGATCAAGACCAGTAGTCGGTTCATCTACTACTAATAGAGAAGGATTATTTAGCATTGCTTGAGCTAATCCTACTCTACGCTTCATTCCACCTGATAACTGCCTTATTTTCTTATTAGCATGTTCTTCTAGATTCGTTTCTTCCAGTAGTATGTCAATCTGTTTCGTCCTATCTGAAAGACTCATTAAAGATAATATTCCAAAGTAATCTAACGTTTCACGAATTGTTAAGTTTGGATGAAGTCCAAGTTCTTGAGGTAAATAACCAATTTTACATCTTATTTTTGAGGCGTTTTTTGAATTAATAATTGTACCATCCATATTAACTAGACCGCTAGTTTGATTCATTAACGTTACAAGAATTCGCATTAATGTAGTTTTCCCTGCACCATTTTCTCCCAAAAGTCCAAAAACTCCTTCTCCAATGCGAAGAGATATGTCATTAAGCGCCATTGGTCCATTATTATATTGCTTTTTTAAATTAGATATTTCTATGAACATGTTTATACCCCCCCGTTTTTGATATTCATAATTCCTATTTAGCTAAGTAATATCAGTCTTTAAATAATATGCAATACACATTGTAATTCCAATTATAAAAGTTGAAATTGCAAGCACTATACTTACACTTGGCAATGGAATTGAATTATTTATTATCATTATATCTTGATTATAAATATTAGTTTTGAAAGAATTTGTCATTATTTGTATAGGATAAGTAATTGCCAGGTATTCTATAATTCCTGGCTTAATCTGGGGTACACACATATTAAATACGGTTATAATCCCCCCATAAACCATTGGCAATATCATATTTCTACTTGCTTGTGCTATAAAAATAGCAATTGGCAAAATTGCATATTGGGCAAATAAAATGTACATATTCATTTTTAAATAATCTATGATTATCCTCTTTGCAAGTGCTTCATGAGGAAGTAATAATCCTGCCAAAACAGCAAATAAAAGCTGTAAAATCATAATACATGATGTCATTGTTATTATAGTTAAAAACTTTGATATAAATATTTTTGTCCTGCTAATAGAGTAGGAGAATAAGGTCTGGGCAGTATTATAAGAGAATTCTCTTGTGTAAATATATGAAGAAATAAATACATACATAGGTAGATTAATTAATGTCATACATCCTTCTTCTTGTAAAAGATACATATCCCAGGTTATTAAATTATACTCAGCATGCCATTTTATATATAACAATATCGGGGGAAGCAAAATTATTATAGCTATGGTTAAAAACAAATATGATTTCTTTAACTTTAAAAATTCACAATAAATAAGATTAAACATTCCCCTCTCCCCCTGTTAGCCTTACAAAATAATCTTCTAGATTGTCCACACTATGCTGCATCTCATGCAGTTCCAAATCATTGTTAATGAATAGTTTAGCTATTTGTGACACCTTATCAAGATTTTCATAAATTCTTAGAACATTTTTTTCTAATACATCAAAATCCTTAATATTAAGTTTGTTTTCAAGCAAGAAACAAGCTTTTTTATCATCACTTACTTTTACCCTAAGATATTTTCTGTTTCTTCTCTGAAGTTCCCTATAGTCTATTTCTTCAAGTAGTTTCCCCCTATGAATAACGCCTATCTTTGTTGCTAGATATTCAATCTCACTTAAAATATGGCTTGATATAATAATAGTTATACCCTTTTTATTTTTTAGTTCTAACAATATTTCTCTAATATCTCTTATACCCAGGGGATCTAACCCATTAGTTGGTTCATCTAAAATAAGTAGTTCTGGCTTATGCAGTATTGCTCTTGATATGCCTAGTCTTTGCTTCATACCTAGTGAGTAATTTTTAACCTTTTTATTCTTAATTTCATCATAATTTAGACCCACTATTTCTAAGGCTTCCTTTATATACTCTATATTTTCTATACCTGCCATTCTTCTATGGATCTCTAAATTTTCCTCTGCAGTTAAATTTGGATAGAATCCAGGATACTCTATTAATGAACCTATTTTTTTATATATTTTCTTTGAATAATTATTCTGTCCAAACAGCTCAACCTCTCCTTGTGAAATTCTTATAAGTCCCATAAGCATTCTTAATGTTGTAGTTTTTCCCGCACCATTCTGTCCTAAAAATCCATATATCTCCCCCTTTTCTATATTAATATTTAAATTATCTACTACGGACACTCCCTTGTATTTTTTAGTTAAATTATGCGTTCTTATTACATATTCCACAAAATCACCTCATTAAATATTAAAAGGACTATGCTTTAATAATAAACCATAATCCTTAACTCTCATTAACACACTTCTTACACGTTTCTTAACTTTTTAATAATAAATCTTACATAATACTCCTAAGTGTTATTTTAAACGTTGTTTTTTCATAGGGCTTACTACTAACTTCAATGATTCCTTCATGCTTTTCTACTAGTTTTTTTACTATAGCTAAGCCCAGACCACTACCTGTTTGTCTATTATTTCTTGATTTATCCACTGAATATAAGCGTTTAAAAATATATGGTATTTCCTCCTGGGGTATTCCTCTACCCATATCCCATATTTCCAAGACCACGCTATCCATTTCCCCATCTAAACTCACTCCAATTACTTTTCCTTCTGCTCCGTACCTTAGAGCATTAGCTATTAGATTTTGTATTACTCTATAAATAGCCCCTTCATCAGCTCGAATAAATAAATCAACATTTGAAATATCTATTACTAATTCAATACCATTAATTTCAAAATCCTTTATGAAGGATAATATACACTGTCTCATAATTTCACTGATATTAACTCTTTTAAAAGTTAGTACAACATCACTAGAGTCAAACTTTGATAAACTAAAAAATTCTTCAATTAGCCCCCTTAATATTTCTCCCTTTGTACTTATTATCTCTAAATATTCCATGTGTTCTTCATCATTTAAGCTATTATCATCCCTTAGCATTTCAATATATCCTAGCATTGTTGTCAGCGGAGTCCTAAAATCATGGGATATATTAGATATCATTTTTTTCCTGTCTTCTTCATATTGTTTGTTCAAGGAAACTATTTTTTGAAATTCATCTATAAGTCTATTCAAATTAATAATTAAATTTTTAACCCTAGGATTATAGTCATAAATCCTAATCCTTTCATTAAAATTTCCATCCATAACTTCTTTTATATTATCTGAAATACTATGTATTTTTATATTTTGAAATACTATAACTAAAGCTAGAATAATTGTTGTGAGCACAAATATGTATATCATTTTAAACTCCCCAACCTATACCCTATTCCCCAGACAGTCTCTATATATTTGGGCTTGTCAGGGTTGTCTTCAATTTTATTTCTTAATCT
This sequence comes from Clostridium estertheticum subsp. estertheticum, assembly GCF_001877035.1. Taxonomy (NCBI): domain Bacteria; kingdom Bacillati; phylum Bacillota; class Clostridia; order Eubacteriales; family Clostridiaceae; genus Clostridium; species Clostridium estertheticum. The sequence continues at coordinate 651,173 of NZ_CP015756.1, read as the reverse complement.
CCTGATATGAACCATCACAGTATTATCATCTCCCAAATATTCTTCTCTCCATACAGAACTGAATATTTGGGCCTTCGTAAACACTTTATTAGGATTTTTAAAAAATAACTTTAATAGCTCATATTCCTTTGCCCTAAGATTAATTGTTTTGTCTTTTTTTATAGCTGTATAATTATCTAAATCAAACTTTATTTCTCCATACTCTATGGTATTCCCCATAATATCATTGCTTGAACTATAGTACATATATCTTCTAAGCAGAGCCTTCACTCTTGCAATAAGCTCTGCTATTGCAAAAGGCTTTACTAAATAATCATCTGCGCCAAGCCCTAAACCTATTATTCTATCACTCTCTTCGGCTTTTGCAGATACCATAAGTATAGGTACCATACTTTTCATTCGAATCCTTCTCATAACCTCTATTCCGTCGATTTTGGGAAGCATTATATCTAAAATAAATAATTTGCAATTTTCTTTATCCCAAACATTAAGTGCCTCTTGTCCATCAAATGCACAGGAAACTGCATACCCTTCTTTAGTCAAAGCTTTTTTTATCATATTACTTATGTCCTTATCATCCTCAACTATTAAAATTTTAATTTCTTCCATAGTAAGCCACCTCTTTAATTTTCTAACCGACCAGTTTGAATTAAATCATCTCCTGGGTCGCTGCAATATTCAACTGTTATATTTGTAATTATATACTTAATTGGTAACAATTTAAATAATATAAAATTTAATGTGTCTAAAGTGATAGAACCACATATAACAATGAAAACTTTTTAAAATCAAAAAATACTCTACCACTAATTATAGTGTTATAATTTATTATATGTATGCGCGGGAGACCTATCCCCTAATACAGTAGATGCAAGGAGGGGAATGAAATTAAAAATAGTGATTTGATTTATAAAACTTATTTACAGATTTTGAAAGAAGAACTAGTACCTGCAATGGGATGTACTGAACCAATTTCAATTGCATATGCGTCTGCAAAAGGTAAAGAAGTATTAGGTCATACACCTGATAGAACTATTGTAGAAGTGAGTGGCAACATTATTAAAAATGTTAAAAGTGTTATAGTTCCTAATACAGGTCATTTAAAAGGAATTGCTGCTGCAACAGCAGCTGGTATTATAGCAGGCAACCCTGAAAAGAAACTAGAAGTTATTTCAGATGTATCTAATGAAGATAAAGAAAGGATCAAAGAATACTTATCTACTTTTCCTATAGAAGTTAAACTTATAGATACGCCATTTATATTTGATATACAGATAACTGTATTTTATAAAGAAACATATGTAAAAGTAAGAATTGTAAACTATCATACCAATATTATTTTAATTGAAAAGAATGGTGAGATACTTTATCATAAAGAAGCAACATCATCAAAGGAAGAAGGTCTTAGTGGTAAAGAATTATTAAGCGTAAAGGATATTGTTGATTTTGCAGATTCTGTGGATATAAAAGATATAGAGGATGTTATTGGTAGACAGATTGAATATAACTCAAAAATTGCAGAAGAAGGATTAAAAAACAGTTATGGTGCCAATATAGGAAGTGTTCTAATTTCGACATATGGCTCTGATGTTAAAGTAAGAGCAAAGGCGAAAGCTGCTGCAGGATCAGATGCCAGGATGAATGGATGTGAACTACCTGTCATTATAGTTTCCGGTAGTGGTAATCAGGGAATGACAGCTTCACTTCCTGTCATTGAATATGGTAATGAATTAAAAGTTTCAAAAGATAAACTTTATAGAGCTTTGGTTATTTCAAATTTAGTTACAATACATCAAAAGACTGGTATAGGAAGGCTTTCAGCTTATTGTGGCGCTGTTTGTGCAGGAGCTGGAAGTGGAGCAGGCATTACTTACTTATATGGAGGAGGGTACCGAGATATTTCTCATACAATTGTTAACGCATTATCAATAGTTTCTGGAATAATTTGTGATGGTGCTAAAGCCTCATGTGCTGCTAAAATTGCTACATCTGTAGATGCTGGAATTCTAGGCTATCATATGTTTAAAGAAGGGCAGCAGTTTAAGGGTGGCGATGGTATTGTGAGAAAAGGTATTGAAGCTACTATATCAAGTGTAGGTAAACTTGCAAAAGAAGGAATGAAAGAAACCGACAAAGAAATCATCAAAATTATGATGGAAGATTAAAAGGTAGAGACTTTTTTAGTCTCTACCTTTTAATTTAAATTTTTCTTTTTACATACTTATTTATATTATAGTTGTTACTTAATACTCCAGAAATATTCCCATCAGAATCTACCGCTATAACTTTTAAAGTTTTGGTAGAATTTATCTTAATATATCCCCTATAAGGTGTACTTTTAGTTGTTGGAGTACTACCATCTAAAGTATAAAATGCCCTCAACGGCTCTGAATACCTAGCATAAAGTTGAACCATTATACCCCTATTATATGAACCCGAAGCCATACTAGCTACCGGCGTAGGTATTAATGTAGGCAATGTTATAGGTGTTGTTACAGTAACTGGTACCGTAACAGGTGTAATAACGGAGGGTGTACTACTAATACCTTGAATTAAACCATATCCATATAAGGAATCTCTTCCTACCACTCCAAGATCTTTCACATTATTATCCAGTAATTGCCTTAATTGAACATTAGTATATTCTGGATATTTTTGTTTTAAAATAGCCAAATCTCCTGCTACAAAAGGTGTTGCCATAGATGTACCACTCATTTCTTCATATCCACCATTTAAGTAAGTACTCATTATATTAACCCCTGGTGCACTTACTTCTACCTTATTTCCAGTTGACGAAAAATATGCTCTAGTATTTGTAGAATCCACTGCACCAACTGCAATAACAGAAGCATAATTAGCAGGGTATTCAACATTAGTACCTTTCCCCGTAACCTTTCCATCATTACCAGCTGCTGCCACTATCAGTATTCCAGCTTTATAAGCTGTATCAACAGCATTTTGGAGAGTAACATCTGACTGATCCGATCCTAAACTCATAGATATAATATCCATTTTATTTTCTATAGCCCAATCTATACCAGATATTATGTCTGAAGTATAACCACTACCTGTTGAGTCAAGTGCTTTTACAGCATATATTGACGCATCCGGAGCTACTCCTTTAACTCCACCATTTAATCCCTTACCAGCAATAATTCCTGTTACAACTGTACCATGTCCATTATCATCAGCATATGATGTTGTCTTTGAACCATTTATTACATTAGTCCCACCAGCAACTGTCAAATCCGTATGTGTAGCTACTCCAGAATCTATAATTCCAATTTTTACTCCTTTACCACTTAATCCAGATTGGAAGGAGGCCTCTGCATTTATATCCCTTATGCCCCAATCAGCATAGGTAGTTGACGACATTTTAACCACTTTATCTTCTTCAACATAGGCTACATTTGAATCCTTTTTTAAACTTGCAAGACTTTGGGTAGTCATATCAGCTACAACTGCATTAATATTCTTAAATCGATGTTTTAATTTCCCACTATGCTTTGCTACAGTTTGGCTTTCATTAATACTGCTTGTCTTAAATTTAACTATGTATCTTTTCGTACCACTCTTCACTGTGGTGGCCGCAAAAACTGTCCCACAAGTTAATATAATAAATAATGTTGTCGCTAAGAATATTGTAAATAATTTTTTTGAGTTCACTCTACCCCACCCCTTTAATTTCTTTTAACACTTATTACTAATAATACTAATAATACTTTATAAATGTCAAAGAAATATGTGAATATTATATAATAATATTCTTAATGCACCCATTACTGTTAAGGCTCAATAGACGGCTGAGAAAATGATGGAATTATAACCTTCGCTTTAAATAGATCTCCGTCAATTTCAATACTAAGGCCCCCTCCTTGAAGCTCAATGATGCTTTTGGCAATTGAAAGCCCAAGTCCTGATCCTTCAGTGTTTCTGGACTTATCACCCCTAATAAATCTCTCAAATATTTCTTCATTATCAAAATCCATCTCATAAGATGAGATGTTTTTCATATTTATAATTATTTGATTATCCCGTTCAATTAAATCAATATATACTCTAGTTTTAGGAAGCGTATACTTTAATATATTATTTATGAGGTTTTCAAATACTCTCCAGGTCTTTTTTCCATCTAAATTAGCATAAATCTTTTGCTTTGGAACTTTCACCTTAAATATTAAAGATGAATTACTAATTTTATCATGAAGTTCAGCTAATGATTGTTGCAAAAGTGCTGTTATATCTACTTTTTCCATATTAAGTTCCACCGCACCACTCGCCATCTTAGAAGCTTCGAATAAGTCATCTATCAGTATCTTAAGTCTCTGGGATTTTCTATCTAATACATCTATATACCCTTGTGATTCTTCTTTAGATAAACCTTCTTTTTTTAGAAAATCAACATAATTTATAATAGAAGTAAGTGGAGTTTTTAGATCATGAGATACATTAGTTATGAGTTCAGACTTAAGTCTTTCACTTTTTATCTCATTCTCAAGAGACTTTTTGAACCCAGCCTTCATATTATTTATATTGTTGGCAAGCTTAAAAAGATTTCCTCTCCCTTTTTCTACTATTGTATAATTAAGATTTCCTGAAACTATTTCTTCCGTTCCCTTTATAATACTTCTCAAAAATCTTATTTTATTAAAAAAATAAATGAAGATAAATACAAAATAACAAATTATATATATCATCGGGATTATTTCAATCCTAGATGATACCTTGAAAAGGATATAGACTAAAAATATCACTACTCCAGAGAACATTGTAAGTATAATAATGCCTCTTTTAGATAATTGATAAAAAGCACATTTCTTTACTTGCTCTCTAAATTCTTCTCTATTTTTATATAACCCATATACCATAATAAGATTGTAAATACAATAAATCATATAAAATGCTATAATAGTAAGTGTGCAAAATTGTGCGTAATTATATGGTTTGTAGAAAAATGCCACATTATCTATATATGTATTCATTATAAAATAATATATCATAAATAAAAATATTCTCACATCTAATGGTATTTTATTGTACCACTTTTTTAATTTTTTAATAAAAGGCATCTGCTCTTTATTTTTCTTTAATATAAAAATAAGTATAATCCCTATAATAAATGCCACAAATCCTATGATAATCTCTTTAATAATTCTTTGTCTCACAGAATTATAATAATTGTAATTTTCATATATATAGCTCGTTTTATCTATATCCTTTGGAATAATGAAATATGCTTCTCCGCTAGTACCTACCCACTGATTTATTGTAAACATATCCTTATTGAGGTTTAAAGATTTATCCGGAAATTTCATACTATAAAAGGCATTGTTTTTTACATATAAATTTATATCTGAAACGTTTACTATGTTTGTATATATAACATTGTTTTTACCCTTTGTCATATAATATTTTATTATAGTTTTCCCCTCTACAGCTCTTTTAATATTTTCATAGTCTTTATTTTTATATAGAGCAATTTTCTTTTTCGCATTATCTAACGTTTTTTCATTTTCCTTTTTAAATTCATTAAGCTCTTTATTTTTTGCATCAGTTAGTCTACTAATCTCAACATTATTGCCTTTTTTCTCTGCTGCTAATAAATCATTTTTATACTTATTACTTAATTGATCTTCCTTAGTTCTCAAATTAGCATCATATGTTGTTTTTGATGGCATTATTTCTCCATTTGTAACTTTTTCGTCATCTGACTTGTGTGAATAGTCTTTATATATAACATTTAACGCTTCTATATTATTAAAATAACCAACAATTTCTGCCTTGAACTCTGAACTAGTAAAATAGGGCTCCATTCTTAAATAATTTTTATTTTTTATAATGTCCATTACTGACAAGTTTAAAAGAGCCAACATATATGCACTTATAATAAAGGCTATGACCCAATATTTATTTCTCGATTTTGTATCCAATCCCCCACACCACCTTTAAGTATTCAGGTTCCTTTGGATTTATCTCTATCTTCTCTCTTATTCTCCTTATATGAACTGACACAGTATTTTCTCCATTATAAAATGTTTCTTCCCAAACTCTCTCATATATTTCTTCAATTGAAAACACCCTCCCTTTATTCTCCATTAGAAGTTTCAATATTCTATATTCTATAGGTGTAAGACTCATTTCTTTTTCATCAATTGTTACCATTTTCGAATTTTTATTTAATATAAGTCCTCGCACATTTATCTCATCATCGCATTCTTTATAATTACCAAGGCTTGTATATCTTCTAAGTCCAGATTTAACTCTTGCTATAAGTTCCATTGGATTAAAGGGTTTTGTAATGTAATCATCCGCACCCATATTAAGACCTAGTATTTTGTCTGTATCTTCTGATTTAGCTGAAAGCATTATTATTGGAATATTTTTATTTTCCCTAATTTTAAAGGTAGCCTTAATTCCATCCATTCTAGGCATCATTATATCCATTAATATAAGGTGAATTTCTTCTTCCTTCAAAACCTCCAAGGCCTCTATACCATCCACAGCTTGAAACACTTTTATCCCTTCATTTTTCAAATATATCTCAATAGCTTCCCTTATTTCATATTCATCATCTACAACCAAAACATTAAATTTAGTCATTCTAACCACCCCATTATATATATTATATATGTTAATATGAGAACTTTACAACTAAACCTATCTCATAAAGAATGCAAAAGGGTCCTTAGCTAAACCATTAGATTTAACCGTAATGTTTATATTACGAGTGTGATAAATTTTACCCTTATAATCTTTTGCTTGATTATCACATATATATGCATAATCATAACTTCCTTCTTTTACCCATTTCATAAATACATAAGTATGAGTTGGAAAACCACTTTGCTGTCCATTAGCATCTGTAGTAAAACATATATCTCCTGGCATTAATTTTTTATAATTGCTTTGTTTTTTAAAACCTTTATGTGAAAGTAAAGATATCATTTGCTCTGTATTACTTGTTTCTAACGGAACGTTAAAATTATTTTTCCTTAAAACTTCAGATAAAAAATAAACGCAGGTATTTTTTGAACTGCCCTTATTTAATTTTACGGATGTATTATAAACATCTGTCCGCTTCCCTTTATCTTGTAGAAAACCATATATATTTTCGTTTAAGTGTGGATATTCATTTTGTATAATACTATTTTTTATAACTATTACTACTATACTCGTAAAAACTACAACAAGTAAAATGAGCATAACTTTTTTCATTTGGTATTTCCCCCTTTAATATCAGTAACTATAATTAATTATACAGGACACTTTTTACAAAATACTTATCATAATTCTTACAAATTTATTAAGAAAATGCAAATACCCCTCTTTATAGTAACAGATTTTTATAACAAATTCGACTTGATTATAAAAACCCATATAAAGTAACTTTTAGTTACCTCATATGGGTTATACTTAAACTTCTAAAAATGCATGATGGGACTTTATTTAAACAGTTAATTACTTATTTTATATATTTATAATTTCATAATTGATTTTTTATCTAAAGAATTTAAAGCTTCCGGAGTATGTGTTGATAAATAAACAGTAGCATTCTTTTTAATAAATTCTCTTACCTTTGCTAGACTTTCAAAAGCTAAATCCTTATCTTCAAATACAACTGATAACTCATTTCTTCTTAGTGCCTCATCTGTATAAGTTATATCTCCATGAATCATATAATATAATTCATTATCTTCTACTACAACTATTGAAGTTCCTTCGGTATGACCAGGGGCAGGTAACATAACAATTCCATCTGCTATTTTCTTACTGCTTTCGAAATTATGATATTTACCATCTTCAAACTTAACTTTAATTATATTTTCATCATCTAATTTCATATCGTTTGCTTCTGTTTCGGATATATATATTTTTGAGTTATTAAATAATCTTATTTCTCCAGAGTGATCAGGATGCTTATGAGTAATTACAACCTTGTCTATGTCACTAGGTTTATATCCAACATTTTTTAGAGCAGTTACAAAATCAGCAACTTTTTCACCCATATATAACATTTGATTAGGTGTTCTTTCAAATGGTGCGGTTTCAACTGGTAATCCTGTATCTACCAAAATAATTTCTTTTCCTGTATCTATTAAATAATTTTGTAAACTAGCTGGGTATATTTTATTTGAATCCACATCTTCTTTCTTCATAGATCCACCCAAAGCAAAGGCTTCTCTCATTTCTCCATTTTTATAAAATTCTAAAGCTACAATTTTCATTATTAATTTCTCCTTTTTATATTGTAAAATCCAATATTATTTTGTATTGTTAATAAATTTATCACTGCTTACTACTCAACTTTTTTCCCCACTCATTTATAATTACTAATGCAGGTAGCAAATCATGACAGGTATCTGTTAAAGAGTACTCTACATGAGGTGGAATTTTATTATATTCTATTCTATCTACAAGACCATGCTCGTGCAATGCCTTCAAAGAACGTGTTAACATAATATTAGTGATTCCAGGTATCCTTCGTTTAAGTTCATTATATCTAACGCTTTTTTCAGAGGATAGTTCCCATATAATAGCTATTCTCCACTTACCGCCAATAATCTCAAGTGCATGAACAACAGGACACTGCTTAGAATAAATATGTGGTGTTTTCTTTAGTTGATCTTCCATAAATAATACCTCCAAATTAAGGGCACAAAAATGTGCGTACTTGATATTGTGTTCCTTGGTAAGATATAATAACAACATAACATATAAAGAGTTATATGTAAATGAAATAGTGAAATAGGAGAGTGTTATTTTTGAAAAAATTATTTACCGAATTTAATATTAAAAATATAAAAATGAAGAATCGTATTTGTGTTCCTCCAATGGTTGTTGGATTCAGACCTGATGGATATGTAGCAATTGAAAATGTAGAACGTTATGAAAAGTTAGCTAAAGGTGGAGCAGGACTTATAATTCAAGAGGCTACCTGTGTTAATAATGATGGAAAATTATCTGGGAATCAACTTGGAATATGGGAAGATGCTCAGATTGAAGGACTAAAAAGAATAGTAGATGTAGTTCACGAAGAAAACTGTCCAATATTTCTTCAAATTCATCATGCAGGAGTTGTTGGAATATCAAACGACCCCATGTGTCCAAGTCCTTATGAATATAAAAATTATGCAGGAAATATAGTTGTTGGACGCGTTATGACTAGTGAAGATATAAAATCTATACAAGATGATTTTATAAAAGCTGCCGGAAGGGCTTACAAAGCAGGATATGACGGTATTGAACTTCATGGATGTCATGCCTATCTAATAAGCCAATTTTTAGATAAAAAAGTAAATAAACGAACTGACAAATATGGCACTAACCCTGAAAAATTTGTAATAGAAATACTAGATGAAATTAGAAAAACAACACCAAAGGAATTTGTTGTCGGAATTCGTTTGGGAGGATTTGAACCACTAATAGAAGATGGAATACATTACGCTAAAATATTAGAAAAAAGTGGAATAGATTTCCTTGATATTTCTTATGGATTTATGAGTGAACAGGAAATGCACGTAGATAAAGATTATAAATACTCTAATGCTGTTTATGCAGCCCAGAAAATTAAAGAAGTAGTTTCAATTCCAGTATTTGCAGTTGATGGGATTAATTCAGCTGAAATTGCAGAGCAAATATTAACTGATACAAATGTAGACATTGTAGATATTGCTAGAGGATTTCTTATAAATCCTAATTGGGCAAATGATGCAAAAGAAGGAAAAGATACCGGAAAATGCTTGAAATGTGCTAAATGTATGTGGTTTGGTCAGTCTAAAGTTTGTGCAGGTAAGGTTATATTTGAGAAAAATAATAAATAAAATTAATTATTTATTGACAAATTATTTATAATATGGTATATTTCATTACAACATAAATAACAAATTTGATGACGAGAAAGAGTACGTTTTAGTATCTGTTCTAAAGAGAGTTGACACTTGGTGAGAGTCAACGTTCAGTCTATAATCGAAAATCATCTCTGAGAAGTAAACCTGAAATATAATAAGGTTTAATGGTTGTCCACCATTAAAAGGAACAGATATCAATTGGTATCTTGCTAAGTGCTATTAAAGTTAGACATTATAATTTTAATAGATTTTGGGTGGTAACACGTGCATATTCGCTCGTCCCTTTTATAGGGACGGGCTTTTTTTATTTTAAAAAGGGGGTGGTTTAGTGGACAGTGACATTAGCGATATAATAACATACAAAAAAAATAAAATTTTTGGAGGAATTACTATGAATAAATTATCAAAGAAAAATTTACTGTTAGTTAGTTTAATGTTATTTTCAATGTTTTTTGGAGCTGGAAACTTAATCTTCCCTCCAGTCCTCGGACAAATGTCTGGTACAAATCTTCTACTTTCGCTATCGGGCTTCCTTGCCTCAGCAGTAGGTCTACCAATTCTCGCTGTAGCTGTTGTTGCAAAAGCTGACGGTCTTCAGAATTTAGCTAGTAGAATTAATAAACCCTTTGCACTTATTTTCACATTATTAATCTATTTATCAATAGGACCATTTTTAGGCATTCCTCGTGCTGCTAGTTTATCTTTTGAAACTAGCATAGCACCATTTTTACCTACATCAGTTACTGGTGGAGCTTTGCCTCTTTTTATATATACAGTGTGCTTCTTTGGTTTATCATTTTGGCTAAGTATGAATCCTAATAAATTAGTAGATCGTTTTGGAAAGATACTAACCCCTGCTATCTTAATACTAATACTTATAATATTCATAGGTAGTTTAGTGAACCCACTTGGTAGTTTTAGTGCCCCAATTGGTGATTATGCTAGCTTCCCTGTTTTAAAAGGATTTTTGGATGGATACATGACTATGGATGCCATCGCTGCACTTAATTTCGGGATAGTTGTTGCATTAGTTTTAAAGAAACAAGGCATTACAGATAAAAAAGCTTTAAGCTCTTATACAATAAAAGCTGGACTTATAGCTGGTCTTGTTTTAGCTGTAATATATTTAATGCTTTCCTGCCTAGGCGCTGCTGCTCAAACCAAATTTGGCAATACAACAAATGGAGCGCAAACATTAACAAAAGTAGTTTCTTATCTTTTTAATACAAATGGCCTAATAATACTTGGATTAACTTTTGGATTAGCTTGCCTTACAACCTGCGTTGGTCTTATAACATCGTGTAGTGAATATTTCTCAAGGATAATTCCAAAGGTTAGTTATAAAGTTTGGGTTACCACAATAACACTATCTAGTATGCTATTTGCAAATGTAGGCTTAACTAACATACTAAAGATATCGGTACCCGTTTTATCAGCTATATATCCTATGGCAATAGTGCTTATTATACTAGCATTCACACATAACTTATTTAAAGGTTATAACGCAGTATATTCTTTCAGCATGCTATTTACTGCTGTTTTTAGTATATTGGATTCATTAAATCAAGTTGGACTTAAAATATCATTTTTAAGTTCTATGCCTTTAGCAAAACAAGGTCTTGTTTGGGTAATACCAGCTTTAGTTGGTGCTCTATTGGGATTGCTATATAGCATTGTAAAAGAAGTTTCTTTTTCAAAAGAAACCCCTTTAAATGAATATAATAAATAAAATAAAAAGCTAACACCTATGGTAGGTATTAGCTTTTTATTTTTTATAAATATATATAAGTTCCACCAACTAAATGTTATAAGGCCAACCCCTTAAGTTAAAAACATATAAAGACTATGAATGATGAATTTTAAAATTTATTTTTCTTTGGGAAATTTTATAGGATAAAAACAATAAAATTATTGAGATAATCATATATATTAATTTAACTTTAAAAATTCCACCTTTTCCATAATCAGAGTAATAATATACATGTCCTAATATCCCATTTGTTTGAGTAATCTTACATTTCCATAAGCCCTCTTCAATTAAATAATAAGCAGTAATTAAACACGTACTTACTGCTATGTCTCTTGAGATAAGCAATACAAATATACTTAATGATATAACAAAAATGTTAGTGGTGATTGAATATAAAAGTATTTCATTTATTGGAGGTAGTGTTTCATTTGCTCCAATCATTCCTTTATATAAAAAGTAAATGTTGAAGAAGGAAATAAGATACAAAATTGTATACATTATTAATATTGAACCCAACTTTCTTATCATAAATTTGTTAGGTCTACTTCCACCAACTACTAAAGCTATTTCTTCCATGCTGTTATTAAAATCTGAACCTAAAAAGAAAAATATCAGTATTATAAATAACATTAGAAGATATACATCACAATAAACATATAAATTTTGTGGAATTATATTTCCACCCCCTGCAACCCCATTGTATAAAGGAATAAATTTATCTGGCATTATTCTTATAATTATATTAAAAAATATCACAAGGTAAGTTACTATATACAGTAAATTCTTAGTTAGCATATTATTTTGAAACTTTAAATAGAATTTAATCATTTCTTTACTCCATTTTCTTTTAACCTACTATGTATGATATAAGCATCCTGTAGATTCACCTTAACTTTTACAGAATCAGGTGTTAAAGGATCCTTACTTATATATTTTATGTGTGAGAAATTCGAAGAACTTAATGTGGTAAGAATATTACCAGAGGCATTTATTTTATTAAGTGTATCAACATCTACATCACTTTCCCACAGCAATTCACTTACTTCATTTATAAAATTTTCTTTTGTACCCTTATAAATTAATTCACCAGCTTTTATTACTAGTAAGTAATTGCAATAGTATTCAATATCTTCAACTATATGAGTTGTAACTAATACTATTCTATTTTTACTTATAACTGGGAATAGTTCTCTAATAATATTTCTTTGTTCTGGATCAAGCCCCACAGTAGGTTCATCTACTACGATTAAGTTAGGGTCGCCAATAAGCACCTGCGCAAACCCTAATTTTTGTTTCATTCCACCTGAATATTGTTTTATCTTCCTATCTATATACTCATTCATATCTAATGTTTTTATAATTTCATCAAGATGTTTTTTTATGTTCTTTTTATTCGAATCAAGTTTTAAACTACCTACTATTTCTAAAAACTCTCGTCCTTTTAAATTTTCATAGGTAGAAAATTCCTGTGGTAGATACCCTATAGTTTTTCTTACATCTTTTAAATCTTTTTTATAATTTAAATTATTTAAAGAAATCTCTCCATCCTGAATCGCGAATAGTGTTGTTAAAAGCTTAAGTGTTGTAGTTTTTCCTGCGCCATTAGGTCCGAGTATTCCTACTAAACCCTCTTTCACTTCAAAAGAAATGTTTTTTAGTACCTCTACATTTCCATATTTATAATTTAAATTACTTACCTTTAAAGTATTCATTACCACTACTCCTCACTTTATCAGTCTACTGAATATAAAAACATTTTTTCATAAGGCTTATCCATATTAATTCCTGGAATAAATGGTGATAGTAAGATTCTATTTATTGGGTTGTTTTTTGTTTTAAGAAAATCAATTAAATCATTACATTTATTGTTGTTATTAATATATTCTTCATTACCAATAAATAAATACCCTTTATACGTTCTATCTGATATATTACCACTTATTAAAACAACATCCCTATCTTTCCCTTGAAATTCATATTGATTTGATTTGCTTTTTTCATTTAGGTTAGAATATATTTTGTTTTTTCCAGCATACTTTATATTTATATTATATTCTTTATCTGTATCATCATTTAATTTTGGATACCATTCAAAAACATCAGCCAAAAAAAACGAATTATTCCTAACATAAAATGACTTTTGACCTTCTACCCAACTTGTGTTTATTTCTCCTTCGTAAGATACTTTCATATTTATTATTTCTTTATTTGTATATTCTCTTGGAAGCGTTACTATAAAGCTGTGGTTAGTCCTTTTAAATTTCAATTTTTTTCCCTGAATTTCTATTTTAGATATATCTAATTTTTCATATAATCCTAATTCTAAAGAATTAACTCCGGATCCAGTAACTTTTATCTCCATTTCACAATCATTCTTTAATTTATTAGTAATATCGAGATTCATATTATATTTATCAATATAATAGCCACATTTCTTTTCACCAAAGAAAGTTCCATCTTTATTATCACCATATTTAGCCGATATATCTTCATTTCTTGATGTTATATTATAATAACTGGGCCTCATTAAATATATGCTCCTACCCAAATATATACAGGAAATAGCAATTAAGACTAATGCACCTATCCGAAATAAAGTGTTTTTTCTATTTTCCTTTTTTCTGTATTTGTAATCATAAGGTAATATTAATAAACCAAATGAAATCATTAACCATAAGATATTATGATATAAATAACTCTTATCATAACTTATAACATCAAAAACACCTGGAATTATTCTTATATTAATAAGAGGAACTATAATATTTGATGTTTTATAAAAGTTGCATAAAATTAAAAATACTAAAATTATGGATATAAATCCTATTACCTCCCCCAGATACTTGCTAATAGTTTGTCCTATAAATAGTCCCACACAAGTGCATACCACTAAGAAAACTATAGTATTAATTATGTAACCTATACTTTGATATAAAAAATACCCTACAGAAACCTTACAAATCACCCCAAATGCCACAAGTATAGTTATATTTAAAATCAAAACGAAACCCTCAATTATCGACAAGGTTAGAAGTTTGCTTAACATTATTTTTCTATGAGAAATATCTATGATTTCAAAAATATCATTATGACTTTGTCCAATTTTCATGCACAATATCAAAATAGGCACCATTATCAAATTTAATGGTAACCAAGAAACTTTAATTAGCCCAACTACTGATAAAAATATACCATCTCCTGAGTTCATGCTACTTATTGTTTGCTGAATACCAAAAGCATATAAAGCAGCAATAACCCATATAAGTTTTCCTCTTTTTAAATTAATAATCTCATATTTAATTAGAGCATTAATTTTTCTCAATGTGCTCACCTATCCTTTTACATACTTGGTAAGAGGATACCATACCACCCATATTCTGTCAATTTATTATAAATATGTTATATTATATACTAATAGTATGTTTTATTGCTTTTCTATAACCTTAATCTACCTTATTCATTTTTAAGAGACTCAATATATTTATTTCCCCAAATTCTAAACTGTTCTAATACTGGATCGAACGCTTTTCCTAGATCAGTTAGTGAATACTCCACCCTTGGTGGAATTTCAGAATAAACATATCGACTAATCAATCCATAATCTTCTAACATTCTTAATTGCTTTGTTAATGTAGACTGTGTTATATTGCCTATTCCTCTTTGTAACTCGCCATAGCGTAATGCTCCATCACTCAAATGATACAAAATTAATATTGACCATTTTCCAGAAAATATTTTTTGTGCTGTGAAATATGGGCATTTCCCAAAAAGACTATTTTTACTCTCCATTTTAGTTTCCTCCATAGTATCCATTAGATACTTACATCATTAAAAGATCGTACTTGTTGTTTTTGATATACATGGTATTATTAGTGTGAAATCAATCTTAACACACATATATGAGAGGAGCAATAATTATGAATAAAGCATTAGAATTTTTACAAGAGAGTGGTATTTTTTACTTAGCAACTACTGAAGGTGATCAACCAAGAGTCAGACCATTTGGTGCTGTCTTTGAGTATGAAGGAAAATTATACATTGTCACAAACAATACAAAAAAATGTTTTAAACAAATGTTAGAAAATCCTAAAGTTGAGATGTCTGGTATGAATAAAAAAGGACAATGGATTCGTGTTACTGGAGAAGTTGCAAATGATGACAGACGTGAAGTAAAAGAATTAGCACTTCAAGCTGTTCCATCTTTAAAAACTATGTATAACATTGATGATGGAATTTTTGCAGTTTTATACTTTACAAAAGGAACAGCTACTATTTCTTCTTTTACAGCTCAGCCTGAAACATTCTCACTATATATATAAATCAATCCACCCGTAAGCCAGGTTGTTGGTTATATAAAAAAGGTTCTAGCCGTTTTGCTAGGGCCTGTTTAATATATTTTATTTAATACCCATGCCATATTTTGGCCTAAGTTTTTCATATTTTCCATTCCTTCCTTATCATTTAAAACATCACCAACTTCTTTCCCATAAACCATATTCCAATAAGTAGAACCTACCAATAAGACTTCTTTGTTTAATAAAAAATGATTCAAAGTGTCTACAGCAGTCATTCCACCACCGCGCCGAAGTGCCACAACAGAGGCACAAACTTTATATTTAAGGAGTTTAGGATTAGTTGAAATAATAACTCCTGAACGTTCAACAAAAGCCTTCATCTTAGATGTTATATCTGCTGAGTAAACTGGTGAACCGAGTATAATTCCGTCAGCCTCAAGCATTTTATGAAAGCATTCATTAAAAGCATCATCACTAATAATACATTCGCTAATCCCTTTACAAGCAAAACAACCCTTACAACTTTTAATTTCTTTATCAAATAGTTGTATCAATTCTGTTTCTATATCTTGCTTTTCCAATTCATTAAACACTGTTTGAATTAATATTGCAGTATTCCCATTTTTACGGGCACTACCATTTATTCCAATCACCTTCATAAATATCCTCCTTTCTATCATTGAATATAATATCACTATTGTTATGTCGTTAAATTTTAGTAATGGATACTAACATCACAATAATTTGTAGCCTATTTATCTAAAGCAAATTCAACCGCAGAGATAGCATGTATTGTTGTTGTATCAAACACTGGTATATTAACATCTTCTTGCTTTATCAATAAAGGTATTTCTGTACACCCTAGCACTATTCCTTCAGCACCCTTTAATGCTAGGATCTTTATAATACTTATATAATTTTCCTTTGAAGCTTCATTTATTATACCCTTACATAATTCATTATAAATAATTTCATGAATGATTTCTCTCTCATTTTCATCTGGAATAATTACATCAATATTACATTTCTCCTTTAGTACTTGTTTATAAAAATCTTGTTCCATAGTAAATTTAGTTCCAAGTAATCCAACCTTTTTCATTCCTTTTTCAATTATTTTTTGACCAGTTACTTCAGCTATGTGTACAACTTTTATTCCTACCTTATTCTCTATATCACTTGCCATTTTATGCATTGTATTAGTACATATTATAATAAAATCAGCACCGCCATTTTTAAGCTTTTCCGCAGCATTGAGCATAATATTAGTTAATTCATCCCACTTATTTTCATGCTGCAATACTTCTATTTCTTCGAAATCTACTGAATACATTAAGCATTGTGCCGAATGAAGTCCTCCTAATTCTAATTTGACAGTTTCATTTATAATTCTGTAATATTCAAGTGATGATTCCCAGCTCATTCCACCTATTAAACCAATTGTTTTCAAATTAATTCTCTCCTCTACATTTTCAAATCATTATTATACGATTTTTTATAAATTTGTCATGAAATATCTGAAACTATTATATGCTAAACCTATAATAATTCATTACAGACATTTCCTCAAAGCCACAAACTTTGTATAAATTAAGTGCAGTGTTGTTTTTAGATTCCACATCCAACCCTACATCATTTATGTTTTCTTCATTAATTATACGTAATACTTCCTTTAAAGCTTGTTTCCATACCCTTTACCTCTAAAATTTGGCAATATTCCAAAGCCACATATAAATGCAGAATTATCGCTATATTCTATCCTAATTTTTCCTATAATAGCTTTATTTAATTCAATCATATATGTTGTCATATTTATGATTTCCTCTTCCTCTGGAAAACTTTCACCCTCTTCTGAACCATAGAAAAACATTGCATTTTGTTTAGCTATTTCCCTTTTGTCTGCTTTCTCAGCTTTTCTTAAAGTGATTGAATTTATGTTTTCTAAAAAAGTTTTGTTAAGTAGCTTCATTCTATACTCTGAAAAATCATATTTTCCACATACAGCCTTTATAAAAAAGGTCCCCGATGTTGATTTACCATCTGATAATAGAAATATATTATTAAAGTTTCTTTTCTGGCACTCCTCTGTTGCAAGTTTAAAAAGCTTTGTAAATAAGCCTTTTCTACGATAGTCTGGATGAGTCATACCATTAATTTCACCATTATTGCCTCCAAAGCTTGAAATACCAAGGTAGGCCACTAAAACATCTTCTACATAATATAAATATTCATTAATTTCCTTTAAACCTATATAATCATTTTTGGTTACACTTACTTTATAATCTAATTCTAATTTTAAATTGGTTTTGTCTTTCAAACTACAAAGTACTTCTAGTTTATTTATTTCTTTATACTCCCTTTCTGATATGTATTGTTTTAAACAAATAGTTTGATTTAATATTTTTTCTGACATTTTCTAATCTCCTTTTTATATGAATAATTTCTTTATATTAATATATAGACCATATATGTTTTATAATTACAATTTATAATTTTCAATCAATTGACTAATATTAATGCCAGTACTATTATTAATATTAGTTATATTAATAATATGTTGTCAAATGTAAAATTGAATTTATTAAAACCAAAGCATATTATGATTATGAATCTGAACTGTTAATAAAAAAAGTTTTCATCTAAAAAGGGAGATATTAATGAGTAGCTTATCTGTAGTTAGAAGAAATTTAGGTAATACTTTTCCAGCACTTAAGGAAAAAAACTTTATGTATTTTTGGACCGGACAGTGTATATCTTTACTCGGCACTTGGATGCAGCGAACAGCTCAGCAATGGTTAGTATATAGCATTACAAAATCCCCATTATTATTAGGACTTTTAGGTGTGGCCCAATTTACCCCAGTTCTTTTCTTCTCTCTATTTGCAGGTGTGTTTATAGATAGATTTAACAAGAAAAAAGTGCTTATATTTACTCAAAGCATTTTGATGATGTTAGCCTTTACACTATCCTTTCTAGTATGGAGTGGTAAAGTACACTATTGGCACGTACTTGTTATTGCAATCATAATGGGTTTTGTAAATACGCTAGATATGCCTACAAGACAATCTTTTATACCGGAATTGGTTGAAAAGAAAAACATAATAAATGCCATTGGACTAAATTCCTCTGTGTTTAATGTGGCAAGAATTATAGGACCAGCAATTGCTGGCTATTTAATGGTACGTTTTGGAACCGCACTATGCTTCTTTTTTAATGGTTTAAGCTTTATAGCTGTAATTATAGGTATCGTTTTGATTAAACCAACTCGTTCATATATAAGAAAACAAAGTGGTAACATGTTTTTAGGTATAAATGAGGGTTTAAAGTATATTATATCAAATAAAACAATTTTAGCAGCAGTGTTATCCATGTTTGCAGTTGGAACCTTCTCTATGAATTCTGATGTTATTATTCCTGTCTTTTCTACAATAGTTCTTCATCAAGGAGCTGGTGGATATAGTACTCTTTTATCAGTCATGGGAGTAGGTTCTCTTATCGCAGCTTTAACCGTTATAACTACTACTAGAAAAGGTCCAAATAAGAAGTTACTCTATGGTAGTTCAATATTAGTTTGTTTGTCTCAAACTGTTTTGCTATTTACACATTCTTACCTAATGTCTTCGCTAATGCTCGCATTAGTTGGATTTTTCACCGTAGCTTTTTCAACTTCAGTAAATTCAACAATTCAGTTAAACACAAGTGATGATTATAGAGGTCGAGTAATGAGTGTTTATTCCTTGGCTAATAATGGAACCACTCCTCTTGGGAATCTTTTTGCAGGCACCATTACAGAAAAATTCGGACCTAATTTAGGATTTTTCGGTTGTGGTTTCGTGGCATTAGTTTTGATGGTTACAGTACTTGGGTCATTGAAAATTAACATATTTTCAAATGCAAAAGATAGTAAATAAAAAAGATTTTACCCTAATTTTTATCATAACAATTTCTTAAATTGTCAACAATGTTTTTGTCTATGTCACAACAAATACTCTTGTCATCAATTAAATAAACCATACTTGAAGCCAAAAAACTGGCTGAGAACTTCTCCCCATTTGAATATATTATTATAACACCAAAACCTATTCCATCCCGTAGTTCCACACCTGACTTGGTAATTTTTAAACTATTAATTAAATCAATTAGATTATCTCTATCTGATTGATTTTTAATTTCTTTTTCCTCGCCTTTCATATTTCTTACTTTAAAACTGGTGATATTTTTTTTATCAATGTGACCAAATTTATTATGTTGTTTATTTGGGTTCTGGTTTTGTTTTTGATTATTATATACAACCATTAATATAGATAGAGAAATTAAACATATAAGAAATAATATGCATTTTTTATGTTTTTTTAAACTAATCATAATTATTACTCCTTTAAAATATATTTATCAAATATATCATAACTATATTACAGCACCATAATCTACAAATGTTTTCTAAATTGTAGTTTCTTTTTACACTATATTATATCATAATTTCAATTATAAGTTATTTTATTCAAAAATTTCTTTCTTAAACCTAATGTTTGATCTTTTAATTTCGATAACTATAATATGATTTGTTTTTTTAGATCTTATTAAAGGGGGAAAATATAAAATGATTATTGGAAATATAAAAAATCCATATATAAATAATATTAGTAACCAACAACTTCAAAAGGTAGTAAGTAACAAAAATATTATTACCAATAACAAAAATTTAAGTTCCGAAGAAATTATGAAACAGAAAATAAGGAATATGAATACTCAATTTGCACTTAGTCAAAATTCAGAACAACAAATAGAAATTGGAATGTCAGCTTTACAAGAAAAAGAGGTAGGGTTAGACAATATAAAAGATATAGGCAACCAACTCAAAGAGCTATCAAAACAATATGCAAGTTCTGATTTGAGTGAAAATGATAAGTCAAAAATTGAAAAACAAGCAGAGGAATTATTAAATAATTTAGGCAGTCTTATGAATCAAAAAGAAGAAAATAATGTATTAGGAGATAAGACAATTACGCTAACTGGATCTGATGGTAAAACTAGTGTTATATTGTCTAAGAGTCTTAATATAACACTAGATTTTGGAAAATTAGATGACACTAAACCAAATAATACAGACAAAACAAACAATGATAAGCACTTTTCAAACAATGTTAGTGTATCAACTTTACTTAAGAATCCTTCTATAATTGAAGAAAGAATATTAAATCCAGTGCAAAAATCTATAGAAAAAGTAGATGATGCAAAATCAATTGCATATAGTAATTTTATAAAAGAGTACTCATCTGCAAAAAGTTCAATAGATGATTTGTTTAAAATAGGTGGAATAAGTGCATATACAAAAGATAAAAAAATGTTGCAACAGGAATCAATTTATATTAGGATATCTGCATTATACTCTCACCCTTTAAACAAATAAACAAAAATTTCGAAAAATTATTATTCATAGGACTTTCTACCTTCCCACCCATTAAACCAGATAAGGCTAGCAATTATCAGCATAATTGTGACTAGGAATACCAATGGAAGGTATCTTCCATAGAGCCACGTAAGAACTTGTGATGGAGCTAACCCTATAGGAAGTTGTATCCCAGGCATAAGGCTTTCTGGGATGATTGAAAGGCGCGCTGGCCATGTCCAAGGAATAAACTTCCATATTTTATCACCTACTACAGTTGCGCCCATAATTGCAGCAATTAAAAATCCTGCGCCACCTAATGCAATTGAAACTCCCATTCCAAATGCAAAACTTAAAAACAGATAAAATACATACAAAAATAAACAACCAATAACCGTTAGAAATGAACCTTGAAAAAATAAACTATATTGTATGTTTTCTATATGCAAAATAAACTTCATTCCAAGTAAAAACATAGAAGTAGAAAGAAAAATGGAAATAGTGGTCATAATCTCAAGTAGAAAAAGTTTGCTAAGATAACTTGTTGTTCTTGGAACAGTTGAACTTAGAATTATGCTAAAATTTCCTGCACCTTCCTCCTGCATACCAATAAACCCTGAAATTAAACTTACCAAAAGGGGGAGAAAAACTGAAATCACCTTAAAAAATCCATCATACATTACATATTGTATTTTATTGTTTGAAAAATATAATAACATTAAAATAGAATAAGCAATGGATATGGAAATAAAAATAAGTCTAATTGCAGTCCGCTTTGTTTTCATCCAATCGGCAGAGATACATTTAAATATATTCAAAGTTAACGCACCTCCCTTTTAGAAAACCATATTGAGGTGAGTAAAAATGTTATAATTAAAAACACAATCGATACAATAATACAAATAAGAATCACAGATGGATTCATTAATATATCCCCATTCTGAAGAGGAACACCACTTGGGTGTACATGAGCAATAGGACACATTAAACGCAATGGCCAGCTCCATGGCATCAATATCCATGATGGCTCAGGAGCCATCATAGCACCTGCTGCAAGTCCAATTAAAGCACATCCAATTGAAGCAACCATACCTAACCATGTTGCTAGGAACAAATAAATTGGAATCAAACCAACCGATGTAATCCAAATTACCATGCTTGCTTCACAAATTTTCAAAACTGAAGCCATATTTCCTGATTTTAAAAAACTATATAGAAAGACAACGGCCATGAGAATTATGGATGATAAAAACATATAGAAAGCAATAATAGCATTTTTACTAAGCCACAATCTTATGCTCCTTACATTATGTGAACGTAATCCTCTATAATTTCCAGCTTTTCTTTCTTTAGCATCAGAAAGAGAACAAAGTAGTGCAGAACCAATAGGCATAAATATAAGTGGCCACCAGTTAAAAACCATAATAATAAAATAATTATTTTCAGTCCCCATATTTGCCATAGTAAGTAATGCATATAATATAAAAAATAATGGAGCCATGACAATAATCTTTCGAGAAAATGTTCGCTTGTATTTTAAATTTTCAGATTGCAAATAATTAATCATTAGATGCTTCACCTTCTTTTCTACTTTCTTTCACAATTTTCATAAATAGTTTTTCTAAATCATCATCTTTATGAATTTCATTCTGATAGCCTAATATCCCATTACTAACAATACCAATGTGCTGCGCAACTTGCTCTACTTCTGAAAGCATATGACTTGACAGGATTACCGTAATACCCTGAGACGGAAAAGAACGAATCAATTCCCGAAGTTCCTGTATTCCAATGGGATCAAGTCCATTGGTGGGTTCATCTAAAATTAGAAGTTTCGGATGAGTTAAAAGTGCAATGGCGATTCCCAAACGCTGTTTCATACCCATTGAAAACTGTGATGCTCTTTTCTTACCCGTATTTTTTAAATCCACAATTTCAAGTACCTCACGTGCCTCGGAATCAGGCAAATCTAACAATTTAGTGTGTACTTTAAGATTTTCCTTCGCAGTGAGATTTCCATAGAGTGCCGGAGATTCAATCAATGCTCCAATATCTTTTAAATCTTTTCTATCCCATGGATGTCCATCAAATATTATATTACCTGAGGTTGGACGTAAAAGCCCTGTTATCATTTTTAATGTTGTTGATTTTCCTGCACCATTAGGACCAAGTAACCCATAGATAGAATTCCTTTCAACCATTAGTGAAATATTGTTAACTACCTGTTGTTTCCCAAACTTTTTACACAATTTTTCTGTTTTCAAAATATAAGAATCCATATTTATCACCCTTTCCTTTACTATAGTTTTATAATACCAAGCAATTATAAGGATTTTATAAGGATTTGAAATATACTTTATATATCGTTTAATATCGTTTAATATTGTATTATAAAGTAAGTATTTTTAATTTTATCCAATCACACTTAAACAACAAAATCCATATATTGTTTGTATATAGAAAACCTATCAAAGATATATAATTATTTAGGTACATTCAAGTAAAATAATAAGGAGGGAATGAGATGAAAGTTTGTGGGGGATGGACAATTCAAGAACCTGTTAGTAAAGAAAATAAAAAAGTACTTGGTATTGCTCTAAAAGGCTTCGTAGGTTCTACTTTTGAACCTATAGTAGTTGCTACTCAAGTTGTAAATGGAGTTAACTATGTATTTATAGCTAAGTCTACTACTGTAACATTACCACCTAAAACTGGACTAGTAAAAATATATGTTTCTGCAACACCTTCTGGTACTGAACCTAAGCTCGTTAATATTGAGACAATAGTATAAATAAAATATAGCTAGGTGATAAATATTTATCACCTAGCTATATTTCTATAAATTACGACAACTATATCTAACTTCATTACATGATTCGCTAATATATTGGACAAGCTATTTTATGAATCATATATTATTTTTTTTAAAAGTATTAAGCATATATGCATTATATGTATTGCATCATTACATATTAATGGTAAACTTATCAGTATAGTTAAATGTTCAGAATTTATAAACATTTAAAACAAGGAGGTTTCAAATGAGCACAAAAGTCGAAATAAAGACAGAGAATGAAGTGGAGCACCATGGTGAACTCAAAAGGAGTTTACAAGCCAGGCATTTAAATATGATTGCAATTGGTGGTGCAATTGGTACTGGGCTATTTTTACTTAGTGGTGGCACGATAAGCAAAGCGGGTCCAGGTGGCGCAATTGTCGCATATTGTGTTATGGGTATTTTAGTATATTTTTTAATGACATCTCTTGGAGAGATGGCAACACTATTACCAGTTTCGGGTTCCTTTGAAACATATGCTACAAGGTTTGTAGATCCTGCATTTGGATTTGCTTTAGGTTGGAATTATTGGTTTTGCTGGGCCACATGCGTTGCTTGTGAATTAGTGGCAGGATCCATAATTATAAAGTTCTGGCTTCCGAGTACTAATGCAACTTTGTGGAGTATATTATTCTTAGTTGTTCTATTTATACTTAATCTTACATCAGCAAGAGCCTATGGAGAAGGTGAATATTGGTTTTCCAGTATTAAAGTTATTACAATAATTGCATTCATAATAGTAGGTACTCTAATGATATTTGGTATAATGGGTGGACACTCGCCAGGTTTCTCTAACTTTACACTATCTGATGTTAATGGCAATAAGGGCCCCTTCATAGGCGGCATATTCGGGATGGTAAATGTATTTCTACTCGCAGGCTTTTCTTTCTCTGGTACTGAACTTGTAGGCCTTGCTGCAGGTGAGTGTGAAAATCCACAAGTTAATGTTCCAAAAGCCATCAAGATGGTATTCTGGCGTATCCTTTTATTTTATCTTGGTGCAATAATAGTAATTGGGTTCCTAGTTCCTTTTAATGATCCAAACCTTTTAAAAAGTGGTACAGACCAAATAGCATTTAGTCCTTTCACTATGGTGTTTGAAAGGTCAGGCTTAGCATTTGCTGCAAGCCTTATGAATGCAGTTATTCTTACAGCTGTGCTTTCAGCAGGAAACTCTGGATTATATGCTTCATCACGTATGCTTTATTCAATGGCAAAGGAAGGAAAGGCACCTAAACTTTTTGGGAAAGTAAATAAGAGGGGTGTTCCAATGAATGCACTTTACCTTACAACTCTTGTTGCTTGTTCAGCTTTTTTTGCATCTCTCGTTGGTGATGGTAAAATATACTATGCACTAGTTAACATTTCTGGTATTACAGCTTTCTTTGCATGGTTAGGTATAGCCATATGCCACTACAGATTCAGAAAAGCATATATTGCACAAGGAAGAAAACTTGAAGATTTAAAGTATCGAGCTAAGTGGTTCCCATTCGGCCCAATTATGGCTATGATACTTTGTACTATTGTTATATTTGGCTCAAACATATGGATATTTCAAGAACCCAAATTCGATTGGTTTAGTTTTATAACAAATTATATGACTATTCCATTATTTGCAATTTTCTATTTTGGTTATAAGTTTATAAAGAAAACCAAGATAGTTCCTCTTATGGAATGTGATTTTGAACATAAAGAATATCAAGAAACGGAATAAAAATTAATCTATAAAAAGAAGGAGAGTTATTATGAATCCAATAACCAATATTTTAAAAGATTTTCCATTAATTATTTTAGACGGTGCCTTAGCTACAGAACTTGAACGATTAGGGTGCGACATTAATGATTCTCTCTGGTCAGCAAAAATACTTGCTCAGAATCCTGAAATAATAGAGAAAGTACACTATGACTATTTCGCTTCTGGAGCTGACTGTGCAATTACCTCAAGTTATCAAGCTACTATTGAAGGATATGTAGAAAAAGGTTTCACTAAACTCGAAGCAATATCCCTTATTAAGAAATCTGCTACTATTGCTATAAAAGCTAGGGATGATTTTTGGAAGAATCCACTACATAGAATAAATAGACCAATTCCCTTAGTTGCAGGCTCTGTAGGCCCCTACGGTGCTTATCTTGCAGATGGTTCTGAATACCTTGGAGATTATAAAATTGGTGAAGAAGAACTAATTGAATTTCATAGACCAAGAGTAAAAATCTTAGTAGATGCAGGTGTAGATATTCTTGCTTGTGAAACAATACCTAGTCTTATAGAAGCTAAAGCTATTACTAAACTACTTAAAGAATTTCCCAATGTATATTGTTGGATGAGCTTTAGTGCTAAAAATGATTTTCAGATAAGCGATGGTACATTAATTTCTGATTGTGCCAAATATTTAGATTCCTTTACTCAAGTGGCTGCCATAGGAATAAATTGCAGCGCACCTGATCATATACAATCGTTGATTGAAGAAATCAAAAACAATTGTAAAAAACCTATAGTAGTTTATCCAAACTCAGGAGAAGAATATGATGCCTGCTCTAAAACTTGGCATGGTAATTCCTCTAGTGAAATTTATAGTCGTAGTGCCAAAGGCTGGTTTGACAAAGGCGCTCAGCTAATTGGTGGTTGCTGTCGAACAACTCCCGACGATATTAAAGCTATTGCTACATGGGCTCGAAAATAAATTAACAGCACCTACTCATCATTTAAGAATATATAAAAAAAAGCATCTATATTAATTTATAGATGTTTTTTTAGTATTTATATAAAAGAACTTATCACTTATTTCGAAGCCTGCATTATCAGAAAGTCTATTTAAGTTACTTAATAAGTTTACCTTAGCATTACTAGCGAGAAGAGTCGGACAATAATCATTAGTATAATTTACTGAAGATATACTACAAGGAATAACTCGTACACCAATAGATGTTAAATTATTATTTACAAACTTTAAATTACTTTGAAAAATAAAAGTTGTTTTATCACTTGGATTAGAGTTACCACCAAAACAGAAATTTCCTAAACTATAGGCGATAATTTTATTTTTATATTGTTCAATGCCTTCAATTACGTGGGGGTGATGTCCAAGTATTATATCTGCACCGTTATCTATAGCAAAGTGAGCAAGGTCCTTTTGTGCAGCTACTGGATAATACGCATTTTCGGCTCCCCAGTGGAAGTTTATAATTACAACTGAGTTAGTCTTTTTTAATTGTGATATATCCTCTTTTAATTTATCAAGAAACCTTTTATCTAAAGACCACCCTCTATAACCTAAAAATCCAAAGGACTGTCCTTTTATTTTTGTAGTCCATTTAGATCCTTCTCCAAAATAATTAACTTTTTCTTTTTCTAGGGCATTTTTTGTATCAAGAAACCCTTTTTCTTTATAATCATATATATGATTATTAGAAATATTTACACCTTCTATTGAACCAAGTGTTAAACTTTTAGCATAATCGCTACTGGCTTTGAAATTAAACTGTTTATCTGCTTTGTCATTAGAATCTGTAAAGGTTGTTTCTAAATTAGCTATTGTGACATCATCCTTACTAAGGATACTACGTACATTTTTAAAATAATAGGCAAACCCATTGTTTTGATTCTGCGCCATCGCCGGAAGACTACTAGCATAATTAAATTTACTATCAGTGCCTATGGTACAGTCCCCTACTGCAGATAGCAATACTTCTGTGTTTGTGTTTTCTACTTTCGGAGAAACGGCAGGTTTTATAACATTATTAGTATTATGATTTTCATTGGGCTTTTTGAATGATGATGAAATAGTTTTTATAGTAATTAAGGATAAACTTATGCAAATAAGTAGTACTAATAAATTTTTGATTGCTATTTTTTTATTGAATTTTCTACGCCGCTTTTTCTTCAAGCTAATACCCCCATTGTTAATGTAATATATATACTACCCCGAAGCCTAATGTAGTATACCTACCCCCTCTAAGGGCAATGAGATGTTAACAGTTGTACCTTTACCATACTCACTTTCAATTTGAAGAGTTCCACCATGATTATCAACAATGCTTCTAGAAATCGCTAGTCCAAGACCTGTACCAACAGATTTAGGATCAATTTTATAAAAGGATTCCATGATATGTTCCAGGTTCTCTTTCTTAATTCCAATTCCTATATTTATTATTTGAATTAAAACAGAATCCTGGTTAATTGTTTGTATAATATTAATAGCGCTGTCTTTATATGAAAAATTTATAGCATTATCTAGTATATTAAAAACAACTTGTTTTAGCTTGTTACCATCTGCTGTAATAGTTACAGGAATTGTATTCGCCACTAAACGTATACCTTTTTTTTCTGACTTTTGCTTAAGCGTAAATATTACCTCATTAATGATTTTGTCCACCTTAACTGATGATGTAACTAACTCTATCCGATTAGATTGGTATTTTGAAAAATCTAGAAGATCCTCTACTAAAACGATAAGTCTCTCCGATTCATCACTGATAATTCCTAACCCAAATTTAAGTTCCTCATCAGACAAATCATGAGGTGCTTGAATTGTTTCAATCCAGCCCTTGATGCCAGTTAGGGGTGTTCTTAGTTCATGTGTTACAGAAGATATAAAATCACTCTTTAGTCTGTCCATTTTTAATATTTCATCTGCCATGTAATTAAGCATTTTCGCCATTTCTCCAAGCTCATTCGGATAAATTTCTTTTATCCTTTTCCTATATTTATCCTCTGGCATTTTTTGTGTGAACTCAATAATATCATTTAATGGCCTTACTATGGAATTTCCAAGCTTTAAACTGACAAGCAAAACAATAACAGCAACAACAACACAAATAATTATCCCAATGCCTATAAGATGCATAATTAAACTATCAATTTTTGTAAGTGATACCACATATCGTAAAACACCAACCGTCTGGCCTTCAAAGATAAGTGGAGTATAAACAGCCATAATTTTCTCACCTGAATATTTATTTTTTTCAGTTTTGTAAGTGGTTTTTAGGGACAGTACAGAAGGATCAACGTAGTAAGTCGTACCTTCATTAAAACCTGTTGAGGATTGAATTAGTTTGCCATCCCTTTTTAATAGTTGCAGCTGAGATCCTTTAACCTCATATTGTTTAATAATATCATCGCTATAGTCCCTTAATTTAATACTGGAAAAATCAGTTCCTCTTGTCCACACTGGACTCACACTCTCTGCTTGCTGCTGAAATGTATTAGCAATACTCTGGTAATAATAATATGTAGCCGCCACGCCAAATCCAGACATAACAAGGCTTAAGGTAAGAAAAATAATGATCATGAAATAGGCAATAATTTTTTGCTTCATTGTTTTACTCCTTCCATAAGTAGCCGTATCCCCAATCTGTACATAAATACTCCGGAGCTTTTGGATCACATTCAATTTTTGTTCGTATTCGCCTGATATTAACATCAACCACTTTTGCATCACCCATATAGTTTATGCCCCATACAACATCTAACAACTTATCTCTTGTAAAAACTTGATTTTTATTACTAATTAGACATTTTAGAACTGAATATTCGGTTGGAGTTACTTTTATTTCTACACCTGATAATGAGACTTTCTTATTATTTAAATGGAGTGAAAATGGACCCGATTTAAGTAATGAACTTTCCTTCTTATATGCTTCATTGTTCATCCTGCGTAATAAGGATATAATTCTTGCCTCTAGCTCTACCATACTAAATGGCTTCGACAAATAATCATCTGCTCCGAGTATTAGTCCATCGACTTTATCTTTTTCCTGTGTTCGGGCCGTAAGCATAATGATTCCAACTGATGAACTTATAATCCTAACCTCCTGGCAAACCTCAAATCCATCAATGCCAGGAAGCATTAAATCTAGTAATATGATATCAATTCTTTTCTCCTTAAAAAGTACTAGTGCTTCTTCTCCTGTCTGAGCTTCTATAACCTCATATCCTTTTCTTTTTAAATTAAGGCTGACAAAACTACGTATTGAAAGCTCGTCTTCAACAATAAGAATTGTTTGCATATTTATTTCACCTCCACTAAAAATCATCCTTAAGCAAATGAAAATTATTATATAAAAAAGTAACATCTTCTTTCACATCGCTGTAAAAGATTGTATCCTTTGTTTCACCGAGTTTTTCTTTAGAACTAATATAGGAATCTTTTTTTGTCCACTTTACTTCAAATAATATTTTTTTATCTGTATTTGATATCAATCTAACACCTTTATCAATCCTCTTAATAGTTAACTTATGATCCCATTTAACTGGGATTGTTATATAAAAATGCTGTCCTCCATCCACGTATCTCTCCTGGATTGTTTGTTTTGTACCATCTATACGATAATCCACATATTCATGAATAAAAGGAATTTCAGCCATTGCTGCTTCTTCAAACCCTTTAGGAATATACATTCCTGCAACTTCTATAATACCATCATTGTTAATATCCTTACTGTAAAGAGGGTATGCTTTAAATAAAATCGGATCATTTTCCTTTCCCACTTTAATTAATTTTCCTTTATCATAAGCAACAATTTCTGTCAGCATAGAATGAGCCCCAAGGTCACTGTCAATATACAATGCTTTTCTTCCATCTGCTAGTTTTCCACTGACAGTATTCTCATGATAAGCATCAGAATCTAGTTTCACTATGGAACGTAATTGTAACTTTCCTTTTTCATAACTAAACATCTTCGCATACTGTGATTTTTTTATTTCGCCATTAATTATAAGAATATCAAGTTTTCCATCATCATTATAATCAGCTATATCTACATCTTCATAGCTGAGATTCACTCTCTTTACTAACCCTTTTTCCTCCCATTCATATATATCTAAATGCTTTTTTGATTTAGAATCAGATATGGAAGTACCAATAATGACTTCCTTTTTCCCATCATTGTTTATATCTTCAAGGTTAAAATGATCAAGGTAGTTGTCACCTGTCGCTATATCAGACACTTTATTCCAAGTTTCGTTACTTTCTTTGAGAGTTAATATATGAACTTGCCTGTTTTCTCTCATATCGATATATAAGACTACAGTTTCTTGTTTACCATCTTTATTAATATCTTCTATAAAAATGGACTTTTTTTGCTCTGATTTCTTAGGAACCACATATTCTGAGCCAGGAGGCAAAATTTCATCTAAGACTTTCTTGATTTTTTCTTGCTTTATACTTTCAGCTTGTGGAGCCTTAGTTAAGTTATTTGCATCAGAAACATTCCCACAACCAGCTAAAACAACTCCCATAGAAATAAATATAATCATTATCCATGCTTTGTATTTCATCATAAATATGTAAACCTCCATTTTTTGCTATCATTTAATTTACTATTTATATATCATATACTATTTCTTTAGCTTTAGCTTAATTAAAAGAATACATGATAACAATGTAGAATGAGTTACAAAAAAGTTACAACATTGGTTGAAAGTGAAAATGGTAAAATAATTATTGGTGAAGGTGGTAACTTCTTAGTGTTTCTATCAAATCCAGAAACACCAGAACTTTTAACTTCAGGAAGGATGGCTTTTTGCTTTTGAGAAGAAAGGATTAAAAATAATTGCAAATGCAATGATTAACAAAATATATTAATATTCATTTTATATTCTATACAAGGGAGCTTTCCGAAAGGCATCTTCCTTGTATTTCATTAACCTAAATCATTTATATTGAGATCTTTTTTATACAATCTTGAACCCAGTCTATGTAGGCTTTTTCTCTCATAATTGCACCATTTAAAACAATATAATCTCCGAATCGTGGAGAAGATACTTTTGATATATCGTTTATCTTTAAAAGCTCTTCCATAGTATTTCCCAGATATTCTAATCTCTTAGAATGTTTGTTTAATGCACTTTGGAATTGTTTTATTAAATCTTCATTAGATATTTCATCACAAAAAAATGCTTTAAGTCTAAAAACATCTTTAGGAGTGTGTTGTAAAGGTTCATCTTTCTTTAGCCATTTTTGTAAGCATACCTTTCCCTCTTCAGTTATGGTATATAATTTTTTTTCAAGTTTTTCACCTTGGATAATTATTTCATATGAAATTAGACATTCATCAGTTAGTTTCTTTAATTCAGGATAGATTTGACTATGATTAGCATACCAAAACTCCACTAACCCACTATTAAATTCTTTCGTTATATCATATCCAGTTAATGGTTTTCTATTTATCAATCCTAAAATTGCATATTTTAAAGTTCTCATATAACAACACCTCATTCTTTCTTATTATTTTACCATAATTAATCTAAATGTAAAGTACAACATAATATAAATAACATGTTAGTATTGACATACCTAAATATAAAAGTGCATAATATATATAAAGGCATTACATAATTGTCTTACTATAGATAATTTAGGAGGGTGTATATGAACAAGTATAAAAAATTGTTTGAACCAATTAAAATCGGTAAATGTGAAATTAAAAATCGTTTTGCATTAGCACCAATGGGACCACTCGGACTAGCTGATAGTGAAGGTGGCTTTAATCAAAGAGGAATTGATTATTATACCGAAAGAGCAAAAGGTGGCACAGGGTTAATTATTACAGGAGTTACTTTTGTAGATAATGAAGTTGAAGAACATGGTATGCCAAATTGTCCATGCTCTACATATAATCCAGTTCAATTTGTTAGAACAGGTAAAGAACTAACCGAAAGAATACATGCATATAACGCAAAGGTGTTTCTTCAAATGTCAGGGGGATTTGGTAGAGTTACTATTCCTACTAACCTTGGAGATTTTCCACCAGTTGCACCATCGCCAATTCAACACAGATGGCTCGATAAAACTTGCCGTGAAATTACAATAGATGAAATTAAGTCTATAGTTAAAAAATTTGGAGATGGAGCTTATAATGCAAAGAGAGCTGGTTTTGACGGAATAGAAATTCATGCTGTTCATGAAGGCTATCTTATAGACCAATTTGCTATGTCATTATTTAACCATAGAACAGATGAGTATGGTGGAAGCTTAGATAATAGACTTCGTTTTGCTCGTGAAATAGTTGAAGAAATCAAAGATAGATGTGGAGAAGATTATCCTGTAGTTCTTAGATATTCACCAAAGAGCTTTATTAAAGATCTCAGAGACGGAGCACTTCCAGGAGAAGAATTTACTGAAAAGGGTAGAGATCTTGAAGAAGGAATTAAGGCTGCGAAGCTACTTGTATCCTATGGATATGATTCATTAGACACAGACGTTGGATCTTACGATTCATGGTGGTGGAGTCATCCCCCAATGTATCAAGATAAGGGATTATACAGACCATACGCTAAATTAATGAAAGAAACTGTAGATGTACCTATTATGTGTGCCGGAAGAATGGATAATCCAGATATGGCACTAGATGCTATCGAAAATGGAACATGTGATATTATAAGTCTTGGTAGACCACTTCTTGCAGATCCTGATTATGTAAATAAATTAAGAAGCAACAATCTTAAATCAATTAGGCCTTGCATATCATGTCAAGAAGGTTGTATGGGACGTATACAACATTATTCAATGCTTAACTGTGCTGTAAATCCTCAGGCATGTAAAGAAAAAGATAATGCACTTACACCAATATTAAAGAAGAAAAAAGTTTTAATAGTTGGAGGTGGCGTAGCTGGATGTGAAGCTGCAAGAGTTTTAACTCTTAGAGGTCATGAGGCAATTATTTTTGAAAAGAATGATAGATTAGGTGGAAATCTTATACCAGGTGGAGTTCCAGACTTTAAAGAAGACGATATAGCTTTAGCTAATTGGTTTGAACATACATTAAAAGAATTAAAGGTTCAGGTTAATTTAAATGCTGAAGTTACAAAAGATCAAATTTTAAAATCTGATTTTGATAGTGTAATAATTGCTACAGGCTCTACTCCAAAAGTATTTCCACTTGGAGATGACGCAAAGGTATTTACAGCCGCAGATGTTTTACTAGGAAAGAAAGACTGCAAAGATACAACAGTTATAGTTGGCGGAGGATTGGTTGGATGTGAACTTGCACTTCATCTTGCTAAAGAAGGCAAAAATGTAACTATAGTAGAGGCATTAAACAAAATACTTGCATTAAATGGACCTTTATGTTCTGCAAATAGTGAAATGCTTGAGAAATTAATTCCATTCAATAAGATTGCTGTAAAAACAAATTCAAAGGTTAAAGCATATAAAGATGGATTACTTGAAATGGAAACAGAAAATGGAATTGAGAAGATTAAATGTGATTCAGTAATACTTTCAGTAGGATATAAAGAGGAAAATTCTTTATATAAAGAATTAGAATTTGAAGTTCCTGAAATTTATCTTTTAGGAGATGCACGTAAAGTTTCTAATATCATGTATGGTATTTGGGATGCTTATGAAGTTGCAAATCATATATAATTAAATTATTTAAAATCTATACAAAAATAAAAACTCTGAGGACTTTAACTCAGAGTTTTTACTATAAAAAATTCTATAAATTTTCAGCAATATTATAAATTAATTTTTCAGTTTCTTCCCATCCTAAACATGCGTCTGTTATGGATTTACCATAAGTTCCACAACTTACATCTTGTTTACCTTCTACAAGGTAGCTTTCAATCATAAATCCTTTTATCATTTTTTTAAGTAAAGAATCATATTTTCTACTCATTAACACTTCTCTTGCTATTCTTGGTTGCTCTTCATAATGCTTCATTGAATTTGCATGATTAGTATCTACAATAATAGAAGGATTTTCAAATTTCTGTTTTTCATATTCTTTAGCTATATTTATTAAATCTTCATAATGATAGTTTGGAATATTTTTACCATAAGAATCCACAGCCCCTCTTAAAACAGCATGTGCAAGTGGGTTTCCTGATGTTTCAACCTGCCATCCGCTATATATAAAAGTATGAGCACCCTGTGCTGCTTTAATTGAATTTAGCATTACAGTTAGATCTCCACCAGTTGGATTCTTCATACCTACAGGCATATCAATACCACTTACAGTAAATCTATGTTGCTGATTTTCTACAGAGCGAGCCCCAACTGCATGATAACTTAACAAATCTGATAGATATGTATAATTTTCTGGATATAACATTTCGTCTGCAGCAGGCATATGATATTCACTTAATGCTTTTAAATGAAGTTTTCTAATAGCTCTTAATCCTGCATCCATATCAGGTTCTTTACTTGGGTCTGGTTGAGAAGCCATGCCTTTATATCCTTCACCAGTAGTTCTAGGTTTGTTTGTGTAAATTCTAGGTATAATAATTATAGAATCTTTTACTTTTTCCTGAACTTTTGCAAGCTTTCCTATGTATTCACACACCGAGTCTTCGTTATCAGCCGAGCATGGTCCAACTATAAGTAGAAACTTATCAGATTTATTCTCAAAAACTTTCCTTATTTCAGCATCTCTGTTTTTTTTAATTTCTTTAATTTTATTTGATAGAGGCATTTCTTCCATAATTTCCTTTGAAGTAGTCATCTTTTTTATATATTTAATATTCATTTCACTTTTCCCTCACTTTGCTTATCTATTATTTTGTTCAACTAAAATTCGTATAATTTTTTTTACTCCTTACTAATCAAAAGATTTCTTCCGCTAGCTTCTAACAAATTGTGGCCGCAATTTATTTTGTTAATGAATTATATCACAAATTTAATCACTCGTTGTGGATTTTTTAATAATCCGCTCTTTTTCCCTATAACTAGCTATCCAGAGACTATTTATAAATTTTAATATTCTAAATAAAAAAGCCTGTCCCATAGATTTCTCTACAAAATAGACTTCTAATGTTAGATAAAACTTCTATAAATTTTCAGCAATATTATAAATTAATTTTTCAGTCTCTTCCCATCCTAAACATGCATCTGTTATGGATTTACCATAGGTGCCTCGCCCCACATCTTGTTTACCTTCTACAATATAACTTTCAATCATAAATCCTTTTATCATTTTTTTAAGTAGAGAGTCATCTTTCCTACTCATTAATACTTCTCTAGCTATTCTTGGTTGTTCTTTATAAAGCTTCATTGAATTTGCATGATTAGTATCTACAATTATAGAAGGATTTGCAAATTTCTGTTTTTCATATTCTTTAGCAATATTTATCAAGTCTTCATAATGATAGTTTGGAATATTTTTACCATAAGAATCCACGGCCCCCCTTAAAACAGCATGCGCAAGTGAGTTTCCTGATGTTTCAACCTGCCATCCACTATATATAAATGTATGACCATCTTGTGCTGCTTTAATTGAATTTAGCATTACACTCAGATCTCCACCAGTTGGGTTCTTCATACCTACAGGCATATCAACACCACTTACTGTAAATCTATGTTGCTGATTTTCTACTGAGCGAGCTCCAACAGCAATGTACCCTAACAAATCTGATAGATATGTATAATTTTCTGGATATAACATTTCATCTGCAGCAGGCATGTGATATTCACTTAATGCTTTTATATGAAGTTTTCTAATAGCTCTTAATCCTGCATCCATATCAGGTTCCTTACTTGGATCTGGTTGAGATGCCATACCTTTATACCCTTCACCAGTAGTTCGAGGTTTATTTGTATAAATTCTAGGTATAATAATGATAGAATCTTTTACCTTTTCCTGAACTTCTGCAAGCTTTCCTATATATTCGCACACCGAGTCTTCGTTATCAGCCGAGCATGGTCCAACTATAAGGAGAAACTTATCAGATTCATTCTCAAAAACTTTCCTTATTTCAGCATCTCTGTTTTTTTTAATTTCTTTAATATTATTGGGTAGAGGCATTTCTTCCATAATTTCCTTTTCAGTAGGCATTTTTTTTATGTACTTAATATTCATATCACTTTTTCCTCACTTTGCTTATTTATTATTTTGTTAAGCTAAAATTACAAGAGTTTTTTTAATTCAATTTGTTATATTAATGAATTATATCACAAATTCAGTCAATTGGAAGAATATTTTAATTTTTCATTCAATTCTATAATCAAATTTATTAAATAATCAACAATATGCTCTACATATTTCATTTTAACAAATTGGAATTTCTATTGTCACCTGTGCTCCACCAGTGATAAGTGAGTTAGCTATATAAAGCCTCCCACCATGCAAATTTACAAATGATTCAGTAATATATAATCCTATTCCAAAATGAATTTTTGATGCCCGGCTAGAATCACCCATATAAAATTGTTTTGTGGCGGATTTAATATCTTCGCCAGAAAAACCATTACCACTGTCTGTTGTAATAAATCTTATTTTGTTATCTTCTGACTTTACCTCAAAACAAATTTCTCCATTATTTGGGCAATAATTAACTGCATTTGATATAACATTCATAATTGCTCGGTAAAGTAATGACTTATCAATCATAATCGACTTAGGTATCAAAGTTTTAATGAATTTAACTTTGAGTCCCTTTGTATTTGCAATTGCTTCAAGCTGATCCTTAATTGTATTAATAAAATTTATAGAATCTATTTCTTCAAGTTGTAAAAAAAGAGGTTTTTCTGAATTTGAAATCTCAATTAAGATTTTAATATACTTCTCAATCTGTATACTGTTTTTCGAAATATAATTAACGTATTCTTGCTGCTCCTTACTTATTGTTGAATCAGACAATAGTTCAGCATTTCCTTTAATAATTGTTAATGGAGTTTTAAGGTCATGTGCAAGAGCGGAGATCTGTTCCTTCTTTGCTCTTTCAATATTCCATTGCTCCTCCAATGACTTTCTTAATTCCGTTTTCATGTCCGATATTGATAAAAGCACATCATTAAATTCTTTTATTCCTGAATATTTTATGTCAAAGTCCAAATCCTGCTTCTTGATTTTTTCAGTAGCCTGCAATAGAGGACTTAAATGTTTATTTAGTTTTTTTGCATATATTGCAGTAATAATAAAAACAATAAAAAAATATATTATAGCAAAAATTATAACCATAGTATTTTCTGGATCTGGTAAATGTTTATTTAAAAACTCAGATTGATAACTCATTTGAATATAGTACTGCAAAACACAAGACCCTTCTTGCCTTTCAATGAAATAGTAGTTCTTTTTGCTTCCATCTTTTGAGTAAGTACCCTTAGCATATTCTATTGCAGTCAGTAAGTCCTTACCATCTAAATTTGTTTTTATAACTTTATATTTTTTATCAAAAACAGCAAATTTACATCCATATGGTATCATATTCTCTGTAATTTCAGGTGCGGATGCAAGCAATGATTTAGCCCCTCTAGCCAAATTCTCGCTATAACTTGGTATAAAAAACATATCATTATTTTCTCCAAGAAAAAAAACTCCCAAATATAGTCCGGCGAAAACAATAAATGCAAGTCCTAAAGTTAATAAATACTTAAAAAAGACTACCTTTAGCGTAAAAATTTTTTTCTTTACTTCCATTTGTATCCTATCCCCCATACTGTCTCAATCGGAAGCATGTTAAAAACAGCGAGCTTTGCCCGTATATTTTTAACATGCTCCGTAATAGCTGAGCTATCACTTTCACCACCATACCCATAAACACCTTCATATATTTTATCCTTTGAAAAAACCTGACCTTGATTTCTTGCAAGAAATTCGCAGATGTTGTATTCACTTTTAGTAAATGGAATTTTTTTATCATCTACTAAAATTTCTTTACCTGATAAATTAAACTTTACTCCCGATATACAAAGTGAACTATGCTTTTCACGATTTTCTCGCCTTAAGTAAGCATTTACTCTAGCTCTAAGTTCCCCCATTCCAAAGGGTTTTGTAATGTAATCATCTGCACCAAGTCCTAGTCCGTACATAATATCTGCTTCCATAGTTTTTGCTGTAAGAAAAATAATGGGGCAATCCACAATGCCACGATTTTCCTTGCAAAAGGTAAACCCATCCATACCCGGCATCATGATATCAAGTAAAATCATATCAAAATTTGAAAATTCACTAGTTAAAATTTTTTCAGGATTTTCAACTGTAGTCACCAAATGATTGTCTTTATGAAGAATATTTTTAATTAAAGCCAAAATATCAGGTTCATCATCGATAACCAGAATTTTTGCCATGCTACCACCCCCTTTATCTTTTATATAAATAGTATAACGTCAAAATATTTTCAAATCAACTTCTATTATCCATAAATTTCAAAACAAAACTGCAAGCAAAGAGATCAATATTTTTTTATCTTCATAACAATTCCTTCTTATTCATATGACTTTCTTCCTTCCCATTTTTTGAACCAAAATAAACTAATAGCAAAGGCTATACATATGGCAAATAACATGACAAATAATCCCTTTTGAATATCAAGTACTATTTCAGCACTGAAAGCAGGAGAGTTCAACTTTTCAAACATACGATGGCAAAACCTCACGCTCCATGCCCATGGAACAAAGTACCATATATAATCACCAAGACCAGTAAGCATCAGAGCAGAAATCAGACTTCCTGCAACTCCAAGCCCTGTGGAAGCTCCTTTTCCAAATTGAATACTAATGAACACATGCAAGATATAAAGAAATATGTTTCCTATAATTAATGCTACACCTGCTTTTAAATAAAATAAGTAGGGCAATACGTGAAATCCAAGTGCAAATACTCCTACAGCAAGTGCAATAGAAAAAGTTCCCAATAAAAGCAAAAGAATTAACTTGCTTAAATACATAGTACATTTTGATTTTGAAGTACATAGCATAACTTGAAACCCTCCAGCTTGCTCTTCCTTCTCAATTACTATCCCACTTATTAATCCTATGAGCAAAGGAAAAGCAATGGCAAGTACCTCCAGATACCCTTCTATATCAGTAATTGAGTTCTTTGATGTCGTATGGTAATATAATAAAAATATAAGCGCTCCTGCTAGTGGAATAAGTAAATGAATCCACGGAATAGAAGTATGTCCTAATTTATAAAAATCCGATTTTATACACCTAATTAAAGCAATCATATTAATTAACCTCCTGTTTTCCAAACCAATTAGCAGTAACAATTAATAATAAGGTAAACAGAATAAGGGACAGAATAATTCCAATTGGAATCACACTCGGATTTAGTAGTGACGATCCCATTTCTGCCTTAAGTCCATTTGGAAGATATCCAAGAACGGGACACATAATACGTGATGTCCAGCTATAAGGACAAATCCACCACATTGATGTTAATACAGTCAAATCACCTAATACAAACAAGCTCCCTACATTTATCAAAACAGCCCCTATCATTCCAAGTTTCTTCGCTAAAAACATACAAAGTGGAATTTGCCATAAAGATGTAACTGAGATCAAAACTACTGCGACAATTACTCGAGAAAAGGGGATTATAATAGAGAAATAGTAGCCACCTAAAATAATTCCAACTGACAAAATCATGCATGAGAGAGTCATATAAATACAATTTACCAGAACTTTTGAAATCCATACTTTTTTCAAAGAAATTGGTAGACCAAATACAGCCCTATAGCGCAACTTTTTTTGCTCCTTTTCGTTAGTCATTACTGCCATTATTGAAATATATCCCGGTAGTATCATCATGTACCACCAATTGAAGCTATTGGCTTGAAACCATTGTCCAGATGAAGCTCCGAATAACAAAGTAACTATAGGTGCGATAAGAATCAGTTTTTTTAGAAATGTTCCCTTGTACTTCAAATTTTCAGCCTGTAAATATTTAAGCATTATAAATCCTCCTTCCTATTCTTTTTCACAACCTCTGTGAAAAGTACTTCCAAATCTTCGCCGGGGTTGATTTTGCCGTTATATCCGACTACCCCATTGCTTATAATGCCGATATGGTCTGCAATAAGTTCAACCTCGGACAATATATGACTGGAGAGGATGACTGTCATTCCCTGCGCTGGGAAAGAACGTATTAACTCACGTAAATCTTGTATTCCGAGAGGATCTAGACCGTTTGTAGGCTCATCCAAAATTAGCAATTTAGGTTTATTCAGGAGTGCAATTGCAATTCCAAGTCTCTGCTTCATTCCCATAGAAAACTGTCCTGCTTGCTTTTTATTTGTGTTTTTCAAATCAACCGTTTCTAATACTTCTTTAATACGAGAATCTGGAAGTCCTAAAAGAATAGTTCGTACTTTGAGGTTTTCTATCGCCGTAAGATTTTCATAAAGAGGTGGAGATTCAATCAAAACTCCTATATTAGAAAGATCATTCCTGCTCCAAGCATGATCCTCAAAAATAATTTCTCCTGATGTTGGATGAAGCATTCCTGTAATCATTTTTAGTAAAGTTGATTTTCCAGCCCCATTTGGTCCTAGCAATCCATAGACAGAATTTTTCTCAATGGACAGTGAAATGTTGTTTACTGCACGCTGTTTTTTAAAAGTCTTGCAAAGATTTTTTGTTTGTAAAATATAATTATTCATAATCTTAATCATCTTCCTTTCGTTTACTATAGTTTTATAATACTAAGAAATTATAAGGATTCTATAAGGATTTCACTATTAATATAAAACAAAATCTCTACCTCATTAATAAGTACTAGTACTTATTAAT
This sequence comes from Clostridium estertheticum subsp. estertheticum, assembly GCF_001877035.1. Classification (NCBI taxonomy): domain Bacteria; kingdom Bacillati; phylum Bacillota; class Clostridia; order Eubacteriales; family Clostridiaceae; genus Clostridium; species Clostridium estertheticum. Next base: position 609,608 of record NZ_CP015756.1, on the reverse strand, counting down.
GAGGTAGAGCAAAGAATAATTAACTTAAGTTTTTAATACATTATTAATTTAAAATTTACTCATTGGTATGACAAGGCTTCTTATCAGGAGCATCCGTTTGAATATAGGTCAATTGCCCTCCTGGATAGACTCCATTGTTAGTAACTTTATAGTCATCATGATTGTGCATAGGATAAAATTGAGGAAAAAAATTATCATTATCACATGAAGGTTCATTACATATCTCTACATAATTAACTGTTTGTATATTATTAATGTTTACTGGCTGGGTAGGAATGTCCGCTATTGCATTAGGATCTATAATATTAATTTTACGCATTTGTTTGCACACTGAAGCTATACAATCTTGTCCATTTACAATATAGTTTCTATATTCTGGTCTTTTATCTTCAGCCTCTATTAATAGGTCAAATGTTTCTCCTGAACCTATTGTAGCTGTAAAACCTCTTTCAAGTCCCTCATGTCCATGTAATTCTAGTTTTTCAGATATTATTAAAAATGGACTTGGTTCAGCATCCTTGCCTACTACTGTAAAATGCCATCCGTGTATATGCCACGGTACAACCTGATACCCCATATTAATCATTCTAAGCAGGAACATCTCTCCTGTTTTTACATGCACATAGGATTCATAGTTAATCGGAGAAACCTTTTTGCCACTTCCAACTTTTGAAGTTAGTGGGTGTGGAAGTAACGTATCTGGAAAAGCACGACCATTTACAAGCCAAAAGTCAGGTTTAAAATCTACAGGATTAAAATTACCACCTGCCTCAACGCTATCATGCCATCTGGTATCTATATCTGAAAGTAACATTACATATTCCTTATCAAAATATGAACGTATATCATTGTATGCAAAATTTCTATTTGTAGCAGTTTTAGAAATATGCTCTTGTAGTTTTCCTTTATATAGCCATCCACATCCTGGTGATTTTGTTATGCCTGCTAATGCAAGACTTTTCATGGATGGGTATACAACAAGGCCTCCATACATGCCCATTTGGATATGCTCAGATGCTTCAACATGGCAATGATACATATAGGTTCCTGCATGCTGAGTATCGAAAAGATAAGTCGCTACAGGTGGTTTTCTATCAAAATCCATCCACATTGGAACTCCAAAAGATGTTTCTGGAAAGCCATCCACCTGAGTGGCTACATGAGCCCCATGCATATGAACAGTGTGAGTATCCATGATACCTGCAGTTGGCATTCCTAAATTTATTAAAGTTATATACACTTTGTCACCAATTTTTCCACAGACCATAGGTGAGGGTATCGTGGCAGTTCCTATTAATTCTTTAAATTTGGGAAAGTTAGATGGGTTTGTCCAATCAAGGTCCTCATTAACCACTTTATTATTAATCTTAAATAGACCACCAACAAAACCAAATACATACACTTTCCTACGCTCTGTCTCTACAGGTGGTAGCTCGGGCGATGTAGGAAGTTCTATAAAACCGTCAGTAGCAGCAAGTACATAATGTCTAACACTCATTTTATCATCTCTCCTGTTTGTTTAATTTTGTTCTATATTAAAAACAATATATTAGTTTATACATAGATGTAGCATTTTTGAAATAACTTGAAATACATGCCTTCATCTGTAATTCATAATATGATGGTTGTGTAAGAGTGGCTCTACCCTTAGATAATTTTTTCAAAAATATTTTATATGCTTTTGAATCCGATACAATTTTTAATAATTTTTTTTGAACATATATTTTTATAATATTAGGGAAATATTAATATTGTATAAGAAAATAAAGGAGGTCTATTTATGGACAACAATAAAAGTCACTTAAAATCTGATAAGAAAAGTAATGCTGAACTAAGAAAGATGTTCCCACATGATGGAGGTGACATTGGAATTGAAAATGGTGAGAAAATAGACGCAAATAATGACAGATTTACTAAACGTTCTAAATTATCACATAATAAATAACAAGGGGGATGAAATTTATGATAACAGGTATTGTAAAATGGTATGATGCTAACAGAGGTTATGGATTTATATCTGCTCAAGACGGTGAAGATGTATTTGTTCACCATTTATCCATAAAAGAAGAAGGACCAAGAAAAGATTTACATGAGGGTGAGGAAGTTCAATTTGATGTAGTCGATGGTCTAAAAGGACCTCAAGCATCTAACGTTCAAAAGTTTTAATAAAATAATATTGTAGATTAGCTGTATAAAAATAGGTACAGAATTAAAATTCTGTACCTATTTTTATAAAATATTAAAATTTAATAAGCTCTTTGATCACCATTTAATATATTTTCAATTTCTACTGCTATTTCGCGACCTTTTTTGTATGAATTAAGTGTCTCTTTTGGTACTGAATCTTTAAATCTGTCCTCACCAGAAAGAAAATCAATTATACCTTTCTTCGCACTTGGGACATCTCCAACATGATCTATTCCATTAATTTCTTTTATTTTTGAGCAATTCATGAATATTCCTCCCTTTATATCTTTTCGATATTAAATAATTACTTATACTAAAAAATCTTAATATTATAGTTATACTTCCCTATTTAAAATTTTTAATGTACTTTCATTTTTTTTAAAATCAATAAAGATATTGAATATATCTTTGCGAATAAAATTTCATTCGACTTTTAAAAGGGAGTTCACAAAGTGAACTCCCTTTTGGGCATATACTATCTATATTTTATATGCAGTTTTACTACATGCCAAGAAATGTTAAATGATCTATTCTTATAGAAGCTGATTTTGGTGAACCCGGAGGAGTACTTCCACTATAAAAGTACATTGAATTATTAGTCGGATCAGTTCCGCTAAGTGCTTCAATAGCAGCCTTCATGGTCCCCGCCTGTGCAGTTCTATTAATGTTACCATTAAGTACTGGTGTAAATTGATATACTCCATTTGCCTTATCATTGATAACAGCACTTATAGAGTTTGGAAAACTGCCACTTCTAACCCTATTTATAACTACTGCACCAACAGCAACCTGAGCATTATAAGATTCTCCTCCAGCTTCTGCAGTTATTAACCTAGCTAGCAAGTCCAAATCACTTGCTGTGTATTTAATTGCTGCATTTTTGATTACTATATTACTATCTTGTACTGTATTAGAACTACTCGCCTTGACACTTTTGCCCACTTGTTTAGCTTCTAAAGCTTGTCTCGCTACAATTGCCTCATCTATTACTAATTGTGCACCATACTTGTTTTCCAGAGCATCTAGTTTTAACGCCAATAGATTTTGGTCAGATTTTTGTTTTGTTAAAATAGCCAAATCCTCTTTGTTATCAGCTCTTAAAGAAAGCAACTTTGTATTCCCTTTTTCTAGCGCTACCTTCTTTAAATTAATTGACGCCTCTTTTGTTTTCATATCACCAATAGCCTTTTGATCAAAGTTTACTATTGTTTTGATATTTTCTAATCTAGATATGAAATCATCTATACCATCTGCACCTAGCATAATGTCTATGTAACTTGCTGAGCCATTCATATACATTGCTCTCATTCTTTTATCAAAAATGATCTGTTCTGCTTTGATATCAACCTCTGCTTTTACAAGCTTCACTTTTGTTTGCTTAATATCTTTTTGCGCTATAGTTATATTTGTTTCATTCTTATTGATTTTAGCCATAATTGTTTTAAGCTGACTATTCATTATCTCTACTTTACTTTCAAGATTTCTTCTTTGAACCTTAACCTGCTGAATATTTGCCTTATCTGACGTGGAATCCGCATATACGCTAGTAAAACTAAAACACATGATTACTACAAGTGCCATCATAACTGAATTTAATTTTTTATTCAATTCTCCATTCCCCCTACATAACATTCTATTTATATATTATGTTTATAAGTTTTTATCATCTGAACATAATAACACACAGAGCTATAATTAGCAATTATTGGCTTTTAAACTTCTTTCTCCATAATTTATTAATAAAATAGTAAGTTAGGGTGTAGAATGAACTTTGTTACATACTTAAAAAATTATTATTCATCAATTAAACGATACCCTACTCCAACCTCCGTTAATATATATTGTGGCTGCGCAGGATCACTTTCTATTTTTCTTCTTATATTGGCCATGAATACTCTAAGCGAATGTGTATCATTTTCAAAATAATTCCCCCAAATCTCATCAACTATGAACCTATGAGTTAAAACCCGTCCTGAATGTTTTGACATTAACTCAATTAATTTATACTCCATTGGCGTTAAATGTATTTCTTTATCTAAAATTGTAACTCTGCGTTTTTCAAAATCTATCTTTAGATTCTTAACCACAAATACAGATAACTCATTTCCTTGTAAATTAATATTTTGATTAAAATGTCTTAATGCCACTCTAATTCTAGCTAAAAATTCTGCTACACTAAATGGCTTAGTCAAATAATCATCTGCCCCTCTATCTAAGACCTCAACCTTTTCTCTTTCATGTCCACGAGCTGAAACGACTATAATTTTAGCTTTTGTAAATTCCCTTACCTTCTCTATAACATCGAGTCCATCAATATCCGGTAGCCCTAAGTCCAAAACTATTATATCTGGGTTATGCGAAAAAATAAGTGTTATAGCCGTATTCCCAGACTCAGTTTCCATACACTTATATCCCTGTGCCTCAAGGGAAATTTTCATAAATTTTTGAATAGGTTTATCGTCTTCAACTATTAAGATCAAAGGCTTTATATTCATTACCATCACTCCTTATTATAGGTAAACTAAATTTAAAAGTTGCTCCACCGACTGAGTTGTTAAATGCTTCCATATGGCCGTTATGTGCTTCTATAATAGATTTACAAATAGCAAGCCCTAGTCCTATACCCCGTTTTTTCAAGGAAATACCATTAGTTTTGGTATAAAATCTATCAAATATATATTCTATGTCTTCTTTTGGTATCCCTTTTCCATTGTCCGATACTTCAAATAATACATCTTCTTCCTTTTGTGTAACCTTGATTTCTATAATAGAATCACTTTGTGTATATTTTATAGCATTATCAATTAAATTAATTAACACCTGTTCTATTAATAATCCATCTACAAATAATATAATCATTTTTTCTGGTAAATCAGTCTTAATATTATGCTTTCCTGAAAACTTAGTAACTTTAGATATAGATTCTGAAATAATTTCTTCAACAATCTCCACATCTTTCTTAATTTCAAGCCTACCTTCATCGAGTCTCGTCATACTTAATATATTTTCAACTGAATGTACTAGCCAGCTTGTATCTTCATAAATGTTTTGTATAAGTTCTTTTTTTGTATCATTATCAAGCACGTCATAATTATCACTAATGGTAGAAACAGATCCTAATATTCCAGCGAGTGGAGTTCTTAGATCATGTGATATTGACCTCAAAAGATTGCCGCGAAGCCTTTCTCTATCCTTTTCTACATTTATCTGTCTTTTCTTTTCATATAAATCTTCTCTTTCAATAGCTAAGGCCATTTGTGTAGAAACAGACTGTAGAAGAATTTTTTCATTTTCTGATAAAGCATTTTTTTCAAAACATGCTATCCCAATAACTCCAAGTATTTTGTTTTGTCCAGTAATTGGATGATAATATCCAACGCTAGCTATTGGAATTTCAGCTTCAATCCCTACTGATTTACCTGTTTTAAAACATCTTTGTACTCCTTCTATCTCAATACCTGACTCAAATATATCTTTATTATATTTATCATTAAACAGATAAATGTTTGATTTTTGTAAAACGTTTTTATTATCTACAATGGCTATCATAATAGTTCTGTTAAACATATCAATTAAATTGTTACCACACGATTCCACTACTTGTCTTTTATCTTTTCCCGTAAGCAATAAATTGTTGATTTTATATAAAATCCGCATCCTGTTTTCACGTACAAAAGATATCTTAACTTGTGTTTTAACCCTTGTAGTTAGAGTGCTTGTAATAATTGCGGCTATCAACATAACGACAAAAGTTACTGGGTAGTCTGATCTGTAAACTAAAAAACTATAATACGGTATAGTAAAGAAATAATTAAATGCTAACACTCCAATTATTGCAGCCAAAACACCATAAACATATCCCTCAGTGTTTCTTGCTACAAACAGTACCCCTAAAATAAATACTATTATTACATTTGATTCATGAAATCCAATTTTTCTAAATATCAGAGATAACATAGTGAATAAAGTCATAATTACGATGGTTTCAAGTGCATTGGTAAATATGCGTTTAATTTCTTCATACCCATTATATTTATGTTCACTAAAAGCTTTGAAAACCTTCTCGTCAAATTCACCTTTTTTCAACTCTTCCATCCCTCTCCCAATATATTTAATGCCTTTACTTTAAAAAATCCTTAGCCTAAACTAAGGATTTTTGAGTATCTACTCTTTTATTATATACGGTACAGTGAGGACTGCAACATTTCTGTTTTTATATAACATGCTTTTTAGAAAATATCCTGTTTGGTTATGGAGTAAATTGTGCCACCACTTAGTAATAACAAATTGCGATATTACTACTGTTACTGTTTCTCCATGTTTTGATGCACGATCCTCAGATTCTATAAAGTTCATTAATGGTTCTATAATGTCTCTATATGCGGAGTGTTCGATTATTAATGGAATTCCCGGATTATATTCTTTCCATTTTACTTTTAGTTTTTCAGTAGCTGCGGGATCAGTCGATACATGAAAGGCAACTACATTGTTAGATAAGCATCTAGCACAATTTAATGACTTTAAAAAAGTTTTATTCAAAGTACCTAAAAGTATTATTACATGTTGATCGTTATTTGTCTTTATTCCAATATTAGGTCTTTCATCATTAGATAATTTAATTTCTTTTACTACTTTATTATAATGATCTTTTATCTTTAACATAACATACACAAGTAACGGAATTATAATAAAAACTAACCAAGCCCCATGTACAAATTTTGTTATACCTATAAGTATTACTGTAATAAAAGTTACAATACCACCTAATCCATTTATAACTGCCTTATGTTTCCACCCTTCTTCTTTGCCCCTTGTCCATTTGAGGAACATTCCAACTTGCGAGAGTGTAAAAGATAAAAATACACCTACTGCATATAATGGCAAAAGCAAATGAGTATCGCCTCTAAACACAATAATTAATATGCCAGCTGCTGCTGCAAGTACTATTATTCCATTTGAAAAACTGAGTCTCTTTCCTCTTTGTGAAAATTGCCTTGGAACATATCCATCTTGTGCCATTAAAGAAAGTAGCAATGGTAGACCTGCATAAGCTGTATTTGCAGCCATTACTAAAACAAATGCAGTGGTGACTTGAATAATATAAAACATTATACCTTTTCCAAAAACTTGCTGAGCAATTTGAGCAAACACAGTCATATTCGCAACCGGTACTGGCTGATAAATTGTTGATAAGAAGGATAACCCACCAAAAATAAAAAGAACTAAACAAGCAAGTAAAGCTAAAACAGCTTTTGCATTTTTCTGTGATGGTTCTTTAAAATTAGGAATCCCGTTACTTACCGCTTCAACACCTGATAATGCAGTACAACCTGAAGCAAACGCTCTAAGAAACAGGAATAATGTAATGTCACCTATTTGCTTTGGAATTGAATACAATGGTACTGGTGAATATCCAAAAATAAAATGCCTTATAACCCCGGTTATGATAAGAACTATACAAGAAACAATAAACAAGTATGTTGGAACTCCAAATATTTTAGATGATTCCTTCGTTCCTCTTAAATTACCAATTGTTAAAATTACTAGCATTACAAGAGCTATAGCTACTTTATGATTAAGAAGTGATGGGATAGCTGAAGTTATTGCAGCGGTTCCAGCACATATACTAACAGCAACTGTAAGTATATAATCAACAGTAAGTGACGCTCCAGCAGTAAGTCCAGCAGTTGTGCCAAGATTATCATGTGCAACTATATATGACCCACCACCATTTGGATAGGCGTCAATTGTCTGCCGATAAGACAACACAAGTAAAATTAATAACAAAACAATACCCAATGCAGCATAAAACATATACCTATATGCCATAAAACCCATAACTCCAATTAACACGATTAAAATTTCCTCACCTGCATATGCAACGGAGGAAACTGCGTCACTAGATAATATAGGTAATCCCCAAAAAATATTTAATTTCTCTCCTTCTAATTCCTCTGTTTTTAATGTCTTTCCTATTAGTAGTTCTCTCAATTTTGAAAACATATATACACCTCTATTATATAATTTATTCTTGAATTCTTATTTATTATATAGCATTTCTTTATATTTCTCTTATAATTCTATTAAATATTTAATATTTTTTGTTTACCAAGATCATTTAAATAAAATTCACATTTGTTTCCATCTTTCCAGCTTATCTCAACTATATAACCCTTAGCTTTAAGTTCTTCCACTATTTCTAATATTTCATCTTTTGTAATTTCAACTAAACTATTTATATATATTGGCTTTACATAATCATATCCATTTTCTTTATAAAACTCACGAATTGCATTTAAAACCTTGTCCATAAAAAAATCACACCCCTTATTATAAGCTTACTTATTAACCACTCGTACTTCCTTACTAATCTTAATAATTACTAACTATAATCTCATTATATTATTCACAAACTTGATAGTTAAAACATTATATCAAATTCAATATATATTTTATGCTAAATTAGTATAAAGATACGCCCAAACGTATAAAGATTGTGTTAAGATTTCATGATTCGACTTTATTTATTCATCATATTCCCATAAATTATAAGTTAATCCTTTTCAAAAAAAAGAAATAAAAATACCCCTAATCGTAGTTTTATTATCCTACTATTAACGGTATTTTTTCATTAGTGTATTCTATTAAGTTAACTTACTTATAAATTATTTACCAACCAAACCTCCACCATTTCCTGCTCCTGAGCTTTGTGGTCCGTATATTGGTGGTCTCCTAGTGTTTTTTTGCTGTGAAGATTTTGCTTTCTTTTCTTCAATAATTTTTTTCATTATTTCCATGTTTTTATTTACATCATTTTTCATATTTTTTACCTTCTTTTTTTTATTTTTTATAAAATTTTCATTAAAAAACTAACCGCTACCTTCTAATTAATATTAGTAATTAATATTTTGAAGGTATGTTTTATTATTTTATAATTATTATACCCTAAAAACAGCGCTTTGAGTTATGCCTATTAACTAATATATATTTTAGTTTCGTGCATACTTAAAATAGGTACCAGGAATTATATCCCAGTACCTATTTCATATCATATTATTGTTTTAAAATTACTTAACGCCTTTTATCACATCCATAGATGGCCTTCCACCTTCAAACATATTTTTAACTCTAAGACCTATAAGTGGATTTAACTCTGGGTGTGTTAGAATATAAAATTTTTCTTCCTCAATTGCCTTAAATATAGTATCTCCAATTGTGTCAATTGGAATTCCACCTTTGATAACCTTATGTTTCTGACCCTCTTCTGCTTTATACAAATCACTTTGATAATAAAGCTGACTCATGTCATTTGCATATTTCTTTGGTCTGTGTCTTTCACAATTATCAAGATCTGTCTGGATAAATCCTGGACAGAACACAGACATTTTTATTTTATCTGTTTGACACTGAAGATCTAAATAAGTAGATTCAGAAAGCCCAACTGTTGCAAATTTCGAAGTATGGTATGCTGACATTCCATTCAGATCCAAAAGCCCAGCTACAGAAGAAGTATTAACAATATAGCACTCTGTATCCTGTTTTAGCATTATTGGAATGAATACTTTTTCACCATGTATAGCGCCCCAAACATTAGCTTTCATAATCCATTCCCAGTCGTTTAAAGATAGTAACCAAGCTGGTCCTGCAACTACAACACCCGCATTATTAAATAATAGATCTATATGATGAAATTTTTCAAGAGCTATCTTGGCAAGCATCTCCATGTCTTCAAATTTCATGACATCCATTTCGACGGCTAGTACATCTGCACCTTCTGCCTTAAGTTGCTTTTCCGCTCTTTTTAAGTCACTTCCATCAATATCTGCTATAACTATCTTAATTGATCTTTTCGCACATTCCTTAGCGATTGCAAGGCCTATTCCATTTGCCCCACCTGTAATAACTGCTACCTTGCCTTTAAAGTCCTTCATAATACAAATCCTCCTTAAACATAACCAGTATTTTAACCTCTTTGGAATAATAATGACTTGATTTTATATTATAAAGTGTCTTCCCACCAGTCCCATCTTGTATTTGAATAAGGTATAAATGCCATTGGATCTACTTCTTCCAATACTTTACCCCTTAAAAGTACTGTTGTCCCTTCGGTGTATGTGCAACCTAACATCTTCACAACCTCTAATTCTGCCCAAGGGTCATGTGGTGAATCCTTAAGATTCATCTCAACTTCTCCATTTTTAAACAGTGTGGTATCCATGGTTTCCCCTTGCTCTATAAGTCGTGGTTTTAAGTCGAATCCACTGCCATCTGGCGACTTAGAATATTTGTAGTTGTATATAGGTAATATATTTCCATAATTATCACCAATTATTTTCTTACCGTCTATGTCATTGAATTTTTCATTAAGATTTGCTTTTAAACTAAAGAATTCTATTCCATTTCGAGATACACTTCCATTAACCGTATCTCCTTCTCTCTTAAATTTAATTTCTGCCAGTTTCTTTGGAAAACCATAAATTTCTCTTCCAAGTGCCATAGCCATGCCATCACTTACCTGCATTGAAATACAATAGGTTCCAATTTGACCATTGTAATCTGCTAATATAAGTAAAGCTGTTTCCTTATATGCAGCGCAAAAATTTGTTCTAGGATAATTTGCTACAAAAGCACTTACTAAAGGTCTTTTAGCTGGCTTCAGAGGTGCTGGGAGTAACCGTGCAATAATTTCAGGCTTTGTTTCCCAATAAGCAGTAAGCATCTGCGCATTGTAAAAAGTTGTTGGTTTACTACAATATTTTTTAATATCATTTGGATCCTTTATAAAACTATTCATTATTGATACCTCCCTATATTTTATGGTTCAAAATTATTTCTTTAACATTAACATGCTTCAACCTATAACACCTAATTGTTCATATATATGAATATTTTTTCCTGGAAAATTACCATCTCTAATTAAAAATATTGCAGCAGTCAGTGATGCAAGTCGAGCACCAACCATATAAGCATTCATTTTTTCTACATCGATAGTTTGATCAAAATTGAATTTCATTTTAACCCCCTCCATTTAAAAAGTTATTTTTAAGTTATATTCCTTGGTCAATTTTTCATTTACCAAGTTAAGCACCTCCCACAATTACAATATAAATCCAATTTAAATAGTTGTCTACAATCATACTTACAAAAGTGTCTAAAAAACATACAGTTTTCTTTATTAGTAGTACAAAATATAGATTAAACTATTTACAATTAATTCTTACTCTTGCCACTATAATGACACATTCAATTGTTATTATAAGTACATAGAAAGTAATTAATTTTTTTAATTAGAGCCCCCTTTAATTAAATATAAATTTAACATAACAAAAGAAGAACTGATATAACATAATCAGTTCTTCTTTTGGTTAATCCCATGACGTCTTTCTGTTTTCTTTTATTGGTTTTAAATCTTCCATTCTAATTTCCCCCGTTTGTTTTGATTTTGTAAAACATTCACTTTCTTATACACTTTAAAATAAGATTGAACTAAAATAAGAGAACATTAATGATGAAAATTGCAATCATAATATTACAAAAACAAAAAATCATTACGATAATTAGTTTGGACTTAATTATTTTTTTCTTTGAAATTAGTATACACATTTATCCTATAAATTGATGGTTCTATACCAGTGGTTTTCTCCAGCTGTTTTATATGCACTTCTATCAAAACCTGACATTCCAAATCCTATAAAGGATATAATCAGTCCCGTAAGTATTAGAATAAAACTTACCTTTAAACATATTTTTACATTTATGATTTTCATATTCTCACCATCTTCTTTCTAAATGTATAAGAGATTTTTTGTATAAATAATTTCGTAACATTTAAATATTTTACAAATGTAAATTGTGTTATCAATGCACATAAAACACCTATACCTAACAATAAAAATCCAAATCCTATTTGAGTAACAACAATATGGACTCCCTGCTTTAGGCAAAAAAAAGAACCCGCTATACTCCATAATCCTCCACACAAACCTGTAAGTGCTATCACTCCTGTAACCAAAGGTATACACAAAAATATTACGCATCCACATAATACTAATAAGATTATTGCGCAAAGTATAGATCCCCATAATGGAAATCCAAGAATCAGCAGTACTATCTGAAGGACCTTTCTTCCAACAGATGATTCTCTTAATATAATATTTCCTTGATCTTCTATAATATTTTTAGCAATACTCTTGTGGTCACCGATCTTATCTATGGCTTGACTTTCAGTGTATCCATCTTCTATATAATCATCAATCATCTCACTGTAATATGTCGTAAATTTATTGCATTCAGTTTCTCCCAAAGATGATAGCTGTTTCGTCAAATTGCTTAGAAATTCTTTCTTATTCAATACTCTTACCTCCTATAAAAAAATATATATCCATGATTTTTTTCCAATCATATAAGAAAAATTCTTCTATATGATTTTCCCCACTAGGAGTTATATGATAATATTTTCTTAATCTACTGTTATGCTCTTTTGAATATGTCTCATTATAACCATTTGCTTCTAGCCTTTTTAAAATTGGATATAATGTAGATTCAGATATTTCTATACATTCAGAAATATCTTTTATGATTTGGTAGCCATATGAGTCACCCTTTTTTAATACAGCAAGAATACATATTTCTAGTAGTCCTTTTTTTAATTGTATGTTCATTATCATCTCTCCTAACCCATTATTAAACTCTATATTATCTTTATAAGGATTATTCTAGAGGTAGTGCAGGTGGAACATCTTTATTTTTTTCTCTATATAATTTATCAACATCATTAAATGAATGTCCTCCTAAATCATAAATACAATCACTTATAATCACTTTTTCTATTTCAGTATCATTTTAAATAACTTAATTAAAATTTTCTGAGTCCTTTTTTCTGAACTTCTATTATTAACTCCATCAGTCTCATTTTCTAAGTTTGAAAGAAGATAAATATTTATACACATTCTCAAGCCTCCTTATACATTATACTATACAATACGTTGTATTATGTGTCAAGATGCATTTTAAACTTTTTGTGGTACTATCAGCAAACGTGTCAGTAGGGGCAAAGTAACTATAAGAATATAGTAACGTAATTTTAAAGAATTTTATTATAAATCCCTATAAAAATCATTTATACATAAGTTCTTATGAATAGACATCTGACAAACTTAAGATACTATAGTAAAATGAATATAGAATATAAAACTTAAAGTAATTTATATGCAAAGGAAGTAGACAATGGAGAAAACTATAAAACTGAGGTATCCGACATATCTTAAAGAATTTGAATGTATTGGTGGAAAATGTAAAGACAGTTGTTGTATTGGTTGGGATATAGATATTGATAAGACCACCTTTCGGCAGTATTATAAAGTTGAGGATAAAGAAATGAAGCGCATGTTTCAGAAAAATGTACATAATAATGAGTATTACTTAAGCCCTGATGTAGATTATGGAAAAGTAAAATTAAAAAGTGGGAAAAGGTGTGCATTTTTGGACGAAGAAAATTATTGTATAATTTATTCGAGAATTGGAGAGAAATATCTTTCAAATGTTTGCACATCTTTTCCTAGAATAACAAATATGGTAGATGGTTATTACGAAATGTCCCTTGATGTAGCTTGTCCGGAAGCTGCAAGAATTCTTTTATTAAAAGAGGAAGGAATTAAATTTAAGGAAAGTGAAGAAACTTTAGGAAAACATATAATATCAAGTGACATTGAAACTACCTCTACAGAATATAGTAACTCACCTATTAAGTATTTTAAAGAAATTAGAGACCTTAGTATTAAAATAATTCAAAATAGGAAATTTGATCTAGGTCAAAGACTTTATATATTAGGCGATTTTATAACTACATTAGAAAAAGAACTTAAACATAAGTATAATAATGTACCAACATTTATTAAACAATATAATATAAATTCAGTTAACGATTCTTATAAAAAAAATGGATCAAGTTACACATTTCAGATAGATTTTTTCAAAACAATGCTAGGTTTTTTAAATGTCTCTAAAGAAGTGGACAGTCTTTCTTTTAAGGAATATACTAAGCAAATTATAGCTGGATTCAAATTTGATAACTACGAATACATTAGTAAACATTCTGATCTTTACACAAAAGCATTTGAAGATTATACTGAAAATTTTATGAATAATAATAGCTATATTTTTGAAAATTATTTGGTGAATTTTATGTATAACTATATGTTTCCATTTAATGAATCGGAATCAATGTTTGATGGATATATTATGCTTTTAGTAAGATCTTCATTTATTAGGTTTTATTTAGTTGGAAGATATCTATATAATGACCAGGATAACAAAGAAGATATAGTTGAATTTATCCAAACTTTCTCGAAAACCATAGAACATCACAGGACTTATTTAACTGATTCACTAAATCATATAAAAGAACATAAATTTGATAATATGGAATTTGCTAAAAAACTTCTATAAAAAACAAGGCAAGAATTATTAATCAGGTTCACCATGTTTTTTATGATATTACTGCTCAAATACAATTTTTTTTAGAAAACTTTGGATTTTTATCCGTTTTCATGTTTATTTTCTATTAAATTTACAATTAGTTCTTAGTTTCGTCACTATAATGACACAAATAGTTGTTATAATAAAGATATAGAAAGTAAGTAATTGATTTTTTTAATTAGAGTCCCCCTTTAATTAATATAAATTTAATATAAAACTTTAAAAGAACTGATGTAATTACATCAGTTCTTTTCTTTGTATAAACATCCTAGAACTTTTACTATACCCAAAATACTTTGCTATTTTCTTGTAATTCGGAACACCAATACCATACTTTTCTGCAATATTTACAATATTAAAGATAAGTTCATCCTTTTCGCTGCTTTTACCTGTCTTAATATCCTTTTGCATTGAAGCTGTTGTATCTGAACTAAATCCACTTAAAAAAACAAGGTTTTCATCTATAAAATCATTGTCCAAGTTAATATTTAATGCAATTGCAATCTTTTGTAATTCCTTAAGTAACAATATAAACATCCTTCTGCATTCTCCATCCTTTTGGAATTCGCCAGCAGCAGCATCATAATATGCACCAGTAGCTGCAAATGCAGATGTAAATGAGATTTTTTTAAATATACCGCGTCTTATGTTATCTGAAATAATTCCCTCTATTCCTGATTCCTCAAGATCTAATTGTATTTTATGTAACAAATTCATATCCACCTTTGCATTTTCTCTTGCGCCGAAAACAACTCTAAAGGTTTCCATAGTTTGAGTAATTTCCCCAGGAGCCGATATGTAACCACCAACATAAATACAACCATCAAGAACAGTTATACCAGTCAAAGCCTCTGATAGCTTTTCTCCAGCATTTAATGCATTTAAAATTGGAACAACAATGGTTTTTTCGTTGGAAGCCTTCTTTATAATAGAAATAGTCTCATTTAATGAGTATCCTTTAACACACAAAAAAATCACATCAAACTTACCAAGTTCCTCGCCACCATCAAATGCTTTAACGTTTTTCAGATTCATTTCACCCTTTAGTGTTGAGTGAATAATAAGCCCATTTTCCTTTATAGCCTTTAAATGATCACCTCTTGCTATAAATGTAACATCTTTTCCACCACCTGTTAAATATCCTCCTATACAACCACCTGTACCACCCGTACCAATTATTAAGTATTTCATAATACACTCTCCCCTATCATATATTAATATATTCTTTTTTTAAATTTACAATTAATTCTTAATTATGTCACTATAATGACACATATAATTGTTATTATATATATCATAGATAGTAATTAATTTTTTAATTAGAGTCCCCCTTTAATTAATATAAATTTAATATAAATCTTTAAAAGAACTGTTGAAATTTCAACAGTTCTTTTTATGTATACACTTAGATATTTTGATGATTTTTGCCATATTTTTTCTAGGTTGGTTTTTAATCGTAACTGTAGTCTCAGTATCTATAGGCTTAAATTATAAATCTTCTTTTTAAAAAAATCAATTAAAAAGTTCCCTCAGGACATGGCCTGAGGGAACACAAAACATAATTAAATTTTAAATTTTTGTATCATTTCTTTAAGTTCTTCAGCATGTTTTGCTTGACTCTGTGCTGTTACTGCCACTCGTTCTACAGCTTTTGTTGTTTCCTCCATACTATCTTTTATTGTTTCTGCACTTTCAGATGATCTTTGCGCTGTTTGTGCTGTGTTTTGTACCGCCTCATTTACCTGATTTATTGTAGCTGTAAGTTCTTCCGACATAGAAGCTATTTCATCAGACATACTAGTTACAAACTCTGAATCGTTATAATACTGTTCACCCATATTTTTCATAATTTCGAACTGAGGGTGTACATTATCATTTATAAAATCTAATATATCTTTGCTGTTACCAGAAAGGTTTTCAAATGCTTTCTGAACCTTTAAAATCGTTTCTTGTATACTAGCTACTGCTTGTGATGATTCTTCTGCAAGCTTCCTTACTTCATCAGCTACTACTGCAAATCCTTTCCCCTGTTCTCCAGCCCTTGCTGCCTCTATAGCAGCATTAAGTGCAAGCAAATTAGTTTGTTCTGATATACTTGCAATGGTGTCCGCCATTACCTTTATCTCTCCTACTACCTTACCATCTTCAATTGCTTTTACTCCACTCTTTTTCTTTTCATCATATACCCTTGTTGTTTCGTCAATAGATAATTTTCCTTTTTTCTGAACCTCTATAGCCCTGTCTTTAGATTTACTTGCATTATTACTTCCTTCCATGGCCTTACTTGATAATATATTAATGCTTGAGTCCACTTCTTGTATGGAAGCACTTATTTCTTCTGTTGATGCGCTTGTTTCCTGTACATCATTTGTTATATTATTTACTGCTTTTTCAATATTTTCTGCTTTAACTTTAAGCTCTATCACCATAGACGAAAGTTCTTCACTAGATACACTCATCCCCTGAGAATTAGCTAATATACCTGTAATCAATCCAGTAAGTTCCTTTTGCATTATAAAAACTGAATTAGCAAGCTGTCCTACTTCATCTTTATTCCTTAATAATGAATCATACTTGTTATCATAAGTTAAATCAAATTTAGCTAACTTATCCATCATTTTTGATAAAGACAATATTGGATCTCCTATCTTCTTACCGAAATATATAGAAACTATAATAGTAACTATTAACAAAGCAAGTAACACAAATATAAAAGATAATACTAATGCTTTAATTGGCTTCATCATAACATCTACAGGCACTGAAAAACCAACTTTCCAGTTGCTTACGTTTATTTTAGATGTTACAAAATATTTATCTCTACCATCATAATCTTTTATACTAACGAAATTACTACTTAAAGCTTTAGAATATTCACCATTCATAACCTTATCAACATTTTGAAGCCCTTTATCTGTAGGTTTAAACTCTTTATTAGGATGAATAATAAAATTATTACTATCGTCTATTAGAAAAGCATAACTGTCCTCCATAGGCTTTGCTTTATCAAGCATTTTGGTAATTGATCCTGTATTAACATCAAAACCTACAACTCCGATTATTTTACCATCTCTTATTACAGGTTTAGCTACTGATATCATCATTTCTTTTGTCTTAGCATCTAAAAATGGTGTTGAATAAATCAATCCATTTTTTTGAATAGCGGTTTTGTACCAAACTTTTTGGGTGCTATCATAATCTGCTGGCGCAACCCAACCACTTCCAACAAGAATCTTTTTATTTGTGAATCCTAAATATACATCTGAAGCATACGGGTTACTCTTTAACTCCTTTTGAAAGTATTTCATTATTTTTTTATTATCTACAGTATCCATACTTTCTATATAACTGCCAACCTCACTAATTATTTTCCCTTGACCATCAAGCCAACCATTAATAGTTTCTGCTTCCTTATCTGAATATGTAGAGATTTTGCTCTTAGTTTCACTCATTATTGAATTATATGATATAAAACAAGTAATTGCAGCTGATATTAGTAAACTTAAAACACAGACTAAACACGTTAATAATGTTATCTTTGATTTTATACTTTTCATATGTATCTTTCCCCCTCATATTAAATTGAAAATTTAAAAACTTATTTCATAGGTTAAAATAACTTACTAAACCCAATTATTCGTCAAACTAATCTTTTTTAATTATATTTTGCATTAAATTAACTATTAAAGATTATAATCCCCTACTTTTATATATCGTACAACATTCTTTTACCTTTACCGCATTTTTTAAAACAATTTAGTAGTTAATATTTAACTATATAAAATGCACAGTTACTTATACTTGGGAACTAATTACGCTTGCATTAAGCCTTAGTGACGTAATACCTATAAATTTGATATAAAAAAAGAACTGTTGAAATTATAATGTACCCTATAGGGCAGACGGATTTAAAAAAGTCTACCCGGTAGGGTATTTTTATGTATAATAAAGAAAAGTATAATAATTTAAATTAGATATATACAAGGATGGTGGAAATTTAAATGAGCAACAAAACATTTACAGAAAAAGATGTAGCAATACTAGCTAAAAACAAAAATGTTAAAGCAGTAAGTATGAAGGGAATTACATATACAGATGAATTTAAACGCATTTTTATAATAGAGAACGAAAAAGGAAAATTTCCAAGGGAGATATTTGAAGAAAATGGGTTTGATATAGATATAGTTGGGATTAAACGTGCTAAATCATCAGGATCTCGCTGGAGAGCTGCATATAGAAATGAAGGTATATGTGGACTAAATGATGCAAGAAATGCGAATACTGGAAGACCAAGAGTGAGAGAACTTTCCGCAGACGAAAGATGCGAGCGCCTTAAAGCCCAAATTAACTTGCTGAAAGCTGAGAATGAATTGTTAAAAAAAATCGACATCCTAGAAAGAAGGCTGATAAGCAAGAAATAATCTTAGTAGCACAGGAAAAATTTATTCTTATAAATTCACAAATCGAAAAATATAAGCTCAAAAATATGCTTACCCATTTATGCAAAATTACGGGTGTATCTCGTTCTGGATATTACAATTATTTCTCTACTAAAGCTCTCAGCCGTAGGCGCCAACGCGATAGGTTGGATGAAGCAGTAGGTGAAATTGTACTAAATGCATATAACTTTAAAAATCGTAAAAAAGGAGCTAGACAAATAAAAATGACATTAGAAGGCGAATTTGTAATCGTATACAATTTAAAACGTATTAGAAGAATAATGAAAAAGTATGGTATCATTTGCCCCATTAGAAAAGCGAATCCATATAAACGTATGATGAAAGCTACAAAGGAGCATACTGTTTTAAAAAATCTATTAAATAGAAATTTCAAACAGAATATACCTGGAAAAGTATTGCTTACAGATATAACTTATCTATTTTACGGAAAAAGTAAGAAGGCATATTTATCTACGATTAAGGATGGATCTACAAATGAGATTTTGGCATACAATGTGACTGATAATTTGAGATTAGATATCGTAACAGACACTATACATAATCTGAAAAAGAATAGAAAAATTAAATTGCCTAAAGATGCATTTATACACTCAGATCAAGGATTTCATTATACGAATCCGACATTTCAAAAGCTAGTAAAAAAATCTGGTTTAGGACAATCAATGTCAAGACGTGGAAACTGCTGGGATAATGCTCCACAAGAATCATTCTTTGGCCATTTCAAAGATGAGGCATACATAAAATCATGTGAAACATTAGAACAACTAAAGCAAGAGATTAAGCAATATATGATCTACTATAATAAATTTAGATATCAATGGGGTCTAAAAAAGATGACTCCTGTTCAATACAGAAATCATCTTCTCAAATCAGCATAGACTTTTTTTAAAATTGTCCTTGACAAGGGGTACACATTAAATTTCAACAGTTCTTTCTTTATATAAAATCATTAGTGTGCATACCTCAATTATCAAAAGGATTATTTGACATCGCTGTAACAAATAAGTATGGAAAAGTGTTTTTCAAATGCTTAATATACATAATCCATTGGCTTACACTTGCTCGATAGACCCTTTTTATATCATTTTTTATATGTTCTTTTTCATCTTCGCGTAGCTCTAATAAATTTCTTGAAGATAACTCATCTTGCAAATGAAAAACTGCTGTTAATAAATGAGTAAAAGTTTCATGTTCCAATAAATTTGGATTTTCTAATAATCTCAATAAAAACCCTCTTTTACTTAAAAGAAATTTATTCATTTCTTCTAAGTCAACTTTGTAGAATTCAATTTCATAATCATAATTTTTACATTTTTCTAATGCTTTTTTGAAATCTCTATCTTCCCAACTTGAATCAACTATAAGAAAATTTGCAATCTCATTAACGTTTGAATCAATTGCCACACAATATTTTAATGTGCTAGTTCCAACTTCATTAAAAAACACACCTATTATTAAATTTAGCTTTTCTATTAAGCTTTCCGTCTCTCTTTGCTTAATAACTCTATCAATAACTAAAGATACCAATAAAACTTGAATAGGTATAAACGCCAAATCACCTAGAAAATACAACAAAATAAGATGTGTATCTCTAAAAAGATAATAGTGAAAAGAATATAATACTATTGATAAAAATATCAATAGTACGGAAAATTTAAAACGCCAACCCAATTTCTTCATTCTTATCCTCCTAAAATATTGTTAATATTTCCTTCTCCTTCTTTTTCTCTTATTTAAATTATTTGCTCTTATTATAAGCACTATTCCTACTAAAACTAAAACT
Organism: Clostridium estertheticum subsp. estertheticum; assembly: GCF_001877035.1. Lineage (NCBI taxonomy): Bacteria > Bacillati > Bacillota > Clostridia > Eubacteriales > Clostridiaceae > Clostridium > Clostridium estertheticum. The sequence continues at coordinate 588,701 of NZ_CP015756.1, read as the reverse complement.
AATATGCCACCCGCCATAAGATATATAGGCATATCATTCTTTACTAAAGCTCCGCTAGAAGCCGCTGAATAAAGCTTATAAGTTTTCACTTTTCCCTTTTGCGTTAATCTCAATGTTCCAATGCTCTCGTTTCCTTTAAGACTAGAAATACTGATATCAGATAAATTTATATTTTCCTTCAAATCTTTTTCATTTGCATAGTTTTTGTAATAACTAACATCCTCTTTAACTACTAATGGTACACTAACAGTTTTATCTGGACCAAAAAATTTAAGCGGTTTATATTTTAATATTTCTGTTTTCACAACAGAATTGTTTACGTATAACACCGTCCTTTTCAAAGTATAGCTATAGTTAATTATTTTTTCCATATCATTAAAAACATAGGTGTCATTTGGGTAAATCTCTGATCCCATAACAACCCCCATAATTTCTCTACCATTTCTTTCATAAAAAGCTACAAGACATCTCCCCGCCTTTGAAGTATACCCAGTTTTTCCACCAATACAGCCATTGAGTCCAAGAAGTTTATTGGTGTTTTCAATTTTAAATATTGTACCTTTTGAGGTTGATATAGACTTTTGCTTTTTATTCATTGACTCTTTTACCCATGGATTTGAAAATGCAGCTCTAGCCAATATGCTCATATCATAAGGCGTAGTATAATGATCCGGATCATGAAGACCATTAGGAGTTACAAAATGAGTTTTAGTCATCTTTAATTTGGCTGCCTTATCATTCATCATTTTCATAAAGTTTGTTGGATTTCCTGCAACATTATCTGCAATCATGTATGCCGTGTCATTTGCTGAGTACATTAATAAACCATCCATTACATCTGCACTTGACATGGTCTCATTAAGTGCGATTGGATGTAAATTAACATTTAATGAATCTGCTGGCTGAATTTTTGCACTTTGTGTATATTTTATTTTATCCGTCTTTACCCTGTTCTCAGCGAGCAATAGTGCAGTTATTAGCTTTGTCGTACTTGCTGGATACATTTGCTTGTCCACATCTTTCGCATAAATTATCTCGCCAGTTGCAACATCAACAGTGATAGCTGCTTTCCCATATATTGTTGGTACATTTGTAGTGTTCTCGCTAACAGTCGCAGCAAAAACATTTAAACTCATAGAAGATACTAGAAATAATATAATCAGAATAAAAAATCTTTTGTTTTTCAACTTTCATCTCTCCATTACTTTTATTTATTACAAACTTATTATAAAAAACAGTTTGTTGTATATCATTTTACAAGACAATATTTTGGCGTATAAGCTAATATTATATCACATCTTTCAAATAATGTCATTGACATATGTTTAATTTTGCTCTATACTATTTAAACTATATGCTAATACATATAATTTAAATAGTATATAAAGGGGTATAAAATAAGTGATTAAATTTCTGTTAGATCTAGGTTTAAAATTTGAAGACGTCGGTGTATTGATAAAAATCATAATAACAATATTTATAATAATGATATTTCATTTTTTAAAGAAAAGTATATGTTCATTTATTAATAAATCAAATTTTGATTCACTTAATACAATAAAATATAAAAAAACGTCTACACTATCCGCAAATATCTTAACTGCTGTAACTATTATACCAATATGGATGTATGAGTCTAAGGATATATTCACATTTTTAGGGATATTCTCTGCTGGACTTGCCTTTGCCTTTCGTGATCTTGTAGCAAGTTTTTTGGGATGGCTTATAATTAATACTCATAAGCCCTTTAAACTTGGTGATAGAATAAAGATTGGAGAGAGTCTTGGAGACGTCGTAGCTATAGATTGGTTTTATACTACTATTATTGAGGTTATGGAAAATGACAATAAAACATACGGACAAAGTACTGGAAGAATTACTCATATACCAAATATACAAATACTCACTGAAGACCTTATCAATGAAACTAACGCATTCCCTTTTACTTGGAATGAGCTTAAAATAAGCCTTACACTTACAAGTAATTGGAGAGAAGCTAAAACTATATTAATGTCTATTGCTGATGATAAAGTAGGAGATATAGAGCGAGAAGCAAAAGATTCACTAAACATAGCATCAAAAACTCTTCCTATTTATTACGAAAATCTTTCACACACAGTCTATACTTCCATGGAATCCGGAAGTGTTTGTTTAAACTTAAGGCTTATTTGCAAGGCAAGAAATTTTAGAAACTTACAACATGCCTTAGTTGAAGGTATTCTAGATGAATTTGCTAAACATGAAGACATTGAATTATTATGATTATACTGTATATGTTTTTTTTACATTTCATAAGATTATTTTAAAAACTATCTATAATATGACACACTGATGTCAGTTTATAAGTGATATACTTATTTCAATATATAATGAAATGAGGTATAAGAATGACTAAATTAGAATATAGAAAAGACTATAAAGAATTATATAAGGTTGAAGTTAAGAGTAGTATAATGAAATTCATCTCTGCAAAAACAATCGTATCTGGTTACTCTGATACTAACAATAATTGGTTTGGAAACAACTATAATATGAATATTTATAAAGGGTGTTGTCATGGATGCATATATTGTGATAGTCGCAGTGACTGTTATCATATAGACAATTTTGATGAGGTGCGCGCAAAAGAAAATGCTCTTGCTTTAATAAATCATGATCTTAAATCAAAACGTAAAACTGGTGTGATTGCTACAGGTGCAATGAGCGATCCCTACAATCCACTAGAAAAAGAATACAAGTTGACAAGAGGTGCTCTAGAACTTATTAACATTTATGGCTTTGGCGTCTCCATTTATACGAAAAGTAATTTAATTAGACGCGATATAGATATTCTAAGTAAAATACAAACTCACTCTCCCGTTATAATTAATATTACCATTACCACCTGTGATGACGAACTATGCAAAAAAATAGAACCAAATGCACCCCTATCATCAAAGCGGTTTGCTGCAGTTAAAGATCTCACCACTAATGGAATATTTGCAGGTATACTTCTTACGCCAGTATTGCCATTTTTAGAAGATAATGAAGAAAATATAGGAAGCATAATACGCCTTGCATACGAGAGCGGAGCAAAATTTATATACCCAAGTTTTGGTGTAACCCTTAGGCAAAACCAGAGGACTTGGTATTATAAAAAACTCGATGAGCTGTTCCCTACTCTTAAACAGAAGTATATTAATCAGTATAATAATAATTATGAATGCAACTCGGCCAAAGCCTTCGAACTAAAACAATTTTTCCAAAAGGAATGTGATAAATTAGGTTTGCTTTATAAAATGAAAGACATTATAGAAGGGTACAGACATGGATATGGAAACACTCAGCTTTCCCTATTTGATTAATGAAATATCATCACGAGGAGACAACACATGAATACTATTAACTCACAGTTTGTTATGTCATTAAGTATTATTTTACTCGGATATTTTCTAAAGAAAGTAAACATTTTAAAGGAAAGCGATGGAGAAGTTATTTCCAGATTGATTTTTAATGTTACGCTTCCCTCCATTGTAATAAATGTTTTTAGTACAATGACTATAGACAAAAGCCTACTGCTTGTCCCTGTAATTAGTTTTGTATTTGGATTAATTATGGCAGCAGTTGCCCTCATTGTATTCAAAGGAGAATCAAGGCGAGAAAAAGGAATGTTAACAATGCTAGTACCTTCCTTTAATGTTGGTCTTTTCGCATATCCTATAGTAGAGTCAATATGGGGAAGGTCAGGGCTCAAATACTTTGGTATGTTTGATATGGGTAATTCTTTCATTGTTTTCGCTGTTTGTTATATCATTGCAAGCATTTATTCAAGTAGTAAAGGTGAAGTGAGTTACAAAAATATTTTCGCGAAAACTATGCACTCAATACCTTTTCTTACATACATTATTACCTTAGCTATTAATCTTTTAGGACTTAGCATTCCGAAACCCATTATACAAATTACAGGAATTTTATCCAAAGCAAATATGCCTCTCGCATTACTAGCACTTGGGTTATACCTAAGCTTCTCCTTTAAAAAGACATATTTGAAAAACATGGCCAAGATAATTGCTTTAAGATACATAATTGGATTTGGAGTGGGTATACTCATTTATAATTTAGTACCCTTAGATCCAATGTTTAAAAAAACCATGCTAATTGGTCTTATATTACCAATAAGTTTTACAGTTATTCCTTACTCAGTAGAATTTGACTACGATACTAGGTTTGTAGGAACTGTAAATAACTTGACAATTATAATAAGCTTTATACTCATGTGGGCGATTATTGCTTTTGTTTAGTATACAAAACTGTCCACTATGTTACCAAATTATAAGCTGGATCGCAATATATATTGCGATCCTATTTTATTATTTAATTCTTCCTACTAACTATAACAGACAACGGGACTACCTGTATCAATGTTGTCAAATATAGCTTTTGCTAAATAATATGGCGAGTTTATGCACCCATGTGACCCATTTGACTTATATATCTTTCCTCCAAACACACTTCGCCAGCTTGCATCGTGAATTCCTATACCTCCGTTAAATGGCATCCAAAAATCAACAGGGGAAGCATATCCTTGACCTACAAGAGTAGCATTTTTTTCTTTGTATTTTAACCTATAAATACCATCGGGTGTTCCATGATTAGAACCTATATTACCTGTAACAATATCACCTTGAACTATCAGAGACCCATTTTTATAAAACCATAAGTGCTGCGCTTTCAGATCTATTTCTACATAGGTATTGCCGATATCATTTTTGCCATGAGCTAAAGCAGTTTGAATATATGTGGGTTCTTTAGATATAGTTTTTCCTTCCTTTATTATTGAAATCAAAGCTTGCGTTTCTTTAACATTATTAATAGACCAGCCATAATCACCCCCACCTATTTTTATTGCGTTTCCTGATGATGTAACAAAATTTCTATCCTTGCCAATTGTACTGTAATTTTGGGAAAGTACATCTATATATTTTTCGACTTCTTTTTCATTAAATGTGACCTCAAACTTCTTATCAACTGTAAGCCACTTATTTATTTCAGAACCATCTAAAAGTTCCTTATTTCCTCCAAATGTATATGTAATTTTTGAAAATACATATTTATTAAGTTTATTTTTAGCTTCAATAACTTTTGGAGAATTTAAAGTATATGACGGCTTAACATAACAATTGATTGACTCAAGGTTTATTGTATTTTTTTCATTAAGTATTGCACCTGTCACATTATCATATAAAATGTCTTTATTAACCTTGTTACCACTCACTTCACCTACAATTACATAACCATTACCTGTATACTTAAGACTTGGATTTTTAGGTTCAATTATATAATCGCTATTAAAACAAGTAAGCTTATCCACTCGCTTCTTTAATAGGTTCTTGTCATATTTAACTCCTTCAATCATTTTAGAATCTTCTATATTAAAGAATGATGAAATCCATTTATAAGGATTCTGTCTATCTTTTAGTTCATTAAATTTACCATCCGAATTATACTTTAAACCAACTTCACCTGCTTTAATTTGTTCATTTTTACCTCCTCGTTCCTTTATATTTATCTTATATGTATTAATCTCAGTTGTCATTTGTTTATTTACATCCTCCACACTTTCACATGAAACATTAATACAGTTTATTACTGAACCAAAATAAAAATGATTCATGAAAAATATTACCATTCCAAAATATATAACAAGTAAAGTTAAAATAGAAATTATAATACCCACAACAATATTCTTATGCTTTTTTATTAATCCTAATGTTGATTTTTCTACTTTTGTTTCCATAACATCCGCCCCTTTAAATAACAAAATAATTTATTATTGACCTTTTTAAATCTACATTTCAGTTTATGCAATAACCAACCAATATAAACCAATTATTATTAATATTTTATGAATACAGAAAAAAGGGCAAGGAAGTCTATTTATTAAACATAAGTTGATTTATCTTCACTCTTATGCTAATATATCATTTGGAACATTTAGGAGGCTAAATATAATTATGGGTAATGAGGAAATGTGGATCGGCTATTGGTTAACAAAATCAGTAAGACTTTTAAATAAATTTCATGATAATAAATTACAAAAATATGATCTTACCTCTTCACAAGTAGCAGTACTTCAAAAACTCTGGGGCGAAGATGGAAAGACTCAAAAGCAACTTCAAGAAAACCTAGGACTAACCCCAGCTTCAGTTTCTGGAATTCTAGATACCCTTGCAAATAAAGGTTTTATAGTTAGAAAACACGATGAAATAGATTCAAGAGTTAATAGAATATACCTAACTCTCGAAGGTGCTAAACTAGAAAAACTATGTCACGGCATCATTAATGAAATAGAGAAAACAATATCTGACGGTTTCACTTGCGATGAAATAAAAATCTTTATAGCTTGGACAAAGAAAATGCATAAAAACATATGTAAAAATGATATAAAAAGTAATTTAAAATAGTTAGGAAACTAAAGAATATTAATTAAAAGGTGGTATTTTATATGGATAATTCAAATGAATTAGCGACTGAGAAGGTTGGATCCCTTCTTTGGAAATTTTCGATTCCTGCAATAATAGGAATGCTTGTAAATGCTTTGTACAGTGTGGTAGATAGAATTTTTATTGGTAGGGGTGTTCCTGATCCACTTGCTCTATCTGGAGTCGCTATAACTTTTCCAATTACAAATGTTATAATGGCCTTTGGAATGCTTGTTGGAATAGGTGGAGCAGCTGTAGTTTCTATTAAACTGGGACAGAATAAAAAAGAAGATGCAGAAAAGATACTTGGAAATGCCTTTGTACTTGTAGTTATAATGTCTATAGTCGTAAGTATAATAGGCCTTATATTTCTAGAACCAATACTAGTACTTTTGGGAGCTAGCACAGATACAATGCCTTATGCTAAACAATTCGGATTCATAATATTACTAGGGGTTATACTTCAAAATTTAGGTTTTGGTATGAATCCATTTATTCGTTCAGAAGGTAATGCACTTATGGCAATGGTTACAATGCTTATCGGTGCTATACTGAATTTTATATTAAATCCTATATTTATTTTCGGTCTTCATATGGGAGTGGTTGGTTCAGCACTAGCTACTATAATTTCTCAAGCTGTGTGTTCTATTTGGGTTCTTTTATATTTTTTACGAGGAAAAAGCGTTTTAAAATTAAGAAGAAAAAATATGAAGTTGCAAATGAAAATTGTGAAAGAAATATTAGAAATAGGAATGTCTCCATTTGCTATGCAAATGGCTGCCGGTCTTATTACTGTAACATTTAATAAGAGCTTAAAAAAATATGGTGGTGATTTAGCAATAGGTGCTTTTTCATTAATAAATAGCATAAATATGTTGATTATGATGCCAATTTTTGGATTAAATCAAGGAGCACAACCAATTATAGGTTATAACTACGGTGCTAAAAGTTACAAGAGGGTTAAATTAGCCTTAAAATATGCAGCTATTATAGCTACCCTTATGTCCGTTGTAGGATTTGTAATTGTTCAGCTTTTCTCAGTTCAAATCATAAGTATATTTAATAACACTGATAAAGAGCTTATAGATCTTGGTTCTAGAGGAATAAGAATATTTCTTATAATGCTTCCTTTAATAGGTTCACAAGTTGTATTTACAAATTATTTTCAGGCAGTAGGAAAAGCTAAGATTTCTATTTTTTTAAGTCTTTTAAGGCAAATTATAGTACTTTTTCCATTAATACTTTTGATGCCACATTTCTTTAAATTAGATGGAATTTGGATGGCTGGTCCAGCATCTGACTTTATCGCTTTTATAATAACAATTATAATAATAGTAGCAGATATAAAGAGTATGAATAAGCATGAGCTAAGTTTAGAGAGAATCAATGAAAATGTTATATAAATAATTTAAGCTTCCTGAACTAGTTTCCCATGTTGACCACTTACCTCACTTGAAATTTTAGATATAATAAAAAAACAGATGCAATTTAGCATCTGTTTTTAATTTACTATTTATTTAGTTGTTTTAACAAAGTACCAAGTTGCTTAATATATTCTCCATACTTTGCCCAATCCAAACTTTTTTGAGCATCAAGTGCTTTAGTATATAAATCATTAGCCTGCTTAATTAATTTAGTCTCAGTTTGGGTTAATGGAACAGTCGTCTTAGCCCCTGTTTCAGTTTTAACTACTGCATTTGGTGCCTTATAATTAAATATTTGTTCTAGTCCACTTTCAATATTATCGACCATAAGTAACTTACTGTCGTATGAAATTATTATTTTTTTCATTTCAGGAATACTGTTTTTTCCACTAGCTCTTAAGTAGACCGGTTCAATATAAAGTAACGAATTCTTTATTGGCAAAATAACAGTGTCTCCATATTGTACTTGAGATCCTCCTGTATTCCATAAAGAAAGCTGTGCTGAAATTGTAGTATCCTGACTTATCCTTTGCTTAAATTGGAACGGACTATAAACCGTTGTTTCCGATGCTGGAAATTTATTTAGGAACAGTTTACCATAATTTTCACCATCCATTCTAGCCCCTAAAATTGCTGTCATATTATATTTTCCCTTTACATTAAAATATTGTTGAAGTATCATCTCTTCACTATCCATTCCTGGTAATTTTTCTACAAGGTATGGCGGAATAGTTGTTTTAACATCAGCACCTACAGCAGTTGCATTCTTAGAAACATCCCAAAAATCTTCCCCATTATAAAACACTCCAGCATTAGTTACATGATATTTACTGAGTACTGCACTTTGAATGCTAAATATATCAGATGGATACCTAAAATGTGCTTTAATGTCAGCTGGAACATTCGACATATCCTTAAACAGTTTCGGGAATGTTTTTGCATAAGTTTGTACAATTGGATCAGTTGAATCTGATACATAAAAATTTGTACTTCCATCATAAGCATCAATTACAACCTTAACTGAATTTCTAATATAGTTTACCCCATTTTGTGGTTGTGAGTAGGGGTATTTAGATGATGTTGTGTATGCATCAATTATATAGTATATTTTCCCACCACTTACAACAACATAGGGATCCTTGTCATAAGTTAAAAATGGAGCTATACTCTTTGCCCTTTCAACTACATTTCTGTTAATAAGTATTTTACTTGTACTCTTAATATCCCTTGATAATAGGAAGTTTAACTCTCCCTTATTTATTGCAAACAAAAGTTTATTACCTAAACTCATTTTAATTCCAGCTTCTCCAACATAATTTGTTATTTTGTCGGCTCCACCTTGAGGATAATCAAACTCACTTACCTTAGTATTTACTAATGCATAGTCATTTGTTTTTTCTCCAAAATAAATTCTTGGATTAGTTAGTTTAACATCTGTACTATTTGCTATTGGCATATCCTTTATTACAAAATCAGGTTGACCCTCTGTCGTAACAGCATTTACCTTACTCATTACAACCCCATACCCATGTGTATAAATCATATGAGTATTCTGCCAAGTAATTGGATCTAATGATTTTGAATCTATTTCTCTTGCCGCAACCAATACTTGACTATATTTATTGTTTATTTTATATCTATCTACATCTATATCGGTAAAAGTATAGTAATACCTTAATATTTGAACTTGGTTATAAAATTCAAGTGCCTGCGTAGATGAATTTAATTTAATGTTATCTATTGTCTTCTTATTACTTGAAATATCCTCTTGTTTCAAATCATTTTTTATATTAAAAGGTGTTGTAGTAATATTTTCTATATTAAATGCTTTCTTTGTAAAATCAATATTATTTTGAATATATGGTTTTTCAAGTTCCTTTTGATTTGGTTTTACAATACTGCTTTGAACTACAACTGCTGATATTACTTGTACAAAACTTATTAAAACTATGGCGGCAGCTGAAATTATTATGGGCTTAACCTTTGATTTTAAAACATTTATAAATATTACAACTGCAGCAACAATGCAAGTCACAATCAGTATTTTATAAAATAGTAGTGTTACATGAATATCTGTGTAGCTTGCACCATATGCAACTCCACTAGGGCTATACACCAAATTAAATGAATTTAATAAATATCCAAGCGAAAGAAAAAATGCTATTAGTGAGGCTATTATTGCAATTTGTTTTCCTGCAAATACACTAAGTTCCTTAAATGTTGATTTAATGTCTTCAAAAGGATTTGCTCTTTTACCTGCGCTAAATGTACTTTTTGTTTTAAATACAAAGAATACCATTACTTTTATAATAATTAAAAGTACTAATAATGTCATTATAAAACTATATAATGATTGAATTAAAGGAAGTTTAAAAATATAAAAAGACACATCCAAATTAAAAATAGGGTCTTTCACATTAAAACTAACTGCATTTATGAATTGAAGAAGCATATACCAATATGTGGATGAAAAAGCAAAAGAAAATAGGAGTGAAACAAATAAATTACTTGCTGTAAAAATCTTATTTTCAATAACATCTTTTTTTGTATTTACCTCTACTACTTTTTTCATATGTGCAATGCTCTTTTTTATACCCTTATAGTATAATAATATACCAATATAACTAAGGATAAACACAGGTACCATAAGCTTTAACACCGTAAGTATTTTTGTGAAGTATACTGAAAGGTAACCCATTGTATTAAACCACTCAATATTAATAATTACTTGCGCTATATTACCTACAAAAAATAAGCATGCCAAGATAATTATAATTATAGAAGATAGAATAACCTTTTTTTTCTTACTCATAAAATCACCTCTTATTTATTTTTTTTTACTTATTTTAATATATCTTATATACATTATATCTTATATTTATCTAATCTACATTATTTTAATATTTTTTTTATAAGTTTTATTCTATTTCCATACGGAGGGAAAATAAGTTTTATATCTATAGAAGTGCTTTTCTTTAATATACTTTTTCTATGAGAGAAAGTTTCAAAACTATCTCTTCCATGATACGCACCCATTCCAGAATTTCCAACTCCGCCAAAAGGCATATTTGAACCTGCAACGTGAGATATAGTATCATTCACGCACCCTCCACCAAAAGAAATTCTATCCAAGACAGAGGTCTCCACTTTTTTATCTTCCGTGAAAACATATAACGCTAATGGCTTAGGTCTATTATTTATCATTTCAATAACTTCTTCTAAGTTCTCATATTCTAGTATTGGCATAATTGGCCCAAATATCTCATCTTGCATAACTGCATCCTGAAAATCTACATTATCAATAATTGTTGGTTCAATGTACAAAGCACCTTCATTTGAATGTCCACCATAAATAATTTTATTCTTATCTTTCTCAATTATTGAAGCTAATCTTTCAAACTGACTACTGCTAACAATTCTGCCGTAGTCAATGCTTTTAGAAGCATCCTCACCATAAAAACTTATAGCTGTGCTTTTTAACTTTTCTATAAAATTTTCTTTTATATCTTTGTGCACAAATATATAATCTGGAGCTATACAAGTTTGTCCTGAATTTACAAGTTTGCCCCATAATATCCTCTTAGCTGCTATTTCTAAATTTGCAGTTTTATCTACTATTACTGGACTTTTTCCACCTAGTTCAAGTGTTATAGGGACGAGATTTTCCGCAGCTGCCCTCATCACTATTCTCCCAACTGACACGCTACCTGTAAAGAATATGTAATCAAATGATGAATTAATGAGGGCAGAAGTAGTTTCTTTTTCCCCTTCAATAACTCGTATATAGTTTTTTTCAAAAGTTTCTTCAATTATTTTTTTTACTAAACCTGAAACAGTAGGTGTATTTTCAGATGGTTTTAAAACAGCACAATTTCCAGCAGCTATAGCCCCTACTAATGGTTCAATTAAAAGCTGAAAAGGATAATTAAATGGTCCTATAATAAGAACTGTTCCATAGGGTTCATACATAATATACCCCTTAGATGGAAACTGATGTATAGGTGTCTTCACTCTTTTGGTCTTAGCCCACTTCTTTAAATGTTTTGTAAAATTACCTATACTATCCAAAACGAAACCAATCTCGGTACCATAAGCTTCAAATTCACTTTTTCCTAAATCCCTATACAATGCGTTTATTATCTCTTTCTCATATTTTTTTATTACACTTTTAAGCTTCTTAAGTGCAGATATTCTATATTCTATATTCCTTGTTTCTCCTGAAATAAAAAACTTATTATGTTCATTAAGAATACTTTCTACTATTTGTTTATCAATTATATCCATATTAAAGCCCCCATTTGATTATTAACTTATTGTAATTATAAGTCTATCCTTCCTTATAACACAATTCTAGTCAAAAAAAGAAATAAAAAGAACTAAGTTCTTTTTATTTCTTTAATTCACTTTTTATAATGAAAATAAATGTAAATTAATTAACTTCTTGCAAATATCTCTTGAAATTCAACACCTTCAAGCTTCTCTTTTATTAGAAGTTCTTCTGCAACTGCGTTAAGTTTGCTTCTATTATCAGTTAAAAGCGTCAACGCTTTTGTATATGCTACATCTATAAGTTTCTTTATTTCTATATCTATTTTATATGCTGTTTCTTCGCTGTATTTTCTATCTTTACCCATATCTCTTCCAAGGAATACCTCATCACTACCTGAACCAAATGCTATTGTTCCAAGGGTGTCACTCATTCCATAGTCCATTACCATTTGTCTCGCGATTCCTGTGGCTCTTTCGATATCATTACTAGCCCCAGTACTTATATCACCAATAACTAGTTTTTCTGCAACTCTACCACCGAGTAACCCCACAATTTCTTCTTCAAGTCTTGACCTAGACATATATGATCTATCTTCTTCTGGAAGACGCATAGTATATCCACCAGCCCTTCCTCTTGGAACTATACTTATCTGATGAACAGGATCAGAATTTGGAAGTAAATTCATTACAATTGCATGGCCTGCTTCATGGTATGCTGTAAGTTTTCTATCAACTTCACTAATAACTCTACTTTTCTTTTCAGGTCCAGCCATTATTCTTGTAGCCGCTTCTTCGAGTTCTTCCATTCCAATTAGTTTTTTATCTCTTCGCACAGTTAACAGTGCTGATTCATTCATTAAGTTTTCAATATCTGCACCTGTAAATCCAGGCGTTCTTTTAGCAAGTACGCTAAGCTTAACTTCAGCTTCAAGATGCTTATTTTTAGAATGAACTGCGAGTATTGCCTCTCTACCTTTTCTATCAGGTACCCCAACAAGAATTTGTCTATCAAATCTACCTGGTCTTAGAAGTGCTGGATCAAGTACATCCGCTCTATTGGTAGCTGCAATCATTATTATTCCTTCATTTTCTCCAAACCCATCCATCTCAACTAGAAGTTGGTTTAATGTCTGTTCTCTTTCATCGTTTCCACCACCAACACCTGCACCTCTTTGTCTTCCTACCGCATCAATTTCATCTATAAAAATTATACAAGGTGAATTCTTTTTTGCCTGTTCAAATAAATCTCTTACTCTAGAAGCTCCAACACCTACGAACATTTCTACAAAGTCAGAACCTGAGATGCTAAAAAATGGTACTCCAGCCTCTCCAGATATTGCTCTTGCAAGGAGTGTTTTACCAGTTCCTGGAGGTCCTATTAATAAGACTCCCTTTGGTATACGAGCTCCCATTTCCATATATCTTTTAGGTTGCTTTAAGAAATCAACTATCTCCGCAAGTTCAGCTTTCTCTTCATCCGCTCCTGCAACATCATCAAAACTTACTTTTTTCTTATTAGGATCAGCAAGTTTTGCTTTACTTTTACCAAATTTCATCACACCACCGCTTCCGCCGGCGCCTTTTGACTGTTTCATAAATATAAATCCAAAACCTACAAGCATTAAAATCAATAATACATTAGGCAAGTACTGTAACCACATTGGTATAGTTGGTGGTTTTACATATGTTTCCTCAACACTTGCACTCTTTGGGTGATCTTTAATAAATTGAAATAGTCTGGCAGATGGAACAATTGTTTTATATGTAGATCCATTTTTTAATGTTCCCGAAACCGACATTTGATCTGTTTCAACCACAAAACTTTTTATAGTATTATTTGTCCAATTGCTTTGAAATTGATTAAAATTAATAATAGTTGATTTCTGATCTGTTTTAGAAAACATAAATACTGCGACCATAACGAAAACTATAGTCCATACAGCAATACCTGATCTTTTTTTCATCAGAGAACACCTCTCTTTCTCAATATATTACTTAACCTCTTATGTTTTTAGTTCTTAACTTATTGTATACTTAACCATATAAAAAAATTCTATTGATTTCATAGTACCTTATACATTATATCCTTAATTGCCATAAGTTCAAAATAAAGTTTAATTTTTTTAATTTTTTTTTATTTATCCCATTATTTTAACCTTTCCACCCCCATATACTATGTTTATAAATGAGAGTATATCATAGCTATTATCAAAACACAACAGTTTCAAAACTACTTTGTTCAGTTATGTTGAAATAAAATTTTCATTGTGTTATATTTATAGAAAATCGAGAACGGGGTGGCAAAAGTATGGATATAATAAACAAATCCGATTTTGTTGAAAATATCAAAAAAAAAATTCCAGTAAAACTTGGAAGACCTATTGATAAGCTACGTGATCTCGCTATTCTTACAGCAGCCTTAGAGCTCGTAGCAGAGCAAGGATACGATTCTGTGACCATGGATGCCATAGCCCTGCGTGCCCATGCAGGAAAAGCTACCTTATACCGCAGATGGAAGTCTAAACCATATCTCATTGCAGAAGCTATAAGATTTATCATGCCTCGCGTGCAAAAGGTTGATCCTGCGCGTTGCGGCGAAAACTTTAGAAATTATTTATGTGAATTACTAAGCACATATTTCGGGGTAGACGACGAGGTTAGGCAAAAGGTAATGCTCTCCATCTCAACAGCCATAAGCAGAGATAAATCATTATCTGAAGCTATTCATCTAGATTGCATAACAAACCAAACATATATATTTCGCGAGGCCATAACATGTAACATAAATAAAAAAATAGATGAACACCAGTTGAAACTTCTCGCTGATGTAGGACCAGCATTATTATGTTATAAGCTTATAACCACAGGAAAACCAATTGAAATGAAATATGTGGAACATATTGTTGATGATTTAATAATTCCACTTATATCACTTAATAGCAATTAACCCCTCCTAAAATATTCATTATAAAACGGTTTAAGTTCTTTACCGAAGTTGGCTTTAGCTGTAATATTATTAAAAACAAACATATAACTTATCTTAATGGATACATACTTAAACACAAATGAGAGGAGATAATAAACAATGAGAATGACAAAAATAATATGTACTTTAGGACCTGCTGTAGATAATGATGTTTTATTAAAAGAATTAATACTCGGAGGTATGGATGTAGCAAGATTAAATTTTTCTCATGGTACTCACGCCGAGCAAAAGGTTAGAGTTGATAGAGTAAAAAGAGTTAGAGAAAAATTAAATATTCCAGTTCCGTTATTGCTTGATACCAAAGGACCTGAAATTAGATTAGGTAAATTTCAAATGGGCAAAGTAACATTAAAAGAGAATAATATCTTCATACTTGTAAATGAAGATATTTTAGGAACAGAGGAAAAATCAACTATCTCCCACAAAGAGTTATATAAAGATGTTAAAGTCGGAACTAAAATATTAATAAATGATGGACTAGTAGCCATAGAAGTACAAAAGGTTGTAGACAAGGACATACATTGCATAATACTAAATGGCGGTGACATAAGTAATAACAAAGGAGTCAATATTCCCGAAACAGATACCCATTTACCTGCAATAACAAATCAGGACATTGAAGATATAAAATTTGCTATAGAAAATGAGTTTGATTTTATTGCTTGTTCTTTTGTACGAAAAGCAACAGACGTAAATGAAGTTAGAAAAATATTAAAGAAATATGGTGGACAAGATATAAGGATAATTTCAAAAATTGAAAATAGAGAAGGCGTAAATAATTTCGATGAAATATTAAAGGTTTCTGATGGAATTATGGTAGCTAGAGGCGATCTAGGCGTAGAGATACCTACAGAAGAAGTTCCTCTTGTTCAAAAAATGATAATTAAGAAATGCTATAACTATGGTAAACCAGTAATAACTGCAACTCAAATGCTAGATTCAATGATTGTAAATCCAAGACCAACTAGAGCAGAATCTAGTGATGTTGCAAATGCCGTTTATGATGGAACTAGTGCAATTATGCTTTCTGGCGAAAGTGCCATGGGTAAATACCCAATTGAAAGTGTAAAAACTATGGTAAGAATAGCTCAAATGGCAGACGAGTCTATAGATTATGGCAGTAAACTAGCTGCAATGAAATTTGATACAATGGAAAATATCACAAATGCTATAAGTTATGCAACTTGCACAATTGCCCTACAGTTAAATGCAGTATCAATAATTTGTGCAACCCAATCTGGACAAACTGCTAGAATGATTTCTAGATTTAGGGCATCTTGTCCAATAATAGCAACTACATGGAATCCAAGAGTTCAAAGACAGTTAGCTATTTCTTGGGGAGTGACTCCATTACTAGTTAAAGCTGCAACAAACGTTGAAGAAATGTTTGAAATTGGTGTTAAAACAGCTTTAGATATTAAGTTAGTTAAAAATGGAGATATTATTGTAATAACTGCCGGTGGACCAGTAGGAAAAGTTGGAACAACCAATATACTAAAAGTTGAAACAGTAGGCGAATGATTGTAATTCCCCAATAATAAACAAAGCCAATCTAGATTTATACCTAGGTTGGCTTTGCTTGTTATAAATGTGATTTATTAAAAAATCCATCTCATACACCTACTTGACATTATAGAGTAGTGGGTGTATATTTTATCTATGCTATTAAGTAATACAAAGTAGGTGATTATTTGGCTAATTCAACTCAAATATTGAAAGGTTTACTGGAAGGATGTATTTTAAAAATTGTAAGTACTCATGAAACTTATGGTTATGAAATATGTGAACAACTAACAGTGTATGGATTTCAAGAAGTTTCTGAAGGTAGTGTCTATCCCATTCTTATAAGACTGGAAAAGAAAAAGCTACTTTACTCTAATATGATTAAGTCCCCTTTCGGACCAATGAGAAAATATTATTATCTAACTAAAGAAGGAAATACTGAATTAGAAGATTTCATATCATCTTGGGATAAAATTAAAAAGAACATTGATAATGTATTGGAGGGATAGTTAATGCTGCTCGAATGGAGACTTAAAAAGCTTAGATTTAAAGAGCAAAAAAATTTAAATGGGAGTAACTTATATTTATATAGAAGCATAACTTCATATATACAGCACAGCGAATTGAGAGGAATTGAAAAGGAAGAAATTCTTCAACAAGTCATAGATATGATGTTGCAAGCACAAATAGAAAAAAAGCCAATGGAATTAATTATCGGGAATGACTATCAGGAATTTTGCAAGTCGATTATTGAAGAATATAGTAGTGACAAAAGCAAAAACTACAGATTATTAGATTATATACAAAAGGGTCTATTTTACTCGATAACAAGTTCAGTTTTTTTGTGGATAGTGATTGGATTAAAAAATTCTTCATTTACCCTAGGAATAACTGTAGATATGCTTATAACACTAAGTGCTATTTCATTTATTTTAATTCCAGCAACAAGAAAAAGTAGTCAAGAAAGTCCCTCATTAAACTTTTGGAATAAAAAATATTACGCAATAAATAGCGGAATTACTGAATCTGGATTTAATGGTTTTATATTTGTGATATTTGCTATTTTATTAATAAGATTTATTCTTGGAGAGACTCTTTCTACTAACGTCTTTAGTTATACAATAACTCTACATTCATCTATTCCATATATACTACTAATACTTTTAATAATTGGATTTATTGAAATTTATAAAAGAATGTATAATAAACATCGATGATATCTATCTTTATTTTTAGAATTCAACAATATTGATAATATATCTTATAATATTCAAAACTAATATATGAGGAGGTATGCAGTTGAATTATGACTTAATAAATTTAATACAATTAATGTTTTTAGTGATATGTTTTACTGGCATACTATCATATACTTTATATACCTATAAAAGTTTCAAACATAAAACCAAAGAAAATATAACAAGAAGTGTTTTAATTCAGTGGCTTGGATTTATAAAAAAAGTACTTGCGGAAGATTATATTATTTATGAAAAATATGTTATATGGATATATGTAGAACGATTAAAAATTGAAATGATGTTTTAGCCAAAATTATTCGAGGGAGGATAAATATGAACATCATTTTTAATTTTTTAAGTAGTTTATTAGATTCAATTTTTAATTTTACCGGGGACTGGGGCCTCGCAATAGTTTTTCTTACCATAAGTGTAAGATTAGTACTTTCTCCAATGTCTTTCAAACAAAAAAAATCCATGCACCAGCAGCAAAAATTCGGTATAAAAATGCAAGAAATAAAGGAAAAATATAAAGATAACAAAGACAGACTTGACGTCGAAGTTAAAAAACAATCTGCAGAGAGTGCCAAAAGTATGCTAGGTTGCTTAGTAACGTTGTTACAACTGCCTATAATAATGACCCTGTGGAGTGTATTTAATAAGCTTCCTGTGAGCGCTAGTACATTTCTTATACCATGGGTGTCTAGTATTAAGGTCTCAGACAGTTATTTTATAGTTCCACTAATATATGTGCTTATATCGCTAACACCAAGTCTGCTTTCATATGTAACCTTACTTAAAATTGAAGGTCAGTCAACACTTAGCAAGAGTAATATAATAATAATGGCAGTAGTTGGTCTATTTGTTGCTAAAGCAGCTCCAATCGCAGTTGGAATATACTTAATCACCACAAGTGTGTTCAACTTTCTAGAAGAGCTTATTTTTAGACTATATATAAGAAATTCAAAAATTAGGAACTAAAAATTAAGGGCTGAACAATTATGTTCTAGCCCTTAATTTTAATTTTTTGATATAACCATTATTTTATTAAGTAAACAAATGTCAAATTACCTATTACTTTAGATATTGGTTGTGGTTCAGTTAGTCCTTTAGGAACACCGCCATCATAAAAAAACAATGCATTATTTGTTGGATCGGACCCGCTAAGAGCTTCACTCGCAGCCTTAAGCGCGCTTGCCTGTGCTGGTCTATTGATATTACCATTTAATACTGGTGTAAATTGATAACCTCCTTTTGTGCGTTCATTTATAACATCACTAATTGAATTTGGAAAATATCCACTCTTAACTCTATTTACAACAACTGCGCCTACAGCAACTTGAGCACTATAAGATTCTCCTTGTGCCTCTGCAGTTATTAGTCTTGATAATAAGTTCAAATCACTTTCTGTATATTTTATTGCTATCTTGTCTACTTTCGCTACCGTTTTATCTTGAGCTTTTAATTTAACTTGCGATGTAGCAGAACTAGTTGTTACTGGAACCTTAATAATTTGTCCTGGGAAAATAGTATCATTCCATTTATTATTAGTTTTCCTTAAGTCATTTAATGATTGTCCACATTTTTTCGCTATTACAGATAAACAATCCCCACTTTTCACAATATATGTTTTAGTTGTTAGTGAAGTTGCAAGTACATTTTGTGATGTACTTGTTGCAAAACCAATTGTTAATGCTGATGCTAAGAAAATAGATTTAATATTTTTAAATTTATTCATTTTAAGTGTCCTCCTAATGCCTTCCAGTTCAATTTGCTAATTATGGTATCGGCATATAAATTTATACAGTTTTACTCCAAAATCAAATTTTCGCTATTTTATTTGGAATATCGTCATATTATACCATAATAATATAAAGATGGTATGTTAATATAATTTACTTTCTAATTTTTGTAAACTTTATAGATAATATACGTTATAGTATTAATTTTATAAGTACATGAGATCATACTTTATTTGAGTTAAATGGTTTACATATCTATCATATATGATAATATTAATATAAGAAGGTGATAAAATGTCATATGTATCTAATAGTAACAAATACTTAACAATGAAATATAATAAATGCGGTAATAGTGGCTTAAAACTCTCTGCAATATCTCTTGGTTTATGGCATAATTTTGGTTATTCAGATTCCTTTGAAAACTCAAGAGCTCTAATTCATAAGGCTTTCGACCTTGGAATTACACATTTCGACCTTGCAAATAACTACGGTCCTCCTCCTGGCTCTGCAGAAGAGACCTTCGGCAAAATTTTAAAACAGGATCTTTCTGGTTATAGAGATGAACTTGTTATCTCTACGAAGGCAGGTTATACAATGTGGCCCGGTCCTTATGGTGATTGGGGTTCAAAAAAATATTTAGTCTCAAGTATTGACCAAAGTCTAAAACGAACTGGACTCGATTATGTTGATATTTTTTATCATCATAGACCTGATCCTAATACCCCTTTAGAAGAAACTATGTCTGCTTTAGATTTAATAGTAAAACAAGGTAAAGCTCTTTATGTGGGTTTATCCAACTATAAACCAGCTGAAACCAAAAGGGCTTCGGCTATACTAAAACAATTAGGCACACCTTGTTTAATTCACCAGCCCTCTTATTCAATGTTTAACAGATGGATAGAGGATGGTCTTCAAGATGTTCTAGATCAGGAAGGCATCGGTTCTATAGCCTTTAAACCCCTACAACAAGGTTTACTGACTACCAAATATTTAAAAGGAATTCCTAAAGATTCAAGAGCTGCTGGCAACTCAGCTTTCTTACATTCTGGAGATATTACAAAAGAGCAATTAGAAAAAGTTTCTAAATTAAATGTTTTGGCAATGGAACGTTCGCAAACTTTACCCCAACTAGCCTTAGCCTGGGTATTAAGGGGTGGACATGTTACCTCTGCACTAATAGGTGCAAGTAAGGTAAGTCAAATCGAAGATAACGTAGGCGCATTAAATAATTTAGATTTTAGTGCAGATGAATTAGAACGTATAGAACAAATATTAGCAAACAAATAGTTATTTTAAAAAATAAATTAAATTTATAAGCTTCTAATCTACTAATAGTAATGCTTATTATATATGCTTTACGGACTTAATTAGATTAATATGCAATATAACTTGCTTTTTGTAATAACCTGTGGTAGTATTAAGGAGTACTTAAATGAATAGTGAATAATGAAGCGCAGATATATTTCAAATATAATTTTTAAAATATAGTATTTTGTTATCAAAATTTTATTGGTTTGTTATTTCAAGTAGTTTAAGAAATAAAATTTCGGAGGTATACATTATATGAATGGTACAGTTAAATGGTTTAATGGTGAAAAAGGATTTGGTTTTATTACAGGAGAAGACGGAGTAGATGTTTTCGCACATTTCTCTCAAATAAATTCAGATGGTTACAAATCACTTGATGAAGGTCAAAAAGTTTCTTTTGACATAGTTAAAGGACCTAAAGGCCCACAAGCAGAAAATATTACTGTTCTTTAGTAGTAATATTAGACCAGTAAATAGGAAACTATTTACTGGTCTTTTTGCTTTTTTGCAAAAGTCATATACTGTGGTATTATACCACTAGTGTGTGACTTTTTTAGATTACATTTATAAAAAACACTTTATATTAAGTATATTAATTTAAAAAGGATTTAATAGAATAATATTGAATACTTATATATAAAAGTTTTTATGTACGAATTTATGGAGGTGTATAAATGGATAAAATAAAACTCGGAAGAACAAATTTAATGGTTACTAGAAGTGGTTTTGGAGCATTACCAGTTCAGCGGGTGTCTTTTGATGAAGCAAAGAATATTCTACGAAAAGCATATGATAATGGAATAAACTTCTTTGATACAGCAAGAGCATATTCTGATAGTGAAGAAAAAATAGGTTATTCCCTATCAGATGTTAGAGAAAACATTATAATTGCAACTAAAACCCACGCTAAGGATAGAAAAACTTTACTTGAACATTTGCAGACAAGTCTAATAAATTTAAAAACAGATTATATAGATATATATCAATTACATAACCCTGATGTACTTCCTGATCCAAAAGACCCAGAAGGTCTTTATGCGGGACTTTTGGAGGCTAAGAAAAAGGGACTTATTCGTTTTATAGGAATTACAAATCATAAATTGAAAAATGCAATGGAAGCAGCAGCTTCAGGACTATATGACACTATACAATTTCCTTTATGCTCTTTATCTTCAGATGATGATTTATTATTAATAAAAGAATGTAAAAAAAGAAATATAGGACTAATTGCAATGAAGGCTCTCTCAGGAGGTCTAATAACTGATGCATCCTCAGCCTTTGCTTTTCTAAGGCAATTTGACAATGTTGTACCAATATGGGGAATACAAAGAGAAACTGAATTAGATGAATTTATAACCCTTGAGAAAAATCCACCATTATTAGATGATATCATGTGGTCAATTATTAACAAGGATCGCAGTGAGCTTTCAGGCGATTTCTGTCGTGGTTGTGGTTATTGTCTTCCATGCCCAGCTGGAATTGAAATTCCTACTTCTGCTCGAATATCACTTCTTCTTAAAAGAGCTCCATATCAAGGCTTCTTAGATGATAGCTTTAAAGAAAAGATGGAACTTATAAATAATTGCATAAACTGTGGACACTGTAAAAACCACTGTCCTTATAAGCTTGATACTCCAAATCTTTTAAAAAGAGAACTTAAAAGCTACTCTGAATTTTATGCTAAGAATAAAAATATTTAGTTTTAAAAAAAACAAAAAACAGCCTCCTGTCCATTTTATTTAAAATGGACAGGGGGCTGTTTATTTTCTATTACTCTTTAAAGTACTCAGGATATTCTCTTAGCAATATCATTTTGTCGTCATTTACTTTTGATAAGTGCTCACCAACTATTCTTATACCTAGCTCACTATCTTTAGCCTTTATTGCATCAATAATGCCTTTATGTTGTGCAACAACAAGATCCATGTTCATACTAGATATTAAATTAAGTGCCCTTATACGATCAAAATCGCCATTCATAAAATGAATGGCATTGAAAATCCGTTCCTTCTTACATCCTTTAAAAATAAGTTCATGAAATGAATTGTCTAAATTAAATGCAGCGGTATAGTTCTTTTTAAGTACACAAAATTGCTGTTGATTAATATTAGATTCTAAATCAAACAAATAACTCTCTTGAAAATCCTTACAAGCCAATTCAATAACTGCTTGTTCAAGTTTTAACCTCATAAATCGAGCATCTTCAACACGTTTTAAATCAATATAAGAAACTTGAGTACCCTTCTGAGGATAAATTTCTAACAATTGCTCAGAAACTAATAATGAAAAAGCTTCCCTAACTGGCGTTCTGCTCACATTAAGATTATTTGCAATTTCATTTTCAGAAATACTTTCTCCCGGTTTAAGATTAAGATCAATAATATTACTTCTTAGTACTCGATAAGTATAATTTTTTATAGTCTCATAAGATTTTTTCTCTAATAGTTCAATTTTCATAATAAATTTTCCTTTATTTTAAATTACTTTAGTTTGTATAGCTAGTATGTTAGCACTATACTTTTATAATGTCAACATCAATCATAATGCACCTTAGCACTGTATTCACCATAAATTATTAGTAAATCTACTTAATTTATTACTATTTCTTTAGAACCTAATCAAATATTATTGAATATAGTATTATGTACTATGTTATATGGAGGATAAAAATGGAGTATCAAAATAGAAATAAACTAACTAAATCTTCAGCATCAAATAATTGTGTACCACAAGAAACTATAATAAAACATGTTAGATTAGCTGCAGCTTATGTTCCTTACCAGAAACTTTGCACACTTTTTTCGCCATTAGAAGCACTTAAAAGAGGAACTGCTTTTCCAGAGCTTTATAGTCCATACGATGGAGAAGATAAAATGTCTTCTAATTTAAAATCAAGTAACAAGGAGAGAATTTATGGAGAGTAAAATGGAACTTTTAAAACAAATAGTTGCCGGCGAATTTATGAAAGAAGACCTAGCTTTGTACCTTAATACTCATCCAATGGATCAAGAGGCTCTTGCAAAATATAATTTTTATGTGGTGGAGACAAAAGGATTAAAAGATCACTATGAGATGAATTATGGAATGTTATCTGAACATGACTCTCTCAGCCCTTACCCATGGCGATGGTCAAGTAATCCATGGCCTTGGGAGCCTGAAGCAAATTTTAGTCTTGGAAAGGATGATAAATAATTTATGTGGACATACGATAAGTTCTTACAATATCCAGTTAAAATTAAAACTCCAAATCCTGAAATGGCAAAAATAATTATTACTCAATATGGTGGACCAGATGGTGAATTAGGTGCCTCATTAAGATATCTAAGTCAGCGATTCTCTATGATTACTCCTCAAGCAATATCAACATGTAATGATATTGGAACTGAGGAATTGGCTCATTTAGAAATGGTTGGTGCTATGGTTAGGCAACTAATGAAAGGTGCCAGTCTTGAAGAAATTGAAAAAGGTGGCATGGCTGGTTATTATGTAGACCATGGCAGAGGAGTATATCCCGTAAGTGCTTCTGGAGTTCCCTTTACTGCTGCATATCTTCAATCAAAAGGTGACCCAATTGTAGATCTTACTGAAAACTTAGCTGCTGAGCAAAAAGCTAGAGCAACTTATGAATATCTAATAAATATGGCTGACGATCCTGATGTATTAGAACCTTTAAAGTTTCTACGTGAAAGAGAAATTGTTCATTATCAAAGATTTGGTGAATCTCTTAGAATCGTTCAAGATTACTTACAAGAACCTCGGCTATTTACAATGAAATAATAGCACAAATACCACTATTAATAAAAGAGAAAATGCAGATAAATAAAATCTGTGTTTTCTCTTTTCTTAATTTGAATGACTCTAGACTTAGGTTTATTTATGTTAATTTCATGTGTATGATATAATAAAAAGGTTAGTATATATATTAGGAGATGATTTAATGATAAAAGAAAACATTAACGATTATAATTTAAGTAGTGAGTTATTAAAAGCAATTAGTTTGTTAAATTTTAAGGATTTTACAAAGGTTCAAAAACAGGTTATACCTGCAGTTCTAGCACAAAAGGATGTAGTAGTAAAATCCAAAACTGGAAGTGGAAAAACAGCAGCATATGGCATTCCTATTTGTCAATTAGTTGATTGGGAGGAAAATAAACCTCAGGCATTAATAATTACACCAACAAGAGAACTTGCAATCCAAGTAAAAGAAGATATTTTTAATATAGGTAGGTTTAAAAGACTTAAAGTATCTGCTATTTATGGAAAGTCTCCTTTCACCGATCAAAAAAAAGAACTTAAGCAAAAAACACATGTAGTGGTTGGAACCCCTGGTCGCATTATGGATCATATAGAAAAAGGTACATTTGATACATCAAATATAAAATATCTTGTAATAGATGAAGCAGACGAAATGCTTAATATGGGATTCGTAGATCAAATAGAATCAATCTTAAGTGGCTTATCAAAAGACCGTGTAACAATGTTATTGTCAGCTACAATGCCAAAAGACATACATAGTTTATGTAACAGATATATGAAAGATCCTATATATATTGAAATAGAGGATGAAAATAAAGCATCTGATAATATACTTCAAGAACAATATAATGTACATGAATTTGATAAAATAGATCTTTTAAGAGATTTAACCATTGTTGAAAATCCAGATAGTTGCATAATATTTTGCAATACAAAAGTTAAGGTAGATTCAGTTTTTAACGACCTAATAGACCTCGAGTATACTTGCAAGAAAATACATGGTGGAATGGAACAAAGTGATAGATTAAGGGTAATGAATGATTTTAAGAAGGGTTATTTTAGATACCTTGTAGCTACCGATGTTGCAGCTCGTGGTATAGACATAGATAACATTACACTTGTAATTAATTATGATATTCCAGAGGACAAAGAAAGTTATGTTCATAGGATAGGAAGAACTGGTCGTATAGGTAAGATGGGCCGTGCTATGACTTTTGTAACAAATCGTGATAATAGGTTTTTGTATGATATAGAGCAGTATATTGGTAAAGAAATTCCTTTGAAGGAAAGACCTGAATCTGAAGTCGTAAATAATGCCAAAGAGGAATTTATTAATAAAATGGATACAAGACCTATTCTTAAAGAATCAAAAGGAGCAGAACTCAGCAAAGAAATTATGAAATTACATATTAATGCAGGTAAAAAGACTAAGATGAGAGCAATGGATATCGTAGGTACCCTTTGCAGTATCGAAGGAATGACTAAAGATGATATAGGAATCATCAATATAATTGATATATCTACTTTTGTAGAAATATTAAATAATAAAGGTGAATTAGTGTTTACAGCTCTACAAGATACACCAATTAAAGGAAGACTACGCACAGTAAGTAAGGAAATATTAGCAGACAGATATTAATATCTTAGTACCTATAGAATAGACACTTTTAAAAGAAGTGTAAAACTCTACTGGGTACTTTATTTATTTGGAATCAGCTCATCGCCTTTGAATTCTAAAATATCCCCTGGCTGACACTTAAGCTCGCTACATATAGCCTCAAGGGTTGAGAATCTTATTGCCTTTGCCTTATTGGTTTTTAATATTGATAAATTTGAATTTGTAATTCCTACTCTAATTGCAAGATCCGATAAATTAATCTTCCTTTTTGCCATCATTACATCTAGATTCACTATTATTGCCATGTATTTCACCTCAATTTATTTATATATCGTAAATATCTATATAGTTAAGTCATTTTCTTCTTTAACTTCAATCGCCTGCTTAAAAACCTTAGAAAGAATTAATGTAAAACAACCTGCAAAGAAAAAAATTATAAACTCAATATCTGTGTGTATCCCACTAGCATCTATTTCTATTAACTTAAAATTTAAAAATTGATTGTTAATAAAAAAATTGACCACATAACAGCCTGAAACTGTAAAACACGATATAGCAACATTTCTCAAACTTTTAACATTTTTCCATACGAAAGGCGTCATTTTAACCAATGAATTAATAATACATCTAAGATAATACATTATACAAAGCAATGCAAAACCACCTAGAACAAATAGAGTACATGTAACAATATTTTTAGGATTAAATAAATTTGTTTGATCAATTATCAAGGCCTTTCTCAGTATAAATAAATATACAATAA
The DNA here is from genome assembly GCF_001877035.1 of Clostridium estertheticum subsp. estertheticum. Classification (NCBI taxonomy): domain Bacteria; kingdom Bacillati; phylum Bacillota; class Clostridia; order Eubacteriales; family Clostridiaceae; genus Clostridium; species Clostridium estertheticum. The sequence continues at coordinate 561,633 of NZ_CP015756.1, read as the reverse complement.
AACCTGTGATGATTAAAACATCTAACATTAATTTTAATAAAGATGATAAAGAAGTTTTTCCATAATACTTCATAAAAATTTCCTCCATAATTCATATATACTCATATATGCTTATATAAACTTTAAAATAATATTATCACATTAATTTTCTTTTTACAATATAGATTCACTGTTTATCAATGAATCCATATTGCATAGCATAAATTCACTCCGTAAAACATCAATCTACCATTCAGCTTTATTTTAATAAATGTAATAATTAATATTTCATAGAATATATTATAAATAACACAAATTACAATTGTAAACTAAAGCTTATAATTACAGTTGTAATTTAAATGGGGTGATATATTAATGTATAAAATGTCCAAAATATCTAATGCTGAATGGGAGATAATGAAAATAATATGGAATAATTCTGAAATTTCATCAATCAACATTATAAAAGAATTAAAGGATAAATCTGAGTGGAAACCAGCTACAGTTAAAAGTTTGATTAATAGATTATTAAATAAAAATATTATTGGATTTAATAAATTAGGTTATGAATATTTATATTATCCTTTAGTCTCAGAAGATGATTGTATAAAATTAGAAAGTTTTTCCTTTGTTAATAGAGTATTTAATGGTTCTATTAAATCCATGCTTTTGACCTTCGCCCAATCAGACGAGTTATCTAAATTAGATATAAAAGACTTAAAAGATATACTAAATCAACTTATTAAACGGAAATGTGGGGAGGATTAATATGGGGCGCAATGCTATTAAAAAAAATAATAAGAGCAAAATACTTTTAAGTGTTTTAACATTACTTTTTATTTTTTTATTATGTTTAGTTTTGCCTAAGAGTGCTAATGCGACTAATGAAGATAAATCTCAAAATTACTTTTTTATTAAGGCAATTACTAATACAGTAGCTTTATTTAATTCTCCAAGCAATGGGGAACAAAATACCAACAGTGAAATTAAACATTCAGTTTTATCATTTTTAGGAATAGATATTTCCAATCCTATATCAATAGTATCAAAAGAAATTTCATATTTTCAAAACAATGAGGGTTCAGATAATGAGAGCAATGGTGTAGAAAAAAGAGAGACACTTGTTCTTAACCCCTTTAACTTAGATGATAATCAGGTAAGTAAATTTAAAGGTAAAGTTGACACCTCTAATTCAATTGCAGGCATATATAATCCCAAATTGAAACAAATCCTAAACAAGGCTAACCCACGAGTGCTTATTTACCATTCTCATACCACCGAATCTTATCTTGCCTCTGACGATGATACATCTACAAATACTTTTAATACGAACCTAGCACAAGGAGTCTGTGAAGTAGGAGATGTAATAGCCAAGGATTTAGAAAAAAATTATGGAATTGCTGCTATAAATGATGATACTATTCATAATGTAGTAGATTATCAAGCATCCTACAAAAAGTCTAGAATTACTTTAGATAAATATTTAAAGGAATATGGAGATTTTGATATAATTATTGATTTACATAGAGATGGTGTTCCGTTAAATCATAAAAACGAAAAAACTAAAATAAATGGAGTAAATGTTGCTAAGGTTATGTTTGTAATGACAAAAGGAAACCCTAGGTATGCAGCACAGAAAAAATTAGTAAGTTCCATGATAGGAATATCAGATAAATTATATCCAGGTCTTATGGACTACAGGCAAGTTTATCTTTATAATAGGGGCATAGATTTCTATAGCCAAGACAGAAGTAATAACGCTATGTTAATTGAGGTCGGAAATAATAATAATACTATTACCGAAGTAAAGAATACTGGAATGTATTTATCAAGAATCATTGCAGAACAATTAAATGGTAAAAAATAATCCTATTACCAACCATTTTGAATGTAACTTTATAAAGTTACATTCATTATTTTTTCTTAAAACCATACAAATTATTTAATAATAAGACCAAGTATGCTCGATAATGAGATTGCTTGAGTTGTTGTAACTCTTGCCCCTTTAACATCAACAATATTTACTCCCATACCTTCAATGTTACAACTAGTAAAGTCTATTCCTTTAAGACTTGTGTAGTTCATTTGAGCCCCAAGCAAATTAGACTCCCTAAATTCAACTTTTAAAAGCTTTGAATTTTGAAAATCTGAAGAGCGTAATTGACACTCAAGAAACGCAACTTGCTTACAATCAGAATAATTAAAGAAAGCAAATTCGCCATTACAATTTTCAAAAATTACATCTCTAAAAGTTGTCTCACTTAAATTAATGCCAATAATTTTACAATTCACAAATTCAACTCTATGTAATGACGCCTCGTTAAAATCTACATTTGATAAATCACAATTTTCAAACCTCACATCTGTCATCTCTATTCGTCTAAAAGTTATTTTATTAAAGATAACTTTTGTAAATATTACTTGTTTAAAATTTACTCTATCAGCTTCATGGTTTTCTAAGCAGCAATCACTAACTGTTCCAAAAGAGAATATACTCTCATCCTCAATATTCTCCTTAGATAACTCTATAATGTCTAAATCTGTATCAAATTTAGGTCTTATAACTTTTGTTTTTAATTTTTTCTCTTCCATATGTATTCCCTCCATTTAATCTTAAAATAAATAATTTACGGATATGCATCCGTAAATAACTACTTATTTTTTTATAATTATAATTATAGTATACTCTTTTAGTTTAATCCAAGTAAGCACAATTCTAAAACTCCACTAAACAAATTAAGGCTATAAAATAACTACCCTTTTAAAGTAGCTTCTTTTATAGCCTTAAATACAAGTTTTCCTGCCTTAATAGGCCTTTCTAATATAAATAAATGTCCATATTCCTTTAGTGATATAAAAGTACTGTATTTAAACCTTTTTATTGTTTTAAGTAACTCTTCTTCACTAAAAAAGCAATCATCTTTCCCTAAAAATGCAATAACAGACATGTTATTATCTATCATTAATTCATTTTTAGAAATTTCATTCATATTATCACACTCCAGAAAATCTGCATGGCAAGTAGCTGACAAAGTACATATTAAATTAGGATTTAGATATTTAATATACCAAGGCATCTTACCTGTGAAGCTCTTCTCAATTAGCGACTTTGCATTAAATGTTTTAGTTTCTTTATTATATAATCCTTTAGTAACCGTTTTATCGTACCTTGTGAATCTAGCGCTAGCAAATAAAATGCAAAGTTCTATATTCTTTTCTAATAGCTTTCTGTTAACAATATTTAGAAGTGTCATTCCACCAATTGAATAACCAAGCAATGTAACTTTCGCACTGCAGTAATTTTTTTTGATTAAATGTTTTATAACATTAACTTGAAAATCAATCAAATCATTTCCATCGGTTAAAGGTTCTCCCTTAGTTAATGATTTTCCAAATCCATGTCCCGGTGTATTGATTATAATAACTTCAGTTTCCCTAAACTGCTTTGCAAATATAGCATAATTTGATGCATAGGTGGCTGCCCCAGTAAGAATTATAACTGTATTATATCGTGGTTTAGACTCCACTTTTTTTAAACAAATAATTTCTTTATTATTAATTATCAAGTTAATCTTCTTAAGCAAAACACCCACCCAAATTCGCCTCTTTTTCTATTTCGATTTTATTATGTTACCCACTATTTATTTATATAAATCAATTTTATATTTTTATGTCTGATTTTTTATAATTTATAAAAAAATCGCTATATCATAATATGTATCCAATTTTTACCTTGCAAAAATATATTAACCACTATATACTTTGTATTATCATTGATTATCATTTTCTATTAAAAATGATAATCATAATCTGGCGTAACCCTACTAGTTTTACCGCTAAGGAATATAATATCCACAACTTATGTATAATTATATGTTGAAAAATTATTTAGAAATATTACTTTTATTTAAGTAGTATAAAAAGGAGAGTTAAAAAAATGAAGCAAAAATTTTTTTTAATTGGGTTAGTAATTGTAATTTGTGTTGGCCTTATAGTTTTTAACAATTCAAAAAAAGACTCACAAAAAACAGCAACTGAAAGTGCATCTACTTCTAATATAAAACAAAACACTCAGACAATAACATATCTAAACAAGAAATACAAACTTCCGAAAAATGTAACCAAAATTGTAACTGCGAGTTTAGAATCTATGGAAGATGCTGCAGTGCTTGGAGTTATGCTTTAGCTATGAGGCGTGAAGAAACTTATATATTAAGCACAACAACAATTAGCTTTAAAGATGATTATCAATACTACTAATTGTTATTTATAAAGATAATCCTAACTACAAATTGTCTTTTTTAAAGTATACTTAATTTTAATTTTAATCTTAAAAAAATAAACAATGTTAATAGGATAATCTATTGATAATTATGTTTTTTACTGTAATAATTAATAGAAGTAATTTAAAATATAAATTAGAATAAAATTTCTATTTAAATCAAACTAATATTGGGGGAAAATATATGGAATCAGTTAATATTTTAGGTACAGGGAGTGCTATGGTTACAAAATGTTATAACACTTGTTTTACCATTTCTAGCGGTAAAGAGCATTTTTTAGTAGATACAGGAGGTGGAAATACCATACTCTCAAACCTAGAAAAATTAAACATAGATATAAGCAATATCCACAATGTTTTTATATCTCATAGACATAACGATCATATTTCCGGCATTGTTTGGATAATTAGGGCTGTAGCTCAGCAAATTATGAATGGAAATTATGACGGCAATCTAACAATTTATTGCCACAAAAATAATATTGATATAATAAACACAATAAGCAGCTTGCTTTTAGATAAAAAATTTACAAAGTTTATTGGAACTAGAATACTATTTAATGAGATTTATGATAAATGTACGGTTTCTATACTAGACTTAAGTATAAATTTTTTTGATATTAGAAGTACTAAAGAGCTTCAGTTTGGCTTTAATACAACACTTAAAAACGGAAAAAGTTTGGCTTTTTTTGGTGATGAGCCTTACAATGAAGAGTTATTTGAATATGCTAATAATGTAGATTATCTTTTTCATGAGGCCTTTTGTTTATATTCACAAAAGGATATCTTTAAACCTTATGAAAAACATCATGCTACTGTAAAAGATGCTTGTGAAAATGCATCTAAGCTAAACGTAAAAAATATAGTTCTATTTCATACTGAGGACAAAAATATATTAAATAGAAGAAAACTATATACCGATGAAGGCAAGAAATTCTTCTCAGGAAATATTATTGTTCCTGATGATTTAGATATTATTGAATTGTAAATGATTTGATATCTAACAAACAAAATATTTACCATAAGTCTGTGCCCATAATATTCTAATGATATTATGGGCGCAGACTTTTTTATGCAATAACAAATATATAGCATGCTCTTCTATAAAATTATATTCTAAATAAGAATACTTTTCCTATAAATAGTTCAGAATAAAAAAGAGTGATCTATGCACATGGAAGGAGTAAGTTATGAAAGTTGGAATTCCTAAAGGTTTATTATATTATAAATACTATCCATTTATAAAAAGATTTTTAAGTGAACTAGGTGTAGAAATAATTACATCTACAGATACGAATAAAAACATTTTAAATGAAGGAATTAAATATTGCGTAGACGAGGCCTGTCTGCCTATAAAGATATTCCACGGACATATCTTAAATATAAAAGATAAATGTGATTTATTAATAATACCAAGATTTATGAGGGTACGCCAGCGCGAATTTATATGCCCAAAGTTTTGCGGTCTTCCAGAAATGATCCTATGTAGCATACCTAATATGCCAAAAGTAATGACAGAACCTATATATGCAACAAGCGAGAAGGAATTATATGCTTGGTGTAAAAATTTAGCTAACATGATTACGAAAGACAAACACAAAACAAAAGTTGCATTTAACAATGCTCTAGAGGAACAAAGAAAGACTAAATTTGGTATCAAAGATGAAGGCTATAAAATAACTATCGCTCTAGTTGGGCATCCATACAATCTATACGATACCTTTATTAATATGGATATAGTGAAGAAATTAAACAAATTAGGGGTCGGGGTCATAACAGAGGAATACGTGAGTGAAGAACAAATCAAATCAGAGGTAAATACTCTTTTTAAACGTCCCTTTTGGACTTTTGCATCAAATTCTTATGGCTTTACAACTAGTATAGCTAAAAACAAAGAAATAGATGGTGCTATATATATATCATCCTTTGCTTGCGGAATAGACTCTGTTGTAATTGAACTTATTAAAGATAAACTTTGTGATTTCCCTCTTTTAGTCTTAAAAGTTGATGAACATACTGGTGAAGGTGGTATAGATACAAGAATTGAGGCCTTTATCGATATGATTGAAAGGAAAAATAAAAATGAAGATAACATTTCCACATTTCGGCAACACACACCTTGCAGCTAAAGCATTATTTGATGGACTCGGTATAGAATGTATAATTGCACCATTTAGTAGTAGTGAAGCGTTGGAGCTAGGCTCCACGTTTTCTCCTGAAGAAATGTGCTTACCTTATAAAATTATGATGGGTAATTATTTGCAGAGTATAAAACTTGGAGCCGATACCATACTCCTTCCCGGAAGCTGTGGTCCTTGTAGATTTGGTGAGTATTGCGAATTACAAATAAATGCTCTTAAAAAAATGGGTCACAACTTAACTTTTATTGTAGTTGATAGTCCTTTTGACATTGGCAAAAATGAATTTTTAAATCGCCTATCCAAGATATCAAATAATAGTAAGGAAGGTAAATTACAAAAAATCAAAGCATTAAAAGTAGCCTACAAGGTAAATGAACTTATCGATACAATTGAAAGTAAAGTACATTATTTAACGGGACTTGAAGTTAACAAAGGTCAATTTAAAAACCTTTTAAAAGAATGTACCACTAATGCCTCCAAGGCACTTTCGCCCCCACAGATGGTGAGCATTTTAAAAGAATATAATAATAAAATAGATAATATTCCTATTAATAAAGATAAGTCCCCAATTAAAATTGCAATTATTGGTGAAATTTATACTGTAATTGAGCCCTTTGCTAACCTATATATAGAAGATAAACTTATGGACTATGGAGTATCCACTAAAAGAAAACTTACCCCTACTTGGTGGATTAAAAATACATTACTTAGCCCATTTAAACTAAACTCAATTGACATAAGAAAAGCCTCTAAAGAATATCTTCCATATTATATTGGTGGCCACGCTAGAGAATGTGTAGGAGAAGCACTTCTTGCAGAAAAAGAAAGTTTTGATGGGGCAATTCAAATTTTCCCTATGGGATGTATGCCTGAAATTGTATCAAAAGCAATTCTAACTAAAATTTCAAGTGATAAGAATTTTCCGATAATGACTTTAATAGTAGACGAAATGACTGGAGAAGCCGGCTATATTACTAGGATAGAAGCATTTGTAGATATGTTAGAGAGGAGAAAAAACAATGTACTATATGGGAGTTGATGTAGGATCTGTAAGTACTAACATTGTACTATTAGATAATTCATTAAATGTTATAGAAAAATTATATTTAAGAACAAAAGGTAAACCTATAAAAGCAATTCAAGACGGATTAAAAGTATTAAACAAGAAATATGATACTAAGCAAATAAAATCTGTTGGAACTACTGGAAGTGGAAGACAAATGGCATCCTTTTTAATAGGTGCAGACATTGTAAAAAATGAAATTACTGCTCATGCAGTTGCATCCCTTGAAATTGACAAAGAAGTAAAAACCATATTGGAAATAGGAGGTCAAGATTCAAAGATAATATTATTAGAAAATGGTATTGTAACAGATTTTGCAATGAATACAGTATGTGCAGCAGGTACAGGGTCTTTTCTTGATAGGCAAGCAGAAAGGCTAGAGATACCTATTGAAGATTTTGGACACTATGCATTAAAATCAAAATCACCTGTTAGAATAGCTGGAAGATGTGCTGTTTTTGCAGAATCTGACATGATACATAAGCAACAGCTCGGATATAATGAAGAGGACATAATAGGTGGGCTTTGCGAAGCAATGGTAAGAAATTATTTAAGCAATGTGGGAAAAGGTAAACAAATCCGTTCAAAAATATTTTTTCAAGGAGGTGTTGCAGCGAATATTGGTATTAAAGCAGCTTTTGAGAAAGCCTTAAATACTGAGGTCTATGTCCCAGTTCATTATAATGTAATGGGCGCTATAGGGGCTGCAATACTTTCAAAGGAAAAAACCATGAAGATAGGTAAAACAAATTTTAAAGGGTTTGAAATAGCCTTTAATAATTTTGTACCTAGAAATATTGAGTGCAATGGTTGTGGTAATAATTGTGAAGTAATTGCAATAAAAGATGGTGAAAAGACTGTAGGCTGCTTTGGAGATAGGTGTGGCAAATGGAGCAATAAAATGGAATTCAAAAAGAGAGATATCAGATAAACATTTATCTACTACCTCTACTTTTTTACAATCTTATTCCATACAATTACTTATCTAAAGTTTTCATATAATCAAGTTGTTTCTCTGCTGTTTTCTTCATATCATTTATAAGAGTAGTTTCTTCAATTGCTAATTTTTGTATATCACTCATGTTTTTATTAAATTTAGCTAATGTAGCAGGTGATTTAAAATATACCATGTTGTTCTTTACTTCATAATTTCCCTTTTCACTTACCATAAAGGTTACACTATCATTTATCTTTTTAATAAAACTTGTTTCAAATGCTATATATTTCTTTATCATAGCGCTTGATTGAAGTTGTCCTTTTTCAAACCCGGCCGCTACATCTTCTTTATAGATTTTCGGAATATCTACGTTATTTACATCTGTATTCATTGTTTTAGTAATTTTATTAGCATCTGTTTCAAATTGAGCAAATCCATTAGTTAAGGTTTTTAATCTTTCCTGAGTATCTTTAGTCTTAGCTGGAGTACTAAATGTATCGGCTGATAATAAAGTCTCAACATGAGCTTTAGATACATCTGTTTTCATATTAGCACTCAATTTTTGATAAGAAATAAAATATTGATTACATAAATCTAAAAGAGGTGCCATATTACCATATTTAGAATTTTCTAATTTATCAGAACTTAATTCTTTTCCAGCTGCATAATCACTACTCATACTTATTAATTTGTGCATAGCAACCTTGTTAAAACTAATCTCCTCAGTTCTTTTGTTGATTGCATTAGCTGTTGTTACAGTTGACGCAAGCATGAAAATTATTGAAAAAATCATTAGAGCACAGCCTTTTTTCTTTTTAAAAATTAATCTAACTATATATGCTATAAGAATAACTGCGATTATTCTTCCAATTATATATCCCAGTTGGCTACTTATATTAGCTGTTTTTAAATAAACACTCCTCTGAACTAAAATCTCTACTATTGATATTATTGCCCCTATTACGAAAAATATTATTGCTAAAATAGTAAATATTTTACTTTCAGCATGTTGTTCATGTAACTCATTTTCATTCATTTGCTAAACATCCCCTTTATCACAAGTACAATATTACCATATTGCACAATTATATACAATCAAAAGCGACAAAATTGTAATAAATAATCATTAAAGTGATGTTTTCTTCTGTTAATACGTTGTAGAATAAAGCATTTGTCGTTTTATAAAAAAATATTTTTTTTCAGTATACGTCAGCTGATATTCTATTTCTTCCATTTCTCTTAGCAATATAAAGTTCATTATCAACTTTTCTTATAAATTCATTTATTGTTATATTTTCATTAGGAAAAACAGAAGATATTCCAATTGATAAAGTAATTCTATCTGAAATTTCCGAGAATTTATGTCTAATATTCAACGTCTTCAATTTAATTCTTAAATTTTCCCCAAATTTAATTGCGTAATCAATTGAACTTTCTGGCAATAAAACCACAAATTCATCACCTCCAAACCTTGCAACAAAATATGGTCCATTATTCAAGTTTGCCAATATACTAGCAACCCTAGCTAAGCAATTATCCCCCTCTAAATGACCAAAGTTATCATTATACTCTTTAAAATAATCTATATCAATGATTAGTAGAGATAAACTATTTCTTTCTCTTATACTACCCTCCCAAACATCATTTATGTAGATATCAAACTTTCTCCTATTAGGAATCCCCGTTAAACTATCGTTTTCAGACAAAGATAATAATATTTCATTCACTTTTTCTAATTCAATTTGAATTTCTTTTGTTTTTATAACTTCCATTTCTAGTTCCATTGATTTTATTGAATTATTAATTGCTATAGCAGCATAAGATGATAGCGCTTTAACCATTTCAATATGGTATGGTGTAAAAGCATTTTTACCTTTACTTTGTATTGACATTACTCCTATAATCTTCGCATTTACTATAAGAGGACAAAACATAAGTGAATTTAGTTCTGAATTATAATTCAATTTTAGTTGATTGTTAAATGCGCCCTCGTTAATATATCTTGGAAACTCTTTACTAACATTATTAATTATAATCAACTCACCACTCTCAATACATTTTTCAGTAAAACTTGGTTTACTTAAAAGTGAAAGAGCAGGTATATTTTCCTTTTTACCATTAATAATAGCATCTAAATAATTTATCATAGAGTTATTCTCATCATAAAGACCAATACAAAAATAAGACAAATCCATGAAATCCTTAATACTTGAATAAAGTATATCTAATATCGAATGTTCATTTAAAGTTGAAGTTATTTTCTGTCCTAGTTCACTAATAATAGATATTTTTTCAACAAGCATTTGTAGCGATTGTGATTCTATTTTTAAGTTTACATTTTTCTCTATAATTCTATTATTCTCTTTCTCAATTTCTAACATCTTCTTTTTCATATTTAAACTTTGAATAATATTTTTTTTATAATCTTCTATATGTTTTTTTTCGTACTTATAGTGCAATTTCATATATCTAAAAGAGGATTCATATTCTCCTGACTTTTCATATAATATTGATAACATCATCGATATCTCAGATACCTTTTCATGTTGTTTATATTTTATTGATACATTACAGGCATCTATTAATATAACAATTGCTTTTTTTATTTTTTTTCGGTCCATCATATATTCATAATAACTAAGTAATGAATCAATTTTATAACTAGGTATTGCTTGTTTTTCATTCAAATTTATAGCAATATAAAAATATTCATCAGCCTTTGCGTAGTTTCTCTTTTTCCATGAAGTCTGAGCTAATAATTTATAGATATCAGCATCCGCTATAGTATAATTGTACCGTTTCATGTACTTTAAAGCTTTGTATGAGAGAATATTCGCCTTTTCATAATCCTCTAATAAGTAATAAATCTCACCTAAGCTAAGGATAGTTACTCCACTAGATAAACTATAATCCGATAAAGAATCTATGTCATATGCTCTTTCACTATAACTTAATGCTTCTTTGTATTCATTAAGTAGTTTATAATTTTCTGCAATATTATTTAAAGTAAGCATTATCGATTTTTTCGAAGTAGCCTTATTATCATATCTTTTACCTAAATCAATTTCTATTGCGACTATTTGTGCTTTATCATAAAAAGTCATACTTTTTTCAATATCACCTAACTCACTAAATATAATGCCTAATAAATTATATTCCCACCATATGAGATCGCAAAATCCTTTTTCAATAAAATAATGTAGTGAAACAAATATTAATTCTAATGCTTTTTCATCATTCCCAATGCTATAGTAAGAATAAGCCATATATAACTTGGCGACTTTTACACCAAGTGTATATTCTATCTTTTCAGATAGGAGTAATGCATCATTTGATAATTCTATCGCCCGCTGAGAATCAGTATTTTTTAGTGAATTAGCTTTTTCTAAAAGTGCCTTAATTTCTCTCCTTATATAACCCTCATTCATGAAATTACTCCTATTCAATATTCATAATTATTTTGAATAAATTACTTTTATCACTTTCTTTAGTACTGCCCTTTTTTATAAATACAATGTTACCATTAAACATAAGTACATACAACTTAAAAGCTATTGAATTGTAATAAATAAACATTAAGCTTACATTTTTATACCCACATCAAAATAAAACACATAAAAAGGAAGCCATAAGCTTTTAAATTAAGAGCTTATGACTTCCTTCCATTATTTAAATTATTTTAACAAAGATTTTATTGCAAGTAATTCCTTACTTAAATTATCATCTTTCATCATTTCAAGTACAGAATTAAGCATTACACGTACATCATGTTGTCCTTTATAAATAGGAGTAAGTCTCTTATTTAGATTTAAGAATTTATAAACAGCAATTTGTGCACCTCTTACTGAATAATCCATTGTAAATACTACGTCATCTTTTATTTCACAAAATTGTCCAAGCAATGCTAAATTAGTTGAACCTTCTGGAATATTTTGAGGTCTATCACCCTTTGCCCTAGTTAAAAATTGTGCTGTTGTAAACGGTAATATACATGGTATACAAATAGATGTTTCTATAATTTTCTTCATATCATCTTTAAAGTTTAAGTGATATAATACCTCAGCTAATATTTCCTCGCCGCTACAATCTACCATTCTCTTCTTTATAAAATCACCTTTTGCGTATGGGAATAAAGAATAACCCCAAATAATTTGTATTTCATCAGCTTGACCAATAAAATGTGGTTGATTATGCAAAACTATTGTCATGAGCCATGCAGAATCTCTAAATGTCATATGGGCACCAGTTCCTGGCTGATTACCTGAGAATTCTATTATTTTCTTATACATTGTTGGATCCTTAAGCGTAACTGTGAAAGACTCCCACATTGATTCCTCAACTCGTTCATCAAAAACCTTTGGATTACCAAACTCAGGACGACCATCTGCAATTTTCTCCCAAAGATCCCATGCTCCACCTACATGCTTGTCATTAATTATTGCTGGTTTAGTCATTGATCCAAGGCTAGTACCCGCTGTTAATGAACCAATAGTAACAAATGCTAAATCGCAAGCGCCGACCTCTATTCTAGTTTCTTTTCCATTTTTAAGACATTTAAAGGCCGTAACTGTAGTTTCAGTATCCGATGGTTTAAATTCTAAATCAGTTACTCTGCAGTTTAATTCGAAATTAACCCCTTGTGATCTTAACCATTTTGTCATAGGTAATAACATTGAATCATATTGATTGTATGGTGTACGACGTATTCCAGATAAATCTTTAAGTCGTGGTAATTCTTGAATAAATCTATGAAGATATCTCTTAAGTTCTACAGCACTATGCCAAGTCTCAAATGCAAAGAGTGTAGTCCACTGAAGCCAGAAATTTGTCTTAAAGAATGCTTCTGGGAAACACTCTTTAATAGTTTTTGTTCCTAAAGAATCTTCAGAGTTAATCATTATATCCATTAATGCCATTCTATCTTCGCGATTAAATCCTAAAGTCGATACATCTAATATATTAGCATCATTATCTATTAACCTAGCTTTTGCATGAGTATGAATCTCTTTATTAAAAGCATTAAATTCATCCATTATTGAAACTTTAGGATCAGTTAATGAAGGAATACTTTCCATTATTCCAAACGTACAAGCATAAGCTTCTCTATCAAACATTCTTCCACCACGGATTACATAACCATCCTTTGCATTACCATTTCCGTCCATACTTCCACCTGTTATGTCTAATTCTTCATATATATGAATATTTTTTCCTGGAACATGTCCATCTCTGATTAAATATATCGCAGCTGCCATTGATGCAAGTCCAGCACCAACCATATAAGCATTTGTTTTTTCTACATCAATAGTTTGATCAAAATTGAATTTCATTTTAACACCCTCCATTTTTAAAATCATGTACTCTCCCATAAAACTACTTTAAATTTACATATATCAAGTTATTAGCTTGCCATATATATAATATAAATCTAATCCCTATAATTTTATACAATCAATATCATAAGACTGTCTAAAAAATATACATATATCCTAAACTGTATACTTAAAAAAATTTAAAATTTAAATAACAAAATCATCACTTTAACCATATATTGTATTGTAAATACTTTAAGGAGTTAATTTAATGTATATCGATGAAGATGCTATCAAATCATTTAGTTTAAACAATACTTATGAACAAGAATCTCAATATTTTCCATTATCATGTCCCTATAGGCAAATGAATCCCTTTCCACCATTTCCCCAAGGAGGTCCTCAAAGCGGTCCCCAAGGAGGTCCATCTTCAGGCAGACCACCCTCTTCAGCTCCAAACTTTACACCGCCTGAACCTAAGGTTCAACAATTTGGTGCTACTCCCCTTATAGATCAAGGTGCAATTAGGCCTTGCCTTCGTAGATTTGTATATATATGGCCAAAAAGAGGCAGAGGATTCTGGGCATGGCTTACATTTGTTGGTCCTAGATCTGTATCTGGTTTTCGCTGGTATAGAAATACTTGGAGATATTTTGGAATGGATCTTAGGGAAATTAGTAGTTTCCAATGTTTTTAAATTAGTAATTAAAGAATTGAGGAGTTAGTATGAAGAACTTTCAACCTTTTCACGGAGTAATTACAATGATTAATGATTTCTGGATAGATGAAACTGGAAAAAATGCAGGTTGTTATAAATTAATGTCTGTAGAAGATGGATATGGAAATTTAGTGAATTTCGTAGTTGAACCAGCAACTTACTTTGTGGACCACGTAATGGTGAGACTCGGTGATATTGTAACTGGCTTTTATGATGCAAATGCACCTATTGTTCTCATTTTTCCGCCACAATTTAGAGCAATCGTTATTGCAAAGGATTCACTTTATCAAAATGTAAAAGTAGACTATTTTAACAATAATCTTGTAAGTAGCGATAATAATTTAAATTTAAACATTGCCCCTTGGACGCAGATAGTGCTAGAAAACGGGCAATCATTTACCAAAAGCCCAACAAACCGGAATCTAATTGTTGTTTATGGAGCTACCACAAGGAGTATACCAGCACAAACAATTCCCTATAAAATTATTGTTATGTGCTAAATTTTTAATAAAAATAACAAAGGAGAAGCCTAGGCTCCTCCTTTGTTATTTCCATAATATACATACACTTACTTAAACTCATTTAAGCTCTCAAATAATTCTTTAAAATTATTTTTAGCAATTGTTTCTCTTTCCTTAAATGTTCCCATTTCCTCTTTAGTGAACACTTCATTATTATTTAAAGTTACAAGTGCCTCTTTTATGGTATCCTTAAAACTTGGAATAATATCTATTATTTTTTTCACTCCATACATATATTCGTCGTCATAAAGTTTAAAACATTGAAATAGACCTGATGTAAGTCTTCCATCTGAGAATATATAAATATATCTATCACTCATTTCATCTGATAAATCTACTTCAACTTTATGCTTATACAACCTAAAAATAACACCATTTTTCTCAACGAAAATAGGGAATATCATAGAAAAAAGTACTATGGATTCTCCTTCTTCCTCAACCATTCCTGAAAAATCATTCTCATTAAGTTTCTCTACTATGTCATCAGTAAAAATACATTTTCGTATTTCTTTTCCGAGCTTACTTCTTAAGTTTTGCTCTTTCTCATCTGATAATAAGTTGTCTATCGAATTAAATAATTTATTTAGTGGTCCTTTTTCTTCAACCTTTTTCATAACTATAATCCCTCCTAGTTATCTTCTTCGAAGCTACAAGTTATCTTCTTCGAAACTCTTAGAATAACTTCAAAAATATATTCCATAAAATAGGGTACAATAGAACAGTCACTACTCCTGAAATAGCCATAGTTAACCCACTCATCGCTCCCTCAACTTCCCCTATTTCCATAGCTCTCGCTGTTCCGAGTGCATGAGCTGATGACCCCATAGCAATTCCTAGGGCAACTTTATCATTAATTTTGAAAATTTTATATAAGAATGGTCCTCCAATTGAACCTATAATACCTGTAATAATTATCGCTACAACTGTAATTGATTGAAGTCCACCCAACTGCTTTGACAAAGCTATTCCTATAGGTGTTGTTATAGATTTAGGCATTAAAGATTTAATAAGTACATCTGTTAATCCAAATAATTTTGAAAGTAATACTACACTTATAAAACCCGAAACGGCTCCACTAAAAATTCCTATAAGTATTGGTGTAGCATTTTCTTTAAATAATACAAACTTTTTATACATTGGCAAGGCTAACGCAACTGTTGCGGGGAATAAAAAAAACGAAATTATTTGTCCTCCCTTGTTATAATCCTCATATTTGATATGAAACTTTGTAAGAAATAATATTAATATAATAACGGCTATCATAAGTGGATTAAAAATTGAAAGTCTGCCTTTTTTCTTTATATAAAGTCCAATTTCATAAGCAATAAGAGATGTTATTACACCAAAAACTGGTGAAGTAATTAAATCATTCATGTAAACGTCCTTTCCTTAAAATTTTAACTACGAGTGCTGTTACAATCCACACTACACATGTGGAAAAAATAACTATAACCATAAATGGTATCCATTTACCCTTTAATACACCAAATGCAGTCATTAGCCCTACCCCAGCAGGAATAAATAAAAATGACATATTTGATAAAAGAAACTCGCAAAGCTCTTCTATCATTTCAATTTTAACTATTCCTATTTGTAATCCTAAAAACAATAAAATAAGTCCAATAACAGATCCTGGAATTGGTAATTTTAATGTTAGTTGTAATACAGTTCCTAAAACATATGGAATTAAAACAATCATTAATTGTCTTAAATACCTCATTCTTTCACCTACTCATTATGAAATATTGTAATACACGAAAATCGATAACTCATTTATATGTTTTTTTATTTATATAAGTATTCTCTTGTCAAAGGTAAATCATTATTTACTCCTTTGGCGAATAATATCTGATGAAGATTAATATTACCACAATTAAATGATGCAGCGCAAGAATTCAAGTACAATCTCCACATTCTTATAAATGTTTCATCCTTACTCTTCGATATTATAGGAAGAGCATTTTCAAAGTTTTCAGCCCAATGTTCGAGTGTCTTACCATAATGTCTTCTAAGACTTTCTATATCAATTAATTCAAATTCTTGCTCTGCTATATCTGAAATAATAGTTTTAATTGCTGGCACATGTCCACCTGGAAAAATATATTTGTCTATCCATGTATTTGTACCACCTTCATTTATTCCTGTTATACAATGGACTAAAGACAGACCTTTATCATTCAATAAACTATTCACTACGTGAAAATATTCAGATAAGTTATCTAGTCCTACATGCTCTAGCATTCCTATACTGACAATTCTATCAAACTTTAAATTTTTTAACTCCCTGTAATCTTCAAGTTTTACTTCAACTAAATCTTCTAGTCCTTCTGCTTTTATTCTTTCATTTACCTTTTCAAACTGCTCTTCACTTAAAGTAATACCAATAGCTTTCACCTTATATTGTTTCGCAGCTGTTATTATTAGTTCTCCCCAGCCACAACCTATATCAAGTAGAGTTTGTCCTTCTTTTAAATTTAATTTTTTCAAAATATGATTTATTTTATTAATTTGAGCCTGATATAAGGAATCAGTATCATTTTTAAAGTATCCGCAAGAATAGCTCATAGTATCATCCAACCATAGTTTATAAAAATCATTACCGATATCATAATGAAATTCTATATTGTCTTTACTTCTTTTTATACTATTTTTTATCTTTTTTATTAAATGTTGATATTTCGCACTCTTTTTTAAAAAACTTTCCTTATTATTATATAAAGATTCAATCACAGACTGTACACTACCTACTACCTCTAATTTTTTAGTCATATACCCTTCTCCGAGAGCTATTGAAGGATTATTTATAATATCACCTTTTGGTATCGGCTCATTAAGAATGATTTTAAATTTGCTCTCACCTTCACCGTACTTTTCCTCATCACCATCCCAAAACCTAATTTCAAATGGATCTGAAAACATGCTTTTTAATAAAGTTTTATAAAATAATTTATCTGTAATCAAAATATATCACTCCTTTATTAATTGTTTATATAGTTTTAAAAATAACAAATACTAAATAAAGTGTACCATTAATTTGTTATTCTATTACAAAAAATAACAACCTATTATATAGGTATAACATTTTTTTAGCTAGAGGTCAAAAACGAACTATCTAAAATTTTAGCTTAGTAAACGGTAATCATATTTTCTTTTATACATAAACCTCTCGTTTACTTACTTTTCTAATTATTCTCTATGATCAAATGCAATTCTTTCTTTAGTGTTACTTTTTTTAAGGTAACCTTTAACCCCATAACGAATAATATAATAAAGAAGAGAAATTACTTAATGGAGGAATATTAATGCAATTAAATGGTAGCAAGACTGAAAGAAATCTTCTCAGTACTTTTGCCGGAGAGTCAAGAGCACGAAATAAATATACATCTTATGCTGAAAAGGCAGAAAATGAAGGGTATGAATATATAGCCTCTATTTTTGAAGCTACTGCGAACAACGAAAAGGCTCATGCAAGAGAAGTTTTTAATAGATTTCTTAAGATGAATAAAAATACAGCAGATAATTTAAAAGATTCGGCCGAGGGAGAAGCTCATGAAAGTAATAACCTATATAAACAATTTGAAAAAGAAGCCCGTGCAGAAGGTTTTACTGAAATTGCAAATTTCTATAAGGAATTACAAGAAGTAGAAGGAAATCATGAGATGAGGTTTATGAAAATATATGAAAATCTTGAAGCAGGCATGATATTTAAAAGAAACACTGATGTAAAATGGCAATGTATGAATTGTGGATATATTCATATTGGAAAAGAAGCACCTGCCTTTTGTCCACTATGTAAGTTTCCAAGAGCTTACTTTAAAATCTATTGCGAAGACTACAAATAGGAGGGGTGAATATGATAATTTACTATCCTACTTACTATTTAGTGCCAGTAGCACCTGTAATGTTTTCATATGAAGATGAATGTAACACCCGTTGCAACGCTTTTTACAATGCTGAGTTAAATGTTCCTTTTAATGATGAGTACAGTGATGTTCATAGCGATAACTACACCCTTCCTCAAAATAATGAGTACAATGATAATCATGGCTCAATGTACAATATAGAAGCTAGCGAACTCTATAACAGATACAGAACTATAAATGAAGATCTTTTTTACGAGGTTGATGAAGAATACGTAAATGATAACACTAGATAATATTTATAAGGCAACCTCTATTTAGATTGCCTTATATATTTCCTATTTCCTATTTTCTACATATATAATTGAAGGTACAGATCTTTCTCCCAAACTATCACAAGGATTGTTTATAACTTCATCATCATAAAATAATGTAGAGGATGAGCCTCCATCTAAATTAGCGGCATTATAAGCTCCATGATCATATAATACGTCTTGTGCCTCTCTTAGAGTAGCCCCTAAACTACGTATCTGTCTACCGTCAATAACTAGAAATAATATTGCTCCATCCTTTCTTTGTGCTATACATGTTCTAGGTGCAATTCCCCAACCACCATTCCCATGGTTTATTGTCTTAAATCCATTAACTATCATGGCAGGGCCAAAGGACACTGCCTCACTCACCCCAAATTTCATCATTTCTTTTATTGTATAAGTACCAACTAATAACTTTCCCAATTTAGTTAACGCTATAATTTCTATTTTTTCATTGTCATTATTTATACCATTATAAATAATCTTCCCACCAGACATTATAACTCCAGCTGGATTTGCCCCAGTCCCTGTCCAAAGTGATCCCGCGCTTTTATCTGTAAACCCTCCACCATTAATGGCTGCAATGGCATTATTACTTCTTGCAATATCACTAGTTAATTCCCCTTCCTTGCCGATCATGCTACTATATCCCACTTTCACTCTGGTTGGATCATTAATTACTAGCAGATATCCCTTAAATTTAGTCCCCACTATTTCATACCTTGTAACACTTTTATCATTTTTATTTTTTACCTTTACGCCTGTTCCTATTCCATGTGAATTATCTTGAATTATAATATCCACCTTCTGCTGCCTCATAATTTTGTTTATTTTATCATCAGATAAAAATGATGTCACTAGCCATTGTAAGGTATAAGTAGTCATTGCAGAACCTACAACCGTGGATCTTACATTTTTAAACGGGCCATAATAAATCATAAATGGCCCTGTGATTATTGTGAAAACAATTTGAAATATAATAAATAATAGAACTAATCTGCTTTTACTCATTTTACCTTTTTCTTTTTTATTTATTGTTTTCATACTCCCCTTCCTTTTATGTAATACCTTATTCTATAATTTCAAAGATTCGAAATAGGGAACTATAACTCTATATATTATATGATTTGTTTTATAGGTTACATGCATGTTATTTTTTATATAGACTAATATAATTTCCTATAATAAAAAGCATCCAGATAACAGACTAAGCTGTTATCTGGATGCTTTTGTAAATATACCTAACTAATTTTCGATGATTTTTCATGATTAGAATCATTCGAATCATCATAAAGCGATGAACTATTATTTTGCTTTACAAGAGAACTTATTATAGCTGAACTAGCTATAAATAATAACCCAGTTTGAGGCGCAATCATTGTGAAATCAACCAATCCATGCCCGATTATTATCGCTTGAATGCCTGCTAGCATTGGAACTATCCTACACTTTTGTGCATAAAGTATCTTCAAATTTCTAAATAAATTGATTTTCAAATAAGCATATATTAAAAGCCCAACGCCTCCTAGTGTTGTCATAATCGTAATCCAGATATTATGACCATGGTATAACGTTGCATAAAAATAACCTTTCATAAAGTCTGCCCCATGCTCTGTAATCCCCATAAGCCCCCAACCCGTAAAGGGCTTAATCCTTATCATTTTTAAACATCCTTTCCATATTCCAAGACGACTAATAAATGAATCATCAAACCCATGTGCCGTTACGTTTTTTGAAATCTCCGATGGCATAAAAGTAACTGCCGCTGTAATTATGAATATTGTTATAAACAGCCACATATCCTTTTTACTGCCTTTAAGTAGATAAAAAATAAAAAGTCCGCATAATAGACCAATAAAAGCACCACGCGATCCCGTTAAATACAATGCAATAACAAACAAGAGTGTTGCTACTCTATAAAATAATTTTGTTGTTTTAGATTTAATACTACAAAAATGAAGACCTACAATAATCATTATGGCAAACCAATTACCGGCTACATTGGGATTTCCAAAGGTACTGTATATCCTATCATTAACTACTGGCTGAGATGTAATTTGAAGAAATCTCGACCAAATATTAATATTAAAATAAACATATATAACTTTCTCAATAATTCCAAAAATAACTGAAATCAGTGAAAATGATACTAAATGCATATATATCTTTTCCACTATACTTTCATTTTTACAATAATTTTGTAAAAAAATGCTAACACATAAATACATAAAAAGAGCAAAAGATACAACAATTGATGAAAAACTATAATTTATAACTCCTACTATTAAAGACCAAATAAAAAGTAAACAAAGTCCTATATTCCAATGATTTTTGTGTATGCTTACTTTTTTAAATAATACCATATATAGCATATATATCATTGGTAGTATTGTCGTATAAGGAGAAATAACTGTTAAAAAAACTAAAATAGACATAATAAACCACCTTCACCTATAATCAAACAAGCCTAACCAAAAATATAACAACTATTTTCTATTAGCCTTACCTACCTGCGAAAAAAACATTCCCTTTATAACTTGTAATGCTCCGCAGCAGCCCATTACAATAACTAAAATGTCACACTTTATTTTACATTTATAAGTATCTGTTGAATTGAACTGTTATATCCTTGTTGCAAAATAATAAAAATTATTTTCGAACATAATATTCCTAACATAATCCCGCTTATTGCAAGGCCTAACTCGTCGTACTATGTGTTTCATTATCCCTTCACCAACAATAGTACTTATAATTAATGTTAGAATTACTCAATTCCCAATTATCCTATATGGCTTATCTAATATTAAAGCAATAGATATTATAAACCAAATAACCCCATATTCCCCATAAATGTAACTATAGGCATTATAATATCTAAATATCTATTTTGTCCATACTTTTTAATAAAAAATAGAATATAATCATCAATTTTTTATATTTCGTTGCCAATTTTCATATACATCTTAACGCCTCTTTCTTCTATATGTGAGCCTATGTATTATAATTCACTATAAAGCTTCAAATACTATTTTCATGCATGTAAGCTATAATATTATTCTTAATACTAATGTTATTAAATTTCAGTGCTCTGAACCTCATCTTCATTGTCTTCATTTTTTTTCCTCTTTTCTTTTATAAACACTATAACTCCAGGCAATAATGAAATTATTATTATAGCTACTAACATATAAGAAAAATGAGTTTTTACAAATGATAGATTACCAAAGAAATACCCTCCACCTAAAAATAAACTTACCCAAAGTCCTCCGCCAACAATATTATATGGTACAAACTTAGAATAATTCATTTTGCCAATACCAGCTACAAAAGGTGCGAAAGTTCTAATTATAGGAATAAATCTTGCAATTACTATTGTCATTGAGCCATGTTTTTCATAAAATTCCTGAGCCCTTATTAAATACTCCTTATTTATAAACCTTACTTTTTCTTTTGCGAGTATCTTTTTACCAATCTTTTTGCCAATAAAATAATTAGCAGTATCTCCAAGTATAGCCGCAAGATATGTTATTATTAGGAGGGTAAATATATTCATTGATCCAATTCCTGCTAGTGCTCCTGCCGCGAATAACATTGAATCACCTGGCAAAAATGGTGTAATTACTAAACCCGTTTCAATAAATATAATTAAAAAAAGGACTCCGTATGTTAACATACCATACTGTTGAACCATTAAAGTTAAATACTTATCAATATGCATTATTACGTTTATAAAGTTGATTAAAATATCCATATTTTCTCTCCTCGTTATTAATACTTATGTAGATGTCTTGATGCTAGTATTATATATCTATAAGATTAAAATTTGATTAAAAAATATCACCCTTTAAGCTAATATCATAATAATATTACAGAATGTAAAATTTCGCCCCCATTTTAAAAATCACAAACTTCTTATATACTAGCCTTGGAATTATTCTTTATATTATTAAATATATAAATTACTAAAGCACTACATACAAGCCCTAAAATTGCACCTACTAAAACATCTGTAGGATAATGTACATATAAATATACCCTAGAAAAAGCTATCAAAGATGCTAAACTTATAATTTCAATACCATACTTTTTAAAATATTTCGCAAGCACGCCCGCAACTGCAAATGACGACATAGAGTGCCCTGATGGAAATGAATAAGATAATGGCCTCGCTATTAAATGGTTCATTGTTGGCATAGTGTCCGATGGTCGCAAACGTTTAAATACATTTTTCAGTATCTCATCACCCTTCCTCCTTTGATTGCTAGGAGATTCCGTAATGTCCCCCATATCTTATATAGTATATTTGCAAGATTAAAATCACATTAAATTATCTCCTTCGTAGGTGCAATATTAGATTTAACTTAATAATTAATGTTTAATATTACAATTATCTTTGTTCCAAAACCTTCCGTGCTTTCTGCACTTATAGTTCCTTTATGTACATCCACTATTAATTTTGCAATAGATAGTCCAAGACCAGTACCACCTTTTTCTTTAGATCTAGATTTATCAACAGTATAAAATCTTTCAAATATATTTTGTATTTCATCTTCTGGTATTCCCATGCCACTATCACTAACGGTAATTTTTACTGTATCACAATGGATTTCTGAACTTATATCTATTGTGCCTTTTTCTGGGGTGAATTTAATACTATTATCAATTAATATCCTAAGCATCTGCTTCATCATTTTATAATCTGCAAATATACTAATAGAATCATTTTTGTAACTTGATATTATATGACTATGATCTATAAGTTTAGTTTCCCTAATCACTTCACAAATAAGATCATTAAGCAAGAAATCTCCTTTCTCAATTCTTTGATTTCCGCTGCTCCCTTTAGCGATAAACAATAATTTCTCAACTAAATTTGCCATATTACTAGTTTCTAGTTTTATAGCGTGAATAGATTTTTCCAAGGCTTCTCTGTCATCTTTACCCCATCTATCGATTAGGTTTGCATACCCTTGTATAACTGCAATAGGAGTTCTAAGTTCATGCGATGCATCAGACACAAACTGAATTTGCCTATTAAAAGATTCTTGAAGCCTATCTATCATTTTATTAAAAGTTATACCCAATCTTTTAAGTTCATCATCAGGACCTGTAACCTCTATTCTTCCCAATAAATTATTAATACTAATATTATCAGCAGCTTTAGTTATTTGATCAATAGGTTCTAACATCTTTTTACTTATGATGTACCCTAATATAATTGAAGCAATCATCCCTATAAAATCAGCTATCGCCATTAAAATAAATAGAATTTGCATAAAGTCATATTCATTACACATCCACTTAACTATTTGAATATAAATGACTCCATATTTTTGGGTTTCAATTTTTAAAATTTTATATACTAGGTGTTTATCATCTTCTTTACTTTTTCTTATTTTATCAAAAGGTTCTTTGCTTATAATATTATAATTAAATTCTTTTGATTTATTTAGTATTTTGCCATCTTGCCTTAGTATTCTTATTGATATATTTTGTTCTGAAGTAACATCTGAAACAAGTTCTTTATTTGACAAATCTCCATGTTCATTCCGAGATACGATATTATTTAATACTTTTGTTTTGACATCTTCTATTTGTTTATTTGCCTGGCCGTACAAGTAGTACTTTATACCATATAGAATAGAAGCATTTAAAATAAGTAATATTAATGAGAACATTACAGCATAAATCACCGTTAATTTCAAAGATATTTTTGCACTTTTGATCATTTTCAAATTCATAATTTTAGAACCCATAATTTTAAAATCCATGGTTACTCACCTTTAACAACATATCCTACCCCTCTTACAGTGGTTATAAGTTTATCCTCAAAGCCATCATCAATTTTACATCGTAAATATCTTATAAATACATCTACAACATTAGTATCCCCTATATAGTCATAACCCCATACCTTCTCAATTAATTGTACTCTTGTAAGTACAACATTTTTGTTTATTAAAAGCGTTTCTAAAAGGTCAAACTCTTTTTTTGTAAGTTCAATTTCTTTGCTGCCCCTCTTAACATTATGCGCTTTATTGTCCATAACTATATCTTTCACTTTAATCTCATCGCTCTTATTCCCTATAGATGTATCTCTTTGATACACCCTAATTCTTGCTAATAGTTCTTCTATTGCAAATGGTTTTGTAAGATAATCATTTGCACCTACATCTAATCCTAAAACCTTATCTGATATATCACTCTTTGCAGTAAGCATAATTACAGGTACGATTGACACCTGTCTTATTCTTCTACAAACCTCAATTCCATTAAGCCCTGGCAACATAACATCGAGAAGTATTAAATTATACTCATTTTCCTCAGATATAGTTAAACCTTCTTGTCCATCATAAGCAACATCAACCTTATATCCTTCATGACTCAATTCCATTTCAATAAATGTTGACATTAGCCTTTCATCTTCCACTAAAAGAATTCTAAAATCCTTCAAAATAGCACCTTCCTTTTACGATAATCTAGTAATAAAATAGATTCCATATACTACTAATATACACTATCTTCCTAGTCTTAGCCATGTTTATGAGTATTTCATATATGCTCATTCTTATTAATACTATTATATTAATAAAATAAATAACATGTAAAAAATACATATGATTTCTCATATGCATTTTTTACATGAAATATAAACTATGATTATTCTTTTGAAACTATTACTTTTCTGATATATTAATTATCATTTGTCCTTTTTTTGAAGTAGCGTCAACAGAAATATTACTTTCTTCTGATTTATTACTCTTTTTTCCCTTTTGTGAAGAATCCACATTAGAAAAATCGCCTGAATCTGCCTTACTACTCATCTGTCCTTCTTTGGGATTATCATCATCTGATTGATCACTCTTTTGTTTCTTTTTCGAAGTATCATCATCTGAAGAGTTTGAACCTACATTAGCGCCTGAAATATTACCGTTAAAAGGGATTGTAATTTCAATAGTATTTTTATTTTTTTCTGCTTTTTCTAAATCTTTTTCACCCATAAATATTCTCCCTTCATATATAAAACTACACTATATGCATAGCGTGCATTATATAGTTTACCCATTTAATTATAAAATATAGTTTATATCGAACATATTGCATTGACTTGAAGAGTTTAATGTATTATAAATAAGATAATTATAATACTAAGCCTGATGATATTAATAGTTATTATGGCATTAGTAATTATTACAACTACATTATACAAGGAGTGTATAAACTTGAATAATATATTGATTATTGAAGACGAGGAAAAGATCTCAGAAATACTAAAAGCATATCTTGAAAAAGAAGGCTATAGCATATATACCACTACAAAGGGTTTAGATGCAATAAAACTTTTCGAGAGAATTGAATTTAATTTAGTTATATTAGACCTGATGTTACCAGACATATCTGGAGAAGAGGTCTGCAGCATTTTAAGAAATATTTCAGAGGTACACATATTTATGCTCACTGCCAAAAGCACCTTAGAGGATAGGATAGAAGGATTAAACCTTGGGGCAGATGAATACTTGGTTAAGCCGTTTAGTCCAAGAGAATTAACCGCAAGAGTAAATGCTTTATTTAGAAGGATTAATATAAATAAATCTGAAACAATGGTTTATGACAATGGAGATTTAGAAATTAATTATGACAAAAGGGTAGTTTTTGTGCGAGGGGAAGAAATATCACTTACTCCAAATGAATTCGACATATTACAGATTCTTTCATCTAACGGTGGCAAAGTATTTACAAGAGAACATCTCATTGAAAGAATTATGGGAATTGATTTTCAAGGTTTTGATAGAACCATAGATGTACACATTAAAAATTTACGTAAAAAGATAGAATTGGATAGCAGAAATCCTAAATATATAATAACAGTTACTAGAATCGGTTATAAATTTGGTGGTGATTAATTTATGCAAAGCATAAGAAAAAGATTAAGTATTATACTAGTATGTACATCCGTATTAGCACTCTTTTTAGCTACACTTTTTGTAAATATAGCAATATCAAAAACTTTTAACAAGTATTTAGTTGAAATTCAAACTAAGAGGGACACTGGAATAGTAAAATATTTAGAAACGGTATATGAAAAGAATGCTAAGTGGTCAAAAACTTCTGGAATAGAAATTGCGCATGAAGCCTATATGAATAATTACTGCCTCACTCTTAAGGATATAAATAAAAAAGTTGTTTGGGGAATGAATGCAAATGACATAATTAATAACACTAATACTACTATGACCCATAAAAG
This sequence comes from Clostridium estertheticum subsp. estertheticum, assembly GCF_001877035.1. Lineage (NCBI taxonomy): Bacteria > Bacillati > Bacillota > Clostridia > Eubacteriales > Clostridiaceae > Clostridium > Clostridium estertheticum. Next base: position 534,261 of record NZ_CP015756.1, on the reverse strand, counting down.
TAACGGCGTATATACTTTAAGAACCCTCCAAATAAAATATAAAGATAAAATTATAGGGTATGTGGACATAGGACAAAATGGTCCAGTATTATTAACCAGTGATGATATCACTTTCAAGACATCAATAAACAAGGGTATTATTTTAAGTATTATACTCTCACTTTTGATAACAATACTAATTAGTTTGCTTATTTCAAAACAATTTTCTAATCCTCTTAGGCAAGTTTCTAAAATTTCAGTTGATCTCTCAAATGGGAACTATCGTGCACGGTCCAATGACAAAAGTAGCATTTTAGAACTTGAAAATTTAAGAAATAGTATAAATACACTTGGAGAAAACCTTCAAAATCAAGACGCTATTAGAAAAAGATTAATATCAGATATATCTCATGAAGTAAGAACCCCCCTTAATATTCTTCAAAACAACTTTGAAGCTATGATTGATGGTATTTTTCCAGTAGACAATGAAAGATTAACCTATCTTAACGATGAGGTTATTAGATTTGGAAAGCTTATAGACAATTTGAATACCTTGAAACAAATTGAAGGAGAAGAAGCAGCCTTAAATATGGAAATAATCTCTTTAAAAGATATCCTCACTTTAGTCGAAAAGGAATTCGAACTAATATCAGAAAATAAAAATATCAAAATGACATTAAAATGCAATATCAATAACCAATGCAATATTTTGGGAGACACCGATAAAATAAAACAAGTAATTATTAATTTATTTTCAAACGCGATTAAATTTACACCTTCTAAAGGCGAAATTAACATTACTTTAAAAACAACAGATAAAAAAGTGATATTAAAAATTCAAGATACAGGTATTGGCATTAAAAAAGGGGATTTACCTTATATATTTGAAAGACTCTATCGAGGAGATAAAAGTAGACATGAAATAGAAGGCTCTGGGATAGGACTTACAATTGTACGAAATATATTGACTCTCCACAATGCAGACATCGAAGTAAAAAGTGCAGAAGGAAAAGGCAGCGTGTTTATTTTATATTTTAATCGAGTTTTGTGATTATTAACCAAACATTCAAAGGATCTTAAACATCAAAGTCACTTGAATTATAACCATAATTAAGTTAGAAGAGGAGCATAATGCTTCTCTTTTTGCTTTATACAAAACAAGTTTAATATATTTTCTACATAATATCTTCATACCATTTTCATATACTACATATTGCACTTACAAAATTTTAAAAAAACAGCCACTTCAAAATGATATATTAATAAATTACTAAATATAGGAGGGTGATGAAAAATTTGCAGTTTAATGATATTTATAATCCAGTAGGTAAAGATCTAATTCTTGTTGAAGAAGAACTAAAAAAAATCTGTAAAAATCTAAGTACAAATTATTTAACAGAAATTATAGGTTATTTTTTTAAAATTCCTGGAAAAAGGCTTCGTCCTATCCTAGCTTTACTCTCGTCAGGTCTTATAGATAATAATCTACCACAAAATACTAATAATCAGTTAATTAAATTTGCTACCGGCCTTGAGCTCATGCATAGTGCTAGCTTAATACATGATGATGTCCTTGATAACGACACTCTAAGGCGTGGTCAAAAAACTCTAAATAAACTTTATGGTAATAAAATAGCAGTACTTGCAGGTGATGTTGTTTATTCTTTAGCATTCTCTACTATTGCTAATTCCCTACCAAAAGAATATGAGCAAATTATAATCGAATTAACTGAAAACATGTGTGCAGCTGAAATGATTCAAGCAGAAAATGAGTTACCAACTCGTGAAATTTATTTGAATATTATTAAAGGTAAAACGGCATTATTTATGTCTGTTAGTTGCAAAATTGCAGCATCACTCTCTGGCGCAACAAAAGAACAAATAATTGGGTTAGAAGAATACGGATTAAATTTAGGAATGGCATACCAGATGATGGATGACTGTATGGATAAAGATATTTATACTAATCTAAACATTTCCGCAAAAGATGCAAAATTGTATGGAAATAAAGCAATATCGTGTCTTAAGATATTTGAGGACTCGACCTATAAAATAAGTTTAATAAATCTTGTGAACTATATTCTTAATCTTTCTCACTAAAAAGAGAAACCAATATAATGAGAATTTTAAATTTTCTAAACTAGTACAATAAATATAAATTGAAGGAGATTTTAAAATGAAACTACTTAAACATAAATACTTTAACATCATATGGACAGCACTCCGTATATGGTTAGGTTACCAATGGATTTCTGCAGGCCTTGAAAAGGTTACTGGAGGTGGATGGATTGGCAGCACTGCAGGCGCTGGTATAACCGGATTTTTAAAAGCTGCGTTAGTTAAAGCAACAGGTGCTCACCCCGCAGTTCAGTCATGGTATGCGGACTTTATAAAAAATATAGCACTGCCAAATGCTGTAACATTTAGTTATCTAGTTGCATTCGGTGAGCTTCTTGTTGGTATTAGCTTAATCCTAGGTGCACTTACAGTTGTCGGTCTTATCGCTGGTGCACTTATGAACCTAAATTATATGTTAGCTGGCACTACTAGTACAAATCCAAATATGTATACATCAGCATTCATACTCTTATTTGTTGGAGTTAATGCCTATACTATTGGGCTTGACCACTTTATATTACCCATTATTAAAAAAGTCTTTAACAAAAAATCAAATTCTGATCTAATCTCATCATAAAATAATTTTTGGAACGAAAGGGGTTCAATAAACATGAAATTAAAAACATTAAAAAACTTTGTATTTACATTAATATTAGTCTTATCAGTTTCACCCTTGGCATTTGCATCTACAACTGGTACCCAAACAGATAAAGTGGTTGATGGTGTAAAAGCTTCCTTAACCTTTAAAAATGAAAAATTGAAACTAGGAAAGAATGAATTTACATTCTCCTTACTTGATAAAAACGAGAAACCTTTAACCAACGCTAATTTAAAAATCACTGTAGCCATGGACAACTCTACTGATATGAAGGGCATGAGTGGTATGACAGCGGAAAATACGCCCATGATAATTGCTTTAAAAGAAGGTTCTAAAAAAGGCGAATATACAGGTATGATAGACTTTAAAAGTACGGGCAAATGGATTGTTACCTCTACTTTCGGACTTCAAGAAAATGCAAAAAACGTTGATTTTAATGCTAATGTTCAAAAATCAGGCCCTAACTTTCTTATAATTGGTGTATTTTCAGGAGTAGTTGTGCTTATTTTAGTTATAGCTGCTATAAATAAGAAAAAATCTATTAAATCATAGAGATGAGGACTGATACTAATGTCAGATATAAAAAAACAAAAGGACTTTTTAAAAAATAAAGCTTTTAAGAAATTTATCAGAAGTAAATGGTACCCAGGTATATTTCAGTGGCCAGTAGCTCTAGTTTTTGCCTTTATGGTATACGAATTAATCGCTGGGCCAACCGACGCTCACGATAACTTTGGTACTGCAGGAACTTGGGTACTATGGTGGCCGCTACTCCCAATCCTTCTACTGCTTTTCGGTAGATTTTGGTGCATTGTATGCCCTTTTGGACTCCTAAATGATGTTGTTCAGAAATTTGTAGGCAATAACAAACCTGTACCAAAATTTTTACGAAAATACGGAATTTGGATTATTGATGCAACTTTTCTTATGATTACCTGGAGTGATCATGTTTGGGGCGTAGTTGAGAACCCTCGTGGTTCAGGAATATTGCTTTTAATGATAACTACCGCAGTAATATTTTCCGGTGCCCTCTTTGAGAGAAGGACTTGGTGCAGATACTTATGTTTTCTTGGTGGGTTATCTGGTAATTATTCAAGGGCTGGTATGATCGAACTACGCGGAACCCCAGAAGTATGTAAAAACTGCAAAACATCAACCTGTTACAAAGGAACAAGTGAAGTTCCGGGCTGTCCTATGTTTGAGTTTCCTAAAACCATGGATAGTAGTGCAGAATGTAACCTATGTGGTAACTGCGTGAAAAATTGTCCAAACGACTCTATTAGAATAAGTCCTCGCACACCTACTAAAGAATTATGGGATATTAAAAAACCAAAAATAGAAGTTGCATTTTTGGCCATCGTAATTATGGGCATTGTGTTTGTTCAAAACATAACCATGCTAAACATATGGGTTCAATTATTACATTCTCTTGAAAATATACTAGGAACAACTAACTATTATATAACTTTTACTGTAACTTTTTTTATAGCTATGTTAATTCCTGTTGTGTTACTACTTTTAACAGGTCTTATTGCTAAAAAATTTAACAAAGCTTCCGTCATGGAAAATTTCTCAAGATTTGGATATGCTGTTATACCGTTAGACTTAGCAGGACATATAGCTCATAACCTATTTCACTTACTAGCAGAGGGCAAATCTGTAGTTTATACTGCAATGGAGCTTTTCAAAGTGTCCTCCCATGGCGCTTCAACTGCACTACTTTCTAGCCCAACTATACAAGTTCTTCAATATATTATTATTGTGCTTGGTACTATAGGTTCAATATACACCGCTTATAGAATTGCAAAAAGCAGTCAAAATAAAGAAACACTTTTAGGAACATCTATAGTTTATACAGTTCTAATGGTATTGCTTGCAGTAGCGAACATAGTATTATTTTCTATTCCAATGGCAATGCGTATGTAACAACTAAAATAGTAAAAGGAGAATGTTTATGATTAGTGGCAATGTCAAGACATGGTTAAGAGCTATAAGACCTTTTTCCTTCACTGGTTCTGTAATTCCAGTTACAATAGGCGCAATACTCGCAATTAAACATAACAATTTTCAATTTGGGTATTTTATACTCTCTATTGTTGCTATTTTGTTATTACACACCTCTGTTAATTTACTAAGCGATCATGATGATTATGAAAATAAAGTTGATACAAAAGATTCTTATGGTTCAAGCGGTGTTATTCTGGAGAATTTATTATCTTCCAAACAGATTTTTCGATGTGGAATTCTTTGCTTAATACTTGGAAGTCTTATAGGATTATTTTTATCCTATGAAAAGGGTGTATTTATATTAATATTGGGACTTATAGGTGCCCTCGGCGGCTATTCCTATACAGGAAAACCTCTGATGCTAAAATATAAGGGGCTTGGAGCTCCACTAGTATTTCTCTTATTTGGTCCTTTAATGGTAATTGGTTCTTATTATGTTCAAACGAAATGTATTAGTGCTGCTGTCATTCTGATTTCAATTCCAGTAGGCCTTTTAACTACAGCTATATTACATGCAAACGACATTCGCGATATACATCATGACAAAAATGCAGGCATAAAAACTTTATCAATGTTGGTTGGCAAAAATAATGCAAAGAAACTTTATTATGGGATGCTTATTTTATCATATGTATCCCTTATAATTATGATTTTCTTCGGAGTCCTTCCACTACCTAGTCTACTTTGTTTAATTACATTACCTATAGCATTTTCAAATTCAAAAACATTATATAATTCAAATGTCTCAGTTTCCGGATTAATAACCCTTGATAAGTCTACAGGAAAACTTCAAGCTCAATTTGGGATTCTACTAATATTCTCTATATTGTTGAATTTTCTATTATGATAAAAGGAGGACTAGACTTGAACAAAAAAAATTCTAAATATATTATTTTTACATTAATTGTAGCAATCATTCTTTGGTATTTACTTTTTGTAATAAAATCAATGAATTTTTGGTTAGAAATGAGTCTGTCAATTTCAGCATTAGTGTTAATGTCATTTATTTTTAATAAAGATATTTTTAAAATTGGTAAACCAAATATAAGGCATATTCTAATTGGAATTTTCTCAGCTATAGTACTATATATAATATTTTATTTAGGAAACATTATATCAGGTTTCATATTTCCTTTTAAAGATTCGCAGGTATTATCAGTTTACAGTAATAGGTCTAATGGAAATTTAATTTGGATAGGCTTACTACTTTTATTTATAATTGGCCCAGGAGAAGAAATATATTGGAGAGGTTTTATACAAAATACTCTATCTAAAAAAATGGGTGAGACTAAGGGATATCTTATCTCAGTTCTTTTATATGCTGGTGTTCACATAATTACAGGCAATGTGATGCTTGTAATAGCAGCATTAGTATGTGGAATATTTTGGGGACGGCTTTATAAAAAAGAAAAAAGCTTACTTCCAGTAATTATATCCCATGCAATTTGGGACTTAACAATTTTCGTAATATTCCCCTTGATGTAAGGAGGTTAAATCATGAAACAAGCGGCTATAAATATACACGATGTATTTTCATCAATTGCTACTAAATATGATAGATTAAACACAATAAGGTGGGAAAGTGGTTTGCTTAGAATTAGAATTATCTAAGCCTGAACTGCCTATTTTTAGAAATATATATAATTTATATTTCAACTTCGCGCTACCTATTATTGGCTATTTAGGTACCCAAGATAAAGCTGCTTATTACTATTTAAGGGATTCAGTAAATGGCTTTATGCCTAAGGTACAACTTAGAGAGGAATTTGAACACATCGATTTTGACAATACCGAGTTTAAATCTCTAACACTTGGGATAGCATCACTACATTATGGCATTAAGCCATTATATGAATAATCTTTGTTTTAAAAGCAATAACATCTTTATAAAATCTACACAACTATCTCGTATAATTTTAATTATAGATTCAGATTCTCGAAATTATATTAAAAGATTTTAGGAGGTGGAAATGTGGGTGTTAAAAGAGAAAAAATAAAAGTCTTCGGCATGACATGTACATCCTGTCAATCAAGAGTGGAAAGAGCAGTTACAAAACTCACTGGTGTTAAAAATGCTATGGCGAGTTTCAATACTCAATCTCTAACTGTAGAATATGATACTAATCTCTGCAATCTCGAAAAAATTAGAACTGCTATAAATGTAGCTGGTTATAGTACAAAAGATGGGAGCCATTCTAAAATAGCAGGCATATTTATAATCGTAGCGGCAATTATATTAATTGGCAATTCATCAAGTGGACTTGATATGACATCTAAACTAAACGGTGCTACATATTTTGTTCTATTCATTGTTGGGGTTCTTACCTCAATACATTGCGTTGGTATGTGTGGTGGAATAATGTTATCGCAAAGCATAACTAAAGATAGCAAAAGTAAATTTGATTCTGTAAGACCTGCCCTTCTATACAATGCAGGAAGAGTTCTATCCTATACAATAATCGGTGGGATAGTTGGTGCTCTAGGTTCAGTACTTTCACTATCCATAACCGCAAAAGCTGGGCTTCAAATATTTGCAGGTATGTTTATGATAATAATGGGCCTTAATATGAGTGGCTTTAGCTTATTTAGAAGACTTAACTTCAAATTGCCGTGGTCCACTTGTTCAATTAAGAAAAAACCAAAGGCTCCTTTTTTAATTGGTGTTTTAAATGGGCTTATGCCCTGTGGACCACTTCAAACAATGCAACTATATGCCCTAGGCACTGGAAGTGCTTTTAGTGGTGCCATGTCTATGCTACTATTTTCTCTCGGCACAGTGCCTTTAATGTTGACCTTTGGAGCATTATCAGGTTTAATTACTAAAGGATATACAAAGACTCTTTTAAGATTCAGTGGAATACTAGTTGTAGTTTTAGGTATTGTAATGGGAACTCGTGGACTAACACTCGCTGGTATAAACGTTCCTTCAACAACTACATTAACCGCTAGCTTATCTGGTAATAAAACAGCAACATCATCGTCAAAGGCCAATAAACCAGTAATTGAAAATGGAGTTCAAATAATTAGAATGACAGCAGACGATAATGGATATACTCCAAATGGCCAATACGTCCAAAAGAATATGCCTGTAAAATGGATAATTGATGGCAAAGCATTAAATTCCTGTAATGGACAAATTGTTATACCTTCCTTAAACATTCAAAAGAATTTACAAGCTGGCGATAATATAATTGAATTCACACCAAAAGATAATGATATAAGCTTCAGTTGTGGAATGGGTATGATTCGTGGGGTAATTAAAGTTGTTGATAATATAAATACCGTTGATACCTCAAAACCTGATTCTTCTATTCCAACCCCATCTAGTGGTATGCCTTGCTGTAAATAACTAAAAATTTAATGCATTTAATAAAAAAGGTTCAAGTATTACATTTTGTGTAATACTTGAACCTTTTATAATTTAAATTTATCTTAATGGCTTAAAGCCCTTTAAGCGTAATGCATTTGATAATACTGAAACTGAACTAAAGCTCATTGCAAGGGCCGCGATAATTGGATTTAAAAGCGGGCCACCAAATAAATGTAACACTCCCATTGCAACTGGTATTCCTAGAATATTATATCCAAAAGCCCAAAATAGATTTTGCTTAATATTTGTTATAGTTTTCTTACTTAACTGAATAGCTGTAGGTACGTCCATTAAATCACTTCTCATAAGTACGATATCTGCAGACTCCATTGCAACATCAGTCCCAGATCCTATAGCAATACCGATATCCGCTTGTGCAAGTGCTGGTGCATCATTTATTCCATCACCAACCATAGCAACCTTTTTTCCTTCTGCTTGTAGTTTTTTTACTTCATTTGCCTTATCTTCTGGTAATACTTCAGCAAGTATTGTATCTATTCCAACTTGCCTTGCGATTGATTCTGCTGTTCTTTTATTATCACCTGTTATCATCGCAACTTGTATTCCCATACTATGAAGCCTTTCTATAGCCTTTTTACTGTTTTCTTTAACTGTGTCGGCTACTGCAATTATGCCACTTAATTTACCTTCAATAGCAATAAACATAGGCGTCTTTCCTTCAACCGCAAGTTTATCCGATATTTCCTCTAAATCTAATAAAGAAACATTGCTCTCATCCATAAGTTTTTTGTTTCCAAGTAATATTTTTTTACCATCTATAGTTACATCTATTCCCCTACCTGGCACAGCATTAAATTTCTCTGTCCTTTTGAAATCTAGTTTTCTTTCCTCTGCTTCTTTTACTATTGCTTCACCAAGTGGATGTTCTGAACCTTTTTCTGCAGTAGCCGCTATTACTAATAAATAGTCCTCATCAACATCAGCTATAGTAACTATATCTGTTACTTTCGGTTTCCCCTCAGTTAAAGTTCCAGTTTTATCGAATACAATAGTTTGAATTTTATGTGCTGTTTCAAGGGCCGTACCACTTTTTATAAGCACCCCATATTCTGCGCCTTTTCCTGTTCCAACCATTATAGCCGTTGGTGTTGCAAGTCCAAGTGCACATGGACAAGCAATTACAAGCACTGAAATAAATATTGTTAGTGAAAATACTCCCGTTTGACCAGCTATTAGCCAAGATAAAGACGATATTAACGCAAGTCCTATAACCACTGGAACAAAATAACCAGATATAATATCTGCCATTTTAGCTATTGGTGCTTTTGATCCTTGAGCATTTTCAACTAATGTAATAATTTGTGCAAGGGCTGTATCTTTACCAACTTTAGTTGCCTTAAATTTAATAGAACCATTTTTATTTATGCTTGCTCCAATTATTTTGTGTCCAATGCTTTTCTCAACCGGCATACTCTCACCTGTAAGCATTGACTCATCTACAGATGTAGTTCCGAAAACAACTTCACCATCCACAGGCATTTTTTCTCCAGGTTTTACAACAACTATATCTCCAACTTCTACTTCATCAATTGGAATTTCAACTTCTTTATCCAGTCTAATTATAATTGCAGTTTTTGGTTGGAGTCCCATAAGCTTTTTAATTGCCTCAGATGTTTTTCCTTTTGTTACTGACTCTAAATACTTTCCTAGAGTTATAAGAGTTAATATTATACCTGCCGATTCAAAATACATCTCATAACCAGTATTCCCAATGAATATTTCATAAACTGCAAATATACTATATAAAAATGCAGCTGATGCTCCCATGGATATTAATGAATCCATATTAGGACTTAACCGTGCTAAAGACTTGAATCCCACTATGAAATATCTTCTACCTGTTATCATTATGGGAATAACAAGTATTAATTGTATAGCAGCATACGCTTTAAGATGCATCATAGGATCAATAACACTTGGTAGCATCATATCCATTTTCATAACAATCATTGGTACCATTGCAACTAGTAATAATGGCACTCCAAATATAGCAGATATTAAAAATCTATTCCATAATGCCTTTATATCCTTTTCTTTTTTCTCTTTATCAAGATCTACATTATTTTCTTCCTCAAGAGCCTTGTATCCGCCTTTTGCTATAGCCTTCTTTATATCTGAAGTTTTAACTAAGGATGGCTCAAAAGAAATCGTTAGTTTTTCAGTAGCATAATTTACATTTGATTCTATAACTCCATTGAGTTTTCTAGTTATTCTTTCTATATTTTTTGCACAAGATGCACAACTCATTCCCTCAAGTTTTAATGTTTTATTAGTTGTCTGGGCTAATAATTTATATCCCGCCTTATCAACAACATTTTGTATATCAGATAATTTAATCAAAGAATCATCATAAACTATCTTTAATTTTTCTGTTGCAATATTCACACTTGACTCAGAAATCCCTGGCAATTTTTTAGTTACTCTTTCAATTGCTTTCGCACATGCCCCGCAGGTCATTCCTTCTACTTTCAATGACTTAGTTACCATATAATTTACCTCCTTATTCTATATATTCTATTTACCAATTATTTTTGATAAGAGACCTATAATTTCATCTATCTTCTCACTGCCCTTGTCATGCTCAAAGGCTTCCATAACACAGTGATTCATGTGCTGTTTTAAAATCAATAAATTAGCTTTCTTTAGGAGTGATTGTGCAGCAATAATTTGATTTGACACATCTACACAATACCTCTCATCTTCTATCATTTTGATAGTTGCTTCAATTTGTCCTTTTGATATTTTTAAAATTTTCATAGCTTCTTTTTGTTCATTATTCATTATTTATCCTCTTTCACACCCTACCCCCTAGGTGGGGGGGTATAACTACATATTAATACTAAAAAAAAGATATGTCAACTTCTTTAAAGAATCTAACACATAAGATTATAGCTATTTTTAATACCAAAAAATAATGCCTCCTCTATTCGGAGGGGCATCACACACAAAATATTAAGTTAATAATGTTTTTTCCTGAATTACATGTTACCACTTCTTTATGTAGATTTGATTTTATGAAAAAATTGTACCTTTAGAATTTATTTTACCCTTCTAGCAGTTACATAATCATTTCTTCCCAAAGCTGAAATTTTAATTACATCTCCTGTATGAGGCGCATGTATATAATTATTATCCCCAATATACATACCCATATGATGAGGATTAGCAAAACTTCCAAAGAACACCAAATCTCCCGGCTGAAGATTATCCCTTGATACCTCTACACCATCATTTATCTGATCAAATGTAGTTCTTCCTACAGATATCCCAAAATGTGCATATACATATTGTGTGAATCCTGAGCAATCAAATCCTGAAGGTGTTGTTCCACCCCATAAATATGGCGTTCCAAGAAAATTAGAAGCATAGGCTACTATAGCCCCTTGTGATACTGTTGCTCCACCCCTTGAAGGCGTATATGCAGGCACTGATTTTTTTAATTTGCTTATTTTTGTTAAACTTTTATTTACTGACACTTGAGGTTCAATTATCTGCGCTGAAATATTCTTATTACTTTTATTTTCAGTAATCAATTTATTCTGTAATTCTTTAGCAACAATTTCCTTGTTCTTTAATTGCATTACTAATTTGTTTTGTGACTCTTTGGTAACCATTATCTTTTCAATCTTCTGCTTGTTTTCTACTTGTAAACTCTGTAATGCTTCCTTTGTCTTATTCAAACTTTGTTGTTTTTCTTTTAATTCTTTTTGTGATACTTCAAAATTAACCATTAATTTTTTGTCAAACTCTACAACGCTTTTTATGTTATCTACTCTTGATATAAAATCTCCAAAACTCTCTGAATCCAATATAATACTCAAATATCCATCGGATCTATTTATGTACATAACTCTCATTCTACTATTAAACAATCCCTGTTCTTTCTGCGACTCCTTTGCAACCTTTTTAACCTCCACTGCGGCAACTTCAATTGACTTTTCAGTTTCAGATATTTTTCTTTTATTGTCTTCCGTCTTAATCATAATCTTTTCAATTTCATTATCAAACTCTTCTATTTTCATTTCAACTTGTTCTTTCTCGGTCTTAATTATAGTTAGTGAATCTTTCTGCTGTTGTAACTTCTCATTTGCTGGGGCTGCTAGTACTATTCCATTTGAAATTAAAACAAAAATTATTACAACTGCAAGGCTTCTCAGGACTGTCTTCATTATTACATCTCCTCATTTGTTTATGCTTTATAAAATACAAAATAAATATATCAAAAACTTATGTGTTTATTATGAAGATTGTCGGTTTTTATATTTTTTTGTATTATATTTTTATATTCTTATAATAATAAAAGGCATGTCAACCAAGAAGTAACTAGTGCATTATTGAAACAAAGATCTTACCTACTATTATTCCAAGCACTGTACCACTTGCAGATAATCTCCCCCGCCAAAGTCCAATAGATTCAGGTATTATCTCTTTGCAAACAGTATATAATATTAAGCCAGCAGCAAATGATAAGCTAATGCAAATAATTATAGGTGATACACTATTTAAAATTCCTCCCATTAAAGCACCTATCCCCATTGGTATAGATGTAAAAATCGAAAAAAATATTATTGTATATATTTTAGCCTCCCCTTCCTTAAGATACATGCCTAAAGTTAGTCCTTCGGGTATTCCATGAAGCAGTAGAGCAATTGCTAACTGCAATCCTCTGGTATATGAAATATTTAAGAGTGAACCTAATGCAATTCCAGCGGGTATATTATGTATGCCTGAACCTATCGCCATAAAAAGAGCTACTTTTAAATATCTCTTTTTTTCACCATATGAATTTCCAAAATTAAGATAACTAACACCACTATCAATTAATAGTGCAGTAATAAGTCCGATAAATATACCAATTGTTGCGATATATGCATTACCATTTTCAAATGCTTCTGGTATTAAATCGAAGCAAATTATAGCAAGCATAAGGCCTCCAAGAAATCCCAAAACAGTACCTTTAAATCTTCTCCCATTATCTGTAGTAATAAAACAAAGTAGTATTCCAATCATTGTTCCAATCCATGCAGTAAAAAAACCTATATTACTTATATGAACAAGCAAATTAAAATTAGTAAGCATCAATACAATCCTCCATTTTTAAAAATAATACCATATTTAAGTCTATGCTCTATAAGAGATAAGTTAGAATATATGGTAAATTTTTTTAAAATGATCTAAGTACTTTTGATATTAATTTAAATAAATAATTAATTTAATATAAATCATTACATCTATTGTAAAATTTCCATAATAGTTTTAATATTATACATGTAATATATAATATTAATTGTAAAAAAGGAGCAACTACTATGATCTCAAATATTGTTAAAAACCCTAGAAATAAAAATAAAAAGGAAACAAAACGGGTATCTATTATAGCGGGGGTAGTCCTAGTTCTATTTGTACTACAAATTCTTCTTATTCATAATGCTATTTCAAAATATAAACTAAAAATATATCCACAAGTATGGATAGAAGATACGAATATAGGTGGAAAAACTAAAACGGAAGCTAAAAATGCTATCATTCAAAAACACAATAATAGCATTGCTAAAAAAAATATAACAATAAAAATTAATAATAAACAATATACTATTGCTTTATCTAAACTTGATATGAAATATGATTATACTCTTGCAGTTGATGAAGCTTATGATATTGGAAAAGAAGGTAATTCACTAAAAAAATATTTTGCTATAACCTCTCCTGGCAAGAAAAATATTACACTTAATCATACATACAACTATGATATTGTAGATACAGTTCTTAAGGATATTATTAAAGATAATAATAAGAAGGCTGTAGATGCCACTATTGTCAGAAATAATTTAGGAGAGTTAATTGTAACTAAAGAAGAGTATGGTCGTAGTATAGATTCTGCCAGTCTAAAAAAGGAAATAAAAACCAAAGTTGAAAATATAAAACAAGAACAAAATTTACTAATAGAATCTAAATTAATAAATATTGAACCTAAGATTAAAAAAAACAATTTAGAAGGAATAAATACTTTAATATCTAGTTCTACCACTAACTTTGGCAATTCAAATGAAAGTCGGTCAGAAAATATTCGAGTAGCTTCTGATTCTATAAACGGGCATATAGTTATGCCTGGTGATCTTTTTAGCTTTAATGATGTAGTGGGTGAAAGATCTGCTAAAAAAGGCTATAAGCTAGCAAAAGGAATTGTAAATGACAAAGTTGTAGATGACTTAGGTGGTGGAGTGTGCCAAGTCTCAACTACACTTTATAATGCAATACTTAGAACAAATATTGCCTCTGTGGAAAGATATCATCATAGTTTGCCTTGCAGCTATATAGGGAAAGGTCTTGATGCTACAGTTTCTTTTGGACTTCTTGATTATAAATTTAAGAATACATATTCTTATCCTATTTTTATAGAATCTGGTATCCAAAATGAAAATCTAACATTTAATGTGTACTCAAATGCAAGTCTTAGTAATAAAAAATATAAAATTTATAATAAAGTGACAGGTAACCACGTAAATGTATTTAGAATCACGTATGAAAACGGTAATAGGTTATCAAAAGTTTTGCTTTATACTGATAAGATTTCATAGATGCTTTCCAATACTTACTTTCCTAATATTTTTTTAATAAATACAGTCACTAGTTCAGGATCGAATTGATGACCTGCGTTTTTTTGTAATTCTTTTATGATATTCTCCATTGATAATGCACTTCGATAACATCTATCTCTACTCATTGAATCATATGCATCTGCTATATTTATAATTCTTGATGCAATTGGTATCTCTGCTCCTTTTAATCCTTTTGGATATCCTAATCCATCCCATCTTTCATGGTGATATAATATGTATATCGCCATGTTGGACATACCATTTACTGTATTAAGCATTCTATAACCTATTTCACAGTGGCTCTTAATTTTCTTCCATTCATCGCTTGTGAATTTGCCTGTTTTATTAGGTAGATTTTCATGTATTGCAATTTTACCTATATTATGGAGCAATCCAACTTCCTTGAGCTCATTGACCTCATATTTAGAGAAATCAAGGGCTTCTCCCATTTTTCCGCATAACTTCGAAACCTCGTGAGAATGTTTTTCTTCTTCTTTGTTTTCCTCATATAATGTATTTATTATCGACTTAATTGTTTTCACTTTCATAATTGGGCCCTCAAAAAGTTTATTATTGTACATATTATTTTCTGCAGTTATTAAAATTTCTTCAGTTTTTTCTTCTTTACTATTCTTTGTTTGATACCCAAAAGAAACGGAGATATCAATGAAACCAACCTTTTCACCTAATGACAAATTTTTTATTCGCTTTATAATATTTTCTGCTACAAAAGCATCCGTTCTAGGTAATATAATAACAAACTCATCCCCTCCAAGCCTGGCAATAATATCATCAGCCCTACATCCCAGGCTTATTATTTTTGCTACTTTTTTAAGAAGCCTATCACCCATGATATGTCCAAAGGAATCATTAATAAATTTTAACCCATTTACGTCCCCCATAACAATTGTCATAGGAAGGTTCCTTTCCGTATCAAGTCTTGTTAATTCTTCTTCGTAAAACCTACGGTTATATAACCCCGTTAACTGATCATGGTAACTTAGATAACAAATTTCTTTCTCCTTTCTTTTACTCTGCGTTATATCAATGATTCTACATTCAATATATTTTTTCCCATTTAAACATAAAGTAAATGCTTTAAAATACACGGATACTATTGTACCATCATTCTTTCGCATTTCTGCATCAGTAACACCGAATCCATCGTCTATAGCCCTAGTAATACAATCCATGATTGCTCTATAGCTTTTTTCATCACCCTTATACCAATCTAAAAGACTCATTTTAGCTAATTCCTTGGACGAGTAACCTGTTATATCCTGAAACTTCTCATTCCACCTCACTAATCTTCCTTGTTGATCGTAAATATAGTGCATATCTGGTCCACTATAAAATATTGCTTCTTCTATAGTTCTTTCATGTTGTACCTCTTCTTTCCTTAACTCTTCAATTTCAGATAATTGGCTCATTTTATTTTCCTCCATTTTATCTTTCTCAAAGCAATTAGCAATCTTACCTTTTTTGTATTAACCTTTTTATACACTATATTCACTACACTAACTAAATTCTACATATTTTAATGAAATAGCATTCATTTTAATCTAATATATAATTCATTTTAGAAATAATAACTAGCAATTTTAACACTATATTATTTAATATTCTTTTTATCATAATTGTCAGAAAATATAGTTTATGATTCAAATTAACTTGAATGAAATGTAAAAATAGGTTATAATTAAGGTACGTATTTAAAAAGAGAGGTTATTCGATGACTAAACGCTTCAAAAAATTTTACGCGAGCTTTAGTAAAGTAATTATTATAATGCTTGGCGCAACACTATATTCAATCGGCTTAGAAATATTTTTAATACCTAACAACATAATTGATGGAGGCGTTGTTGGAATATCAATTATGGCAAATCATTTTATCAGCGTACCACTTGGGCTACTTACTTTTATACTAAATATACCATTTTTTATAATCGGATATAAGCAAATCGGAAAAACATTTACCATAGCAACTATCTTTTCTGTAATATGCTATTCTATAGGTGTATCTATCCTTAAGCCAATTCCCGGAATAACACATGATATACTATTGGCAGCAGTTTTTGGTGGAATACTAGTTGGACTAGGCATAGGACTCATAATGAGAAGCGGTGGATCAACCGATGGTACAGAAATTGTAGCAATAATACTTGACAAAAGAATTAAATTTTCAGTTGGAGAGATAATTATGTTCTTCAATTTCTTTATATTACTTTCAGCAGGCTTGATTTTTGGTTGGGATAGAGCTATGTATTCTCTCATAACCTATTTTATAGTAATCAAAGTTATTGACATTATCATTGAAGGTACTGATGAATCAAAAGCTGTAGTAATTATTTCAGATAAACATGAAGAAATCTCTGAGGCAATAATGGCTAGACTTGGTCGAGCAATGACTTACCTTTACGGTAAGGGCGGAAAAGAAGGCGAGTATAAAAATGTAATTTATGTTGTTGTATCTCGTTTGGAGATTTCTAAACTAAAATGTATTGTAAATGGCTTTGATGAAGATGCGTTCATAACTATAGGTAGTGTTGAAACAACTGGAAAGAGTTATAGAAAAAAAGCTATTCATTAAATTATAAGTAGAAACAATGATTTTAGGAGAGTGGTTTTATAAATCACTCTCCTTTTTTAATTTATAAAACATATTATTTATTACTATTAAAAAATAATGTAAGATAAATTTAAGAATGTAGTTTAAATTTCATGATATAATATTTAAGACATAATTGTAATTAAAGGCAAATATTATTTCTACAAATTTAATAAATGAGAAATATAAGGAGTGAAACTAACGAAAACTGTTGATACTAAAGAAATATATTTGTATTTGATTTTTTTATAAAAGTATTATTAATAAAGGGTAGGTAAATTAATGAAAAAATATAAATTTAATTTGATATTGGGTATAGCCTCTGTGGGCATTTTTATATTATTAATTATATTCACACATGGTTGGATGGATTTGATTCATCAAATGAAAAACTTACATATTCAATGGCTAATTGCGGCTATTTTCTCCATGTTTTTATATTGGGTTTGCGAAGCTAGAATCTTACAAGTAACTGTATTTCTAATGAAAAAAGATTATAAATTTAAAGAGGCCTTTAAAGTCACTCTTATTGGGCAATATTTTAATTCAATAACTCCCTTTGCATCTGGCGGTCAGCCAATGCAGTTATACGCACTTACTAAACAAGGACTGGCCGCTGGCAAAGCTGGTTCAGCGCTTATGATTAAATTTATTATGTATCAAGCTATATTAACTATATACTCTCTAGTTCTTATATTTGGGAAATTAGATTTTTTTAGACGAAAAACCAGCAATTTATTTTATTTAATAGGCGTAGGTTTTTTAGTTCATGCTAGTGTAATTGCATGTTTAATTATTTTTTCCAAGTATCGTAAATTAACACATAAATTTATAATGATTTTATCTAGAATATTACGAAAATTTAAATTTGTAAAAAATGTATCAAAACTAGAAACAGATATTAACCAGAATTTAGATCAATTCCATGATAATATGCAAATAGCAAAACATAGTAAAGGATTAATTTTTGAAGCTGTTATATATACAACATTACAACTAACAATATATTTTATTATTCCTTATTTTATCTATCTTAGCTTTGGAATGAAGGGTGCTAGCATCGGTAGTATGATAGCGGGAACTGCTTTTATAATGATGATAACAGCTGTTATACCGTCACCAGGAGCCATGGGGGGCGCGGAAGGTGCTTTCTATATTTGTTTTAGTTTGTTTTTTGCAGCTAGTAATATAATGGCCGGTATATTGTTATGGAGGTTAATTACTTTTTATTCCTGTATAATTTTTGGATTTTATGCACTTAAAAAGAAATAAATAAGAAAAATCATTAGCCTAGGCTAATGATTTTTAATTTCTACTCTTTTATTATATACGGCACTGTAAGCACTGCCACATTTCTATTTTTATATAATTGACTCTTTATAAAATACCCTGTTTGGTTATGAAGTAAATTATGCCACCATTTAGTAATAACAAACTGTGTTAGCACTACTGTTACCGTTTCTCCATGTTTTGAAGAACGCTCTTCTGATTGTATAAAATTCATTAATGGTTCCATTACATCCCTATATGATGAGTGCTCTATTATTAATGGAATTCCTGGATTATACTCTTTCCACTTTCTTTTTAATTTTTGAGTAATTTCCGGATCAGTTGATACATGAAATGCAACAACGTTTTGTGATAAACATTTAGCACAGTTTAATGCCTTTAGGAATGATTTATTTAATGTACCTAAAAGTATTATTACATGCTGATCATTATTTGTTACTGCAGAAGCTTTGGGTCTTAGGTCATTTGTTAATCTTATTTGCTCTACTACATGAGTATAATGCTCCTTAATCTTTAACATAAAATAAACAAGCATTGGTAATATAATACAAACAATCCACGCACCCTGAGTAAACTTTATAATGCCTATAAGTATTACTGTAATGAAAGTTATAACAGCACCAAATCCGTTTACGGCCGCCTTAAATTTCCAACCAAGTGATTTTTCCCTTTTCCACTTCAAGAACATTCCAACCTGAGAAAGTGTAAAAGATATAAATACACCAACAGCATATAACGGTAAAAGTGCATGTGTATCGCCTTTAAACACAATAATTAATATAGCAGAAGCTACAGCTAATACTATTATTCCATTTGAAAAACTTAACCTTTTTCCTCTTTGAGAAAATTGCCTTGGAACATATCCATCGTTCCCCATTAAAGAAAGTAATAATGGAAGACCTGCATAAGATGTATTAGCAGCCATTATTAAAATAATTGCAGTGGTAAATTGAATAACATAAAAGAAAATATTTTTTCCGAAAACTTGCTGGGTAATTTGAGCAAGAACTGTCATATGATTAACAGGTACTGCATGATAAATTGTTGCTAAGAAAGATAATCCTACAAAAATAAAAAATACTAACCCACCCAGTAAAAGCAAAACAATTTTTGCATTTTTTTGTGATGGTTCTTTAAAATTAGGTATACCATTGCTTACAGCTTCAACTCCCGTTAACCCACTACAACCTGAAGCAAATGCACGAAGAAACAGAAATAATGTAATATCACCTACTTGCCTTGGCACTGAAAATAAAGGCTGTGGCGAATAACCAAAAACATAATGTCTAACAAGACCAGTAACAATAAGAACTACACAAGAGCCTATGAATATATATGTTGGAACTCCAAAAAGTTTAGATGATTCCTTCGTTCCTCTTAGATTCCCTATTGTTATAATTAATAACATTATAAGAGCTATAGCTACTTTGTACTTATACAAAAATGGCATAGCCGACGTTATGGCAGCTGTTCCAGCACTTATACTAACAGCAACTGTAAGTACATAACCTACAGTAAGAGCTGCTCCCGCAGTAAGCCCTGGGGTTATTCCCAGATTATCCTTTGCAACTATGTATGATCCTCCACCAGATGGGTAACTATCAATGGTTTGCATGTATGAAAAAACGAGTATGAGCAATAGCAAAACAATACATAATGCAGCATAAAACATATATCTATATGCCATAAATCCCATAACTCCAATTAACACAATTAAAATTTCCTCACCTGCATATGCAACAGAGGAAACTGCATCACTGGATAATATAGGTAGTCCCCATAAAACGTTTAATTTTTCTCCTTCTAATTCTTCTGTTTTTAATGTCTTACCTATTAATAGTTCTCTTATCTTTGAAAACATAAATGCACCTCTATAATCAAATTTATTTATACAATATTTATCTATTATATATTATATATTACTAATTCTAAGATTTCAAACTATAATTAATCTATTTATGACGAAATATAGCCAAATTTATACTTCTAGCGGCGTATAATTAACATTATAATTCAAATAGTCATACATGCTTAATTTATATATATTTAAAGTTACTTATTAGTCGTTTTCATGTTGTTTATCTCTAAGTAAATCAAAAAAAAGAATAGAGTACATGGTTAAAACCATATATCCTATTCTTAATTATCTTTCTAAATTATCTAATTTTTTTATACTATATATTTAGTTACTAATTCATTAAACTCATCCACGTTTTGTTCCATCCAAGTAGTGAAGTCTTTGTTTGAATTATCTACGGCACTTGCAAGTTCAAATAAAAATTCTGGCACATCCGCTTGTTTAATATCTCCATAAATTTTGCTGAGCTTTGTTTTACCTATCCCAAGATCTCCACCAATATGTAATTCAAATACATTTGTAAGTTCATCTTGAATCTTTTTCTTTTTACCACGAAATCCAATTGTTCCTATTTCATGTACGGAGCAAGAATTAGTGCATCCGGATATATGAACAGGTGGCAATATATCTTTTGTGAAGTTCTTTTCTTTAAAATAGCTTAAAATCTCTTTTAAAGTAGTCTGGCTTTCTAGTATTCCCATTTGACAAGTAGGAACTCCAATGCAACAAGTAGAATATTCAAGTGAAGTATTTCCACCCATTTCCTCTGTTAAGTCAAGTAATATTTGTGCTTCCTTTCCGTTCAAATTTCTGATGTATAATCCTTCTGACATAGTTAATCTTATTTCTATCTTATTCATACCATCTATTTTATCTATTATTAGTTTTAAATGATTTGTTCTTAATTGTCCTCCCATTGGATGAACATACACACTGTATAACCCATCTTGTTTTTGTGAAATTAGTCTTGGACTTTTTATAGAAGTTTCAATACCAGTCTTATCATAAACCTTGGTTTCTACCTCGATTTTCAAATTGCCTTTAGCCTTAACCTTCTCCAAATAACTATTATAACAATTTATAAATTTCTCATCGCCCATTCTTTCCTTAATATATCTTATACGAGCTTTTCCTTTATTTACATAATCACCTTCATTAATAAAAAGCTCTGTTAATGCTTCAACATGGTACAGAATATCCTCAGGATTTATTAATTGACCACTGGAAACAGATAGTCTTGAATTATTTCCTATTCCACCACCTAAATATACTTTGAAATATTGGGCTCCATTTTCAATAACCGCTAAAAATCCTAAATCAGTAGCAGTTACGTGTGACTCATCCTTGTCGTTACTTGAAAATGCAACTTTAAATTTTCTTGGTAGTTTATATGTATATATCTTATCTAAAAAATGTTTACCCACCGCAGTTGCATAAGGTGATATATCAAAAACCTCATTTTTTTCTACCCCAGATAGTGGTGATGCAGAAACATTTCTAGGATAATTACCACCTGAACCCCTTACATATAACTCTTTGTTTATACCTTCCTTCATAATATTGCAAACTTCATCTATAGTAATTCCATGTAATTGCATTGCTTGACGAGTAGTTATATGTATATTTTCAACTTTATATCTATTTGCAAAGTCATAAATTTGTTTAAGATCCTTTATAGAAGCTATCCCAGCTGGCATTCTAAATCTTACCATAAAATCCTTGCCACTACTCTGGGCATATACTCCCATACCACCGGAAGCCCCTTTAAAATCCATCTTACTCATTTCACCACTTAAAAATTTATTACCAAGTGCTCTAAAACCTTCAATTTCAGAAAGAAGAATCTCATTTAAATTGTTCATTTGTATCATTCCTTTCGTATTGCAACATCCATCTGACTATAGTATACTTGTTTTTAACCAATAAGTATAATACATGTTTTCTATAATACTTATTAGTATTACTAATAGGTAGGGTGATAATTTTGATAGAGGAATTGAAAACTTTTATAGCTGTTGTAGACGAAAAAAGCTTCACAAAAGCCGCAAGTACCATCAACATATCTCAGCCAAGTGTTAGTTTACACATTAAAATTCTAGAAAAAAAGTTTAAAACAAAACTAATAGAAAGATCAAACAAACAAAGAAATATATTAATTACACAAACTGGAGAAATATTATACAAAAAAGCTAAACAAATAATATCGCTAATTGACGACACAAAAGATGAACTTAACAATTATCATGATTCCACCTCAGGAACCTTAAAGATTGGCGCAAGCATGACAATAGGTGAATTTTTACTCCCCTCAATACTAGGAGAATTTATTAAAGAGTTTCCGAATGTAAAACTAGAAGTTGCCATTGAAAATACCCATAATATTTATGAAAAGTTTAAAAACTATGATATTGATATTGCTTTAACTGAAGGTAGCGTCCCTGCACATAACTATACTTCTAGCAACTTTTATAAAGATACAATGGTTATTGTAACTCCAAATTCTTTTACCTATGATAAGAATATTGGCCTTAAACCTAACTTGTCAAATCAAACTTGGATGCATAGGGAAGAAGGTTCTGGAACTGGTGAGTATCTAAATATATTTTTAAATACAGAAGGTATATCTCCAAAGAATTTTATTATTCTTGGAAGTAATTATGCAATTAAAGAAGCTGTTAAAAATAATTTAGGCGTAACTTTTATCTCATCTTTAGTAGTTGCTGATGCCGCTACTAACAATGAACTTAAAATCATAGCTACTAAAACAAAATATAATAGGTTTTTTTCTTACTTAGTTCATGAGAGAAACTTATCAAAGATTGCGACATTATTTGTTGAAAAACTAGAAAAATTTAGTAAACGTAATATTACATAACTGCCATATCTTCATATTATCTCAAATAAAAAAGCACTTCCATCCACTGCTCTGAATGTAAGTGCTTTAATAATAAATTATTTTAATACATCCGTATTAACACAATCATCCGGACTTTCACCATTTAAGGCTTTGATAATATTTTCGGATGCAACTATTCCCATCTTTGTTCTTGTTTCCATTGTGGCTGAAGAAATACGAGGAACAATTGAAACATTGTACATATCTAGAAGTTCTGGTTCAATATTGGGTTCATGTTCAAATACATCAAGTCCTGCTCCCCATATTTCACCATCTTTGAGGGCTTTAACTAATGCCTTTTCGTCAATTACCGGTCCACTACATGTATTAACAATAACTGAAGTGTTTTTCATAATAGAAAATTCTTTCTCTCCTATATAATGAATGGTAGAAGATAAAAGTGGCACGTGTAATGATACAAAATCAGCTTCTTTAAGTAGCATTTCTTTATCTACATAAATAGCACCAAGTTCTTTTTCCATTTTATAATTTCTAACTATATCAGTATAGAGTATTTTCATATCAAAAGCCTTAGCTTTCTTTGCAAAGTTAAACCCAATTCGCCCTGCTCCTACAACACCTAATGTCTTGCCGGTAATTTCACGCCCAAGAAACATCATAGGGTCACAAGACTCATAAGCACCATTTCTTGTAAATTTATCCGCTGCCACGATCCTTCTAGAAACAACCATGAGTAGTGTCCATGCAAGATCTGCAGTAGCATCATCTAATACGCAAGGAGTGTTTGTAATAATTATTCCCTGTTTGGTAGCCGTATCAATATCAATATTGCTGTAACCCACACCGTAATTAGCAAAAATTTTACATTTGCTCCCTGCTGACTCAAGTATTTCTTTATCTATATTATCAGTTAAAAGACATAAAACAGCATCCTTACCTTTTACCTTATCAATAAGTTCTTCTCTTAATAAACCTCTATCACAAGGATTTATTTCTACGTCAAAATGCTTTCTTAAAAGTTCAATAGCCTCATCTGGAATTCTTCTTGTTACGTAAACCTTTTTTTTATCCACAGATTCTACCTCCTCTAAATACTAGATCAATTCATTTCACAGCTTCTCAAATATAAGTTCATTTTTAAGTTTCCCTATTTCTTTTATAATCTTCATTTTTCTAAAACAATATGTTATTTTTCTTGCCTTATTTTCAGGAATTTTTAATATTTTTGCCAAGTTCTTGTTTGTAAAATTTCCTGGTAATTCATGTGGTAAAAATATTAAAAAATCCTTATCCTCTTTAAAAGTGATTTTCTCAATTACCTCTAAAAGTTTATGATCCACTATGCTTATACCCTTTCTCCTCCAACTTCCTTTACCATCCTTGCATCTTATCTCTTCTTCTTTAATCATTAGAATTTCCAATATAAAATTATCTGATCCCATTAAATCAGGTATCCTAATTAATTCATCAAATAAATCAACTAACTTACCCTTTTTAGGTGATTTTCTTCTACTAATTACTATATCAGTTTTCTCTGTAGTTACTATATATTTTTCAGCAGCTATAGGATGCACAAGCATTACCTTATTATACTTAACTAATTCCCTAAGTTTATTGCGAATTGCACTAAAATTTTTTGTTTGTATTTCAATTAATGAATCTTCTCTCACCAAATCAATTACATATTTATCTACTTTCACCTCGAATCTATCTCCAGGCGTAACATACCATTGTTTAATAGACGAATGCAAAGACTTCTCATTTTTTATATTTATTCCATTTTGTTCATAAATTAAAACTGTGTCTTCTACTTGTCCCATTTTTTCTCCTACCTCTATAATAAACCTTTAAAATTTTTCTTAGATTAAATAATCTAGCTATTATAATTATATATTAATTATAACAGAATTGTTATATAAATATAATTTAAACTGTAAAATAAAGTATGTTACTAGTAAAACTCATTAGCACATATAATAAGTTAATATGCTAGTAATCTATAAAGAGATGATTAATTGTGTATCAAAGCATAATATAAAATAATATAATACTAAAAGGTGATGAAATATGAAAATTGTGATATTATCTGATACACATGCAAAAAAACATAATGATAAACTTTTCAAATTAATAGACAATTTATTTAAAGAAGCTGATATGATAATTCATGCAGGTGATTATATTTCACCCAGCGTTGTATCAAAATTAAAAGAGCATAAGAATTTCGTTGGAGTATGGGGAAACAATGATAAACATTATATAAGAAGTATATTAAATGAAAAAGAAATATTATCCATAGAAGGATATAGAATTGGTCTGTATCATGGTCATGGCACCAGCAAAAATACACTAAACACAGCATATGATAAATTTGTTAGTGATAAGGTAGATATAATAATCTTTGGACACACTCATCAACCACTAATACTCACTAAAAGTAAAGTGCTTATGATTAATCCCGGTTCCCCCTCCTGCAAAAGACGTGAGCCATGGTATTCTTATGTTGTTTTAGAAATTGAAAATAAAAAAATAGACGTCCACTTAAAATTTTTCAGTTGATATTATAAGTTCTACAACTTTCAATTTAGAAAAATCCTACCATACTTATAATGGTAGGACTTTTTATGTTAATATTCTTCAACTTCAGTAACTTCATATCCAGCTTCTTCAATAGCTTCTGAGATATCATTATCTGTTGTTTCATCTTCAAATTCTGCCATTGCAAATTTTTCTTCTAAATCAACTTTTACTTTAGTAGCACCAATATCTAATAATGCTTCCTTTACATGACTTACACAATGTGAACAACTCATTCCATCAATATATATTTTTTTCTTCATTTAAAATTCTCCTTTCAATTGTTTAGATTGCATTCTTATATATTTAAATTTAAATTTATATATTTAAATTTATAATTATATTCTCATTAAGTTAACTTAGTTTTATATTAGTCTCTTAAATACCATTTGTCTATATGTATTTAATAAAATCCATATTTAACTAATAATATATGCTTTTATGTTTCATTTTACTTATTTTGTAATTGCAAACAAATTGTAGCATATTAAGTATCACTATTCAAGTTTTTAAATACTTTATTTATTTTATTATTACTATTCAAAATAAAGTTCTATTCAAAAGCACTTAGCACCCTATCTAATATACCATTAATGTGAGCTATAGCTATACCAAAATTGGTAATAGGTAGTTCAACTATATTAGCTTTTCCAATCCTTGACATTAATTGTTGTCTATTAAACATACAAGCTCCACAATGAACTATTAACTTATACGCGCTTAGGTCTTCTGGAAAACCACTACCCGCACAAACTGTTATATCTAGATTCCCACCGACCTTCTCATTAAGCCATTTGGGTAGTTTCTCTCTACCTATATCACCCTCAAGTGGATGATGAGTACATGCTTCTGCTATGAGTACCTTATCTCCTGGTTTCAATGTATCAATAGCTCTTGCCCCTTTAACTAAGGTATCTAAATCTCCCTTGTACCTCGCCATAAGTATAGAGAATGAAGTAAGTGGTACATCTTTTGGAATAATAGAATTAACTTTTTTAAATACCTGTGAGTCTGTAATCACCAAATCCGGTTTAACCTTTAGTGCAGCTAAAATATCGCCTAGTTCACTATCCTTTACAACAAGAGCCATAACATCATTATCAAGTAGGTCCCTTATAATTTGAACCTGTGGCAATATTAGTCTTCCTTTTGGTGCTTGAATATCTTGTGGAGCTACAACTAATACTATTGACTTTGGTTTTACTATGTCACCTACAATTGTATTTTTCTCAAAATCAGCTGGTGCAGCATCCATAATTGCTTTTTTTAATTCATCAATATTAATTCTGTCTTTAGCACTAACTTTAACAAAATCTATGCCTATCATCTTTTGGATGCTGGCAAGTTGGATCTTCCCTAGCCCTTCTCCATTTTCATCGATTTTATTTATAACTCCTACTATAGGTATTTTTCTATTTTTTAAATCTTCATACCATGCTTTTTCAATTATTAAATCCTTCTCATTACCATCTATAACCAAAATAGCTAAATCTGTTTTATCCATAACTTCCTTAGTTTTTTTGATTCTAAGTTCACCTATTTCTCCATCATCATCAAGTCCTGCAGTGTCTATAATCACAACTGGTCCTATTGGAAGTAATTCCATCGCCTTATATACTGGGTCCGTTGTAGTTCCTGCTAAACTAGAAACTAATGCAATGTCCTGATTTGTAAGTGCATTAATTAAACTTGATTTTCCCACATTTCTTTTTCCAAATATAGCTATATGAAGTCTATTAGAATTTGGTGTTTGCTGCATACTATATGCCTCCTCTTTCTTCTTTTGAAATTGGTTTTATTTCTCTACACAATCAGAAAATTCTAGGCTTATTATATATCGTAATTATATAAAATTCAAGCATCAATTAATAGTAAATAATGTCTCATATTTTGATTTTACTAATATACTGTTTTAATAGATTTTTCTTTGGGTATACTAATATCAACAAAAACTAAAGGTGAGTGATACTATGAATTTCATGAAAAAAAGTATTCCTATAATTTTTACAACAACTATTATTTGTTTCTTATTAGTCTATAGTTCAAATGCAAATAGTGCTCAAAAAAGCATCCAAACATTTAACCCATCTAGTACTTCATTTAAAGATGGTGGAAACATTCCTACTTCTAAATTTGTATATTTAACTTTCGACGATGGACCTACGTACGTTGTCACAGATGCACTATTAGATGTATTAAAAAGTGAAAAAGTTAAAGCTACCTTTTTTATAGTAGGAAAAGAAATTGAAGGAAAAGAATCTATCCTTAAGAGAATATATACTGAAGGTCATAGCATAGGTCTTCATACTTATAGCCATGATTTCAAAAAAATATACCTAAGTTCAGATAAATTCATTGACGAGATGGAAAGAACTTCTAATAAAATTCAAGAAATTACAGGTTTCACTTCTAAGATTATTAGGTTCCCTGGTGGTAGTTCAAAGCGCTTAAATTCACTTACTTTAGAAAAACTTCATAAAAAAGACTTTAAAATATATGATTGGAATGTGGATGCAAGTGATGGCATCAACCCTCATTTAAGTGTTGCGAAACTTATTAAAAATACAAAAATCATTAGAGGTAATGAAAACATAGCTATAATACTTATGCATTGCAATTCTAATAATAAAAATACTGTAAAATCACTGCCAAGCATTATAAATTATTACCTTAATTTGGGTTATGAATTTAAAACTATAACTAAAGATACACCAGAATATTATTATAAATTTAAGAATTAAAAAAACCTCACTTTGCGGTGAGGTTTTTAATATAATTGCACTAAAAATATTTTGCTTACATTATTATTGCTTTTTAAATTTAAATTTACTTACCATTAAATATGATAACAGAACCATTAAAAACATTGTAGGACCTAAATTTGACGCTCTATTAAACATAAAGAATGCATACAACGCTAAAAATGTACCTGTAACAGTGATAGGAATTCCTGAAAATACTCCATCAAAATCTGTAATATTATATTTTGCAAGTCTATATGCTCCTGCTACTGGAAATACTAAAACCATCAAATACCCAATTGGTCCAAGTCCTGCAAAATTATAAATGCTAAATATTAATATAGAAGGTGCAACACCAAAAGATACTAAATCACATAATGAATCTAGTTCTTTGCCGAGTTCTCCATCTACATTTAAAAACCTAGCTATTTTCCCATCATATCTATCAAATATTCCTGCTAAAAGAATAAATATCGCTGCTAATTTATAATTGCTGTCAAAACTCATAAGTATAGACAAAATGCCACAAGACATATTGCTTAAGGTGAAAATGTTAGGTACCGCATTCTTAATTTTTACCATCTTTTTTACCATCTATATCACTCCTATCATTATATAATTATAACATAATGTTGGCAGTTATTCCTTAGTATTATATAACATTAATATTAAATTAACCTTAAATTTTGTTAATCTTAATATAAGCTATGCTCTTTTTCATTCTATTTTAAATCAGAGCGAGATTGAAGGTATTCAATAATTTTGTTCGGAGTTTCTATATCTTTTCTTTCCATAAGCGCAGGATCAAGTTTAACACTAAAGTTATCTTCTATCGCTACAATAAGTTCAATTATCCCTAATGAATCCAATCTTCCTGTGTCAAATAAATTCACATTGCTTTCTTCTCGTAAATCCTCACCAGTAATTTCTTCGAGTATACCATAAATTAATTCATTCATATAAATTCCTCCATTTAATTAAATTTTTATAACTTATCATATATAATTTAATAAAAGCCTATGATAAATTACACTGCTCCTCAGAAACTTTTTTTATAATTTTATCCTTATATAATATTCCTAGAATAACAAGCAATACTGATGCCGCAACTAATGCAATGGAAAACATGTAATTTCCATGATGAATATTTGAACCAATACACACAACTGCTGCAGTACCAGGTAATCTACCTACTAGTAAAATCATAAAGAACTTCAATGATTTTATAGGTGTTAATGCTGCCACATATATTAAAATGTCTTTCGGCATTCCTGGAACTATAAACATAACAAACATAACAATGGGAAATTTCTTACTACTTATTATTTTCGTCAACCATTTAGTACTTGTACGTTTCACTATTTTTTCTACAAAAGAAAATGCTATAAACCTAGTGAAATAGAAAATAATTATGCCCCCAAGCATCATCCCTAATGTTGAATAAAAGGTCCCTAATACGCTACCATAAATATATCCACCTGCTACCTGAATTACTTCACCTGGAATTGGCGCAACTACCGTTTGTAGTACTTGGAAAGATAAGTATGAAATTATTCCCCAATTACCCATTGAAACAATATATCTTCGAAATTTCTCAGGAGATACGGTTATTTCTATAATCCACGGTAGGTATCTAAATACAACTATAATTGATATGATAGCTAGTAGCAATACTACTAACTTCATATTCAACTTGTTTTTCAAATGCTTCATGTCATCCTCCCATTTTTAATATATTTGACAGCAGCATATTATCCTATAACATTATTAACCATTAAAAATTCAATTTACATTATTAGTCGAATATATACTCATACCCATAAACTTTAGTTAAAACTACCTTATAAACAATATTCTAACATATTTCTATTATAAATTCTATATATCTACTTTTTATAACCTAATTATAAACAATGTATAAACTTTTTTCTAATCTCATTTCATAAAATATACAACTGCCAAAGAAAAAAGGTGCCTCTGAAATGATTTTTCAATCATTTCAGAGGCACCTCACATTATTCTACCTTCTATTTTCTTTCAACAATAATTGCAGTTCCTTGACCGCCACCTATACATAATGTAGCAAGTCCTGTTTTAGAATCTCTTTTTATCATTTCATATATTAATGAAATAAGTATTCTTCCACCTGAAGCTCCTACTGGATGACCTAGTGCTAAAGCTCCACCATTAACATTTACTATTTCTGGATTTAAGCCTAAATCTTTAGCTACAGCTAATGATTGAGAAGCAAATGCTTCGTTAGCTTCAACTAAATCTAAATCAGCTACAGTAAGTCCTGCTTTTGCTAACGCTTTTTTGCTTGCTGGAACTGGACCATAACCCATTATCTTTGGATCTACTCCTGCTGATGCATATGATTTTATTGTAACTAGAGGTTTAAGTCCTAATTGATCAGCTTTATCTTTTGACATTACTATAAACATAACAGCACCATCATTTATTCCTGATGCATTAGCTGCTGTTACAGTACCATCTTTCTTAAATGCTGGTTTTAATTTTCTTAATTTTTCTATAGATGAACCAAATTTTGGAAATTCATCAGTATCAAATGTTATTGGATCCCCTTTTCTTTGAGGAATTACCACTGGAACGATCTCATCTTTAAATTTGCCACCCTTTATAGCTGCTTCAGCTTTATGTTGACTTTTTAAAGCAAATTGATCTTGGTCTTCTCTAGTGATGTTCCATTGTTCTGCAATATTTTCTGCTGTCATTCCCATATGATAGTCATTAAATGCATCCCAAAGAGAATCTTTAATCATAGTATCAACTACTTTACCGTCTCCCATTCTTGCTCCCCATCTATTGTTTGGAAGTGCATATGGAGCGTTGCTCATGCTTTCAGTTCCACCTGCTAAAACTACTTCTGCATCTCCACACATTATAATCTGTGCAGCTAAACTTACAGCTCTAAGTCCTGAACCACAAACTTTATTTATTGTAAGTGCTGAAGATGAAATATCTAATCCTGCTTTTATAGCTATCTGCCTAGCAACATTTTGTCCAAGTCCTGCCTGTATTACGTTACCGATTATAGCTTCTTCTATTAATTCTGGTTTAACTCCTGATCTTTTTATAGCTTCCTTAGCTGCAACAGTTCCCATTTCTACAGCTGATACTTTTGATAATCCTCCACCAAAAGATCCTATTGCTGTTCTTGCTGCTCCTACAATTACTATTTCTTTCATATGTAACCCTCCATTAATTTATTTATTTAATTTATTATTAACATATAATAGGAATTTTATATTTATATCTTCCCATATATATAATACTAGCAATTTTCATGCCAAGTTGTCGATCCCCCACAAACCTCACTATAGCAACTTATTTCTTTATAGCAAAATTAAATGTAGCCCTTAGTGTAAACTAAGTTTACACTAATACTTATATAAATTTATCTTGTTTAAGCTTGTTAATATTATAACCTATTTGTTAAAAAAATCACTTAAAGTATTTTCAATGCATTGATATAACTATGTATTTAGTTTATCCAATAATTCTAGTTTACAATGCATGTACTATTTTTCATAAAAAAATAGTACGTGTAAACAAAGTTTGCATGTTTACTATTGTGGATTAGTCGATTTTATTAAATTATATCGGTTTAATTTTTTATATAATCCAGCTCTACTAAGCCCCAATATTTTTGCTGCTTCTTTTTTATTTCCACTGGTATCTTTTAAACATTCCATGATTATGTCCTTTTCAATCCTTTCAACAACATCTTTCAAATAATTGTTTTCCAGCGAGTACTTCTTACTTTTACTCTTAATTATTTTTTCCGGCAAATGCTTTGGCATTATACAAATATCCTCATCAAGCAAATTAATAGCTCTTTCTATTACATTTTCAAGTTGCCTTATGTTCCCAGGCCAACTATAAGCTTTCAAAAAATCAATAGCTTCCCTAGATATACCTTCAGATTTAACATTATATTTTTTACATATTTTTATCAAAAGCTTATTTGCCAATTCCTCAATGTCTTCTCTTCTTTCCCTTAACGGCGGTAATCTTAAATGCATAACATCTAACCTATAATACAAATCCTCTCGAAACTTTCCATCATTAATTAACTGTTCTAAAGATTTATTGGTAGATGCTATAATTCTTACATCAACCTTAATAGCATCGTTTCCACCAACCTTCACGAGTTCCTTCTCTTGAATAACCCTTAAAAGTTTAACTTGCATATTCATAGGCATATCACCTATTTCATCTAGTAGTATGGTACCACCATTTGCATATTCAAACTTGCCTTTTCTACCTGATTTTTTTGCTCCGGTAAACGCCCCTTCTTCATAGCCAAACATTTCTGACTCAAAAAGCTCTGCTGGAATAGCCCCACAATTAATTTTTACAAAAGGTTTTAAACATCTTTTGCTATCATTATGAATAGAATGTGCAAAAAGTTCCTTACCAGTCCCACTCTCTCCAGTAATTAAAACGTTTGAATCTACCTTAGCAACTCTTTTGGCAAGGACCATTACTTCTTGGCTTTTATCACTGCCTCCTATAATATTATTAAAAGTATATATTGCCTTTTGATCTGTACTTAATTCATTTTTACAGCCTTCAGCTTCTTTATCCATAAGACATAATTTGTTACTTAGTATTTTAAAATTGCTCAAATCCTTAAACATTACTTTCCCAATTGCACCAACAACTACACCATCTTTTATTATAGGGACTCTCATAGAAATCATCCTATGCCCATTTACTTCTTGAATTTCGCCAACTTTTTTTTCGCCAGTCCTTGCTACTATATGTAATTTTGTATTTTCTATAACTTCAGTTACATGTTTCCCCTCTGGATTTTGGCAATTAATAAACCTTTTATATTCATCGCTCATCATAGTTATTATTCCATTCTGATCCACTACAACTATGCACTCATTAACAGTATTAAAAATTGTGTTTAACATCTCTTCCTGCACCCTACCATCATCTTGCACATTCATTAGTAGATCATTTTGATTATCCTCATGAAAAACTTCAAACGCACCAATAACTTCACCGCTTTGAGTTATTAATTTACGAGTGACAATAAATTTGCCATCTTTTTTGTTTACCTGGGCCTCTCCATTTTCAATTATACTTATTAATTTACTAGAGGAGAGTACATCTAAAATATATTCTCCTATGCTATTATCTGCATCAATTTCAAACATTCTTTCAGCAGCATTATTAATTATTTGAATAATGCCTCTTTTATCTATAACAACAATACCTTCATTAATGTTGTTCATAACTTCATTATAATAATCACTAATTACATCCATTTGTCACCTTCCTAAAGCCTTATAACTTAATTATAAAGTTGATAGTTTTTTTTATCAAGATATACTTAAAAATAGCGAGAATTTTTTCTCGCTATTTTTAAGTATATTTTATTTTTTTATCGATTATTTACTAATTATTAATTTTTCTACTCTACTGTAATTGCATTAACTGGGCACTGTTCCTCTGCCTCTTTAGCACTATTTAATAATTTTGCTGAGATCTCACCTTTAGATGCCTTTGCTTTTCCATCGTCATCCATCGTAAAAATTTCTGGACATATTTCAGGACATAACCCACATCCTATACACGTATCCTTATCAACCATTGCTTCCATTAAAATCACTCCTTAGGTCAAATTTTATTTAAATAACTACTATATATATTTCCACAATGATATAGTAATATACTTA
Source organism: Clostridium estertheticum subsp. estertheticum (assembly GCF_001877035.1). NCBI lineage: Bacteria > Bacillati > Bacillota > Clostridia > Eubacteriales > Clostridiaceae > Clostridium > Clostridium estertheticum. The sequence continues at coordinate 499,924 of NZ_CP015756.1, read as the reverse complement.
CCTTTAAAAATAAGTAACAATAGTTACCAAACAAAATCACCTTCTAGCTAACCTCATTCTTCAGTCTTAACGGATCTTATTTTATTATTTATTATAATTAACTTCAAGCTATTTAAAGCTACTTCCAATAATTCGTGTCGAATATTGTGATCTAACTAAAAATATTGTTTCTTATTGATAATAAGGTAATATGATTTAATATAAGTGTTTGAGACTGATATTGAAATTTCATGATATAATATTTAAAACACATTTATACAATTTAGGCGGGAAACTATAATTCTAAAAAAGCTATATAGAAACCTTAAAGCATAATTATCACTATCCTATATTTTTTTGGAGGTATTACAATGAAAATTGCTGTAATAGACGCTCAAGGAGCAGGTCTTGGAAAAACAATTATAAAAAAAATTCATAAAGAAATTGATCTTAATATTTATATTATCGCACTTGGTACAAATACATTTGCTACCTCTAATATGATGAAATCCGGTGCAAATTTAGGTATAAGCGGAGAGGATGAAATTTGCTCATTTTGTTCTACAAATAAAGTTGATAGTATAATTGGGCCAATTGGCATGATTTGTAGTGGTGGCATAAAAGGAGAAATCACTCCTATGATTGCCTCATCAATATATAATATGGATTGTACTAAATATATAATTCCACTGCAAAAACATGGTATTTACATACCAGGAACAAGAAATCTTCAAATAAAAGATATTATTGACGACATTATTATCGATATAAAAAGTAAAATAAAACTATGATAGTAATATATAAGGATTGATTTAATTGATAACATGATATAAACTATAATTAAATCAGCTCCAAGCGAGCTACAATATTATAATTATGAGTAACTAAAGTATATATTACCTTAGTTTAAAAGGGAAGACAGGTGTAAATCCTGCGCGGTCCCGCCGCTGTAAAAGAAGAGTCCTTATATAAAATGCCACTGGGAAACCGGGAAGGCGCAATGGGGACAATGATGCTTAAGCCAGAATACCTTTCCATAATTACACACAATAGCTCTACGAGAGATGGAGAGGTGCTAGCAATATCTTTTTTTAGTTGCGATGATTTTAAGTCTCTTAACTTAATAGTTAAGGGACTTTTAACGTTTTAGAAAATATTTATAGAAAATGAAATACACGGAGGTATTATATGCAAGTAATAAAAAGAGATTCGAGAAGAAAAGAATTTATTCCCGAAAGAATATTAACAGCAGCTGGAAAAGCTTTTATAGAAGTATACGGGAAGGAAGATAAGAGTTTTAATAATCTTGTCTTAACAAGGGTACTTGAAACTCTTAATCAAAGAGGAGAAACTATAATTCCAATAGAAGAAATACAAGATATAATAGTTGATCAAATAAAATTATTAGATAATAAAGTAGCCCTAGCCTACATAAGTTACAGAGAAGAAAGAACTTTTGAAAGAGATAAAAAAGGAGAATTAGATAAAGAAATAGATAATATAATTAATGCAGTTTCAGAGCAGACTAATTCGAATGGAAATCTTGATGGAAGCAAAATTCAAACTATAAGGGCCTTAATTTCAAATGTTGTAGGAAGCAACTATAGTCAAAGACATAAAATACCTAAAAAATATTTGAAAAAACATAAAAAAAGTATATATATACATGATGAAACTTATTTTGGTTTACCACTTTTCAATTGTTGCCTCGTTGACTGGATTAGTATGTTCGAGAATGGATTTGACCTAGGTACAACACTTATAGGAACACCAAATTCAATTGAGACCGCAATAAATGTATTATCTCAAGTTGCGAGTCATATATCAAGTAATACATACGGGGGAACTACTTTCCCAACTTTAATAACAGGACTTACTCCTTATGCAGTTAAAAGTTTAAACAAACACAGGATTGTTGGAGAAAAATGGATTGGCGATCCTCTTAAAATAGAAGAATATGCCTGGGATAGATTAGGTAAAGAAATAGAAGATAGCATGCAATCACTTGAATATGAAGTTCAAACATTAATGACAAGTCGTGCCGAGACTCCATTTTTAACACTTGGTATAAATAATGTAGATTTGAATGCTAGTGAAGAGGATCAAAAAATTCAAAAAATGATAACTGAGGCTATATTAAATCAAAGAATTAAAGGATTAACCGGTGGTGTAACCCCTGTATTTCCTAAGCTAGTATATCAAAACACAAAGGGAAATAACCTTAATCCCGGCGATAAATACTACGACTTATTTAAATTAGCGGTTGTATGTAGTGCACATAGACAATACCCTGATTATATTAATACTGATAAAGCAATTGAAGTTACAGGTGATTATAAGGAATGTATGGGATGTAGATCTTTCCTCGGAAGTTATTTAGACGAAACAGGTAATTATAAAACCGCTGGAAGATTTAACTTTGGAGTAATATCAATAAATCTTGTAAGACTTGCAATTGAGGCAGATAGAAATGAAGATTCATTTTTCAAATCTCTACATGAAGCCTTAAATGATTGCAAGGATTTATTAATGATAAGATATGATATACTAAAAAATGTTAAAGCAAAACAAGCACCTATATTATATATGAGTGGAGCAATTGCTAAATTAAATGCAGAAGATACAATAGAACCACTACTTAATAATGGATATGCTTCAGCATCTATTGGGTATGTTGGATTACATAATTGTTTAACCGCACTTTACGGCAAAGGACTAAATGATAGAACTGAAAAAACCTCTAAAAGAGCAACTAAAATCATGAAATATCTCAGAGATTATTGTGATGAACAAAAAGATAAAACAAAAATAGGATTTAGTTTATATGGCTCTCCTGCTGAGACCCTTGCAACAAAATTTTGCGTAGAGGATGTAAAAGATTTTGGAGTTATAGCTGGCGTAAATGACAATGGCTATTATGAAAATTCATTCCATTATCCGTCCAACGAATTAATATCACCCTTTGATAAATTAGATTTAGAATCAGAATCATCTTCTTTATCTTCAGGCGGTGCAATATCATTTGTAGAACTAGGAGATATGACTAAAAATTTAGTGGCACTTGAGGATATCATAAGATACTCATATGACAAAACACACTTTCTCGGAATATCATCAATAAGTGATAAATGTTTAAAATGTGGATATACAGGAGAAATGTTTACAAAAGAGAATAGCGATACAGAGTTTGAATGTCCTGTATGTAAAAATGACGATAAAATGTTATTAAGCATAATAAGAAAGCTTTGTGGATACCTTGGGAGCATCTTCGAAAGACCTGTAGTTAATGGAAAAATGAAGGAGATTAAAAACAGAAAGAATAATAAAGGATGTAATTAAATGAATTATGCTAGTATTTTCTTTGATGATACTGTAAATGGCATAGGATTTAGAACCTCATTGTTCGTTAGCGGATGTGCTAAAACCCCTCCTTGCAAAGGATGCTGGAGCCCAGAGGCAAGACAATTTGATTATGGAGTGCCTTTTACCAAATATGTTAAAACTTCTATTCTAGAAAGCCTTAAACACCCATATGTAAAAGGATTATCAATACTCGGAGGAGAACCTATGGATAATCTTTGCGGTGGAGCTTTACTTGATTTAGTAAAAACAATAAAAATAAATTTCCCTCACAAAACTATATTTTGTTGGAGTGGCTATACTTTTGAAGAACTTATTAAAAATCCTATAAGGTTAGAGTTTCTACAATATATAGATATGTTAAGAGATGGTGAATTCATAGAAGGTCTTAAAGATATTACTCAATATTTAAGTGGTTCCAAAAATCAAAGAATGATAGCAGTTAGGGAAAGCCTAGATCAAAATAGAATTATAAAATACAGTGTTTTAGATAATTAAGATAATATAAAAATCCACAAGATGAAGTTTACATTCAACTTGTGGATTTTTTATTTATTTTATATATTTAGCCACATTTTTAATGTGCTCCGCGTATGTTATAGAAAATACATGTTCATCAGTTTTATTATTTAATACATAAAAAATATAATTTGTCTTCTCAGGATGTACTGCAGCATTTATCGACTTAATTCCCGGATTACATATTGGCGATGGAGGCAATCCTTTATTTAAGTAGGTATTATAAGGTGATTTTACTGCTAAGTCCTTATTATACAGCTTTTTTTTATCTCCAACTATATATATTATTGTCGCATCTATTTGAAGTGGCATCTTTTTCTTTAACCTATTTTTAATAACACTTGCTATCTTTGTTCTATCTACATCTTTCCCTGCTTCTTTCTCAACTAAAGAAGCTTCTATTACAACATTTCTTATATTAAGTTTGTTTTCAGTTATGTAGTCTTTATTAGATTTCATATTAAACTCAAAAGTATTAAGCATTTTTTTTATAATTTCTTTGCTCGTTGCACCCTTTTGAAAAGAATATGTAGCAGGGAATAAAAAACCGTCTAACTTATGTTTATCATTTGGCACATCTTTTAAAAACCAATAATTATTATCTGACCAATTTTCAACTTCCTTTATAAAAGCCTCTTGCGTAACTAATCCTGACTTTTGAAGTGTCTTACCTACTTCTTTATACGTATATCCTTCTGGCACCGTAACTTTTACAACATTAGTTTTTTTGTATAAAATATTGCCTACGTTCAATATTCCAAATGCTGCTATAATAAAAACGATTAATACTAAAAATTTCATTCTAAATTTCATAATTTTAAGGTTCATACTCACCTTAACTAATTAAGTTGATAAAACCTAATTTCAACTCCTTTTTCTTTTTAAATGTATATTATAGTCTCTTATTTATTCAATTTACCCTCCATAATTTTTAGTTCTTTAAATATTATACCATTTTGACACAATATAAGTATTTAACTTATAAAATACTTTTATGTTATTTTTTTTCCTTAATATAAGTTTAAGTTTTAATACCCCAATCTTTATCCCACAGAAATCCAAACAAAATTAAGCCATTCTAAATCAATATTTAGAATGGCTTAATTTTACAAGTGATTTCATTAAATTTGTTCTCCTATTCACTTTGCTATTAACTTTCTATTCCTGGGGCTACTTCTTTATATATCTTTGCTTTATAAATTCAAATGAGGTTCAAGCTATTCCATTGGTTCCAGATGAAGCTTTGACAGTTGTACCAAAAACCCAAAATCTGTATCCTAAAAAATTAACAACCTGAGCTAAAACCATGGAAATAATTTTTGCAATTAAAGGATTCATGGAATTGTTGCTAAGTAAAATACTCATACCTAATAAACTTATACCTAGGGAAGCTGAATTAACAACAGCGAACTGAACAATCTCTTTTGTCGTTTTTTTACTTGTTTTCGTATCATTAAAAGTCCAAAATTTATTTAAGAAGTAACTATTTAACGTACCACCTAAATATGACACTATTTGACTTATAACATAGTTAACACCCAAAATACTATTAAGGACAGAAAATATTCCAAAGTCAATTACAGTATTTAATCCACCTACAAATCCAAACCTTAAAATATGTGTAAGTTTTTCATTGTTTTTTAAATTATTGTAAATATTTTCAAAAGTAATCATGTGCTTCACTCCTTCTTTAATCCTATATTTATATACTAACAAAGAAATGTATCAAGATTAGCAAATAATTATGTTAAAAATATGTTAGTCGTAACATAATTCCCTTATTATCGTTAAATAAATGACTATACACGAAAAAAGGTTACTATAAAAAAACAGTAACCTTTTCTTCGCATGTCATAATTTAATATTATACCTATAATTCATAAATATTTTTTATTTTTTCTATTGAAGGTAACTCAACTACTGCACCCAAAAACCTAAGTTTATAAGCACTAACTGCTGATGCTAAATAAAGAGATTGCTTAACTGTATAACCCTTTATAATTGCTGCATAAAAACCCGACCAAAATGCATCTCCCGCACCTGTTGTATCAACTACGTCGCTAGCTAATGTAGGTATTTTTATCTTTTCATTACCATTTGAAACAACAGCCCCACCTTTACCAAGAGTCATTATTACAAGTTTTGCTCCTAGCTCTAAAAATTTATCAATTTGATTGTCAATTGTATCTTTACCAAACAATCTTTGTGCATCATCCTCAGATGGTTTTATTATGTCTACATACTTAATAATTGATTTTACATATTCTATGCCATCATGACCTCTTTCCCATATCATACGATGATAATTTGGGTCAAACGCAATAATAATTTTATTCTTTCGGGCTATTTTAATAATTTGCTCCATAGTATTTCTAAATGGTTGCATTGATAATGGCCAACAAGAGAAATGTACAATCTTTGTCTTTTTTATTGTTCCCTCCAGTTCTTCGCTATAATGTACTTTGAAATCAGCATTTCTATAGAATATAGGTACCGGAGTTCCTATGCTTTTTGTTATCAAAACAATGCTAGTTGGATAATCAACTTGCTTTACCATACTGGTATTAATATTATTGTTCTTTAAGTGTTGCATTAAAAAGTCTCCCAAACCATCATTACCTACAGCACTTACAATTTGAGACTTTATTCCTAGTTTCGTTATATTCATTGCAATGTTTGCTGGAGATCCTCCAAAATACCTTTGGTAATCATTACTTTGGAAGTTATTACTATATTCCTTTGATATCATGTCTATAAGTAACTCACCTACTGCTAATACATCAATTTCCTTATCATAAAATTCTATTTTCTTATTAAAACTTATCATATTAATCCCCCTAAACACCTGATAGTAATAGCATAATTCCTCTAATATTATGTCAATCGATTAATACAATATTATAAATTTATAACTTTGATTTATGAAGTAATTCTGAAAGCATTGCCTTATTTCTATGTGCTGTAAGCTCGTAATTAGGCTCATTTATCCAATTTTTTGTTATTTTATTGAACCCTGCATTACGCCTTCAAGAATATTTTTCTGCATAAACATATACACTATAATTACAGGAATTACTGATAAAAACCATTTCTTATAATTTCATTATACAACACACCTATTCTTTATGTCAACCGCATGACATGATTATTTTATAATACTTTACAATATTTATTACAGCGAGTTTAAGCTTGCATTCTTTTGATTATTAAACATTTTCATTTTTTTTCTAAATAAATTCTTATAAAATATGCTAGGTAATATAAAAAAATAGAGGCTATGGATTACAATCTCCATAGTCTCTATTTTAAATTTATTTAAATAAACTCTTAAGTAGTTTTTCTTTCAACTAAAGTTACAGGCAATATGTTTTCTATATCTACTTCTTTTTTTTCAAGTAAATCTATTAGAATTTTTACTGCTAGCTCTCCCATCGCTTCTATTGGTTGTTTTATTGTGGTTAAAGATGGAACAATAAGCGATGCTATATTAATATCATCATATCCAACAATTTTTAAGTCCTTTGTGATATCTTTCCCAACTAAGTTAGCAACATGTATTATTGAAGCTGCAATCATATCACTACTGGCAAACACCCCATCTATATCTGGATAATCTTCAAACAGCTTATAAGCCAACTTCTCATATCCATCAAAAATATCAAGCTTTGTCTGTTTTATAACAAAATTAACTTTTCTCGCAAGTACAACATCCATGAAAGCCTGATAACGCTTATTTGCTGGAGTGTTAATTTCAAGAGGTCCACTTATATGCGCAATCTTTTTACATCCTCTGTCTATCAAAAGGTTTGTAGCTAAAACACCTCCATGATAATTATCCGAAGTGACAAAAGGTATATTATTAGTAAAAGTTCTATCAAGTGCTACAATTGGCAAAGTGGGACTAAGATAATCCGAGGTATCTACAGTATGGCTTCCCATAATTATTCCATCTACTTGATATCTTTTAAGCATTTCTACATAATCTTTCTCCTTAACACTATCTTGATAAGAATTACACAACAAAATCTTATAACCAGCCTTATAAGCATAATACTCTATATAACTAGTAAGCTCCGCAAAAAATGGATGAGCTACATTTGGGATAATAAGCCCAATTAAATTAGACTTTCTTCTAAATAAAGAACGTGCTATTTCATTCGGCTGATAATCAAGTTGTTTCATAGCCTCATGAACCTTATCTCTGGTAATCTGGCTTATATAGCCTCTATTATTTAGAACCCTTGAAACAGTTGTGACCGTGACTTCAGCTATTTTAGCCACATCTTTTATCGTTGCCATAAAGACATCCTCACCCTTGTAAAATCAATTTGAGTCATTTACATTATAACTACTTATATTAAATATTGAGCTAACTTGCCAGACTCATCAATATATTCTATCACAGACTTATTAGTTTTTAAATCGATAAATAATGTGCATTCACTATCATCTTTCTTCCAATAAAGGCAAATAACATCTTTGGAAGAGTCTAAGACCTTAAATTGTCCATTAAATGCAGGATATTCATTTCTAAATCTGATAAGTTTTAAAAGTCTTTGAACAACTTCTTTTTTAACTGACTGCTCAATTTCCAAAAGACTGAAGTTGTGACGGTTAATTTCACGACCTTCACCGGTCTTCTTTACATTTTCAACATCATTTTCTCCTGCTAGTAGTCCCACATAATATACCTGCGGTATCCCAGGGGCAAAAAATTGAATTGCCCTAGCTGCCAAATATGCATCATCATCACACTCCAATAAAGAGTAGTAAGACCCTCTTATTTGATGCACATCAAATCCGTCTTCTGACTTATCTTCTTCTGATAAAATAAGGCTTAAATTTGAACCTCGCTTAAGGGTTAAATCTATAAGTTTTCTAGCTTCCTTAGTATCTATGAGACCATCCATATCAGGTTTTACAGGAATACCATCATGGCAGTCAAGCATTGTAAATTGTCTCGCAGGACGCTCCTTAAGGTATTGACAAAGTTTCTCACTAGATTTATTTATTAATGTATCAAGAATAGTATAAGGTAGAATAAAATCGTAAATCCAGAACCCATGCTCTGCAAGTTTGTATTGAGTAGAGTAATGTGAATGAACTTCTGGAAGCAATTCAATTTTCATAGAATCCGCCAATTTTTTAATCCAATTAAGAAAATCATATATTTCCGGTTCTACAAAAAAACAACTTGTTCCAAGCTTTTTGATAACATATCCAACTGCATCTAATCTTACTATTTTAACGTTATGATTATTAAAATGCAAAAATAGCTCTTTAAAAAGCTGTTTTACCTTATCCGACTTTACATCCAAATCAATCTGCTGAGAAGGACTAGTTTTGCCAAAACTAGTCCATACCCTTTCTTCCTCACCGGTTTCTTTTATTTTAAAGGTCGAATATGGCACTTTCCTGCGAAGTGACATCTTTTCAATGTCTTTTTTAACCGGTTTTCCGTCTTCCCAGACCTTGTCCAAAGTGATAAATAAATCGGCATACTCTGAATTTCTACCTTGCTTAAGGAAATCTTGAAAATATACAGACTCACCTGAAATATGATTAACCATTAAATCGACCAGTATATCAAAATTTTCACCTATAGCTTTTATATCCTCCCATGTACCAAACTCTGGCTCTATCATCAAATATGTAAGTGGAGCAAACCCTCTGTCTCCCGAAGACGGAAATGGTGGCAGAATATGAACTCCACCTTTAAAGATATCAGAAAAATGTTTTAAAAGTACATTGTTAAGAATTTTTAAATTCCCTCCCATAGAATCTGGATAAGTGATAAGCTGTACTTGATTTTTTACCGCCATACTAAAATCTCTCCTTATAAAATCTATTTAGAATATATTTGATTTTATTATATATGTGAGTTTAATGTATGTCAATAGGTTGACATATCGTGTTTTATTTGTCTTACAGCTTAAATTTTTGAACCATCTCACTTAGTTTCTCTGCTTGTATTGCTTGGCTTTGAGTAGCATTTGTTATTTATTCGTTTAACTAATAGTGTTTCTAGCCAATTTGTTATTCTCTCTAAAATTTATAATTGATCCAATAACAATAAAAGCAATTCCTATCATCGTATTTGCGGCAATTGCCTCTTTTAGAATTATTAAAGCTAAAATCGGCGCTAAAGCAGGCTTAATAAAAAATACAATTGATGCAGTAGATGCAGAAGTCTCTTCCATTGCTAATATATAAAACGTGTAACCAAGCCCAGTTACAAAAATACTAATATAAGCAAGCATTGGAATATTGCTTATTGTTATCCCATGCAATATTGGAATATTTGCGAATTCATTTAACCCATTATCTGATAAAATTTTTGATATAAAACTTAATTTTGTAATAAGTATAAGTACTAACATTTCAAGGCTGCCCATTAAAAAGCTAAAACAAGTTAAGACTACCCCTCCAAATTTTTCAGATTTCTTATTGGATATTACACTATACAAAGCAAATGTCACAGTAGAAATAACAATAAATATTATACCTTGCAAACTGATTGTCATATTAAAAGGGTTCAATATACATATCATTCCAATTATGCTTAATCCCATTGTAATTATAGTATGCTTATATAATTTTTCTCCTATTAAAAAGAAAGCGAAAGTAACTACAAATATAGGATTGCAACTAAAGAGAACTGCAACTATAGATGCCTTACAATAAAAAATGGCAAGTTGATAAAATGTCATACTTACTACAACACAAATAAAACCTGTTAATATAAAAAATGAATAATCATTCCTATTTAAACGGAGCTTTTTACCCCTTAAATTTTTCAAAGCTAGTGGAAGTAACATGATAGACCCTATAAAAAATCTTAAGAAACTTATCTGTATAGGGTTAAATTGATTAGACACCATTTTTAAAACTATTTCCATAGTGCTGAAAAGAAAAGCAGACAGAATAATAAACCAAAATCCTTTTTTCATTTATAGACACCTCTAATATATAAATTTGTTAATTACTGATATAATTAAAAATACTATCTAGACAGAATTATAAGTTTATAGTACATATACAACGCCTCTATTTTAACACAATATAGTTTATTTTACTATTTTGCCGTTTTAATATAATTTTAGTTATTACCTTCCTGACCTATACAAAACATTTATAAAAAATACATAAATGGAACAAAATATACATCATATTGACACTCCTCTGACATTTAAAATTGATATAATTAACCATAGAAATAAACAATAATAAATTAGTGAGGAGAGATTAAAATGAAGAATATATCTTTAAAGACCAAAATACTAACAGGAATATTAACAGGAGGTATATATTTATCATCTGTTAGTACAACCTTTGCAATAACTGCAACTCCAATAAACATTAGTGGAAATACAGTTTTAACAAGCGAGTGTAAACAAATAACTACTAAAACAAAACAAAATTTAGAAGAATCTTTAATTACTAGTACTATAACTCAGGCTCAAGCAAACAAAATTAAATCTGTAATAAATAAATCTAAAACTACAAAGGTCAACAATATTGATTATGGAAAAACTATAATCAATTCAGAAAATAAATTATATAAAAATAGTGCTAAACTTAGTTATATAAATCCAATAACTACACTTGTTGATAATGGTACTATAACTCAAACTCAAGCGGATAAAATTTTAATGAAACAACTGTACCTATCTCATGAAAAAATGTTAAAAAGTTCACTTTAAAAATCAAATTAATAAGTATCCTCTATTTGGGTAACCTAAATAATAGAGGAGTTGATAATAATGAATAGTGAAAATATTAAAAATTTAAATTTCCTTCTCGAGAGTGAATATATTGCTATTGACAGTTTTGAGTCGCTAATAAACCATGCGAATGACATAAACATTAAAACTAAATTACAAAATATACAACGAACCCATAAGCAACATACTCTGCAAATTTCTACTAAAATACAAGATCTTGGAGGTAGACCCTCTGGCAGTATTGGAATTCAAGGAGTAGTCGCAGAAACTATATCAAATATAAAACATCTGGGCACTACCGATAATATTAGTTATCTTAAGGAAGCCCTACAAGGTGAGTTCATGGCAATAAAAACTATTAATGAATTAATAACAAATAATTCAGCATTTAGTAACTCTACTATCTTAAATAATATAATAAAAGACCATCAAAATAATATTGATTCATTGAATAACATTATTAATACTTCTAAGTAATATTCTAAAAAAATATTATGGACTATTAAAAACATTCTTAATTAAAAATAAGTAATTCCAATTATAAATGTACTAGATTTAGAACACTTCTATTATAGATTATATGAAACTGTTCATTCATAAAAACATTATTTATGATATTTTAAATTAGTTGTCCTAATTCTAGTACACATACATCCAAATTTACATCAAAATATGTAATTAGTGTAATAATAAAGGATATTTTTTAATAAATAATTATATTTTCACTAACTTTGAATTATTTTTTGTGTTTAAGTTGCGATTATGTCTTTAAAACAGACATGGCATTATTCTTGCTTGTATTATTTATAGATACTAAGGTTGAATACTTAAAAGTATTGTGTTTATAATTAGATATGAAGAAAACGGTTTTATAACAAAACTTATAATTATTATGAACAAAGAATAAGATAGATATCAATTAATACTTGTTATCCATCTTACAAAATAGCGAGGAGGCAATTTCATGAATTTTACATTGACCAAGGAACAAGAATTTGTAAAACAGATGGTAAGTGAATTCGCATTAAACGAAGTTAAACCAATAGCTGCGGAAATAGATGTTACAGAAAGATTTCCTAGCGAAACTGTAGAAAAAATGGCTAGATACCATATGATGGGTATTCCAATAGCAACTAAATATGGTGGCGCAGGCGGAAACAATTTATCATATATTATTGCTGTTGAAGAATTATCAAAAGCATGTGCAACAACAGGAGTTATATTATCAGCTCATACATCATTATGTGCAGGTCCAATAGATGCTTTTGGAACAGAAGATCAAAAAATGAAATATTTAGTACCACTTGCAACTGGCGAAAAATTAGGAGCTTTTGGATTAACTGAGCCTAATGCTGGTACAGATGCGTCTGGGCAACAGACTACAGCAACTTTAGGCGGTGATAACTATATATTAAATGGTTCAAAAATATTTATCACAAATGGTGGCGTAGCAGATACATTTGTAGTTTTTGCTATGACTGATAAAACTAAGGGAACAAGAGGAATTACAGCTTTTATAGTTGAAAAAGATTTCCCTGGATTCTCAATAGGTAAACATGAAGATAAATTAGGAATAAGAGCATCATCAACAACTGAGCTTGTATTTGAGAACTGTATAGTTCCAAAAGAAAACATGCTTGGAAAAGAAGGAAGAGGTTTCGGTATTGCAATGAAAACTCTTGATGGTGGAAGAATTGGAGTAGCTGCTCAAGCTCTAGGAATCGCTGAAGGAGCATTAGATGAAGCTACTAAATACATGAAAGAAAGAAAACAATTTGGAAAACCACTTGCAGCATTCCAAGGACTTCAATGGATGGTTGCAGAACTTGATGTTAAAATTGAAGCTGCTAAACTTTTAGTTTATAAAGCTGCATTTAATAAAGATGCTGGTTTATCATATACAGTAGAAGCTGCAAGAGCAAAATTATTTGCATCAGAAACTGCTATGGAAGTTACAACAAAAGCTGTTCAAATCTTCGGAGGATATGGATATACTAAAGAATATCCATTAGAAAGAATGATGAGAGATGCGAAGATTACTGAAATATATGAAGGAACTTCAGAAGTTCAAAGAATGGTTATAGCTGGAAATCTATTAAAGTAGGAGGAAATTAAATGAATATAGTTGTATGTTTAAAACAAGTTCCGGATACAAACGAAGTTAAAATAGATCCTAAAACAGGAACCCTTATAAGAGAAGGAGTTCCATCAATAATAAATCCAGATGATAAAAATGCATTAGAAGAATCATTAAGATTAAAAGATGAACATGGTGCGCACGTGACTGTAATTAGCATGGGACCACCTCAGGCAGAAAAAGCATTAAGAGAAGCTTTAGCTATGGGTGCTGATGAAGCAATACTTGTATCAGATCGTGCATTTGCAGGAGCAGATACTTTAGCTACATCACATGCACTTGCTGCAACTTTAAAGAAATTAGACTACGATGTAGTATTTGCTGGAAGACAAGCAATTGATGGAGATACAGCGCAAGTTGGACCAGAAATTGCAGAACATTTAAATCTTGCACAAATAACATACGTTGAAAAAGTTAACGTAATTAAGGGCGGATTAAAAGTTAGAAGAGCTTGGGAAGATGGATATGAAGATATAGAAGTTAAAACTCCTGTTCTTTTAACAGCTATAAAAGAATTAAATGAACCAAGATATATGAACATAAAAAACATTTTTGAAATGTTCCAAACTAAAGAAGTAAAAGTTTGGAATGCAGCAGATATCGGAGCAGACATAGCTGTTCTCGGACTTAAAGGTTCACCAACAAAGGTTAAAAAGTCAATGACTAAAGAACCTAAGGGAAAAGGCGAATTAATACAATTACCAGCAGCAGAAGCTGCGTTATATGCAGTTTCTAAATTAAAAGAAAATCACTTTATCTAAAATGTAGGAGGGAGCAATCAATGAATATAGCAGATTACAAAGGCGTATGGGTCTTCGCTGAACAAAGAGACGGAGAACTTCAAAAAATTTCTTTCGAACTTTTAGGTAAGGGACGAGAAATTGCAGATAAATTAGGAGAAGAATTAACAGCTGTACTACTTGGCGATAAAACAGATGATATGGTTAAAGAACTTGTAGCATTTGGAGCTGATAAGGTAATAGTTGCGAGTTCTCCACTACTAGGTCATTTTACAACTGATGCATATGCAAAAGTTATATGCGATTTAGCAAATGAGAGAAAACCAGGAGTAATATTTGTTGGAGCAACTTATTTAGGAAGAGATTTAGGACCAAGAATATCAGCAAGACTTTCAACAGGTTTAACTGCTGATTGTACTTCATTAGATATAGATACAGAAAACAATAATTTAATGATGACAAGACCAGCATTTGGTGGAAACCTAATGGCTACTATAGTTTGTGCAGATCATAGACCACAAATGGCTACTATTAGACCAGGAGTTTTCGAAAAATTAGCTAGAGATGCTTCTAGAACTTGCCCAGTTGAAAAAGTTACTGTAAATTTAAAAGAATCAGATATCAGAACTAAGACTATTGAAGTTGTAAAAGTTGCTTCAGTTTTAGCTGATATCGGAGAAGCTAATATTATAGTATCTGGTGGTCGTGGAGTTGGAAGTAAAGAGAATTTTGCTTTACTTGAAAGACTTGCAGCTACTTTAGATGGTGTAGTCGGAGCATCAAGAGCAGCAGTTGAAAATGGTTGGATAGATAAAGCAGTACAAGTAGGTCAAACAGGAAAAACTGTAAGACCAACTGTATATATAGCTTGCGGTATTTCAGGAGCAATTCAGCATTTAGCTGGTATGCAAGATTCTGATTTCATAATAGCTATAAATAAAGATGCAACTGCACCTATCATGAAAGCTGCTGATGTAGCAATAGCTGGAGATTTCCTTAAAGTAATCCCAGAAATGATAGCTCAAATTAATACATTAAAAAATAAATAGGTTCACTGGAGCGATTTTGATGTATTTCTACATCAAAATCGCTCTTTTTTTTTACAAAAATTTTATTAACTAATTTTTTAAGTATTTTATTGAATATATGTAATAAATTTAATTCACTTTCCAAATGTCTCTAAATAAACTAAAATATTAGTATTAATATGATGCTTTATAGACAATATATATAAAGGAGCTGATTTTATAATGGATTTTCAAAAAGATGCTGTAGAAATATTAAAAACTGTTATAGACAATGCTTATGATGGTATTATCATTATAGATAAAAACGCAATTATAACTATGATTAGCAAATCATATTGTGAATTTATGGGAATTTCAGAAGAAAATGCTATAGGGAAACCTGTTACTGATGTTATTCAAAATACAAGGATGCATATTATTGTACAAACAGGGGTTACAGAAACTGCTCAGCTACAATCTATAAAAGGAAGCTACATGATAGCCACTAGAATGCCTATAATTAAAAATGGAGAAATAATCGGTGCTATTGGTAAAGTATTATTTAGAAATGTAAAGGAACTAAATACCCTTTATAGTAAAATTAAAACTATGAAAAGGGAACTTGAAACCTATAAAACTCAGTTAAAACAGTTAAATACTGCAAGTTATTCCTTTGATGACATAATAGGTTCAAGCGAAAAGATATTGGCAGCTAAATCTATTGCCCGCAAGGCTGCTCAAACGCATTCTAATGTGCTTATACTTGGTGAAAGTGGCACAGGTAAGGAACTATTTGCCCATGCAATACATTTAGCTAGTGATCGATTGTATGCACCTTTTGTAAAGGTAAACTGCGGAGCTATTCCGACTGATTTATTAGAATCTGAACTTTTCGGTTACGAAGGTGGTGCCTTTACAGGTGCTAAAAAAGAAGGTAAAATCGGAAAATTTGAATTAGCGGATGGTGGAACAATATTTTTGGATGAAATAGGAGATATGCCTCTTCATATGCAAGTTAAACTACTAAGGGCAATTCAAGAAAAAGAAGTTGAAAAAATTGGTTCATTAGGAAGTAAAAAAATTGATATTCGTATAATTGCTGCAACAAATAGAAACTTAGAAAAATCTATGCATGAAGGTAAGTTTAGGCAAGATCTTTATTATAGATTAAATGTAGTTACTATTACTATTCCGTCTCTTCGTGAAAGGCGCGATGACATTTTACTTATTGCAAATCACCTCATCACAAAAATTGCTGAAGATTTGAATAAGAAAATTGTAGGTATGTCTAAGGATTCAGAATACTTTCTAAAAAATTATTCATGGGAAGGCAATATAAGGGAACTTGAAAATATATTAGAAAGGGCAATTAACGTAATAGAAAATAGTAATATCATATGTCCTATAGATCTACCTGATGAAATTACAGGTAGAAAACAGATTAAACCTATTAAAAGTCTTGAATCAACTATAGAAGAAGCAGAAAAGCAAGCTATTATGGATGCACTTAAATCAACCAATGGAAACAAAACTAAGGCTGCTAAAAAACTTGAGATTGGAAGAACAAGTTTATATGAAAAAATTCAAAAATATAATATACCTTTATAATTGTTCTATAAAATGGACGGTATTCTTAAAGCTTAAGAATACCGTTCATTTTTTCGAACTAAAAACCTATATATACATATATTAAGTTCTCAATGCCGTACATAGAGTTTTATCTAAGCTACACAATCTTTAATAAAATCATCAAACCCCAACGTTAACGTGATATTTTTGTATATATTAGTCACTTTTTGTTGGCATGTTTCTTGCTTGTTATATTTATAACAGGTGTTAATAATATGATAAAAGGAGATAAAAAATGAAAAAAACTATGTCTAGTTATGACGCAATCACTTTAATAAAAGATGGTGACACCGTTGCAATTGGAGGATTTGTCGGTTCAGGTCACCCCGAAGAATTAACCATAGAAATTAATAAATCTTTTGCCCAAAGCGGAAGTCCTAATAATTTAACTTTGGTATACTCAGCTGGACAAGGAGACTCAAAAGACAAAGGTTTAAATCGTCTTGGCGTGGAAGGATTAGTTTCAAAAGTAATAGGTGGTCACTGGGGCCTTTCTCCCAAACTTTCAAATCTTGCTATTGAAAATAAAATTCAAGCTTATAATCTTCCACAAGGTGTAATTTCTAATCTTTATAGAGATATCGCGTCGGGAAAACCAGGAACTATTACACATGTTGGTTTAAAAACTTTTGTAGATCCGAGAATCGACGGCGGTAAGTTAAACGATATCACAAAAGAAGATATAGTTAAAGTTATTGAAATTGATAATAAGGAATACTTGTTTTATAAGGCTTTCCCTGTAAATGTGGCACTTATTCGCGCTACTTATGCTGATGAAAGTGGTAATGCCACTATGGAAAAAGAAGCAGTAACATTAGATGTTCTTTCTATGGCACAAGCAGCTAAAAATTCTGGTGGAATTGTAATCCTTCAAGTTGAAAAAGTTGTATCAAATGGTACCTTAGATCCAAGAAAAGTTAAAATTCCAGGAATACTTGTGGATGCTATTGTTATTTCAAAACCTGAAAATCATATGCAAACATATGGGGAACAATACAATCCATCATACAATGGTGAAATAAGAATGGCAGTAGATGATATTCCAGGCTTAAAACTAGATGAACGAAAAATAATATCCAGAAGGGCAGCTATGGAACTTATACCCAACGCTGTAACTAACCTTGGAATAGGAGTACCTGAAGGTATTTCCATGGTCGCAAATGAAGAAGGTATCGGTAGCGATATGAAACTTACTTTGGAATCAGGACCAATAGGTGGAATCCCTGCAGGTGGATTAAGTTTTGGAGCTGCAATAAATCCCGAAATGATACTTGATCAAACTAGTCAATTTGATTTTTACGATGGCGGTGGTCTTGATGTAGCTTTCCTCGGCCTTGCTCAATGCGACGAATCAGGAAATATTAATGTAAGTAAATTTGGCCCTAAAATTGCAGGCTGTGGTGGTTTTATCAATATAACTCAAAACTCTAAAAAAGTTGTTTTCTGTGGTGCCTTTACTGCCGGTGGTTTAAAAATTGAAGTACAAGATGGAAAGTTAAATATTATCAAAGAAGGTAAATTCAACAAATTTATTAAAACTGTTGAGCAAATAACTTTTAGTGGCGAGTATGCTGTAGATGTCTCTCAACCAGTATTGTATATTACTGAAAGAGCTGTTTTCGAACTTAGCCGCAAAGGTGTAGTACTTACTGAAATTGCTCCAGGGATTGATCTTGAAAAGGATATTTTGGCACATATGGATTTCATGCCAGTAATTTCATCAAATTTAAAATTTATGGATGAAAGAATTTTTGAGGAAAAAATTATGGGATTAAAAGTTTCGTAATAATTAAAATTAAAAAACGAGGAGGAATAAATAATGAAAGGTTTAACAATGAAGGAACTAAATATTGGTGATAAAGATTCTTTTGAAAAAACTATAAGCGAATCTGATGTATATCTTTATGCTGGAATAACTGGTGACTTAAATCCGGCTCACATAAATCAAAGAGAAGCTGAAACAACAATGTTCAAAGGTAGAATTGCCCACGGCATGTTAACAGCAGGTTTCGTATCCGCTGTACTTGGCATGAAATTACCTGGACCAGGCACTATTTATCTAGGTCAAGAACTCAGGTTTACAGCACCAGTTAAATTTGGGGATACTATAAAAGCTGAAGTTGAAGTTATAGAAAAAAAGGAAGAAAAAAATATTATGAAATTAAGTACAATTTGTACTAATCAAGATGGAGTTGTTGTTCTTAAAGGTGTTGCAACAGTTATGCCCCCTAAATAAAACTCGCCCCTTTTATAAAATAAGTGTTTATTTTATAGAACGGTATTTTTATATTTTAAAAATACTGTTCCATTTTTAGAACACCATGATAATGTTTACATAAATCATGTTCATTTTACTGAACACACCACTAAGTTCAATAGACAGATTCTTACTAAAAGCGCCTAAAAATCGTTAAAAAGCCCATAAAATTTGTTTTTCATTGTTTCTTTATTGGCATGATACTTGCTATTTATAATTATGAAAAGCTTTACAGCACTTTAATGAAGGGGGTTAAAAAATGAATAAAATTATGTCTAGTTATGACGCGATTGCTTTAATCAAAAATGGAGACACTATTGCGGTTGGAGGATTTATCGGTTGCGGTCACCCTGAAGAACTAACAATAAAAATTAATGAGTCTTTTCTTGAAAAAGGACTTCCTAATAACTTAACTTTGGTTTATGCCGCAGGACAAGGAGACTCAAAAGATAAGGGTTTAAATCGTCTTGGCGTGGAGGGTTTAGTTTCAAAGGTAATAGGCGGTCACTGGGGACTTGCTCCCAAACTTGTAAAACTTGCTATTGAAAATAAAATTGAGGCCTATAATCTTCCTCAAGGGGTAATATCTCACCTGTACCGAGATATTGCAGCAGGTAAACCTGGAACTATAACTCACGTTGGCTTAAAAACGTTTGTAGACCCTAGAATTGATGGGGGTAAGTTAAACGATATTACGAAAGAAGATATAGTTAAGGTTATTGAAATTGATAATAAGGAATATTTGTTTTATAAAGCATTCCCTATAAATGTTACACTTCTTAGGGCTTCTTATGCTGATGAGTTTGGAAATGCTACTATGGAAAAAGAAGCTGTGACACTTGATGGTTTATCTATGGCTCAAGCGGCTAAAAATTCTGGTGGGATTGTAATACTTCAAGTTGAGAAAATTGTAGCAAACGGCACCCTTGACCCAAGAAAAGTTAAAATCCCAGGAATACTTGTGGATGCTATTGTGATTTCAAAACCTGAAAATCATATGCAAACCTATGCGGAGCAATATAATCCATCTTATAACGGTGAAATAAAAATGGCACTTACTAATATTCCTGGACTTAAACTAGACGAACGAAAAATAATATCAAGAAGAGCTGCAATGGAACTTATTCCTAATGCTATTACTAATCTTGGAATAGGTGTACCTGAAGGAATATCAATGGTAGCAAACGAAGAAGGAATTGGGAGTGATCTTAAAGTTACTTTGGAGTCAGGCCCAATAGGTGGAATCCCAGCAGGTGGATTAAGTTTTGGAGCTTCAATAAATCCCGAAAGCATACTAGATCAAAGTAACCAATTTGATTTCTATGATGGTGGAGGTCTTGATATAGCATTCCTAGGTCTTGCTCAGTGCGACGAAACCGGGAACATTAATGTAAGTAAATTTGGTCCTAAAATTGCAGGTTGTGGTGGTTTTATTAATATAACTCAAAATTCTAAAAAAGTTGTTTTCTGTGGGACTTTTACAGCAGGTGGCTTAAAAATTGAAATCCTTGATGGAAAGCTAAATATAATTCAAGAAGGTAGATCTAACAAATTTGTTAAAACTGTTGAACAAATCACTTTCAGTGGAGAATATGCTGTAGATGTCTCCCAACCAGTTTTATACATTACCGAAAGAGCAGTTTTTAGATTAACTAAAGAAGGCGTTACTTTAGAGGAAATCGCTCCTGGTATTGATCTTCAAAAGGATATTTTAGATAAAATGAATTTTACTCCAATTATATCTAAAAACCTAAAACTAATGGATTTGAGAATATTTGATGAAGGTCTTATAGGTCTTAAATTAGCTAATTAATAAATACAGTCTTTGGAATAATACTATTGATATAATTTTTGTTAAAATATAAAAAATGAACGGTAAAAAAAGAGAATAAAATTTTAATTAATGGAGGTTTTATAAATGTTAGGAGTTTTCGGTATCATATTAAGTTTATGTTTATTAATGTTTATGGCATATAAGGGTTTCTCTGTCATTGTCTTTGCCCCTATTTTTGCACTACTAGCAGCTTTATTTTCTGGAATGGCTATTTTGCCCACATACACAGAAATATTCCTGCCTAATCTCGGTAAGTATGTAACAATTTATTTTCCGTTCTTTCTATTGGGAGCAATATTTGGAAAAACAATGGAACAATCAGGTGCAGCAAAATCCATTGCAAAAACTATAGTAGAAAAATTAGGAAAAAAGAGAGCAATACTCTCAGTAGTTTTATCAGCAGCTATCCTTACTTATGGCGGTGTAAGCCTTTTCGTTGTAGCATTTGCAGTGTATCCATTTGCAGCATCTATTTTTAAAGAAGCAGATATTCCAAAACGACTTGTTCCAGGTACAATTGCACTTGGTGCGTTTACATTTACTATGGATTCGCTTCCAGGAACACCGCAGATTCAGAACTCCATTCCAATGAAGTTCTTTAATACAGATCTTTACGCAGCACCTGTTATGGGAATACTCGGAGCAATTATTATTATGGCATGTGGTATTACCTATTTAGAATGGCGTAAACGTAAGGCTGAGGCCGCTGGGGAAGGATATGGTGATAACCATACTAATGAACCTGTTATGGTTGAAGATGATAGTTTACCAAATGCATTTTTATCTGCATTACCATTAGTTTCTGTGCTAGTTGTAACTCTTATTTTACAAAAATTAGTTTTCCCACATTGGGATATTATCTCTTGGGTAACTAAAAAACCTTACAATATGTTATCAGCTGGTGTCGTAGGAACAATGAATAACTGGGCACTCATGATTTCACTTATCGTAGGAATTCTTCTTGCAATGCTTATTAATCCTAAACGTATGCAAGGTAATTTAGCTAAGGCTATCAATGCTGGTGCTATTGGTTCTCTTTTAGCAGTTATAAATACAGCATCTGAAGTAGGTTTTGGTAATGTTATAAAAACACTACCAGGTTTTCAATCCATTGCTCATGCTTTAACAAATATAAATCCTCATGGTAGTCCATTACTATCTGAAGCAGTTACAGTAAATGTTCTATCTGGTGTAACTGGCTCCGCTTCCGGTGGTATGAGTATAGCCCTTGATACTTTTGGTAAACACTACTTACAATGGGCATCAAATACTGGTATAAGCCCTGAATTACTCCATCGAGTTGCTGCTATGGCATCTGGAGGAATGGATACCTTACCTCATAATGGAGCAGTTATTACACTCCTAGGAATTTCAGGTTTAACACATAAACAAGCATATAAAGATATATTTGCTATAACTCTACTTAAGACAGGAACATGTTTCTTTCTAATTGGATTACAATCAATTTTACATTTTATTTAATAATTAAATACAAGTATGTTTTTAATGAACGGTATTCTTAAATCTTAAGAATACCGTTCATTTTTTCGTTATTATCCCCTAATTTTTTTAAAATTGTTTTTAATTTCTTTTCATGGTAATAATATTTTCTCCTTATAATTAAAAGAAGTTTGACTAATAATACTATAAAAGGAGGTCTTAAAATGAAAAAAGTTATGTCTAGCACTGACGCAATTTCTTTAATTAAAAACGGAGATACCGTCGCAGTGGGAGGTTTTATCGGTTGCGGACACCCTGAAGAATTAACTATAAAAATTAGTGAGTGTTTTCTTGAAAAAGGTATTCCAAATAATTTAACTTTAGTTTATGCTGCTGGTCAGGGAGATTCAAAAGACAAAGGTCTGAATCATCTTGGCCACGAAGGTTTAGTTTCAAAGGTAATTGGTGGACACTGGGGACTTGCACCTAAACTTGTAAAACTAGCTATAGAGAATAAAATTCAGGCTTATAATCTTCCTCAAGGAGTAATATCTCACCTTTACCGAGATATCTCAGCGGGTAAACCAGGAACTATAACCCATGTTGGACTAAAAACTTTTGTAGACCCTAGAATTGATGGTGGTAAATTAAATTCTGTGACTAAAGAAGATATAGTAAAAGTTATCGAAATTGATAATAAAGAATATCTGTTTTATAAATCATTCCCAATAAATGTAACACTCATTCGTGCTTCTTATGCTGATGAAAATGGAAATGCGACTATGGAAAAAGAAGCTGTAACCCTTGATGGCTTATCTATGGCCCAAGCAGCCAAAAATTCTTCCGGAATTGTAATACTTCAGGTTGAGAAAATTGTAGCAAACGGTACCCTTGATCCACGAAAAGTTAAAATTCCAGGAATACTTGTGGATGCTATTGTTATTTCAAAACCAGAAAATCATATGCAAACCTATGCAGAGCAATATAATCCATCTTATAATGGAGAAATAAAAATGGCGCTTAGTGATATTTCTGGTTTAAAACTCGATGAACGTAAAATAATATCAAGAAGGGCTGCAATGGAACTTATCCCTAATGCTATTACTAACCTAGGAATAGGAGTACCTGAAGGCATATCAATGGTTGCGAATGAAGAAGGAATAGCAAATGATCTTAAAGTTACTTTGGAATCAGGCCCAATAGGCGGAATCCCTGCTGGTGGATTAAGTTTTGGGGCTTCAATAAATCCTGAAAGCATACTTGATCAAAGTAACCAATTTGATTTCTATGATGGCGGAGGTCTTGATATAGCATTCCTAGGTCTTGCTCAATGCGACGAGAAAGGAAATATTAATGTAAGTAAATTTGGCCCTAAAATTGCAGGTTGTGGTGGTTTTATAAACATAACTCAAAATTCAAAAAAAGTTGTTTTTTGTGGAACTTTTACAGCAGGTGGTTTAAAAATTGAAATACAAAACGGAAAATTAAATATAATTCAAGAAGGTAAAACTAATAAATTCATTAAAACCGTTGAACAAATAACCTTTAGTGCTGAGTATGCTTTAGATGTATCCCAGCCAGTTTTATACATTACTGAAAGAGCAGTTTTTAAATTAACTAAAGAAGGGGTAACTTTAGAAGAGATTGCTCCTGGTATCGATATGCAAAAGGACATTTTAGATAAAATGGATTTTGCTCCTATTATATCTAAAGATTTAAGGTTGATGGATAAAAAATTATTTAATGAAGGTATTGTTGGTATTAAATTAGCTAAAACTAAGTAAATGATTTAAAACAAAATATAATTAGGAGGTTTTTTTAATGTTAGGAGTTTTCGGGATATTATTAAGTTTATGTCTATTAATGTTTATGGCCTATAAGGGTTTCTCAGTCATTGTTTTTGCCCCTATTTTTGCACTATTAGCCGCTTTATTTTCTGGAATGGCTATTTTGCCCACGTATACAGAAATATTCTTACCCAATCTTGGTAAATATATAACAATTTATTTTCCGTTCTTTCTGTTGGGGGCAATATTCGGAAAAACAATGGAACAGTCTGGCGCAGCAAAATCAATTGCAAAAACTATAGTAGAGAAATTAGGAAAAGAAAGAGCGATCCTCTCTGTAGTTTTATCAGCAGCTATCCTTACCTATGGTGGTGTAAGTTTATTTGTAGTAGCATTCGCGGTATATCCATTTGCAGCATCTATTTTTAAAGAAGCAGACATCCCAAAACGTCTTGTGCCAGGAACTATTGCACTTGGCGCCTTTACATTTACTATGGATTCACTCCCTGGAACACCACAGATTCAGAACTCCATCCCAATGAAATTTTTTAATACAGATCTTTATGCTGCACCTATAATGGGAATACTTGGAGCAATCATTATTATGTCATCTGGTATGTTTTATCTAGAGTGGCGTAAGCGTAAAGCACAAGCAGCTGGAGAAGGATATGGTAAAAATCATACTAATGAACCTATTATAGTTGACGATGCTAGTTTGCCAAATGCATTTTTATCAGCATTACCGTTGGTTTCAGTACTAGTTGTGACCCTCATTCTACAAAAATTAGTTTTTCCACATTGGAATATCTTATCTTGGGTAACTAAGAAACCTTACAATATGTTATCAGCTGGTGTTGTCGGAACTATGAATAACTGGGCACTCATGATTTCACTTATCGTAGGAATTCTTCTTGCTATGCTTATCAATCCTAAACGTATGCAAGGTAATTTAGCTAATGCTATCAATGCTGGTGCTATCGGTTCTCTCCTAGCCGTTATAAATACGGCATCTGAAGTAGGTTTCGGTAATGTTATAAAAACATTACCAGGTTTTCAATCCATTGCCCATGCTTTAACAAATATAAATCCTCATGGTAGTCCACTACTATCAGAAGCAGTTACAGTGAATGTTCTATCTGGAGTAACAGGTTCCGCTTCCGGTGGTATGAGTATAGCCCTTGATACTTTTGGCAAACACTACTTAGCTTGGGCATCAAGTACTGGTATAAGCCCTCAATTGCTTCATAGAGTTGCTGCAATGGCATCTGGTGGAATGGATACACTTCCTCATAATGGAGCCGTTATTACACTCCTTGGGATTGCAGGTTTAACACACAAACAAGCTTATAAAGATATATTTGCTATAACTCTTCTTAAGACAGGAACATGCTTCCTTCTAATTGGATTACAATCAATTATTCATTTTGTATAATATATCAAAATAAAAGGAGGCGTTTTTAATGAAAGGTTTAACAATGAAAGAACTAAATATTGGAGATAAAGATTCCTTTGAAAAAACTATAAGTGAATCTGATGTATATCTTTATGCCGGAATAACCGGAGATTTAAATCCTGCTCATATAAATCAACGAGAAGCTGAAACAACAATTTTCAAAGGTAGAATTGCACATGGCATGCTAACCGCAGGTTTTGTTTCTGCGGTACTCGGCATGAAATTGCCTGGACCAGGCACTATTTATCTAGGTCAAGAACTTAGATTTACAGCGCCAGTTAGATTTGGAGATACTATAAAAGCTGAAGTTGAAGTAATAGAAAAATTCGACATAAAAAATATTATGAAATTAAGTACAACATGTACTAATCAAGATGGCGTTGTTGTTCTTAAAGGTATAGCAACCGTTATGCCACCTAAATAATTAATATATGTCATTTAGAATAAGTAATAGGGAATGTACATGGATTTACTTTACTAAATCCACCTATATTCCCTATTATTAAAATCTATTCATATCGAAGTGCATCTATAGGATTTAATTTTGCAGCTTTTCTTGCAGGATAAATTCCAAAAAATATTCCAACTGCTGACGAAAACAATATTGTTTCTAATATAACAAGGATGGAAACACTAGGAGTAATTCCTGCAAAAGATCCTATTATCTTAGCTGCAACTATACCAAGTGTCATACCTATAAGCCCTCCTATAAGCGATAATATTACGGATTCAGTCAAAAATTGAAATAATATAGCATTAGTGGTAGCACCAATTGCTTTTCTAATACCAATCTCTTTTGTTCTCTCAGTTACAGAAACAAGCATTATATTCATAACTCCAATACCTCCAACCAAAAGAGATATCGCAGCTACCGCACTAAGGAATGCTGTGAAAATCCCTAAAACTTGATTAATTGACTCAAGCATACTAGCCGAATTAGTAGCCTTATAAAGGTCTAAAGTTTTGTTATCATGTTTAGCCTGAAGAATTTTCAAGGCTTCATTTCCAGTTTGCACAGAATTCGCCTGTGAAGTAGATGTCATAGTAAGCGTTGATATATTAAAATCTAATGGAAATAGTGTTTCAAGAAATGTAATTGGCACTGTTACAAGTGTTGGTGTACTGTCACCACCTCTGCTACGTGGTCCACTACTACCTCCGAACATGCTACTTGCTTTTGAAACACCAACAACAGTTGCACTTTTACTAGAAGCTACTGGTCCTAATTTAAATGATTTACCTACAGCATCATCAGTCCCAAACAGTGCCTTTGCTGAAGTTTGATCAATTACTGCAACAGCCTTGCCTTCTTCAACTTCTCTCTCATTTAAAAATCTTCCATATACAATTTCTACATTACTTATTAATGAATAATCCGTATTAACTCCAGTAACATTTGCTGTACTAGTCTTTGTTTCAGTTCTAGCTGTTCCTTTTTTTGAAACAGTTGGAGAAATATACTTAGCAGTATCTACTCTGCTTTTTATTTGTTTTACATCATCGAGTGTAAAATAATCACTTATTTGCTCTACTTTCGATGGATCCACATTTAGAGTAACTGTATTTGACCCCATTTTAGCAAATTCATCTCCAATATAATTTTTCCCTCCATTACCAAGCGCGACAATAGTAATTACTGAGCTTATACCTATTATAATTCCTAGCATTGTGAGAAAAGATCTCATTTTATTTGATAGGATACTTGCTATAGCCATTTTGAGACTCTCTAAAATATTCATAACTGCCCTCCATTTTATCGTGAAAATATTTACGCGTAATATATTATCTATAATATTGTTCTTCCTGAAACAGGGTAGTCATCAACTATTTTTCCATCTAGGAATCTTACAATTCTTTTTGCACATTTTGCTATATCATCTTCATGGGTAACCATTAAAATAGTAGCACCATCCGCATTTAAATTTTGAAATATTTTCATGATTTCAATTGATGATTTTGTATCTAGATTACCTGTTGGTTCATCTGCCATAATAACTGCAGGGTTATTAACCATTGCCCTTGCAATTGCAACTCTTTGTTTTTGTCCACCAGATATCTCATTAGGCCTATGTTTAATTCTGTCACTAAGTCCAACCTTTTCAAGTGCGATAAGTGCCCTATCCTTTCTTTCTTTTGCTGGTATTCCTGCATAAAGCATTGGAAGCATAACATTTTCAAGTACTGATATCCTTGGGAGTAGATTAAATGCTTGAAATACAAATCCTATCTCTTTATTTCTTATTAATGCAAGTTGATTATCTTCAAGATTGGAGACATCCAGGCCGTTTAAAAAATATGTACCACTATCCATTCTATCCAAGCATCCTAAAATATTCATAAAAGTTGATTTTCCGGAACCTGAAGGTCCCATTATTGCAGTGAATTCACCTTTCTCAATTTTAAGGCTTACCGATTTAAGTGCAGTAAAATCAATATCTCCAGTTATGTATCTCTTTAATACATCCTTTACTTCTATCATTATTTTCCTCCTAGATTAATAGAATCTTTAACCATTACACCATTTGTGATGGAGCTACCTGGATTTAATATTACACTCTCACCCACTTTTACACCACTTACTATTTCCATATCAGTATCTGATTGGAGTCCTAATTTTACATTTCTTTGGACTGCTTTTCCATCACTGATAACAAACAAATAAGTAGACCCATCTTTATTAGTTAATATTGATTGTGCAGGAACCTTCAGAGTAGCCAGCACTTGATTAAGCAATATATCCACATCTGAGTCAAAGTTTACCTTTAACTGTGGCGCTGCTTCTAGTACATCAATTTCTACAGTTAAAGTAGTATCTCCACCTGTAGCTGTTGTATTAAGCGTTGCCGTTGGATAGATTTTTGAGACCTTGGCTTTATAACTCTTACCACTACTTAAAATTGTTGCTGATTGCCCAATAGCAACTTTAGCAGCATCATATTTTCCAACTTTAACAATTCCCTTTAAATTTGATATATCCTGAACAATTATAGCCGTTCCCTGTCCTCCGGTTTGACCACTTATAACATTAACTTCCGTTACTACTCCATCAATGTCAGATGTAATATTTGAGTTTTGTGATAATTTAATTTTTACTGAGTCAAGAGTGTTCTGAGCTGCTAAAACAGCATTATCTAGCTGGTTTATCTTTTCGTCAGATAATACATTTGCATTATCATTTTTATTCACTGCATCCTTTTTTTGAGATATAGCATTATTATAATTAATTTGAGCAGATTCTTGTTGATTATTAAGATCAGCTGTATCATAAATTAATATAATATCCCCTTTTTTAACTTTATCACCAACGCTAACTTTAACATTTGAAATCTTAGTTGCCGCAGATACAGCATAATCCTTTTCGTTTTTAGATTTTATAGTAGCTGTGGTAGATAAGTACATTTTCACATCACCTATCGAAACCTTTGAAGTCTTTACAGTTATAACCTGTTTCTTATTTCTTGAAGTGAACTGAATCCCTCCAATAATACCTACAATTGCTACTATTACTACGCCAATAATAATTTTCTTTTTCATGATAGCCTCCTACATATTTATAATTCAAAATATAAATTCAATAGCTTATATTCTACACGATAAGTATCGATAAGTATCAATAAGTATCAAAATTTCCTTAGCTATATATTAAATTTTTATTAAATTAGTTCAATAAATGATTATTATCCTCCTATTCAGTCCTTAATATTACAATTTATCAAAAATAATCATAATATGTTCCTTAATTATTAAAGGCTATATCAGTTGTAATAACCGATATAGCCTTTATTTATAATGTTTTAAGTATCTATTTTATAAATAATATTCTAATATATATATATGTATTTTAATTGAATTCTATCTTTAGTATATGATTCAATAACTTTCCGATTTAAATTGGAAAGAACGTTGGTATAAAAAGTATAGCACTAAAAATAATACAGATTCCGGTAACACCAGTAGCCCCTAATATGTATTCAGCACCTTTTGAATTGTCTGCATCATTTCTCTGATACTTTAACCCAATAATCCAAAAAACTAATGCTATTATTAGCACTATAGCATCCATTATAAATAATATTTTAATCATCTTATCCTCCAAAGTTAAATATTTTTGATAGTGAGGTTCGTAATCCTAATAATTCTATTTTAAGTTTAATTTCTCTACTTTTTATAAACTAAATATAAACAATGTATAAACTTTAAGAATCATTACAATATTATCTAATGGAAATTATTTAATGACCTAATTTACTAACTAATTCAAAACATAATAAACCCTGGACTAATTTATTAATATAATTAGTCCAGGGTTTTAATTTTCTATAATAGCATCTTTATTACTGCCAAAAAACATCTGCTCCCATAATCCTTCTTTCTGAAAAACCTCTATATTTCCATTTTTTTCAACCGTTAACTTGACTTCACCAATGCATCTTATATAAGTTGGATTGACCCCCAAAGCTTTAGCTATAAAGTTTCTTATTGGAGCTATTCCTAATCTATCAAGCATATTAAAAGCTAAAATATCATCTTCTCTTTTAAATTCTACTTGGTATTTAATTTCATTATGCACTTGATGTATAAACATCAAATTATTATCAATGAATTTTTTAGTTATTGGATGATATTTAGTATTCAATCTTTTAATTACTGTTTTTTCTTCGTTATCATCTAATATAATCCCATCTTTAGCTATCATCATAACCGGCAATCTAGTATAGTCATATTTCTTTTCCGTAATAATATCACACGCTATGATTGTATAAGGACCAATATTTGCACGACACCAATACCAATGATTCATGATTTTTCTCATATGGATATTACCCCAGTTGTGGTCGTGATATCCATAACCATTTAACTCAAACTTTTCTCCTTTGATCTTTAAAGTTGCACTAATGTCTGCAGATGGTTGTGCAACAATCCATGCAAAATAATATTCCTGTTTTTCTCCATAATACCAATGTCCTGTTCCCGGGCGCCACATTGGTAATTTAGGCTTCATTGTACAAGTATATTCAACATCGCCATCTATAAAATGTATTAAGTAATTCCCTTTTGAATATTTAATACTGCTTTGGCAAATTAATAAATCACATACCTCCCTTGAAGCACGAATCTTTTGCCCCTTACCCTCAGAAATACGCTTTAATATCTTTTTCCCATTTGGAAAAGTTATCTCAAGTGATGCTGTTGGATTTGCAAGACCTCTTACATCGAATCCATTCTTTGTATAAAATATAACAACTACTTTAGTACCATCTAAGTACTCAGCATCAAAATACCACCATTCGTATGTACCTCTACCACCAGTGCTTCTCATTCCATCTTCCCAGGCTTCGACTTCTTTATTAATGCCTAGTCGCTGATAGTAGCTAATACTTTTGCCTAAAATTGCTTTTTCACTCATATCTCACGCTCCTTACCCTACTCCAATAATTTTTATAACTGTTTTGACATTGTCAAGCTGCACTTGATACTTTCTCCATTAAATTATACTCCTAAACCATACACAATAAGAAAATCCACAACTTATTAATTAGTTGTGGATTTTACCTTTAAATCATCTTATTTTCCTAATATATTTTTAATTATTTCTTTCATTTCTTCACATTTACAATTAGCAAAGAAATATTCTTTGAATTTTTCTCCGCCTATAGCACCTTTTAATAGATCTTGATCTATATCTTTTAAAATTGTCGCCATATCTTTATATGTTACTTTTTTAACTTCATCTAATATCTTTTTATTTCTTTGTTCTGGAACAACTCTTTCTTTTGGATATCCCTTACCACTTTCGCCTTGGAATAATCTTGTGAATATGTCTTCCAAATTTAATTCTGCTCCCCATCCAAATCCCTTAGCAAAAGGCATTGCTATAGCATTTCCATCATTAACTTGTGCAAACAGATATGCATCTGTTGGATCTTGTACATGACCACATATCACTCCTGGGAATGAATTGCATGCTAGCATTGCTCCTTCTCCAGTACCACATCCAGTAATTATATAATCAGCTGCTCCTGAGTTTAAAAGAATAGCTGCTAAAATACCATTTTGAACATATGTTAATTGCGCCTCATCATCTGCGCTGTACATTCCATAATTAAATACCTCATGGCCTTTTGGCTGTACTACTTTTTTTAATGTTTCATATATGATTTTATTTTTTCCTGCTTGGCTATTTTCGTTAATTAAAGCAATTTTCATTTATATTCCTCCTATTATGGATAGTGCGAGCACTATCTTATTCTGGTTGTTTTCCAAGAGTAGCGAGTATTCCACCATCTACATATAACACATGGCCATTTACAAAATCTGATGCATCAGATGCTAAAAAGACTGCAGGTCCTACTAAATCTTCTGTTGTTCCCCAACGTGCAGCAGGAGTTTTTCCTATAATAAAATTATTAAATGGATGTCCCTGGGTTCTTAGTGGTGCAGTTTGAGGTGTTGCTATATATCCTGGTCCAATTCCATTACATTGAATGTTGTATTCACCATATTCAGCTGCAATGTTTTTAGTTAACATCTTAAGTCCACCTTTTGCAGCTGCATAAGCTGAAACGGTTTCACGTCCTAGTTCACTCATCATTGAACATATATTTATTATTTTACCATGTCCCTTTTTAATCATTGCAGGTATTACAGCTTTAGATACTATAAATGGTGCGTTTAGATCTACATCTATAACCTTTCTAAAATCTGCCGCTTTCATATCAATCATTGCTACACGCTTAATTATTCCTGCATTATTTACAAGGATATCAATTACTCCAACTTCTTTTTCAATCTTTTTAACTAATTCATTTACCATCTCTTCATCTGTAACATCGCATACATATCCAAAAGCTTTTATGCCTTCTTCTGAATAAGCTTTTATTCCCTTGTTCACAAGTTCTTGATTTATGTCATTAAATACTATTGTTGCTCCAGCCTCACTATAAGACTTTGCAATAGCAAATCCAATACCATATGATGCACCTGTAACTAATGCAACTTTACCTTCTAATGAAAATTTCTTAATTATATCCATGAAATATTCCTCCTCGAATTTATAATATTTATATATATTAAAGAAATATATATTATTTATACGTTTCTTTAAAATTTTCAATTATTTTAACGTACCATCAATACCTTACAATGTAGATTCATTCCAATTTACAATGCACTCTAATACTTGTTGACCATTTTCATCATTTTTACTTTCAATTTGGTCAATTAAAATGCTTGCCGCTTGTTGTCCTTCTTTAAAAGCAGGTTGCAAAATAGTTGTTATGCTCGGCGTTGCAAAATTAGTCCACTCAGTGTTATCAAATCCCATAAGACCTAACTTAGGCATTAAAAAATAATAATCTTTTAGTGCAATAAACACCATAGGTAAAGCCCAACAGTTAGGAACAAAAATTAATTGTTTTTCTTTTTCATTAATATGCTTAACAAGAAAATCCAGTATCTTTTTAGGATTATTTTCATCATTATCTTCAACAATTAACTTTTCATAAGCTAAATCATGATCTAATAAAGCATCAATATAACCAGAAGTTCTTTCCTTGCGAGTACTTAGTAAACTTGGATCAGCCGTGATTAAAATAAATTTTTTATATCCTTTACTTATACAAACAACAGTAGCTTCATAAGTAGCATCATAATTATTTGTTTTTACCCATTTCGTCTTATAATCGTTTACATTGCTATCAAAGAAAACCATTGGTTTTTTTGCTTTTTTAGGAATTTCCTTAAATTGAATTGTAGGTTGTACAATGAACCCATCAACACCCATAACTAACATTCTATCCATAAGGTTTTCTTCCCTAGAATAATCATAATTACTATTTGCTACAATAAGTTGATAACCTTTTTTACTTGCTATATCTTCAATTCCTTTAACAATTTGGTTTGAAAATGTATTGGTAATATCCCCAATCATTATTCCGAGCAGCTTAGAACTTTTTGAATTTAGACTTCTAGCAGCAATACTAGGTTTATAATTTGTTTCTTTAATTACCTCTGCTATTTTTTGTCTTGTTTTCTCAGACATTTTCTCAGTTTTACCATTTAAATAAAAAGAGACTGTCGTTTTAGAAGTACATGCTAAATTTGCAATTTCTCTAATCGTAATCTTACCTGAATGCGTCATATTTAACCCCATATTTAAATGATTTGTATTCCTATACCTTATATTAACATAAAAAAACAATTTAGTAAACTAGTTTACTAAATTGTTTTATTTATTTAGATTTCCCCATCTACTAGCTGTTTAAAATTTATGCTTTCTAGTTCTGCATTTAAATTTTTTTGTACTTTTGTCATGGCTCTATGCACAATGCATACACCACTTATATTCAAATTACAAAAACTTGGTTCAATTACACACCTATTAACACATATTGGACCATCTATTGCTTCAATAACATCTCTTAAGTTTATTTCCTCTGGCAATTTATTTATAGCATATCCTCCTTTTACTCCCCTATAAGATTTTATGATATCTGCTTGTATTAGCTTTCTTAAAAGCTTTAAGAGAAATCTTAGTGGTATCCTCTCTTTTTCTGAAATTACTTTTGATTCTACCTTTTCGCCATAACCTAATTTACATAAATAAATTACTACCCTAAGACCATAATCTGCTTCTTGTGTTATTTTCATAATATATCTCCCTAAGTATACTCATTCGGTATACTTTATACTTTAAGATACTTACTGTATTTTGTCAACAAAAAAGTAATATTTACTTAATTTTACCATAAAAATGGACCTACTCACAAATTTTATCCATGAGCAGGTCCCAAATTCATATTTTTCTGAAATTACTTCATTGACTCAATGATACTTTCAGCAATTGCATCCATTGAATCCACATCGTCTTCTTTCATACTAGAGTTTAATGAGATTTCATTATCTAAAATAGTTATTTCTTTCATATCACCCAAAAGTTCACGCATCAGCTTACCCGATTGAGGAGCCCACGAACCATTTTCTATAAGAGTAAAATTGCGTTTTTGAACATTTAATGCTTTCATATCCATTATATAAGCAAGCATTGGTGGATATATCTTAAGATTGTATGTTACAGAGGCAAGAACCACATTACTATATTTGAATGTCTCAGAAATCAAATATGAGACATGAGTTTTAGAAACATCGTACATAACAACATTTGTCATTCCCTTTTCCACAAGCCTTGTTGCTAGGTCACTCGCAGCAGCCTCAGTATTGCCGTACATTGTTCCATAAACAATCATTACACCTTTTTCCTCAGGTTCATACCTGCTCCACTTGTCGTACTTACCTAAAAAATATCCCAAATCATTACGCCATACCGGTCCATGTAGTGGACAGATAATCTTGATGTCGATAGTGCCAGCCTTCCTTAAAAGGTCCTGAACATGAGGGCCATACTTGCCTACAATGTTTGTATAATACCTTCTGGCATCATCAATCCAATCGCGGTCAAAGTTAACTTCGTCATTAAACAACTGACCATCTAAGGAGCCGAAAGAACCGAAAGCATCAGCTGAAAATAATACACCATTTGTAGTATCAAATGTCACCATAGCTTCTGGCCAATGTACCATTGGAGCAGCCACAAATGTAACTATATGTTTACCAAAAGACATTGTATCGCCTTCATTAACTTCTATTACATTTTCATCGATATGGAAACCGAACTGATGCATGAACAAGAAAGCTTTATGGTTGCATACAATCTTTACATTCGGATAACGAAGAATAATCTCCTCAATGCACGCTGCATGATCGGGCTCCATATGGTTAATTACCAAATAATCTAAAGGTTTGCCTTTTAAAACTGATTGAATATTTTCAATAAATTGACGGCAAATTGACCAGTCAACTGTATCAAAAAGTACTGTCTTCTTATCTATTAGTAGATAAGAATTATAGGAAACACCTCTTGGAATAGGATGAATGTTTTCAAAAAGGGCAAGACGACGGTCGCTTCCACCAACCCAATAAAGATCCTCAGTTATATTTCTAACACAATACATATATATAATCCTCCTTTACACTAAAAACATATTATTATATTTAATTATTATAAAAATTAAACCTCTATAAACATATCTTTTTCTTCACCGCAAGAAGGGCAAGTCCATTCGTTTGGTATATTTTCAAAAAGAGTGCCCGGAGTTACTTCACCTTCATCATCACCTACGCCAGGATCATATTCATAACCGCATCCATTACATACATAATGTTTCCAAGTTGGAATAACTTCCCTCGGAGCTGCTGACTTCATCTTCACCATTGGTGGAGCATCTTTCTTTGCTTCTCCATTATCTAAAGCAGCAGTTAGAAGCGGTAATATTTCCATTATATCTCCGACAATACCATAATCTGAATTTTTGAAAATTTTAGCTTTAGAATCAATATTTATAGCAACAATTGTACTAGCATCCTTTATACCTTTTAAATGCTGACCTGCACCTGAAATACCGCAAGCAATATAAAGATTTCCTTTGAATTTTTGACCAGACATACCCACATAACGATTTAATGGTAAATATTTAAGTGTTTCAGCTACTGGACGGGAAGATCCTATTGCTGCACCTGCTTGAACTGCCAAGTCTTCTATAAGCTTCATATTTTTCTTTTCACCAATACCTAGACCTACACTGACTACTCTTTCAGCCTTAGTAATAGGAGTGTCCATTGGAATTCCAACTGTAAAATCATATTTATCTGCCTTAAGAGCTTCCACAAGTGCATTTACTTTTTCACTCGCAGTTCCGTCGCTAAAAATTATTTTTTTACGATAACCTGTAGCAGGTCCTCGCTTAGTCGCTTTACCTGTGTTCTCATTTTTGGGCATCTTACCTATGATGTGGGCAGCGATAACGACACGATGAATCTCATTAGTTCCTTCATATATTGTACAAATCTTAGCATCCCTGTAAGACCTTTCAACTTCCATACCTTTTAAATAACCGCTTCCACCAAATATTTGAAGTGCATCATTAACAATCTCAAGACAAACGTCGGAAGTGTATTGTTTCGCCATAGCAGCTTCCATACTGTAGTTTTCATGATTTTCTTTAAGCTCTGCTGCACTGTAAATAAGTAATCTAGCCGCGCGAAGCTTTGTTGCCATATCTGCCAATTTAAAAGCGATAATCTGTTGCTGACAGATAGGTTTGCCAAATTGAACCCTTTCTTTTGAGTACTCAAGAGCATTCTCATAAGCGCCTTGTGCAATTCCTAGAGCCTGAGCCGCAATGCCAATACGCCCACCATCCAAAGTTGCCATAGCTATCTTGAAACCCTCACCCTCTTTGCCTAATAGATTTCCCCTCGGAACTTTCACGTCGCTGAAAATCAGTTCAGCAGTTACAGATGATCTAATACCCATTTTATCGTAATGCTTACCGAAACTAAAACCTTCTGTGTCCTTCTCCACAATAAATGCACTTATGCCTCGAATACCTATATCCGGCGTAGTGACTGCAAAAACAACGTAAATATCAGCCTTACCTGCATTTGTGATGAATATTTTTTCACCATTTAAAATGTAATTATCGCCATCAAGTACTGCAGTGGTCTCCGTACCACCAGCATCACTACCGGCATTTTCCTCTGTGAGACCGAATGCGCCAAGTTTTTCTCCCTTTGCTAGTGGAACCAAGTACTTTTGTTTTTGCTCCTCTGTTCCATAAGCTGAAATTGGGTAAGAACCTAGTGATGTATGAGCTGATAAAATTACGCCTGTCCCACCATCAACTCTTGATAATTCCTCAACGGCAATTGCGTAGCTTATTATGTCAAGACCTGCTCCACCGTACTCTTTGGGATATGGTATTCCCATCATTCCCATATCCGCTAGCTTATTAATAGCCTCATCCGGAAATTTATTTTCCTGATCTAACATAAATGCAATAGGTTTAACTTCCTCCTGGGCAAATTCTCTAATTTTAATCCTCAAATTTTCATGTTGCTGCTTAGTCTTAAAAAGCATATATAATACCTCCCTTTAATTAATCTGTTTAATAAATGTAAATTCGTAAACGTCTTCTTTAAAGTGTACCTTAATTGTATAGTTTTATTGTATACCTATCAAATACACATTACAACCCTAATTCCAACCTTTTTTTCGTCACGCTTCCCCATAAAAACGCGAAGCTTGTTATAATACTATATTCTCTGATCTCAAATTTTATACCTTTAGAAATGAATATTTAAAATAATTAAAGCATATGTGGTACCCCTTTCGTTTATTATACAAAAAAGAACCTATATTAATAGATTTTTTTTAAGTATCTATCATATAGGTTCCATCTCATCGCTGTCGTTATTTTGTTTTCCGTTTGCAATATACATAATAACTGTTAGATATTCCAGTGTTTTATATTAACGTTTACTATTCCTCCTTCTGCATAAAAAAATATATTTTTGCTCTCCTTCTTAGGGTAAATTCTAGATGAAAAAGTTTCTTCACCTTTATTTATGAATATTTCAACAGATGACTTATCCATGAATAAACGAATGCTTAATTTTTTACACTTCTCTATTTTGCACTTTCTCACACCCGTTTTACTTAATCCACTTTTACATCTGTCCAATATTATTTTTTCCTCTTCTGTATTATAATATAACAATGTTTTCTCATTTTCCTTGTCATCACATCTAAGTTTAATCCCAAACTCCAAGACATTTTCCCATGAAAAATCACAAATTAGTTCAAAACAGTCTCCATAAATATTATCCAATTTAATCTGTTCATTATTTATTAATACATTATCATACCTAGTTTCATTAGTTCTAAGTAATTTTATTTCTTCTACTGGAATTTGATAGATTTTATTATTTTCAAGATGAAGTTCTCTAACAATTGTTAGACAGTGAAGCCAATTATTCTTTACCGTAGGGCTATCTTCTTCCTCTGGAATACCCATCCAACCAACCAAGAGTAACCGTCCTTTTTCATCTCGCGAAACTTGAGGAGCATAAAATTCAAAACCTCTATCCAACTCAATAAAATCACCATAGGCTAATTTTGCCGTTTTATAATCTAATTTACCTAACAAATATCCACATTGGTATCTATTATTATATAAATCACCCTTAGGCTCTACCCCCTGAGGACAAAAAAGTAATATATCTTTTCCATATAAGTTAAATAAATTTGGACATTCCCACATATAGCCTAAATAATTCAATCCATTTGTATTTGCACCAGCAACTTCTCCAATTTTATTCCAAGCTAGTAAGTCCTGTGAACTATATAAAAGTACTACTCCTTCTTCTTTCTCTGTTTGGGTTCCAATTACCATATACCATAGCCCATTATATTTCCAAACTTTAGGATCTCTGAAATGCGTTGTATAACCAGTAGGCACATTGCTTATAACAGGGTTGTTTTTATATTTAACAAAGTGTTCGCAATCAATGCTTTGTGCAATACACTGATAGGTTTCTCTTTTCCCTAGTTTGTTTTTTACATTTCCTGTATAAATCAAAGTTAACTTGCCATTATTATTTACAGCTGAGCCAGAATAACATCCATGAGTTTCATACCACTCACTTGGACAAAGTGCAGGCGATAACATAGTCCAATGAATTAAATCCGAACTTTTTACATGAGCCCAATAAACCATTTTATCTTTAGGATATAAAGGATTAAACTGATAAAATAGATGATATTCACCATTAAACTGAATAAATCCATTAGGATCATTCAAAAAGCCTACACTTGGCATTAAATGATATTTTAATCTATAGTAATCATTATTTCCATTCATAATATCACAACCATTTCAAATTTTATTTTTTCTATTTCAAAACTTGAGAGAGAGAATGATCTCCTCTCTTTTTTAGTTAATTCCAACTCGCATTAATTCTTCCCCTTGTTTAATCTTACCAGACTTTAACTGATTAACAAACTTCATAGAATCAGAATTTGTAATGACAAGTAATACAATAGGTGATTTAGCTTTTTCCTTAACTAAATCCAAATCAAATTCCATTAGTTTTTGTCCCTTCTTAATTGTATCTCCAGAATTAATAAATGACTTAAAACCCTCTCCATTCATTTTGACTGTATCAATTCCTATATGAATTAGTATTTCCATTCCATCACTAGTTTTAATTGCTATTGCATGCTTTGTTTCAAACAAACATACTACAGTTCCGTCTACTGGTGAAACTACTATTCCATCTTCTGGATCTACTCCTATTCCTTTTCCCAATAATTCATCAGAAAAAGTTTTGTCCGGAACATCTTTAAGTAATATAACATTTCCATTTACAGGTGATACTAAATTTGAAACAGTATTTGCTTTTTCTTCATTACAAAGTAAAATATCTTCATTATTTTCATCATTATTATCTTTATCTATTTCTTCTTCTTTTTCTTTTATTCCAAGGACAGAAGTAACTACAAAAGCTGTTGCAAAAGCTATAACCATACCTATTATATAATTCAAAATAGATGATGGCGGTACAATCGTTGTACCTGGTATTCCACTTACACCCATGCCAGTCATTACTACTTTAGTAAATACTACATAGCCACCACCTATAGCACCACCTATAGCTGCCGCAATAAATGGCCTCCTATATCTCAAATTTACTCCGAAAATTGCTGGTTCAGTTATACCAAGCACCGCTGACAATGATGCTGGACCAGCTATTGACTTCATTTTGGCATTTTTCGTGATAAAGTATACTGCAAAAGCAGCTCCACCTTGTGCAACATTTGCCATTGACCATATTGGTAATAAAAAATCCCTATGAATACTTGGGTTAGCAAGTAACCCTGCCTCAACAGCTTGGAAACTTTGATGTATCCCGGTAATAACTATAAATGAATAAAATCCTCCAAATAATATACCAGCAAAAACACCTGCTGTATTGTATATCGTTACTAAACCAACTGATAGTCCATCTCCTAGAAATCTCCCTACTGGTCCTATTATAAAAAATGTGAAAAACCCTGTAATCAATATTGTTAAGAATGGTGTTAGTAAAATATCTAATATATCTGGAACTATTTTTCTTAAGCTTCTTTCTATATATCCCATAACCCAAACAGCAATTAATATTGGAAGCACTTGTCCTTGATAACCAACCATACTTACATGAAGTCCATAAAAATCCATTGAATTTTTAATTCCATTTCCTAATGTCCAAGCATTCTGAAGATCTGGATGTATCATTATGCCTGCTAATGTTGCCGCTAGAAAAGGATTAGTTCCAAATTGTTTAGCCGCACTAAATGCAATTAAAACAGGCAAAAACACAAAAGCGGCACTTGAAAACATATTTAATAATATATATATTCCACTTTTAGAATCAATTAAATGGAAATTTTGAAGCATTCCTAAAATCCCCATTAAAAGCCCACTAGCAACTATTGCTGGTATTATTGGAAGAAAAATACTTGATAACATTCTTGCAAATCTCTCAAAAGGATTCATATTTTTCATTGCAGCTTTTTTATTATCGCTTAAACTCGACTCTCCTATTTTAGTTCCTTCAATAAAGGCGTTATATACTTTATTTACTGTTCCTTGACCAATAATAATTTGTAATTGACCCCCACTATTAAATACACCTTTAACAGCTTCCATTTTCTCAATTTTTTTAATATTTGCCTTTTGGTCATCATTTAGAACCAATCTCAATCTTGTAGCACAATGTGCAGCACTTGCTACATTGTTTTCTCCACCTAAATACATTAAAATTTCCTTAGCTATTTTGTTGTAATCCATTTTTACCCTCCTATATTTTTATCTGCACAAAATAATTATTATATTATTTTGTGTCCATTAAGTAGCTGTGGCTAATTTAAATAAAAAAACCTAAATTGAATTAATACAACTAGTGTATAATTTTCAACTTAGGTTTTGCCTGCATAACCAGTAACAATCCTGATATTAACTTTTTAATAAATGTATAAGTTTATAATTCTTTTGAAGATATCTTATACCTTATACTAGAAATAACTCGCTGAATATGAAGACTCAAATAAACTATTTCTCCATCATTAATTGTGTAATAATAATTTTTTTCAATAAATATTTTTATCTTTAATGCACAAGTATATGGTTTATGATAATTTATTTCTACCATCTTCAGAAATTCATTACTATCTTCTGGTAACCT
Organism: Clostridium estertheticum subsp. estertheticum; assembly: GCF_001877035.1. NCBI lineage: Bacteria > Bacillati > Bacillota > Clostridia > Eubacteriales > Clostridiaceae > Clostridium > Clostridium estertheticum. Next base: position 457,936 of record NZ_CP015756.1, on the reverse strand, counting down.
ATTATTTGAAATTACCCTTTGTGAAAAATACTTCAAGTGCGTAACAAGTCTATCATAAGAAATATCGTTTTCATCAAATTCTATGTTGAAAAAGTATTTTATTATGTTTAATATTTCTTGAACTATTGAAATAATGTTTATTGTATTATCCATGCTTTGGTTAAGTGCAGCATCTACTAAATGCAGAGCAATATAACCCGCTTCATCTAAATCCATTTTAATACCTATTTCATCTTCAATACAATCCAGTGCCCATAAACCAACTTCGTATTCTTTTTTATGTATCCTTTGTATTTCCCAAAGCAACTGATTTTTTAAACTAATACCTTCTTTGTATCTTTTGATGGCAAAATCAATATGATCTGTTAATGCAATATAAATATGATCATCAAATTGTGTATTTAATTTTTCTTTCCCATAGCTTATAATAGTCTCAGATAATTTTATATGCTCCATCGGGATTTCATTTATCAATTTTAAAAATTTCTCATTCTCAATTTTATTTTCCAAAATAAACACTTTTTCAATTTTCAAAACATCGACCATATCTCCATTTCTCTTTTGGAAAGCAATTCCTCTACCCATAATTACCTTTTCACGCTTAGATTTCTCATCTATAGCCGTAACTACATTATTATTCAATATCCTTTTTATAATAATAGTATTCACCCCAATGCCACTATAATTATTAGATTTTTTTCAAATATAAAGTTAAAATTTTTACACTAATATACAATTAAATTTACAGTATTATTATATGCTCACAAGGCAAGCATTTTTAATCAAAATAAAAACCCAAAATAAGACAAAGTTTACACTCATCTCAAATTAGGTTTTGCCTGCTAATCAGTAACAATCCTGTTATTTAATTTATATTTATGATAACATTTTCATTATTGTATGTCAATACATTTTTTATACAATATAATAAAAAAATAACACTAAAAAAACCGCCATCATTATTAGTTTGATGACGATTTTTTCCTCTGTTTACATGCTAGCTTTTTATTAATCTATTGTTTCTTCAGGTTGTTTTCATGACATGAGCTATCCGATGAACAGCCTGAACAACCACAACCACAGCTACTTTCTCCACTTTTAGCTTTTTTAAACTGTTTTACCAATACTAAAGCAACTAATCCAAATATAATCATAGCTAATACAATTGTAATTATCATAAAAATCCTCCTTTTTAATATAGGTAGGTATGCTTAAATTAAACTTCTTCGCCTAATCCCGGTCTAAATTTACCATTCACTTGTTTTGCGTTAGAACTCCTTCCGGTAGCCAAAACTACTGTAATTACAAAAGCAACAATTAACACAGAGATTACAGCTCCAAATAAACTTCCTGTACCAAATATAAAACCTCCAACTTGATTGATGAGAAGTGCCACCAAATACGCTGTTAATGTTTGAAATCCTAAAGTAATCCATGTCCATTTCCATGAACCCATTTCACGACGCATTGTCCCAATTGCTGCAAAACATGGTGCACACAATAAGTTGAATGCCATAAATGCAAAGGCACCTGAAGCTGTAAATAATGCTGCTACATTACTAGTAAGTGCAGCATTATCTTCTGCAGCATCTGCTATACCATATAGAACACCAAAGGTACCAACAACATTTTCTTTAGCTATAAGCCCAGTGACAGTAGCTACAGCAGACTGCCAATTTCCAAACCCAAGTGGTTTAAATATTGGAGCAATAATATTGCCTAAACTTGCCAAAATACTATCTCCTGCATCCACCATATGTAGTGACCAATTAAATGATTGTAAAAACCATATGGTTACACAAGCAGCAAAAATAATTGTACCAGCTTTAATAATGAAGGCTTTTGCTCTTTCCCACATATGTATTAAAACACCTTTTAAGCCCGGGATACGATATTGTGGAAGTTCCATAACGAATGGTGATGGATCTCCAGAAAACAATCTAGTTTTCTTTAATATAACACCACAAACAATAACCATTATTATTCCTAAGAAGTATGCAGATGGCGCAACCCAAGAGGCCCCACCGAAAAGTGCACCTGCAATTAATGCAATGATTGGCAGTTTAGCACTACAAGGAATAAATGTAGTTAACATAATTGTCATCTTTCTATCTCTATCATTTTCCATAGTACGAGTTGCCATAATACCTGGCACTCCACAACCTGAACTAATTAACATTGGTATAAACGCTTTTCCTGAAAGTCCAAACCTACGAAAAACCCTATCCATAATAAATGCAACACGAGCCATGTATCCACAATCCTCAAGAATTGATAATAAAAAGAATAAGACCATAATCTGTGGTACAAACCCTAAAACTGAACCTACACCCCCAATAATTCCATCTACAATTAATCCTTGTAACCAATCTGCTACATTTGCGTTTGCTAGCCAGGTTGTAACATTACCTTGAATGATTCCTCCAAATAACGTGTCATTAGTCCAATCTGTTACTATTGTTCCAACAGTACTTACTGCAATATAATATACACCAAACATAATTGCTGCAAAAATCGGGAGTGCTAATAAACGACTTGTAACAATTTTATCAATTTTATCTGATGTTGTTGCTTTTCCCTTATTATTTTTTTTAATTGTTTTTGAGACCACATCGCTAATAAATACATATCGGTCACTAGTAATAATGCTCTCACTATCATCATCAAATTCATCTTCATATTTTTTTATTATTGTTTCTATTTCATTTAATATATCCTTTGAAATATTTAACTTCTCAAGAACATTCTTGTCACGTTCGAAAAGTTTAATTGAAAGCCAACGTGTTTCAATTCCTTCATGTGAAATTTTGATAATTACTTTTTCTATTTCCCTCAGAGCTTCTTTAACCTCTACTGAAAATTGCATCTCAAAACATACTTTCTTTTTTGCCTTCGCAATTCCTATTGCCTTTTGTGCTGCCTCTTTTATGCCGTTGCCTTTTAACGCTGAAGTTTCAACCACTGGGCATCCAAAAGTTTTTGATAATTTATCAACGTCTATCTTATCACCGTTTTTCTCTATAATATCCATCATATTAAGTGCTATTACGGTTGGAATTCCGAGTTCTAAAATTTGAGTTGTTAAATACAAATTTCTCTCGATATTAGATGCATCTACTATATTAATAATTGCATCTGGTTTATCATCTAACATAAAGTTTCGAGTTACAACTTCCTCAAGTGTATATGGTGATAATGAATAAATCCCTGGTAAATCAACGATCTCCACATCTTTATTTCCTTTTAATTTACCACCTTTTTTTTCTACTGTAACCCCAGGCCAATTACCAACATATTGTGATGATCCTGTAAGTTCATTAAACATAGTTGTCTTTCCGCAGTTTGGATTGCCGGCAAGACCTATTCTAATTGACATTTTCATTCCCCCCTTATTTCTACTATTCTACTACTATCATTTCTGCATCAACTTTACGAAGTGATAATTCATATCCTCGAACGGTTATTTCTAATGGATCTCCAAGTGGTGCTACCTTACGCACATATATTTCACAGCCTCTTGTAATTCCCATATCCATAATACGTCTGCGAATAGCTCCCTCACCCTCAACCTTTTTAACCTTAACGGTTTGTCCTACCCGAATCTCTCTTAATGTACTCATTATTATACCTCCTAGACTATTATTCGACTTGCCATACCTCTATCAAGGGCAATTCTGCTACCTTTAACATTAAGAATCAAGTTCCCTCCTAGTTCAGATACAACAGTGACAGTTTCACCTATAACAAAGCCTAGACTACTTAAAAACCTTCTAGTTTTGTCATTTCCAGTAATCTTCTTAATACTCATTTCATTTCCAGTAGCTGCTAATATTATTGGCATAATAATTCCCCCTTAAATCTTAGGATATTTTAATGTAAAATAATCATCTCTGTCATTTTGAGGATATTGATAAACAGCCTCGTTTGATAAACGTTCTTATTTGCTTTACTTCTCTATTATAGCATACCGTAATAATAATGAAAGTGATTTTCATTATTATTTAGAATTTTTTTACACATATAGTTTTATATCTGTATTCCTCTGGAGTAACTGCTAAAATTCTTAAACTTCACGAACCATAACTTTTTGTGCCATACTTCGGCCTATTACTAATCGAATCTCTCCTGTTTTTATAATTAAAGGACCAGAGTCATTTTTTATAACTTTAATTATGGACCCTTCACTCATGCCCATCATCATAATTTTCTTGCACATACTATCGCATCCTTGTACGCTAATAATTTCTACAAGCTTACCAGCTTCAATAAAGTTCAAAAGTATATCCATAATTTCACCCTCCATTATAATCTTCCATACCAAAAGTACACTTAAATTCTATAGACTCTGACATTAAACTAATAAACGTTTTCAACATTCTCCAATTTGGAGTTTGATTTTACATCCTTTTCAAAGCACCAACTTTTTCTAGCATTAATTATTTGATTATTAATATAATATAAACCTAAATTGCGATTTTTTTATTATCCGTAAGCTCCTTAGCACACTCCTGTATTTTCTTTTCCATGTGTATCCATGAACGTTTAGAAAATGCAATCTTCACATCTGATCTTCTTGATTCTTCCTTTACTATCTTTGTTAATTGGTGACCTACGAAATCTACTAAAACCATTACTAGATCTATATGCCCAGGTATTTTAAAGTTTTTAGCATCTTTTTTTCTACCGGTTATATGTTCTATGTCCTTAAATCCATTCTGCTTTAATTTTTCTGTGATATTACCAAGATTATCTCCACCTATTACTAATATACTCATACTTTAATCCCCTTTTGTATATATTTTGATTATAATATTCATTTTTATTAAAATATTAAATTTACTTTTCTATTTACTTTTCTATTTAGTTACACTAGCTAAACCTAAAAGTACACCTATTAAACTACCTTAAATTCAATTAATATTAAAATTCATTTTCAATTGATATTATATATCAATTACGTTATAATTAATATGTCATTTGACATACTGTTCATAATATAAGGAGTGATTGTATTGATAAATATGCTTTTTTCTTCTAAACTATTTGAAAATATTAGGTTAACAAAAAAAACTATGAACTACCTAGAAGACTATATAATCTCATGTGAAATAAAAGATGAGAAGCAATTTTTATACAATGAACTTCTAGATAATAGAATTATACTTATCCTAGATGGATCTTTCTCTTTAAATTTAACTCTATCCAGTGGATCCAAAACTCCATTAAAGATTTATACAAAAAAAGATGTAATAATAAAAAATGAACTTTCATCTATAAATTATAACAGTATATTTATATGTACAAAAAAAGTAAAATATATATCTATAAGAGAAGACGCCATAAGAGAACTCCTTCCAAACGACCCTTCGCTACTTTGTAACTATCTTAATATAAAAGAGGAACTAATTTGCCATTTGCTTAATAAAATAGAGCTCTCACTAGAGAAAAATAACCTCGTTAAAATATGTAAATATATTTTATTTGAAACTTCTAATCTGTGTAATAACACTATATCTCTTCTATATACAATGGAAACACTATCTGATGTATTAGGAATGAGTAACTCTACTCTTTACAGAAAAGTTAATTATTTAAAAAGACATGGCATAATAAGCTTAAATAATAAGACTATAAAGGTTTTAGATATGGATAAGCTCCAAGCTCTTATGACAGCTATTTAATTTAGTACGCTGTTGTATTTTACTCAATAAGCGACTTTAAAGCCTCATAATTATCATAGATATAGGTTACCAGCTTCTTAGCTCATCTACTACCGGATCAACTCTGGCATGAAACAGTCCTACTTTATTATGAAACCGGGTATAGATAGATCCTGTGCTGGTACCTGCAGCCAGTGCTATCGTGCGCAATGATGCATCCTTGAATCTCTTCATAGATGAAGTTGTCTGGTTAAAAGCTTTAATTACCTGCAACCCTCTTATATATTCCACCACAGTTTCATTCATTTCTTCACTGCCCTTAGTGAATACCTGATAGATTCTCATAGCCTCTTTACCCATCATCATTTTTGTTACTATTCCCGCAATTACAAATGAAATTAATGAAGCCAATGCCATTCGGTAATCCTTTATAAATAAATATATCAGTATCAAAATTGGTGCAACCAAATTTGATGTAAGTTCTGGAATCATATGCGCTAAAGGAAGTTCTAATGCTTCTACATCATCCACAATTAGCTTCTTATATTCTCCCTGCAATTTTTCTGCAACAGTTCCCATAGAGCATTTAGAAATCTTGTCTACGATTCTATCTCTGATGTTTTTCATAATCTCAAAGCTTGATTTATGTGATATTATCGTTGCTGTTGTATAAAGTAACTGCTGTAGTAAATATGCTATCATTGCAAATGCTCCCCATAACACACTTGCCTTTACGTCCATGCCTCCTACCCCATTTGTCCCCGCATCTATTACTTCTAGTACAAGTTTTGCGACAAAAACAAATGACTATTGTATATACTATGTTCATATAAATTAAAATAAAAATAGGAGGATTAAATATGCCACAGATTTTTGATGATGTTACAAGAAAACAAATAAGAATAAACATGTTAGATAATGGTTATGAACTAATCAAGAAAAATGGATACAAAAAAACCTCCGTTGAAGAAATTGCAAAATCCTGCTCTCTTGCCAAAGGCACCTTTTACAATTTTTTTACAGAATATTTTCTAAATGAAAATAACGACGAAAAAACCTCTACATGGATTCTAAGCCATGTAGAAGTTAAACAAAACAACTGCAATTGGAAGGTTTTTGCCAACTATTTGAAAGCTCTTGCCATCGTAAATTCTAAAAATGATTTATTACATCAAGATGTCCTTAATATCACGATGGATTGTTTGATTTCAGATATTTTAGATTATGTGTATGAAAGTTAATATGAATAAAAACTATTAATGCATGCTGTTGCCTCATCTAGTATAATAATAGTTGCATCTTTTAATGCACAAAATAAGAACCAAGTGGTAAGGTTAGAAAAAGTGTACATGGAATTAAAACACTATAACCTGCCATCCATGTGCCAGCAAAAGTTCAAGGCTGTCAATATCATCCACAAACATTTTTTGAGCATTCCCACACCCTTGCTCTGAACCACTCCAAGGGGTTGTTTCTCTAATTTCTCCTGCAAGCAAACACGTAAATTCATAATATTCATTAATTAACCATTAATTGATAAAATTATGCTTTATTAATTTCTATTGTATGAAATTTTAGATCTTTATATTTACCGAACTTTTCTTTAACAGTTGATAAATTTTCATCTGTGTAAAATCCACCTTGTGTATGGTAAATTTCTTCTAAATGGTGTTGTCTCCCTTCAATAGTAGTACGATCACGACTTAAACCATCTTTAGCTATAACAAATTTCCATTTACCAGTTTCTGTTTTTTCTAAGTCTCCACCAGCACCACAAACTTGACATTCAATTGGGAATTGTAACCCATCCCATTGAGCTTCCCCTAAAATCAATGCATTAGAATGACAATTTGGACACCAACCCATATTTTCATCCCCTAACCACACTCTTTTTTCTGCTTTGGTATTTAATGATTTCATAACATTGTTACCAATTTCTTCGGCACGTTTAATCATATCATCATGTAATAAACATTGTTTTGGAGCTGGCACACGAGTAGCCAAATACATATCAATAATTTTAAAATCATTTGTAAAACAAGTTGCCTGCATAGCTTCTAATGCCATCGACTGCCAAGAACGAGTAGATCCTCCAACAGCAATTAAAGCACCAACTCTATCTTTATGCTCAATTTCACCAATTGATTCTAAAAATGCAGATTCATAACTTAAATTTCTATGCATAAATTTTAAAAATGTTGCAGTTGGCATTAAATCATATGTAGGTGCTGAGAAAATAACAGCATCTTGATTTAACATAACTTCCATAATTGCTTTTTTATCATCTTTTTTATCTAAGCTGCACCCAACGTTTTTACCAATAGTCATACCATTTGTACATGCTGTACATCCTGTACAATCCATAATGTTGTAATTCCTTAGATTAATCATTGTGATTTCCGCCCCTTGTTGCGCGCAAGCTAAAAGTGCCTCCTTTAATAAAATTTCAGAATTTGAATCTTTTCTACCAGATGTAACGCCCATTACTTTAAAAGTCATAATAAAATCTCCTCTTTATATATCATATATATTACTATATTATTGTTAATACGTGTTTTTTTTGTTACACTAACGAGTGAACATTTATAATATTAACATAAATTAATACACCATTCATCAGAAATAATTATGAAATTGCCATACTTTAATAGTATGATTTTAGAAATTTTTCTAATCTACAAGAGGAGGTAATTTTTTGGCTAAACTTAAAACATTATTAAATTTTCTTGAAAATAAACCAAACATTAAAATTTGGGGAACACATAATCCGGATACTATTATTGATGAAGTATTCTTTTTGCAAGCTAATATGGAATTTTCTCCAAATGCTTTGTATTTGACAACAAAAAACCATAAATCTTTATTAATTAATAAAGACAATATTTTATTTATCGTAAATAAAGCAAGTGAAGACATTCATATTTTACAGATTGAGACTAAAAATAGTATAGAAGAAATTTATAGATTAATTTGTGGATTTATGTTTACAGAATATAAACTATTTGCTAAAAAGTTGAATATCTATAATAGCTTATCTGCTTGTAATGATATTAATAAAACTTTAAATATATGTGAAAGCTATTTAAATAACCCTATTTTTATTTTAGATACTAGTTATCGTATTCTTGGTCGTTCCACTTTTGCTAATTCTATTACATCTAGTATAGAAACTTACAATGATCAAACTTATCTGTTAATTGATACTGTTAATCTTATGAAAAAAAATAAATGTATAGATAATATTTATAGTTCTAGTACATCTTTTTTTCACGCTTCTGATAAAAGTCTTATCTTTTGTGGTATTCGTATTAATAATATTACTGTAGCGTACATATGTATTTTACAAGAAAATCGAGAATTTCTTGAAGAAGATTTAGAACTAACCAACACTTTGGCACAAACTCTTTCTATACAAATGCAAAAAGATAACTTGTTTATAAATAGTTCAGGACTCGAAGAAGAATATTATTTAATGGATTTATTAAAAAATTCAATTAATAATCTAAACTATATAGAAGAACGACTAAAAAATATAGATTTTAAATTAAATAAAAATATATTACTAATTGTTATACCTTTTCGCCAAACATATCAAGATTACCGTCATAATTTTGGATTAAAGCAGTTAATTGTTACTACTAAAAATATATTTGGGAATTGTATTCCTGCTTATTATGAAGATAGTATCATTCTCATGGTAAGTAAAGAAGATGATGAGGTATTTTCTGAAAACACAAAAACAAGGTTTATAGATTTTTTAAAGCTCAATAATTTAAAAGCAGGGGTTAGTTTGACATTTCAAAACATACTTAAAACAAAGGAGTTTTATAAACAAGCTACTTATGCTTTAAAATTACCAGAGAACTTAAAAATTGATGGTTTCTTATTTTATTTCAAAGACTATATAGAATATTATCTATTTCATATATTGCAAAGCAATGATAATATTATTGAAAAGATTGAACTACACACATTGATTCATCCATTGATTAACAAGCTTATAGGGATCGATAAAAACAATAATTCAGTATTATTACAAACATTAATAGTTTATTTAGAAAGTAATAGGAATGCAAAATTGACCTCAGAAAAACTAAATATACATTGTAGTACATTTTTTTACCGTTACCATAAGATAGAAGAATTATTGAAAATTTCACTAAGCAACAGTGATATTTTGTTTAAATTCGAATTATCATTAAAAATTCTAAGATACCAAAAATAAGAACTGTATTGAATATTTCAATACGGTTCTTATTTTTGGCATGAATAAAACCACCGATTATTATTAAATCGGTGGTCTAATAGTAAATATTTCACTCAAGTTCAAAGGCGCCAGTATAGAGCTGATAATACTTTCCTTTCTCTGATATTAACTTTTCATGGTTACCACATTCAATAATTCGGCCTTCATCAAGTACCATAATTTCATCAGCATTTTTCACTGTAGAAAGCCTATGAGCAATTACAAATACCGTACGACCTTGCATAAGTGAATCCATACCTCTTTGTACAATCGCCTCTGTACGCGTATCGATGCTAGAAGTGGCTTCATCAAGAATCATAACTGGAGGGTTAGCAACAGCAGCTCTTGCAATGGACAATAGTTGTCTTTGACCTTGTGATAACCCAGATCCGTCTCCTGATAAAATAGTATCATAACCCTTTGGCATCATGGAAATAAACCCATCAGCATTTGCAAGCCTTGCAGCTGCATAAATTTCTTCATCCGTAGCATCAAGCTTGCCATATTTGATATTTTCCATAATGGTTCCAGTAAATAAATTTGTATCTTGAAGCACAACTCCAAGGGAACGACGCAAATCACTTTTTCTAATTTTGTTAATGTTGATATCATCATATCGGATTTTACCATCTTGAATATCATAGAAACGATTAATCAAATTAGTTATGGTGGTTTTTCCCGCACCAGTAGCACCAACAAACGCTAACTTTTCACCAGAATGTGCATCAAGGCTTACATTATGCAATACAGTTTTTTCTTCATTATAACCGAAATCCACATCAAAAAATTGCACATCTCCTGTTAATTTAGTGTAGGTAACAGTACTATCTTCATGAGGGTGCTTCCAAGCCCATATTCCTGTACGATTTTCAGTTTCACATAAAATATCGCCCTCATATTTAGCATTTACTAGTGTTACATAACCTTCATCCTCTTCGGATTCTTCATCCATCAATTCAAAAATACGTTGTGCACCCGCCAGTGCCATAATAACAGCGTTGAGTTGTTGAGAGATTTGACCAATAGGCATGCTGAAGGTTTTACTAAGCTGTAAGAATGAGGCAATAGCCCCTAGGGTTAACCCACCAATTCCACTTAGTGCTAAAACTCCTCCAACAATGGCAACCAAGACATAAAGAAGATTACCTAAATTCGACATAATAGGCATAAGTATATTTGCATAATTATTTGCTTTTGTAGCATTATTACAAAGTTCCTCGTTTAGAAGATCGAACTGTTCTTTTGAATCTTCCTCATGGCAGAACACCTTAACCACATTTTGTCCATTAATCATTTCCTCGATAAATCCATTTGTTTTACCCATAGAACTTTGCTGTTTAATAAAAAATTCAGAACTCCTCCCAGTAATTTTCCCAGTAATAAATAGCATAACTACCACCATTATAATTACAAGCGCAGTTAAATGCCAACTGACATAAATCATGGCCAAAAATACGCTTACAATAGTAATTGCAGAAGAAAACATCTGTGGGATACTTTGAGATAACATCTGCCTTAAGGTATCTATATCATTAGTATAGCGACTCATAATGTCACCATGTGAATGAGTATCAAAATATTTTATAGACAGAGTTTGCATATGAGAATACATTTCATCTCTAATTTTCTTTTGTACCCCTTGGCCTATGGTTACCATTAATCTGTTATAGAGAAATGTCGACACAACACCAATACAATAAATACCAGCCATCACAAGTATAGCTTTTAGAAGTCCAGAGAATACAGGATTTGAAACTTTAAGTAACGGAGTAATGTAATCATCAATCACTATTTGAAGAAAAAGTGACCCCCCCACCCCTGCAAGAGCACTAAACAATATACATATGATAACAATTATAAAGTGTATTTTATAAGTACTTGTAACATATGAAAATAATCTTTTCATGGTTTTTCCATTCGATTTAGGCTTGGACTTATTATTATTCATTTGTCTCTACCCCTTTCATCTGTGAAGTATAGACTTCTTGATAGATTTTATTGGTTTTTAAAAGTTCATCATGAGTCCCTATGGCATCTATTCTACCAGCATCCATTATAATTATCTTATCGGCATCCTCCACCGAGGAGATACGCTGAGCTATAATAAGTTTTGTGGTACTAGGAATTTCCTCTTTGAATGCAATTCGGATTAGAGCATCCGTTTTCGTGTCTATAGCACTAGTAGAATCATCTAGAATTAATATTTTAGGTTTCTTTAGCAGTGCACGTGCAATACAAATCCTTTGCTTTTGCCCTCCAGAAACATTGGAACCTCCCTGTTCAATGTAAGTGTCATATTTATGTGGAAATTTCGCAATAAAATCATCCGCTTGTGCTAACTTGCACACTCTTATGAGTTCGTCATCCGAAGCATCTTTATTTCCCCACCTAAGGTTCTCTTTGATTGTTCCTGAAAAAAGTACATTTTTTTGTAGAACCATGGCAACTTCATCACGTAAGGCTTGTATATCATATTTACGCACATCTACCCCACCTACTAAAATATTTCCACTTGATACGTCATAAAGTCTAGGAATTAGTTGAACAAAAGTAGTTTTTGCACTTCCAGTACCACCAATGATACCAATGGTTTCACCAGCCTTGATAGAGATATCAATTTTTTTAAGGCAAAGTTTGTTTTTGTCATCAGTGTAACTAAAATCTACATTTTCAAAATTCACACAGCCATTAGGCACTTCATAAATCGGCTGCTCTGGGTTATGCAACCCACTTTTTTCATCTAGAACCTCTACAATTCTTTCTGCCGAAGCACGAGAAATTGTAATCATGACAAAAACCATTGAAAGCATCATCAAACTCATTAAAATTTGTGCAGCGTAAGCCAATAAACTCATTAATTGACCTATGGTCATAGTTGAACCTACAATCATCTTTGCACCAAACCAAGATATTAGGAGAATACATGTATACATGGTAAATTGCATGAGTGGACTGTTAAAAGCTAATAATTTTTCTGCTTTTGAAAAATCACTATAGATTTTTGTAGATACCTCTCCAAATTTGCTTTTTTCATGTTCTTCACGAACATAAGATTTTACAACTCTAATACCACTTATGTTTTCTTGTACAACATTGTTTAGATGGTCGTAGGTACGGAATACTTTCTCGAAAATAGGATGGGCGTTGGTAATAATTAAGTAAAGCCCAAATCCTAAAAATGGGATAGCTACAAGAAATACTAAAGCTAATTTTGCATTAAGGTTAAATGCCATAATCAAAGAAAAAATAAGCATTAATGGACTTCGTACTAAAATACGAATAATCATCTGGTAGGAGTTTTGAACATTAGTCACATCTGTAGTTAACCTAGTTACTAGGCTTGCACTTGAAAATTTTTCAATATCCGAGAATGAAAAACTCTGTATATTGTAATACATTTCTCGCCGTACATTCTTTGCATATCCTGCAGATGCTTTGGCTGCATATCTTCCTGATTGCATACCGAAAAAAAGTGAAAATATAGTACACATCACTAGTACAATACCCATTTTACTGATGTAACCTAAATTCCCTTTTGAGATTCCGTTATCAATAATTTGTGCCATTAAGAAAGGTACTATAACCTCCATAATAACCTCAAATGTTACAAAAACGGGCGCAAGGATGGTGTCTTTTTTATACTCACCTACGCATTTTGCAAGTCGTTTAATCATAATTTGGTAACCTCCATACATTAATATTTGTCAATAGCCATACAGTTAGGTAACTAACAACACAGCAAAAAAAATAACCGTCTGCCTATATCTAACAAGATAGTTACCTATTCTATATTTTTTGAAATTTTGTTCACAAGTCGAAGGAAAGTTTCAATTTCTTCATTTGTTAAACCCTTCGCAATTTTTTGTTCTACTTGAATAATTTGGGCTTCTATCTTTAGATGAATATCGAAAGCTTTTTCAGTAAGAATAAGTTTTTTTAATCGTGCATCACAAGACACCGCTTCCCTAGTTATCAATCCATTTCTTTCCATAAGTTGTAAAATAACAGTAGCTGTAGATCTCCTAATGTTAAACGCAATTTCAACATCTTTTTGGAAAACGTCTCTTTTATCTACGTTATCACAAAGATAACCAATGATCCAGCACTGCATTCCTGTTATGCCATCAATCTCACATTTCGAAACGCTAATATCAATTTGTCGTTTCACTTGATTAGAAAGTGTTTTTACTACAAATCCTATGGCCTTTGAACGATCCATAAAACGCCTCCCCATTATGTTAGTATACTAACAATTTTAATACTTGATACTGCAATTGTCAAACTTTATTAAAAATTACATTAGCAGTTATATAATTATCTGAGGGTTTTACTGATGGAGTCTGTACTTTACCTTTAAAATACTTTTTTCATAATTTTCACAAAAAATAATTATTGGAGCAACTAAACTTGCATTTAGCTCCTCCAATTTATTATCTAATTTTCTTGCTGCACAATTTTATAATAAGTCTTAGCTGTAAGTCCATAAACTACAGAGTACAACACTGCAAAGATTACAACAGTGCCAGCTATTGAAAGTATTAACGTACTGGTACTAAATAGACCAAACAAAGTTAATAGTTTAGATACAACGTTGATGGCAACTGCAATGTGGATTACCGCTACTGCTAATGGAAGGAAAAACACCATAAGTATTTGCTTGTTTATAGTATTTTTAACCTCTTTCTTGCTCATACCTACCTTTTGCATGATTTTAAATCTTTCGCTATCATCATACCCTTCAGAAATTTGTTTATAGTAAATTATTAAAACTGTTCCCATTGTAAATAATAGTCCTAAAAAACATCCAATAAAAATGAATCCACCATTAAATATATAAAAATCTTCTCTATCTGTATAAATGCTTTTAAAACTACTGTTTTTCACAGAATTTATATGGCTATTTAATGAATTACATAATTTTATAGTATCTTCTTTATTACCATCAATATCAAATGCAATACTATCAGTAGCATTCGCTAATTCATTGGTGCTCTTTTGTTCATAGATATCCTTTAAGGTATTCATATCCTTAACTACAATTCTATATTCATCTGTTAAGTTATTTTTATTTTTATTCGCTATCTTTATGTTATTAAGTTTCTCTTTCACTTTAAACTCCTTACCACTTATAACAATAGAGTCATAATTAAATTCCTTACCAACTGAAAAGATGAGTACTTCATTATCTTTTAAAGCTACAGATTTACCTTCCATTTTGTTATAATCTTTTAAGGTATAAAGATGTATACTTTTTATATCACTCATAAAAGATAGATTATCTGCTTTATTAGCAATTTTGAATGAATTTTCATTTTGTAATGTCATTAATTCTTTATCATCAAATTCTACTTGATTTTTTAGTGTTACATCATTCTTAGCAGCTGCTTCTTTTATTATATTTGCTACTTTATCCTTTTCTTTTGCTGTTGCATTTCTTATAGATATTGATACATCTAATGGATAAGTAATTTTTAAGCTGCTTTCTTGTCCAGCATATAAAGCAATAGTTGTTGATATTGTTAGTAATACCGCTGTACTTAAAATGCAAATATTAGCCAGACCTACAGCATTTTGCTTCATACGATAGATCATTCCAGATACCGAAACAAAATTCTTTGTTTTGTAGAAAAATTTCTTATTTTTCTTTAACATCTTCAAAAGTGCTATACTTCCAGATGTAAAAGTACTATAGGTTCCAACAATAACTAAAATTACTGCTATAAAAAATATATTAAATGCTTTTAATGGTGTTTCTATATACATAGCAAGGCCATATCCAACAGCTAATTCAATAACACCAGAAATAGCTAATATCCAAGATGCCTTTGGTTCTTTTTCGCCCTTTTGCCCACCTTTTAGTAATTCAATAGGATTTGTAATCTTAACTTGTAAAAGATTTGCTATTAAAGTAGCTACAAAAATCATACTAAATAATTCTATAGTTTGAATTATCGCAGGTACTGATATTGAAAATGAAGATGAAATAGTAATATCCAGTTTCATTAAATTTATTAATATTAAAAACATTAATTTTCCAACTATAATTCCACCTAAAATACCTAAAACTAAACTAATAATAGCTACTATTACCGTCTCAATAGAAAGAACCTTGGCAATATGCTTTTTTTCCATTCCAAGCACATTATAAAGCCCTATTTCCTTTTTTCTTCTCTTTATTAAAAAACTATTAGTATAAAATAGAAATACTATAGAAAATAATCCAATGACTTTAATTGCAAATTTCAGAATCATTTTTAATGAACCTGCACTTCTAATCTTATTTAATCCTTCGTTTAATACTATACAATCCATGGTATAAAACATGATAATTGCACTTATACAAGCTAATATATATGGCAAATAAGTTTTGCTGTTTTTCTTTAAGTTAGTCTTAGCAAATTTAAAATAAAAGGATTTATTCATTTTCACTACCTCCTGTAGTTAACAGAGTTAGTGTATTTGAGATCTTTTGATACATTTCATCATTACTCATAGCTCCACGATAAATTTGATTAAAAAGCTTTCCATCCTTTATAAAAAGAACACGACTAGCATGACTTGCAGCTATTGTACTATGTGTAACCATAAGGATAGTTTGACCAAAGTTATTTATAGTTGAGAATAATTTTAGAATCTCACCTGCGGACTTTGAATCTAATGAACCCGTCGGCTCATCTGCAAGAACTAATTTTGGATTTGTAATAATAGCTCTAGTTATTGCTGCCCTTTGCTTTTGTCCTCCTGATACTTCATAAGGATATTTTTCTAATATATCTTTGATTCCTAGCTTATTTACAATTGGTTGTAGCCTGCTCTCCATTTCTTTATAGTCTTTTCCTGATAACACAAGTGGTAGGAATATATTATCCTTTATAGAGAATGTATCTAGCAAATTAAAATCTTGAAATACATAACCTAAATGATTTCTACGAAAGGCAGATATTTCACTCTCCTTTATATTAACAATATTTTTTCCTTCTAATAATACTTCTCCACTTGTAGGCTTATCAAGTGATGCCAATATATTAAGCAATGTAGTTTTGCCTGATCCTGATTCCCCCATAATAGCTATATATTCACCAGCTTCTACTGAAAATGAAACATCATCTAAAGCTTGAACCTTATTACCCCCAAATCTTGTTGAATATATCTTCTTTAAATTTTTAACTTCTACTAATACCATATTGACCCCTCCAATTTTTACTTTAGGAAATTAATTTATGTTATTTACTAACTTACAAACTAATTATATAAAAAAAAGGAATGCTCTGCCTTAACTTAAGCTTACACTTCCTTCTTTAACCTTACATCTATGTAAGGTTAATCCTTACCTCTGCGTAAGGCTACTCTATATTTATTTTATCTGTAAGAAAATCAATAGCTACCTTTGTTCCTTTTCCTATTTCTGAGGTCATAGATATTTTATGGGATAATCTTGTAATAATTTCTTTACATAAATATAATCCTATTCCTGTTGATTTCTTGTCCATTCTGCCATTATACCCTGTAAACCCTCTTTCAAAAACCCTTGGAATATCTTCTGGCGCTATTCCTATGCCAGTATCCTCAATTATTAAGGTTTTCTCTAAATCCCCCTCTATATAAATCGAAATGCTGCCGCCTTTTGTATACTTTAATGCATTAGATAAGATTTGCTCTAGCACAAATGTAATCCATTTTTCATCAGTTATTACCTTGCAATCAAATTCCTTCAAATTTAGTGAAATCTTCTTATATATGAAAGTAGCCGCGTATTTCTTCACGGTTTGACAAGCAATGTCATGTAGTGAATATAGCTCTAATTTTAAATCAGAGGACAAATTCCCTAGCCTTATATAATGCAACACCATCTCTACATATTGTTCAATTTTAAATAACTCCTGCTCCATAAGTTTTTTTTCCGTGCCTACCTGCATAGATTGAATAATCATAGAAAAAGCAGCAATCGGGGTCTTTATTTGATGTGCCCACATTGTATAATAATCAACCATCTCGCTTAATTTATTGTCAGTGTTATATAGTACTTCTGATTTTTCCTTATATATAGTTGTAATAATACTCTGATAGTCTTTTTCTATTAAAGTCTTAGCCTTTGGTATCTTACCTAGTTCAAATTGTATCCCACTGAGAATATCTTGAAGATTCATATGCTTATCATAATATACCTTAAAATCATAAATGCTAAATAAAAAAGCTAATGTAGCTGATAATAAGGTTGCATATAAAATAGGCTCTACTGGAAGATGATATAACGAATATACAATGAAAAATATCATTATAAAAACCAAAAATTTAATAATTGTTTTTATTTTATCCATGCAATAGGAAATTACAATAGTCCAAACATAATTTTTTCCCATCTTAATCACCCACTGTATATCCTATGCCTTTTTTCGTCCTAATAAAATCCTTAAGCCCTATATCCTCTAGCCTTTTTCGAAACCTAGTGACATTAACCGTTAAAGTATTATCATCAATAAAACTATCACTTTCCCACAGTTTCCTCATAATATCATCACGAGAAACCACATTGTTTTTGTTTTCTAAAAGAATCTGTAATATCTTGAACTCATTTTTACTTAAATCCAACTTATTATTCTTATAGGTAAGCGTCAGCTCTCCTAAATTAAGAACAGCTCCATCACTTTCTAAAATGTTTACTTGTCCTTGAAAAGAATATGTCCTCCTAAGTAAGGCCTGTATCTTTGCAACTACTACATTTAGATCAAAAGGCTTGGCAATAAAATCATCAGCTCCCATATTAATAGCCATAATCAAATTCATGTTATCACTGGCGGAAGACGCAAAAATTATTGGGATCCTTGATATTTTCCTGATTTCTGTGCACCAGTGAAAGCCATTATAAAAAGGCAAGGTAATATCCAAAATCACCAGCTGCGGATCATATTTTATAAATTCATCTATAACATTATTAAAATCAGAAATAACTTCAGCCTCATAGCCCCATTTGCACAATTGATTCTTTAATATGCTTGATATAGTTGGGTCATCTTCTACAATTAATATTTTATACATATTCATCACCCTTTGACATTATTTATACATGCCTTTACTATACTAAATGTCATATGCATTTCAGTCAAGTTTTTCACTGGTGGATGCTAAACACAACCTTTAAAAATAATACAGATTTAAAACTGATTATATATATAAGTAATTAACCCATGTCTTGTTACCTTCTGATGTATACCCAAGTTTTCCATCCTTTATTGCCGCATAAAGCCACTTGCCTCCAATGGTAGCTGCTGGAGTATTTCTCATTTCTTTGCTAATAAAATCATCTAATGAAATATCATATGATGTTAATTTAAATGTATTATTTCCCTTTGATACTATTTCATCTAATATATTAATGTTAGATATTCGCTTACTAAATTCTGCTTGTTTTGTAGCATTTTTAACTGCTTGTATAAGTTCATTTGCTTTAGTAACATCTACATACATTTTTGATTTCTCAGCAATGCTTACTGCTGCTTCTTCCTCAACTTCTGCCATTTTTCGTCTTCGTTTGCTTTAAGATCAGCTATTTTAGCTTCTGCTACTAGTGTACCTATTTTCCTTAATAAAGCATGTAAAAAAATTTATATACTCCTCTAATTTCTGAATTTATTACTAATACAAAGATACTAAAATTATTTTATAATTTTAAATTCGTATCCACTTGTTTTTAGATAGTCTATAATTTCAGGTAATGCTTCTGCCGTACTTTCCTTACCATATGTATCATGCATTAATACTACTATTTTTTCCTGTGTACCTACATTTTCTTTAAATGCTTCTACTAATTCAGGTGAAGTTTTCTTTTTACCCTCAGCATCGAAAACATATGCATTCCAATCTATACTATACAGGTCTTTTTCTTTTAACTTGGCATTCAACTCAGTCAAATTAGGATCATGGTAGTACACTCTAGACATATAACCCCCTGGCATTCTTATTGCTCGGGCATTAAAATCTTGTCCTAAAATACTTTCTAGAATATTGTTAGTTTTTTCTATTTCAGCCATAAAAACATTTACGTCAAGCTTGTTATGAGGATATATTATTTTCATATCATGACTATAACCATGATTTCCTAAAGCATGTCCTTCTTTTGCAATTCTTTTTATAAGCTCTTTGCTTGAATTATTAGATTCTATAGCATTTCCAAGAGTAAAAAAGGTTGCTTTAATGTTATTATTTTTTAGTATATCTAGTACTTTGGGCGTTACAGTAGTAGATGGCCCATCATCAAAAGTAAGAAACGCGATTTTCTTGCCGTCTTTAACGCCTTTACCTTTAGCTATGTCCGATATTTTTTGTATATCATAAGTATTTGCAGCATTAGCGACTCTAGCCCTTAGTTCTATAGCTGCACTAGCCGCCTTTTCTTCTCTACTTTTTTCCAATACCCTCTGCGCCTTAACCTGTAATACATGATTTTCTTTGGCTTTAACCTCCATTTTATAAGAATATGCATATCTTGTATAAACTAAACTGCATAATATAATAAACATTATAGCTACTATTTTTCTTCTTCTCTTAAATTTCTTGCTTTCTTTTATCATAATTTTCCCCCTAGTTATATTTAAACATTAATTATTTTTTCGCTTATAGTTATCAACAATGTGTTAACTTGTATTTCATATTTTTTACCACGCTGTTGATACTTATAAAACTCCTGATCAGTAAGAATATAAATAGCCTTTTTCTTCTTATTCCCAACAGATTTTTCATATTTTTTTCTTTTAATGGTTTATCTGATATATTTAATTATATTATGACAATATATTATAAGTTGTTAATAGTTGTAAAGTATTTGTAAATAAAAGATGATGGTTTAGTATTTCTACATAGTTTTATTGGTTCTGTTTCATTTTACAACTATTCATATTAAAAACGAAGCCACTGAAAAACTATCATTTTATTGAAAATGCAGGAATTGGCTGAGTTGAATCTTTCTTCGTTGCATCTTGAAACAGCAAATCCATATGTAACACTTATTGGAAAAGGACGTAAAATCAGAAATGTCCCACTGATGGAAAAAACAGTAAAGCATTTGGCGATATATCTAAAAGAATTCCATCGAGAAGCTAATGAAGGCCCAACCTCACAGCCTTTCAACAGACAGCATCAGCTTAGTGCTTAAAGCTGCCGCAAATAATGCAAGAAAAACTTGCAGTGATGTACCTGGAAATGTTCATTGTCATCTCATCAGAAAAACAAAAGCAATGGATTTATATAAAAACGGAGTTCCACTTCCGTTCATTATGCAATTGCTTGGTCATGAGAGTATGTCGACAACATCTGGCTTCTATGCCTTTGCAACACTTGAAATGATGAGCGATGCAATGAAAAAAGCAACACCAAGTCTTAAAAACGAATATAAACTGTGGAAAAAAGATGAAATCAAGAAAGCACTCTTCTCACTTGATTAATCCAAAAAATTATGCCGAAGAATAAGCGCTTATTAGTATAACTACATGATATTCAATGAATCTTCGGCATAGTTTTTTCTTCGGTATAGTCTGAATTATACTGAATTCTGTATAATTCAGATCAAGGATGTCATTATACAAGTCCAATCTTTCAAAAACTCGTTAAAAATTGTGGACTAGGACAATCTATGTCAGGGCGTGGTAACTGTTGGGATAACGCTCCACAGGAATCATTCTTCGGTCATTTCAAAGATGAGGCAAACATAAAAGAGTGTCAAAATTTAGTAGAGTTAAAGAAAGAAATTAAAAAATATATGATCTATTATAATAGATATAGATATCAATGGGATTTGAAAAAGATGACTCCTGTTCAATACAGAAACCATCTTAATAATTAGTATAGTTTTTTGCAAATTGTCCTTGACAAAGGGTACAGATTAAAACCCGTATTACTACGTTGTATTTTTACTCAAAAGTGACTTTTTCAGTGGCCTATTGAAAAACCGAATACCTTTTTAGTGTTTCTATCAATATAAATCATTACTTTCTTAGCACCTGCGTCGTTGTCCCCAAATACTAAATTGTAGCTTTCTTGATATCCTACTATTTGATAAAGGAACTTTACATTTTTAATATTACCAATATTATTTTTTAAAATAAATCCTTTTGCTATTATTTTTGCTCCGTTTATATCAATACTGTTTTTTAAAGAAGGTTTGCCATAAAAATCCTTATAATAATTATTAAACTCTATACATTCTCCTGTTTTTGCATCTATTTTCATAGAAAAGTATGTGGAATTTATATCTTGTGCTTGTTTTACTGCTTTTGTAAAAAATTCTACATAATATAAACCGTTCTCTAATACAGAGTTACTATATTTCAATTGAATTTTTGAATAACTACTTTGAGTTATTAGACTTGAATCTTTTTTTACCATAGATGAGCTAATGAAGCTAACATTACTTTCAATCTCTGACAGGTAAAGTTTCACATTAAAATATTTTTCTATATATTCTAGAGTTTTTAATTTTGCTTCCTCCTCTGTTAAGATTTTTTTATCATTCACTATATTTGAAGTAGCTGTAACTTTTTTACCAATTTTTTCAACTACTAGTTGATTCTTTTTTATGCTATTAAAATCTCCACACGAAGTTAAAAAAATACTAAAAATTAATAATATAGGAAGTATTGTTTTATGTTTCATGAGAGGTTCCACCCCCTTTACTATTATTAAATATTAATTTAATTGAAGTCCCTTTATCTATTTCACTTTCAACTTCAAAGCATCCATTATGAATGTCCAATATTTTTTTACATATTGCTAAACCTAATCCGGCACCATTATTTGCTCTAGTTCTTGCTTTATCCACCATATAAAAAGGTTCAAAAATTTTATCTATATGATCCTTAGCAATCCCTATGCCATAATCTTTTATTTCAACTTCATATTTGTATTTGTTAATACCAATGTGAATTTCTGATTTGACCTTGGAAGCTTTTATAGCATTATCTATAAGATTAGATAGTAATACACTCATTAACTCACGTTGCATCATCATTTCAAAATCATTATCATCTATTACTAAGTTTATGTTTTTTTCAATAAGTTTTGGTAGCAATGACCCTTTCACTTCAAAAACAATGTTTTTTATGCTTTCATTTTGCAGCTTAAACTCTTCTTTTTTTAATATTATTAAATCCATTAACCTAAAAGATAATTCCTCTAACCGCTTTCCTTCTTTGTATATATAACCAAGACCATCTATAAAAATTTTCTCATTATATTTGGTGGTACGAAGTAAATTTGCATACCCTATTATAGAAGTTAATGGTGTTTTTAATTCATGAGACAAGTTATTGATAAACCTCTGTTTTTCATTATTATTTCTTTCTAATTCACTTATTTTTTCCCCAACAGCCCCAGCCATTATATTGAAATTCTCTGCCAGCACACCAAATTCATCCTTAGATTTTATTTCTACCTTTTCGGAAAAGTTGCCTTTAATTATTCTTTTAGTTGCTTCTATAAGATTCTGGATTGGCTTTGTTATATATTTACTTATAAAATACATAAACACCATGAAAACTAAAGATACTACTACGTTTAATTTAAAAAAGAAAACATACTGGCTTTTTCTTTCTTCGTAAATTTCTGAAATATTTCGTACATAAGTAAATTTATACGATTTATTTTTTATATTTATCAGATTTGATATGAATATATATGATTTATCACCTATATCCTTCATTATATATTGTCTTGTATCTGGTTGAAGTGACTCGATTTCCTCTCTTTTATCAGGCATTTTAAAATTCATATTACTAAATACAATTTTATTATTTGCATCCAAAATCTCTACATAAACATTTTTATCATTGTATTCTTTATAATAATCTTTTATAGCATTAGCTAAAATTTCATTATCAGAGCTGATATTACGGGAATACATCCTTAAAGTATCATACACAGGAATACTTAAATTCACCCCTGAATAAATACTCAACTGTTCACTTAAACCTCTATCTACTTCTCTTTTTAATGTTTCATTATGAATCTTTTCTATTATTAAAATCCCTGCAAAGTTAAAGGTTAAAATAAATAACGTCAAAAAGAAAATGTATATTCTTTGCCAAAACTTCATCAATTATTCCTCCAACCTATATCCAATTTTATAAACCGTCTTAATATTATCATTTAGGTCTAATTTTTTTCTAATTGAACCTATGTGCATATCAACAGTTCTAGTTCCTCCAAAGTAATCAAATTTCCATATTCTTTCTAACAGTATATGTCTAGTTAATGCTATATTTTTATTTTGTACCAATATACATAATAGTTCAAATTCCTTAAGAGTTAAATCTACTATTTGACCACTCTTTTTAACTATTCTTTCTTTTAAATATATTTTAATATCTTTAAACTCCAAAAAATCATTAGCTTTTCCATATCTTCTAAGCACAGTTTCAATTCTTGCTAACAGTTCTAGAACCTCAAATGGCTTTACAATATAATCTTCTGCTCCTGATTTTAATCCAGTTACTTTATCACTAACTGAGTTTTTAGCGGTAAGAAATATAACAGGAATACCTAAGTATCTTATTTTATCCATTATAGCAAACCCATCAACATTGGGAAGCATAACATCCAATAGTATCAAATCGAATTGTTTATTTTCGATTATATTAATTGCTTCTAATCCATCATAAACTTCTATAGTTTCATAATTTGCTATATTTAAAGTTAGCCTGATTAAGTTTGATATTGCTAAATCATCTTCTACTATTAGAATTTTTTGATTCACATATATCGCCTCCAGTAATATTATTATTTTATTTATTCAAAGTTATTAATATAAATAATTATCAATTAGATTTGTAAACCATTTATATAATAAGAACTTCAATTCGTAATTTAAAACCAACAAATAAAACCAGCTATACTAAATCCAAGGTTGGTTCAAGAAGTTTCCTAACTTCGTAAGTGTTTATTATTTGTTTCGCTGTTTTTTCTACATCTGTTGTCATGAAAACATAATACTCATCATCCTTTGTATCATGTACTACGCAAGCTATTAGATCTACATATTCTTTTTAGCGGGTATATAAGTATCGACTTTTTTATTTGTATTCGTTACAGATCTTTAAATAAAACCTCTATCATTGATAATAATATTGCCCTCTTTTAGAACTTTACTTTTTAGCTTCATATTTATCATATTTCGCATAGTACCTTCTTCTAAAAGACCCTTTTCTAAATCTCTGTCATTATCCCATATATTCCAACCTAATTCAGACAATAGTTCTGAATCTGTCACTGCGAAGGCTACGTCAGTTAGACTTGTCCTTAATTTCATATTTGCTGTAATTGCTAACTATTTTTTAGCTAAAATGTTATCCACACCGGTTTTCGCAAGCTGTTTTCTATATAAGAACAGCTCCATCACTTTCTAAAATACTTACTTGTCCTTGAAAAGAATAAGTCCTCCTAATCAAGGCCTGTATCTTTGCAACTATTACATTTAGATCAAAAGGCTTGGCAATAAAATCATCAGCTCCCATATTAATAGCCATAATCAAATTCATATTATCACTGGCGGAAGACGCAAAAATTATTGGAATCCTTGATATTTTCCTAATTTCTGTGCACCAGTGAAAGCCATTATAAAAAGGCAAGGTAATATCCAAAATCACCAGCTGTGGATCATATTTTATAAATTCATCTATAACATTATTAAAATCAGAAATAACTTCTGCCTCGTAACCCCATTTACACAATTGATCCTTTAATATACTTGATATAGTTGGGTCATCTTCTACAATTAATATTTTACACATGCCTTTACTATACTAAATGTCGTATGTATTTCAGTCAAGTTTTTTACTGATGGATGCTAAACACAACCTTTAAAATCCACTTCTTAAGAATATTAATTATCATACTTGCCTAAAAACTCTCGAGTTTCTTTTCCAATCTCTTGTGATTTCGTATAGAAAATGTAATGTTTCCCTTCTATAGTAGAATAACTAAATTTAGTATACTCCTTAAATTCATTTAGATTTTTACTCATTATTTTTGTATATTTCTCATTATTTATATCTTTCATAGATCTAATTGTGATAAATTTTAGTATTGGCAAATCCTTTGGCATTTTAGTTTTATTAACTGTTCCACAATTCTTTAATATCATATTAACTTCATTTTCCATAGTATTGTTAAATGGATTTTGTACTCCCATTTTAACTAAATCATTTTTATCCTTTTGTGAAAAACAAACTTCATCTTTATAAATATTATTATAGTATATCCTATCAATGCCTAAGAAATTTCCTACAGTAGCTGCTATGTATT
This sequence comes from Clostridium estertheticum subsp. estertheticum, assembly GCF_001877035.1. Classification (NCBI taxonomy): domain Bacteria; kingdom Bacillati; phylum Bacillota; class Clostridia; order Eubacteriales; family Clostridiaceae; genus Clostridium; species Clostridium estertheticum. The sequence goes on along the minus strand of NZ_CP015756.1, from coordinate 431,740 downwards.
GCTTTTTACCAATAGATAAATCAACTTTATCCGCTTCTTCTAGACATGCCTTAACTAATGTTGTATCCATCATAATTATTGCTTCAACTTCTTTCGGATAAACCGCTGCATAATACTGAGCATATATGCCTGATACAGAGTGAGGCATAAGTATATATGGTCCAGCTATATTCGCTTCCTTCAATGCCGCCCTGGTTTCAGCAACAATATTTTCTACGCTACGCTCCTTTGAAGTTTCATCGCTAAAGCCATAACCAAAGGGTTCAACAACGACTACTTTAAAGTCCTTTTTTAATTCTTTAATTAAAGGTTTAAAATCAATTGAAGGTGCAATACTTCCTAAACCTGGCATTAAAACAATTGTTTTCTTTCCTTCTCCCTCAGAATATACATGCATTTTTTTACCATCAACCTTAACTAATGTACCTAAATGATTAACATCGTCCTTTTCTAGATGTTTTCGAACTTGACCTACTATAGATATAATTGTTAACAATGCTAATATCACAACAATAATTTTTTTTAATATCTTTAGTGTCTTTTTAAGCATTATTATCACCTTCTTCATAGACCATCTTCACATAATTATTACTTATGAAAAAATAGAATAAAATCATTGTTATTGAATATAAGCATATCGCAATTATTAACTGAGTATTAAATGAAAAATTCATTATTTGTTCTAACATCTTCATTGCAATAATACTATGGAGTATCCCTACACTACCAGGTAAAATAAATGAAATTCCAACTTGTACATACACAGACCTCTTTACTTCCACTTTGCTCATACCTATTTTCTTCAATATTTTATACTGCTCTTTATCCATGAAGGCATCCTTTAATATTTTAAAATAAATCGTACTAAATGTTGAAATTATAAATATTATAGACATTATTAACCCTAAAAAATGAAATATTTCTATTGCATAATAATCCCATGTATATTCCTTAATATGTGGATATATCTTATCCATTTTTATGACTTTGCTTATATTTAATAATAATTGGTTTGCTTCTTTCTCCTTACTTATTTGAACACAATTTAAAGATGTTTCATTAAACCCTTCCTTAACCTTTTTATATTCATAATCTTCTAAAACATATATATTCTTTTTTCCTAATTTCTCTATAATCCCAGTAAAAGGTACATCTTCTTGTTTTTTAATTACATATTCTCTATTTTTTATTTTTATTTCTTTTTTCAGAGCATTCAATGGAGATGCTAATGTTGTTGCACTTATTATAAAAACAGCCTCGCCTCCCTTAGGCTTAATATTATCTGTTACTTTATAATTCAGAAACTCTAAATTCTTTTTTAATGTTGAATAACTTATTATTATTGCTTCATTATTATAATCTACTTTTCTAGGATAGTTTATATAGTCAATCTTTCCGAGGAAAAATTTATTTTCATTAATTCCAATTAACTTATGATTAGATTCATTAATTATTCCCACTACTTTTTCTTTTAATTTTTCATCATTACTTTCATAACTAAAACTATATGGAGATTCTTTAACAATTTCTTTTTGGGCAACTTTCTCAAAGGATAAGCTTACTCCAAAGGCCGTTATAGCTGCTGCACATAATATTGCCGTCATAGCTAGATTGCGATAATTCCCTTTTAGTCTAAAATACACATTAGAAATACTTACTAACCTAACATTTTTATATACAATATTTTTGTTTTTAATCATCTTATTAAAAACTATGGACATGAAACTTCCAAAGAAAAAGTATGTTCCTATTGAAACACATAATAGTGCTGTCATAGATGAAAATATCAAATCTAGATCCCATCTTTTAATCATAACTCCAACTAAGTAGCCAGCTAAAATTAATAATACCCCCAAGATTCCCTTAAAATATCTTAACTTTTGTAGATTTTCTTTTTCCCTTGTAGCATTAATCATATCTATGAGTTTACTTTTCTTTACCACTCTATATTTCTTATAACCTAATATTCCAAAAATACATGTGAATACTAAAATTACTATAAAAATAGAGTTTAATGATATTTTGAAAGGTATCTCTACATTTAAAGAAATTGATTTTGCGAGTAGCATAAAAAATAATTTAGATGATATTACTCCAAATGCAAGTCCACTAACCATAGAGGTAACTCCAAGTAATAAACTTTCTATTGCAAATACTTGTCCAATTTTTGATTGAGTAATTCCCATTAACATATACAAAGCGGTCTCCTTTTTCCTATTTAATAGGAAAAATTCATCTGCATTAAATATAAAATATATTACTGTACATACTAAAATAAATCCACATGAAAGACTTGCTACACTTGCTGCCTGAAACCTTTCACTAATTGCAGTAAATGCATCATTGTTTTCTATGGCTAAAAAGTTATATAAAGTTGCAACAGATACAATTGTAATAAGCAAATAAAGTTTATACACCTTTATATTATCCTTAAAAAGCTTCAATGATAGTTTAAATGAGTTCATCGCTTTCTCCCCCCATCATAGCTATCATATTAAGAATCTTTTTAAACATCTCGTTTCTTTCTCCATTGCTGTCTAATTCACCACATATATTACCATCCTTCAAAAACATTACTCTATCTGCATAACTTGCAGCCCTGGCATCATGGCTTACCATTATAATTGTAGTATTATAATTTTTATTTATATTTACAAAACATTCAAGAACTTCTATAGCTGATTTAGAATCTAAAGCACCAGTTGGCTCATCTGCAAAAATCACCTTTGGAGATGTAATTAATGCTCTACAGATTGCTGCTCTTTGCTTTTGGCCCCCTGATAATTGATAAGGATATTTATCTAGATGTTTTTCAATACCTAAGAGCTTTGTTAGTTTATTAATCTTTTCTAATATTATCTCTACCTTTTCATTGTTTAAAGTTAATGGCAATGCAATATTATCTCTTATTGTCATATTATCTAACAAATTAAAATCTTGAAAAACAAAACCTATTACATCTCTCCTAAACCTAGCTAATTCATTTTCTTTTAGACTGTTCACATCTTTACCATCAATTAAAACCTCTCCTGAAGTTGCTTTGTCTATTGTTGACATGACATTTAAAAGGGTAGTTTTTCCTGAACCTGAAGGTCCCATTATACTAATAAATTCACCTTCATTAATTTCTAAATCTACTTCCTTTAATACTTTATGTTTATTAGTTAACCTTCCATATTCTTTAATTAATTTTGATACCGATACAATTTTTTTCATATTATCACCTCGTATCTATAGTATAATTAATACCCGATTACTCCTCCACCTATCAAGGTTACAAATTAGATTTTAATGTGACATTGGTGTAACATTATAGTAATCGGCTAACTTGTAAAAGCTTAAAATAAATTCAGTGTACTCACCCTCTCTACTTTCTACCTTTAAATCTATATTTAAATTATTACACATCTTTTTTGCATAATATAAACCAATGCCAGTTGATTTAGTTCTTGTTCTTCCATTTTTTCCAGTAAATCCTTTATTAAATATCCTATTTATATCTTCCTTAGGAATACCAATTCCATTATCTTTAATATGTAAATAATAAGCCTTGCTATCCTCTTTACTCAAAATATGTAATTGTCCATTTTCATTGGTGTATTTACTACTATTATTAATAATTTGAGAAAAGATATAGTGAATCCATTTTCTATCACTTATTATATTAAAACCTTCAGCCTCTAATATTATTTCAATGTTTTTGTTTATGAAAAATATTGCATTCATTTTTATTGCCTTTCTAATTTCATCTCCTACTGCTACTTGCTCACTTTTCACATCTAAATTATAATTATTTGCTCTTGTAACATATAGAACTTGATTTACACTAAACTCCATTTGTTTCATTTCAGATATTATCTTTTGCGATTCATCCTCTTCCAAGTCTTCTAATAATAAATCAACAATAGAAATATTCATTTTAATATCATGAACCCATTTTGTAATATAATCTTCAAAATCATTTATATTGTTTTTTAAACTTTCTTCCTTCTTTAGATATTCTAAACTTTGTTTTTCTAAAATATTTGAAACAATATTTAAATGAAAGTCATTTGTTTTATTAGCTAATCCCTCATTAAATTTCAAAATATTACTGTATTTATTTTTTTCTTTTATGAATCCATAGGTAAAAGTTATAAATTCTATTAATAAAATAAGTATGTCCATATACACAATATCTTTAAACGCTTTATTTATAGTACTACTGGTATAGACTATACAATTAGTTATTATAAAAATTATTATATTATTTGTTAACCCTACTTTATTAATCTTCATGTAATCAATTAACTTCATCTACTATTTTCCCCTTTTTATCCTTTATATAAATAATTATATTTTTTGTCTCTTAAGAAAAAGCCAACCATTCAGGATTTTTATCCAAACAGTTGACTTAGTATCATAATATTATATATCCAATGCCTTTTTGTGTTATTATTAAATCTTTTATTCCAACTTGCTCTAAGCGATTTCTTAATCTATTAATATTAACTGTTAAAGTATTCTCATTAACATATATATCGTCATCCCAAAGCTTTTTCATTAGTTTGCTTCTAGAAACCCCTTTTCCCTTATTCTCCATAAGAGTTTGTAAAATGAGCATTTCATTTTTTGTAAGTTCTAAATAATTTTCATTATATAAAAGAGTTGTATTATCTAAATTTAACAATAAATCATCACATTTTAATACTCTTGCTTCTTCACTTTTATACTCATATGTCCTTCTTATAATAGCTTGTATTTTTGCAATTAAAACATTTGAATCAAATGGTTTTTGTATATAATCGTCGCCACCATTATTAATTGCCATTACTATATCCATATTACTATCCCTTGAAGATACAAATATAATTGGTATCTTGGATATTTTTCTTATATTTTTACACCAATAAAATCCGTCACAAATTGGAAGATTAATATCCATAAGAACAACCTTAGGTTCACATTCTTTAAAGCACTCTATTATTTTTTCAAAATCTTCACATACAGTTACTTCAAATCCCCATTTGTTTAGAATATTACTTAAGACTTCACACATGTTTTTATCATCTTCAATTATCAATAACTTATACGTATTAATCATTTCGACGCCCTAACCCACCCTAATTTATCCATTAGACAATTTTATTCTTAGATGTTGATATTATATCATCTTTCCTCGCAAAAACAAAAGATAGTTATCTTCTCTTACTCTTCTTAATAATACTTATTTAATATTTATTATTAAATAATCCAGCCCCTTCTATTATCTCCTGCTCAGTAAATAAACTTAAGACAGCTTCATTGTAATCACTTAAACTTTGTGACTTCTTTATTTTTTTAGCATATTTCTTATCATCTGAAAACATGTAAATCATATATCCCCATAGTTCTTTCATTCTAAATATTGCATTTCTATCTTCATCAAATACTTCTATATATTTATTTAAAATTTCATCATGGAAATCTTTTAATACTTTTTTATCTATATTAGCATTATTTTTAATCTCATTCATTAACCTTGGATTGGCTATTATTCCTCTTCCTAGCATTACTGTTTTTACTTCTGGAAAAGTTTTTATTAATTTATTATTATCATCACTAGTGAAAATATCCCCATTATAACATACTGGATTTATGCTTGAAGATAATGCATCTTTAAATACCTGCAAATTAGGTTTATTTCCATAAAAATCTTTCTGTATTCTCGGATGGATAATTAATTCTTCTAAAGGGTATTTATTATAAATTTTTATTAGCTCATAAAACTCTTCTGGACTATCTTTTCCTATTCTAGTTTTTATAGAAATTTTCATATCACCTATTTTAAATATTTCATCTAAAAACATATCGAGTTCTTCTCTTTTGGCTAGAAATCCTGATCCTCTATTTTTTGAAACAACAGTTCCAGCAGGACATCCTAAATTTAAATTAACCTCGTTATAACCTAATTGTTGTAATTTTCTAGAAGTAATAATAAAACGTTCTGAATCGTTAGTAAGTATTTGTGGAACTACATTCATTCCTTTATTATTTTCAGGTAAAACATCTCTTAATTCTTTAGACTTAAGACTTCTACTTTTATTTGTAACAATAAAAGGTGTAAAGTATTTATCAATATTATTAAAAAATTTTTTATAAGAATTTCTATATACGTATCCCGTAATTCCTTCCATTGGTGCTAAATAATACTTCATTTAATAACTCCTTTATAACTATTCTAAAAACATTATATCAGAATTTTATAATACTTTTAGAAAAAGTACTGCCATAACTATTATTGCTGGAAGTGCTTGTTTGAAAAATACGCTCTTTGTTACAGTAATTGCTCCATATATACCCGCTATTATTACACAAGACAAAAAGAATATAGCCACATTATTTGACCACATATAGTCCTTAATAAATAAAGACCATATTAAGCCTGCAGATAAAAACCCATTGTACAACCCTTGATTTGCTGCCATGACTTTAGTTTTAGGAAATAAGTCCTCTGGTAGGACTTTAAATACTTTTTTACCCAATGTCGTCCATGCGAACATCTCAATCCACATTATAAATAAATGTTCAAAAGCTATTAATCCTATTAAAATTTTTGATACAACCATAACTACATTTCCTCCCTTATAAAACTATAACTTATATTCATCTTCTCTTGCTTTCTCGAGTGCCTCTAAAAATATTTCAGGTTGTTGTGCACCCGATACAGTATATTTATTATTAATTACAAAGTAAGGAACACCACTGATTCCAAGCTTTGAAGCTGTTTCTTCATCTTTTCTTACTTCGTTGCTATACTGAGCCGATTCCAAAATACTTAATACTTTCTCGCTATTAAGACCGACTTCGTAAGCAAGACTAGCTAATACTTTATTATCAGATATATTTAACGAATCTACAAAATATGCCTTTAAAATTCTTTCTGATAATTCATTCATCTTGCCTTGTGTTTTTGCATAATGTGCTACCCTGTGAGCATCAAAAGTATTCGTTGGAATTAAGTCATCAAATTTATAGTTAAGACCTATAGCCTTAGCCTCCGCAGCTATTTGGTTATTTGATGCTTTAGCTTGTTCTACTGGTATGCCATATTTTTTTGCTATAATCTCATGAATATTTCCATCAAATTTCTTTTTAGATGATGGATCAAGCTCGAAGCTTTTAAAAACTAATTCAACTTCATCCTTATATTCAAATTTTTCTAAAGCAATTTCTAATCTCCTTTTACCTATATAACAAAATGGACACACAAAATCGGACCACACTTCTATTTTCATTACTATTCCTCCCGTTTCAATATTTAATTCTTCTACTAATTCTGCATTTGTTTTATATTTTTTAAAACTTTATCAAAGTTTTCTTCAAAAATCTGTCTTTCATTCCTATCAAAACCCTTTAACATTAAATCTAAGATTTCAACTTCTATATTCTCAATTTTCTGCTTTATATATAGCGCTTCTGGTTTTAAACTTATATATACACTTCTCTTATCTTCAGCACAAATACATTTTTTTATTAGTCCTTGATTTTCGTACTTATTTATAATATCTGACAAAGAAGATTTGGATATCTTCCATATGTTTGATATTTCACTAAAAACCAAAGCACTTCCATCTTCAGGAAGTATATAGAATAGTGGTATATGATTTTTTAATATGGGTAATCCTTCCTCTTTTATTTTTTTTCAATAAATTTATTAGAAACAGAGTTAATTTCGTTTATCTTACCTAATATACAACTTTTTTTCATTCATTCACCTCGTTCGTTCGGGTACGAATTAATATTAACTCTTAAAACTTTTTTTGTCAACACTTATTATCATCCAATAATCAATATTATGATTGAATTATGATAATGCTGAAATACGCTCCTTATCTATTTTTTATATAACATATCTATATGTGGAATATTATCTTCTAAATACTCATTTGAAGTTTCTTTAAAACCAAGACTCCCATAAAAATTAACCAAATATGATTGTGCTTGAATCTTAATCTCTTTCTCATTTAATTTTAATTCTATAAAATTGATTGCTTTTAACATTAGCTCTCTTGATCTACCTTTGCCACGATAATTTTTTTTGTACCAATACTCGTCCAATAGATATTTCATCATATGAAACTCCTTTTTTCAAGATTCTTAAATATGCAATAATTTTGCCGTTATCTTGAAGGTATAAGTGATATGCATTTTCGTCTTTGCCGTCACAATCTTGGTAATCACACTGCTGTTCTACAATAAATATTTCATTTCTTATCTCTAAAATTTTATATATTTCTTCAACTTTTAATTCTTCAAACTTTTTTAGTTCCCAATTCAATGTTTTGCCTCCTTTTATTGTTTATTAGATTATAGTTCTATATAACACTTATCGTAACATAATTTACAAAATATCGCACATGCTATACATATATTGGCTCTCTATTGTTAGTATATCAAGCATTTCTGTATACTTCAATGCTTTGAAAAAACATATGAACGTAAAAAAAACGTATTAAATTTCTATAACTCACCTACTATTAATTTTATCCTTGTAAAGCTATAAAGTGTAATGCTATAATGAATTTATTGAAAATTATAAATTATGAATTATGAAAGGATTGATTTATTCATGGAAACAAAGTTAGAAAAAAAGTACGGTCTTATTACTGCTATAGCCATGGTTGTCGGTATCGTTATAGGTAGTGGTGTTTTTTTCAAGGCAGAAAAAGTATTAACTGCAACCGGTGGTAATCTTACACTAGGTATTTTGGCTTGGGTTATTGGCGGCGTTATTATGATTTCTTGTGCCTATACGTTTGCTGTAATGGCAACTAAGTACGAGAAAGTAAACGGCATAGTAGATTATGCAGAAGCTACTATGGGTGAGAAATATGGGTATTATGTTGGCTGGTTTATGGCACTAATTTACTATCCAACATTGACATCAGTTTTAGCATGGGTTTCAGCTAGATATACCTGTGTGTTATTGGGATTTTCAATTACAGGTGGGGAGTGTATGACTATTGCCTGTCTATATTTGATAGGTAGCTTTGCTTTAAATGCATTATCACCAGTTTTATCTGGTAAATTTCTAGTTAGTACAACTGTTATAAAACTAATCCCACTGATTTTAATGGCTATAATTGGGACAATCGTGGGGATTCATAGTGGTATGACTATGATTAATTTTACAACAGTAGTGAAAAAAGTAAATACTGCGAATGCATTATTTACAGCCGTCGTTGCAACAGCCTTTGCATATGAAGGTTGGATTATTGCTACAAGTATCAATGCTGAACTAAAAGATGCAAAGAAAAATCTTCCACTTGCTCTTGTTGGAGGTACTTTTATAATTATGGTTGTTTATATTCTTTACTATATGGGCCTAGCTGGAGCTGTGACAAACCAAGTTATGATGAACGGCGGAGAAGCTGGAGCTAAATTGGCATTTCAAAAAATATTCTCCTCTGCAGGTGGTACTATAGTATTTGTATTCGTTATTATTTCTTGTCTCGGGACTTTAAATGGATTAATGCTCGGATGTACTCGCGGTATTTATTCATTAGCAGCAAGGGGCTTTGGACCAAAACCAAATATATTTAAACAAATAGATAGTGAGACTAATATGCCAACAAATTCATCTATACTAGGCCTACTACTTTGTGCTATATGGTTATTATACTTCTATGGCTCTAACTTAACAAAATGGTTTGGATTCTTTAATTTTGATTCATCCGAATTACCTATAGTTACTATTTATGCATTATATATTCCTATTTTTATTATGATGATAAAAAAAGAGAAGGATTTGAATTTATTTAAAAGATTCGTAATGCCTATTATTTCATTAACAGGATGTGTATTCATGATAGTTGCTGCTTGTTTTTCTCATAAATTAGAAGTTGTTGCATATCTAATTATATTTGCAATTATAATGGCTATCGGTGCTTTGTTTTCAAAAAAACAAAGCCTAACTTCCAAAAATCAAATAAACTAAAACATAAGAAAACCCACAACCAATTAATTAGTTGTGGGTTTTACTGGTTTAAGCGAACCGCTACTTATTATATATTTTTTATGCACTTCCATTCACATATTATAGACATTGTATTTTCTTCAAGCTTTGCGCTTACAACTCCATTCATCTTTTCCATTAAGCTTTTTACAATAGACAGTCCCAGTCCTACACCTTTTCCCATTCTCACCTTATCTGCCATATAGAATCTATCAAACATATGTAATACATCTTTTTCATCGACGCCTACACATATATTTGAAATAGAAAAGATAACTTTAGCATTATATTCTTCTAATTTGATTTCAATATCTTTCACCGCATATTTTAATGTATTAGAAAGCAAGTTATCTATTATTCTCTCTAGGTTATCCTTATTGCCCATTATGAAAATTGGTTTATCCAAAATGCTTATTTTAGGTTCTATCCCTTTGCTCTCAAAAGCTTCATAAAGCGATAAAATTTCATCACGTACTATATTAGTTAAATTTACTTTTGTCATCTCTAATTCATAATCTTCACTTTCTATTGAAGCTAACTCAAAAAAATCATTTATAAGCGCATTTAAATGATTAGTTTTATTTTCGATTATCTCTAATGCCTCTTCTTTATCTATAGAATTCTGTTTAAGAAGTTTTAAATATCCTATTATTGATGTTAATGGGGTCCTTAAATCATGAGACATATTAGCTATCCCTTGTTTTAATGTGTTTTCGAACATTACTTTTTCTTGTTCACTTCTTCTATAAAGTTCCATATATTCATTAATTTCAAAAGCTAAGTCTTCTATATGTTTATCATCTATTTCAATATTAACTTTTTTATTGGTTTCTCGCACTCTAAAATTTTTGATTTGCTTAGTTATAGCTTCTATTTCTCTTTTATATAAATGTAACTTAATAAGTGCTACTGTTGAAATTAATATTAGAAAAATAATTATTAAAATAACTATATACATCTCATTTCTCCCACTCATATAATAAAATTTTTACTTATTTTTAATTAATATCTTCATGCCTTACATACAACATACTCACTCCAATTGTTATAATAAAAGTTAAAAGTGATGAAATTATCCCAAATATAATTTCTTCTTTAGGTGCAAATCTTAATATTGCCCCTCGCCCAGCAACATAAGGAAGTATATATGCACTTATGTTTGAAAGAAATAATTGAATCAACAAAAATATAACCGGTGAAGCAAATGTACAAAGAGCACTCTTTGTTGTTATAGCAATCATAGCTATTATACATATTGTGGCTGCACTATACATTATTCCAATAATAATTACTCTGATTAAATATAAAATAACATTTAAATTTAATACTTCACAAAATTCATGATTTATTGAAACATATATAACTAAAATTGTTGTATAAATTATTTCTAAAAATAAACAAGCAATTATAAATACTATTAATTTACTTAATATAACCTTACTTCTCGTATATCCATAACTGAAACTTTTACTTATATTACTATTTTTAAAATCCTTAGCAATAAATTCTCCGCCTAATAATGCAAATATAAAACTAGTATATATAATATATTCGAATCCATATTGTATTGAAGATGCACCATTCACAATAAGATTAGACTTTACATTTTGTAGTTTATGTATATCATTATCCCATATAATAATTAAAAAAAATGAAGCCACTATTGCTAAAAATATTATTCCAATAAAATAATTACTTTTTCTTAATTTGTAAAATTCTCCTCTAACTAAATTACTCATTACCTTCGCCTCCAACTAACTTAGTAAAATAATCCTCCAGAGATTCACCCATTTGCATTATTTCTTTAACTCCTATGTTATGTTTAGATAGAGCAATAGTAATCTTTTCCCCATCAAATTCATCATATATTCTTATGATATTATCTGGAAAAACTTCAAAGTCTTTTATTCCAATCTCATTTTCTAAAATAACTGAGACATCAGAAGAATCATTTACTTTCAAATGAAGATAAGTTCTACATTTATTTGAAAGTTCATTAGCTGTCATTTCTTCAATTAATTTTCCATTATCTATAAAACCATATCTATTGGAAATGTGAGTTAGTTCAGATAACATATGACTTGATATTAAAATAGTTGTTCCTCTTTCTTTATTTAATTTTAGTAAAAGCTCTCTTATTTCTTTTATCCCAATTGGATCTAATCCATTCATAGGCTCATCTAAAACCAAAAATTCTGGCTCACTTAATAACGCCATAGCAATTCCTAGTCTTTGCTTCATTCCTAGTGAAAAATTTTTGGTTTTCTTCTTCTCTACCCCCTTAAGTCCTACTAAATTTAAAGTCTCACTAATACATTTGTTTCCTGGAATTCCTCTTTGAATTTTGACAAGTTCAAGATTTTCCCCCGCAGTCATGTTAAGATAAAGAGCTGGCGATTCTATTAATGTACCAATTCTACTTCTTTCCTTAATAATCTCTTTCTCCTCACTATGACCAAACAGTTCAACTTGTCCATTATTAGGTATAACAAGACCTGTAATCACTCTAATCATAGTTGTTTTTCCAGCACCATTTTTTCCTATAACACCATATATATCACCTTTTTTTATATTTATGGACAAATCATCTAAAACTTTGTACTTACCATATGTTTTTGTAATGTTGCTAGCTCTAATTACATATCCACTCATTTTTTACCTCCTTATGAATCATACTTTTATCATAACTTATGTTTCATAAGAAAACTTTACTAAAGTCTTTCAAAAGTCTTAAATCTTCTAATGTTCATTTTACTACTTTTTTAGTTTATACCCCATTGCCCAAATTGTTTCTATATAGTCTTGACTATTATTTGCAATGGACAGCTTTTTTCTTAATCTACTCACATGTACATTAACAGTATTATCATCACCAGAGAATTCTTCGCCCCATATACTTTCAAAAATATTAGATTTACTGTATACCTTGTTTGGATTAGTTAATAATAATTTTAGCAATGCAAATTCTTTTGCAGTTAACGTAACTATATTTTGTCCCACTTTTACTTCTTTACTTTCTATATTTAAACTGATATCTTTATAAGACAAAATATTATCCCTATTTTTATTTTTTTCATTAGTACAAAATTCTAAATACCTTCTCAAATTAGAATTAACTCTTGCAACCACTTCATCTAGATCAAAAGGCTTACAAATAAAATCATCGGCTCCTTTTTCTAATAATTCTACCTTAGTCTTTTTAAATGTTTTTGCACTTATTACAATTATCGGAGCTTTTGTTATTTCTCTAATTTTTACTATAACCGCTTCTCCACTAATCCCTGGAATCATCAAATCTAATAAAATCATATCCCACCATTCATTTTCTACACACATTAAAGCTTCTGTTCCCGAAAAAGCTGCTCTAGTTCTATATCTCTTATTTTCAAGCATAGTACAAAGTAATTTATTAATATCATTTTCATCTTCAACTACTAAAATTTTAGCTCTTTTATCCATATTCCACCCCATTATAAATAATAGTATAAAAAAAACCACAACTAATTATTAATTAGTTGTGAGTTTTACTGATGGAGGCGAAGCATGGCGGGTGAAATTCACTATATAAAGTGAATATTATTTCACCCATTAACTTATACCTCCAACCCTCATCTCATTTATGATTTTAAACTATTTGCTATCCCTTTAAAGAAATCTCCAATAGAAGCACACACACCTGCGAACCAACTTTTAGTTTTATCACTCTGTAATGTATTTTTCATCGTACTAGCTACACCCTCAAGTTGTCCTTTTACTTTATTGTAATCCAAGTTTAATTTATTTACATTTGTCATTAACCCAACAATATTATTTACATCATCCTTAGACAGCTTGTAACTGTAATTATCCGTTACATTATTTACTATTTTCTTTATGCCTTCCTCATCCTTAGGTTTATCTTTTATAACTTCACTCTTTACTTCATTTATTAATCCTGAAGCTTTATCTTGTCCAATTTTTTCACCTAATTTGCCTGTAACTGCAACCTCTTCATTAGCTGTTTTTTTTGTTTTTTCATCTAATTTCTTACCGTCTTTACTATTTTCAAATCCCTTTAGTATGCCAGTCATAGCTGCCGTACCTGATACAGTGAATGGTGCAGAAACTTTAACATTAGCATTCTCAATTCCTGCTGTAATTAGAGCATTCTTTATCATACTAGCATTTACCCAAGTTACATTATGTGTATTCACTACTAAACCACCAGTAGTTGTTGGCTCAATATATGAACATGATATCGACTTATTGCCTAATTGACCTTTAGATACAGTATCTCCTAGATATTTCTTTTCCTCAGTAGACGTAACTTCAACAACACTTGCACTATTACTATCTACATTAAAATACTTTAGCATGTTTTGTTTCTGCTGATTCGTCAAATCAGCTCCTATAGTAACACTTTTATATGAATCAGCGTATACATTATTTATAGGTGTTGCAAACAAACTTGCTGCTGTTAAAATTATACCTAAGACTAATTTTTTATTCATTTAAAAAACCCTCCATATTTCACATTATTTTATTGTTGCGACTTAGATATATTATAACCCAAATTATACTAATATTGAATTATTTTAATGTGAATATTTGCTTCTTACATAAATACCCTAGGATTTTCACAGGTCATTAACCCTGACATAATACAAACACCATCTGCACCTGCATTAATAGCCTTTTGAGCATTTGCAGGCAAAATGCCCCCAATAGCATAAACAGGTATATTTATGGAGCTACAGACTGATGATAAAAAGTTTAGGCCTCTTGGTGGAACGTCTTTTTTACAGTTAGTCGCAAATATATGTCCTGCTATAATATAAGTTGCACCTAAATTAACAGCTTCTAGTGCTTCATTTACTGAGTGGATAGACACTCCAACTTCATTAAATTCATTGCATATATCCGGCTTAGATTTTAAAACATGTAAAGGCAGATGAATCTTTTTACAATTAAGTTCTCTAGCTACTTTATAATAAGTGTGTAATATACACTCTGTATTATTTTCTTTACATATTTCTAATACCTTAGTTGCTAGATTTTTATAATCATTTTCAGATAAATCTTTTTCTCTAAGTACTATACTCACAGACTTAATCATTGTGTTTTTTTCATTCAATGAACATATGCTTTGTATCTGCTGTAAAAAGTCATTATTACAAAGATGCCGATTGGTAATTGCAAGTAGTTTATACATATATATAATCACTCATAACTGGTTGAAGACCATGATCCTTAATTACATCAGATATTTCCGATACTGTACGGGGGTCCGAAATCTCAAATTGTTCATCACCTTTAGCCTCATCTTTAGCACTATGACCGCCTATTCCAACTGAAACTCCAGCTGAAATTTTAGTTGCTGCAAGTCCAATTACATTATCACGAAACCCAGCACGTTCACGAGTTGATATAGTAATGTTTGCAAAAGGCAAAAATATTCTATATGCAGTAATTATCTGTAACAACTGCTTCTCATGTACATCTTTTGGATTAATTTTGTCATTATTAATTATTGGACATAATCTTGGACATGAAAGAGCAATTTCAGCATGTGGATACTTACGTTGAAGAAGGTATGCATGAAGCCCTGTTGCTAAAGCATCCTTTCGAAAATCATCTAGTCCCAGAAGGGCAGCAAATCCAACACCGCGCATACCACCTTTTAATGCTCTTTCTTGTGCGTTAAACCGATAAGGGAAAACACGTTTGTGCCCCTCTAAATGTAATGTTTCATATTTATCTGAATTATAAGTTTCCTGGAATACAGTAACAAAATCTGCACCACATTTATGTACGTATTCATATTCATATGAGTTCATTGGATATACTTCAAGACCAACCACCTTAAAATATTTTCTAGCTATTTTACAAGCTTCACCAATATACGAAACATCAGACATACTACGACTTTCACCAGTGAGAATTAATATTTCTTGTAATCCAGTACTCGCAATACTTTGCATTTCTTTTTCTATTTCACCTGCATTAAGTCTCGCACGCTTAATTTTGTTGTAGCAGTTAAAACCACAATAAATACAATAGTTTTCACAATAATTAGAAATATAAATTGGAGTAAACATATAAACTGAGTTACCAAAATGCTTATGTGTTTCTACTTTAGCACGCTTAGCCATGTCCTCAAGAAAAGGTAATGCTGCAGGCGATAATAAAGCTGCAAAATCTTCGATATCTAATACATCTTTCTTAAGAGCCATAAGCACATTATGAGCTGTATATTTTTCAGAATCGTATGATTGCATTTTTGAGATAACCTGATCCATAACATTAGATTTAGTCTCTTCCATACCTTCCATATATTTCATATGATCAATCTGTTGTTCCATTTAAATCTCCTCCTTAATCTTCAACAAATCCAGTTAATGGTGATGAAGCGCAGGCACCATTATAAATTACACTACCAAGCCCTGAAAGATATGCGCCTCTTCCAGCAATTATTGCCTTCTTAAAAGCATCCGCCATACCTGGAATATTACCGGCCGAGGCAATTGCAGTATTAACCATAATAGCGCTAACTCCCATTTCCATAGCTTCACAAGCCTGAGAAGGCCTCCCAATTCCTGCATCTACAATAATTGGAAGTTCAATTTCATCAACTAAAATTTTAATAAAATCACGTGTACACAATCCTTTATTTGATCCAATAGGTGCAGCAAGTGGCATAATAGCTGCAGCTCCTGCATTTACCATATCTCTTGCAACATTTAGATCAGGATACATATAAGGCATTACTATAAATCCCTCTTTTGCAAGAATTTCAGTAGCTTTTAATGTTTCATAATTATCTGGTAGCAGATATTTTGAATCACGAATAACTTCAATTTTAATAAAATCTCCGCATCCAATCTCACGAGCTAGACGTGCAATACGAACTGCTTCCTGCGCATTACGCGCCCCTGATGTATTTGGAAGTAATGTAACATTTTTAGGTATATAATCTAAAATATTAGCGCTGCCGCCCAAATTAGCACGACGTAATGCTAAAGTAATAATCTGCGCACCAGCATTTTCAACAGCTGCATTTATTAGATCAAGTGAATATTTTCCAGATCCTAATATAAATCGTGAACTAAATTCATGTCCACCTATAATAAGTTTATCAGTACTATTTTCCATGTTTTCTTCTCCTTTATTTTCTTACTGTTAAATTTATATTTCTTCTATTCCGAGTATTAATCTTAAAACCATATTTGACTGATGACCTGCGCAAATAGTTACACGTGGAGCCATTAGCCCTCGCCCTACCATAGCGCCATTTTCCCCATCACCACACAAATAAAAATTATTTGATATTTTTTTTGTTATTATTGTATTACTGCTTTCATACCCTGCCATTCCTGAAGCTGCTACAATTTTCTTTGATGGGTAACATTCAAGAATAGTATTTACAAGTAAAGCCTTAGCTTTTGGATTATCAAAAGCTTCACAAATAATGTCATCATCTTTAAATAATGCTTGAACATTTTCTCGTGTAACTAAAACAGTATCAATAGTTACTTTAATAAATGGATTTATTTCGTAAATTTCATTTTTTAATGATTCTGTTTTATATAGTCCAAGATGTTTAATTTTATATTGCTGACGATTTAAGTTGCTAGGTTCTACAATATCAAAATCAATTAAATGTAAATGACCTACTCCTGTTCTTGCTAAACTTATTGCTATATTAGAACCAAGGCCTCCAAGACCAGCAATTGCAACCTTGGCAGCTTTAACTTTTTCAAATACATGTGGAGTATGTCTTGCGCACATCAAACTTTCGAATTCATCTTGTGATGGCATTTTACCTTTTTCAATAAAGCTTACTTCATCATTTTCACTAAGTTTATAGTCATCAAAAGTTTGAAATCCATTCAAAATAGTTATTATATTTTTTTCATAATCATAATTCTCTAAACGCAAACCATAAAGAGTTAAACAATTAGTTGTTACTGGTTTACCATTAATTTTTATATTCAAATCAGCCGCCTCCTACAAAACTTACAACTTCAATAACATCACAATCAGTTAATATTTTTTCTTCATATTGAGTTTTTGGCACAATAAAGCCGTTGCATTCAACTGCAACACAAGAAATTTTATAACCTTCTCTTACTAGATAATCAGATAACCTCAAATTATCAACATTTCTTATTTCATTGCCATTTATGTATATCATAATTCCACCCCCCGAAATTTGTATACAACAAAAAAGGTCACACAAAGAACTACACCCGTGGTGGTGTACCCCTTCGTGTGACCTTAGTCATCACTCTTTAACACATTGTAACAACATAATTATATAATGTCAATATAGTTTTTTGCTTGTTTTGCAATACTTAAAAAATAATTAAGTCACTTATAACTTCTGAAATGTCATTAAGTATCTTTATATTCTCAAAGTAATTGTAAACCCTCTTTAAAATATAGGTTGACATTTCATCGTATAAATTTTATACTAAATTTAAATTTATTTTTAAAATTATGGGGGTAAACTTGTATGGAAAAACTAGCTAAAGAAATTATTACTGGAAAGCGTTTAAAAAGAAATGATAATTTGGATTTTTTATTAACAACAGATTTAAAAGAACTTTGCTCAGGAGCTAATATCATTCGTGAAAAATTATGTGGAAAAAAGGTAGATCTCTGTACAATTATTAATGGACGTAGCGGAAAATGTAGTGAAAACTGTAAATTCTGTGCTCAGTCTGCTCATCATAATACAGACATTAAAGAATATGATTTTTTAAACCCAGATGTAATATTAAAAGATTGTAAAAAAAATGAGGCAAATGGCGTACACCGCTACTCTATTGTTACAGCCGGAAGATCCTTAACTGGACCCGATTTTGATAAAGCAATAGAAGCCTATAAAAAGATGCATGAAGAATGTAAAATTAACTTGTGTGCATCCCATGGTTTTTTGACAGGAGAAGAATTTGCACGATTAAAAGAAGCTGGCGTTACAATGTATCATGAAAATATTGAAACTTCTAAAAGGAACTTTCATAATATCTGCACTACTCATTCATATGAAGACAAAATCAAAGAAATTAAACTTGCTCAGAAATCAGGACTTAAAGTTTGTTCAGGTGGAATTATAGGAATGGGCGAAACATGGGAAGATAGAATTGATATGGCTATTAGTTTATCAGAACTTGGAATTATTTCAATTCCGATCAATGTATTAATGCCAATAAAAGGTACTCCATTTGGCAATTTAGAAAGAATTTCTGAGGTCGATATTTTAAGGACAATAGCAATTTTTCGTTACTTAAATCCAAGTTCATATATTCGTATGGCAGCCGGCAGAACTTATTTTGCAGATGGAGGCTCAAAACTCTTCCTATCTGGTGCCAATGCAACACTTACTGGTGATATGTTAACTACTGTAGGAAATAATACTGATCAAGATAAAGTTATGCTTACAGCGCTTGGTTTTGATATTCAAAAATAAAAGGAGACTGAAGTTATGGAAAATGCAAAGAAAATTAATATTCATCACTTAACATTGATTGGGGTTATGGCGGCGGTTATTTGTATATTAGGACCTCTATCACTGCCTATTGGCATAGTACCAATTTCATTAACTAATCTTGCAATTTATTTTTCAGTATATGTACTAGGACAAAAAAGAGGAACCCTTAGTTATATAGTTTATCTTTTCATAGGCCTTGTAGGGCTACCCGTCTTTTCAGGATTTTCTGGAGGATTTACTAAATTATTTGGACCAACAGGTGGATATCTAATCGGATTTATTTTTATGGCATTTATTAGTGGTATTTTCATTGACAAATTTTCCAACAAAATTTATATGTGTTTCCTCGGAATGATCCTTGGTACAATTGTTACATATATATTTGGAACAGCATGGCTAGCCTATCAGTTAAATATGACATTTAATGCATCCTTAGCAATTGGAGTTATTCCATTTATTCTTGGGGACATAGTAAAAATGGTAATTGCATCATTGATTGGACCTCAAATTAAAAAGAGACTTATAAGTGCTGGATTAATTGAATAAATAAAACAAAGACAGAGATTATAATCTTCTCTGTCTTTTTTGAATATCATTACCATATACACAAATTTCTGTTAATAAGGCAATTAAGCATAGTGGGATTAATGAAATAAAAACTCCTGCTACAGGTACAATACTTAAAATAAATATCATAAATGCAAGGGCGAATATTCGAGGAAAGCCCATTATAATCAATCCTATGACTGACAATATTGTGTTTGTAGTAGCTATCATTATTTGAGCGCGTATTACTTTACCAAAAGGATTTAAAAAGTTATTACAAGATACTCCTTCATAATTTTTAATTGGTATCTATCATTGTATATTAATTTGTAACAAACTTTAGCCCAACAACACTGATAATTATGCACGAAATAAAAACAATACGCTTCAAATCTCGTGATTCCTTAAAAAAGAGCATTCCTACAATTACACTTCCTGCAGAACCGATTCCGGTCCATATAGCATACGCTACCCCTAGAGGTAAGGTAACTATAGCGAGAGATAATAAGTAAAAACTTACTGCTCCGAAAATTGCTAACCCAATAATGGGTTTCCAACGGGTAAAATTTTCACTTAAGTTCATAAAAGTTACCATGGCCACCTCACAAAACCCAGCGGTAATTAAAAATATCCATGCCATTTTATCACCTCTCCACCTTTTTAATTGTTGCTTTATCATCTTTTATATTATTTGATTGACCTATCATAATTTCCTCATTTTTAGTTTCTTTACTAATTCCACCCTTGCTTTCTATGGATACACTTTTTAATCCCATAATTGATCCAACAAGCAATCCAATAAATAAAATTTTCATAATGCTTACATCATCACCAAAAAACATCATACCAACGGTTACAGTTCCTACTGAACCAATACCCGTATAAACCGCATATGCTGTTCCTACTGGAATAACTTTCATTGCACTTGTTAAGAAATAAAAACTTAATAACATTGTAATTATAACAACAATGCTTGGAAATGTTCTCGTAAATCCACATGAATATTTTAATCCAAAAGTAAAACAAATTTCTAACAAACCACCTACAACGAGATATAGCCATGCTAGCTTTGAATTTTGTTTACTTACATTTTTTGAAACTACATTTATCATTTACATCACCTCATTTTCCATCGAAAGTTCTACATCATAAGCCTTATAAAACATAACAGTGTGTCCATCGACTTTAACACCTATATATTGATCTTAACCTCTCTTTAGCCATATAAATTATAATGTAAATTTCTTCACAGATTATCCTAATTTGTTAGTTAAACTAACTTGATTTTCCATTGATTGATTTGCTTCATTCATAATTGAATTTATTTCCGATAAACTAACATTAATTTCGTCTGTGGAGTTAGAATTTTCCTTAGATATTTCTACAACTTTATCAATTACTTTACTAATTTCTTCAATGGATATATTCATCAATTTAGCAGAAGAAGTTACTTCTGTAGATATTTTATTTATAAGCTTTGCATCATTTTGATATTGAGTACCTGTTTCTAGTAATAATTCATAATCAGCTTTTACATTATTATCTATGTACTCTAGAATATCTTGAGAACCCATTGAAAGGTTATTAAAAACTTCTCTTACTTGGGCAACTAGGATTTCTATATTTGAAGTAGCCTCTGTGGATTGTTCAGCTAGTTTTTTTACCTCCTCAGCAACAACTGCAAAACCTTTACCTTGTTCGCCTGCTCTTGAAGCTTCAATAGTTGCGTTTAATGCAAGAAGATTTGTCTGAGCAGAGATACTTTTTATTGTATCAGACATTATTTTAATTTCTTCTACTATTTTACCTGCCTCAATGGCTCTAAGAATTTTTTCTTGCTTTTCGCTATAAGTTAAGTTTGCCTTTTCAAGAGTAATAGTCTCTCAGCAATCATCATTACTAAATTGTTTAACCCATTTATTATAATAATTTTGTCTTTATGCATAATTTAATTATCTTCTCTTTTAATTAAGCCATATAAAATAATATTGTTCATTGCTTTGAGTGCAGAATCAAAGCTGACCTGACTCTTGGCAAGAAATTCATAGTCTAAAAGCTTTTTTAGTGTTTCATTCAGCATTAACTTGAGTATAACAGTATCTATTTCTTCAAGTTCCCCATTTTTTATACCTTGCTCTATCAACTGAATAACTGCATCCCAACTAGTATCCACGTAATTATTTACTTTCTCC
The DNA here is from genome assembly GCF_001877035.1 of Clostridium estertheticum subsp. estertheticum. Taxonomy (NCBI): domain Bacteria; kingdom Bacillati; phylum Bacillota; class Clostridia; order Eubacteriales; family Clostridiaceae; genus Clostridium; species Clostridium estertheticum. The sequence goes on along the minus strand of NZ_CP015756.1, from coordinate 409,554 downwards.
CACAAATAGGGATAATATTGTTGAAGATCATCCATATGTATAATAATAGATCCGAGATTGTATGCATCAGGTATATTGTTAAAATAAAGTTTGATTTTTTCTTGAAGTGTAAGCTCATTATTTCCAAGTATTTCGGCATCTGACGTAATCATTTCATTAAAAACGAATTCTATCGTTTTTTCTATAATTTCATCTTTGGTAGAAAAATAAGAATAAATCGTACGTTTACTCGTACCGAGTTCTCTTGCCAAATCTTCAGTCGTAAATCGAGATCCTTTGCTTGCAAAAAGTTTTAAAGTTTTTAGATATATATCTTTTTCCATATACTTACATACCTCCATTTAGTATCTTTGGTACTGTATTCGCGTTTACAGTACCATTGTAATTACTAGAAGTTCTTTTGTCAATATATAAAATTATAAAAAAAATCAAATTTTGCTTTTCTATTTTCCTATCTTGCCTTGCCTCAGTTGCCGTTTCACGTATTGACAAAAACAATTATAATAATTATACTGGTACCATAAACATAAATTCGGTACCGGGGTCTACATAGCAAAGGAGTTGATTAAATGATTTCTAAAACTAGAGTAAGTGGAATAATACATATTGTGGGCGGTGTACTCGCTATAGCTGCACTTGTATTATTAATTGTATTTTCGTCTCTAAAAGCTACAGCTTGGCATATAGTTTCATTTTCAATTTTTGGAACAACATTAGTATTACTTTATACAATGAGTTCCTTATATCATATGTTACCAGTAGGTTCTAAAGTTCAGAAAGTATTTAGATATTTTGACCATATGGCAATATATCTTTTAATTGCTGGTACATATACTCCGATTGCATTAATACCTTTAAGGGGTGGTTGGGGATGGAGTATGTTTGGAGTTATATGGGGTTTGGCTATAATGGGTATTATATGGAAATCTATATCGACGGGGAAATCAAGAACTGTATCAACTATACTATATGTATTAATGGGTTGGGTTATTATAATTGCATTTCATCCAATGATTAAAACTGTACCTATAGGTGGTCTTTTCTGGCTCGTTTTAGGAGGAATTTTTTATAGCATTGGTGGTATCATTTATGGATTAAAAAAGCCTAATTTCAATATACCTTGGTTCGGTTTCCATGAAATATTCCATGTATTTATAATTTTAGGTAGTTTTTGTCATTTTTGGATGATGTTCAATTATCTTATGTATATACGTTAAACCTTTAGAGTATTTGGCGTATATCATTACCTATTTTCTTATAAAAATCAAAGAACAGATTACTGCTAAAAATCCGCAATAATCTGTTCTTTAAATTAATTGGTCTACTTACTTAGACATTTTTTTAATACTTTCCCAAATACCATTTAAATATGTAGCTCCTAACGCCCTATCGTACAAGCCATATCCAGGCATCGCTACTTCTCCCCAAATTGCTCTTCCATGATCTGGTCTAATAACCCCATCGAATCCAATATCATATAATGCTTTCATTATTTCAAACATATCAAGAGAACCATCGGAAGACAAATGCGCAGCTTCATCAAACTTACCCGGTGCAAGATGTCTAATATTTCTTAGATGCCCAAAATGAATTTTCCCCTTTAATGAACGTATAATATCTGGAATATCATTATCTGGATTGGATCCAAGGGATCCTGTACATAAAGTAACTCCATTACAAGGACTATCAACCATAGTTACTAATTTTAATAAATTTTCTTTTGATGTCATAATCCTTGGCAAACCAAACACTGGCCAAGATGGATCATCAGGGTGAATTGCCATCTTAATCCCGTATTTCTCGCAAGTTGGCATAATTCTTTCTAAAAAATATTTTAAATTAGCAAATAATTTTTCTTCATCTACATCTTTGTATAAATTAAATAATTCTTTAATTTTTGCCATACGTTCAGGTTCCCATCCTGGAAGCACAAAACCATTAGACTTTTTATCCATAGAATCCATCATTTTTTCTGGATCGATTGCGTCAATTAACTCTTGATCATAAGATAATACTGTAGACCCATCCTCTCTTAATTTTGCAAGATCTGAACGCGTCCAATCAAATACAGGCATGAAATTATAACATACCAAATCTACGCTTTCTTGTCCCAATCGCTCTAAAGTTTTAATGTAATTATCAATATATTTATCCCTATCAGGTGTTCCTACTTTAATTGAATCATGGATATTTACACTTTCAATTCCTTTTAGTTGTAATCCTGCATCTTCAATTTCTTTTTTAATTTCACGAATTTTTTCAGTTTCCCATACTTCTCCAGGTTTTGTATCATATAATGTTGTAATTACTCCAGTAACTCCTGGTATCTGTCTAATTTGTTCCAAAGTTACTGAATCAAATTTTTTTCCAAACCATCTTAATGTCATATCCATAATTTTTTTCTCCTCTAATTATATATTTTTTTAATTCTATAAATTTTAATTACTTATCAAAAGTTAATACTATTTTTCTAATACTAGGATCTTTGCTATCTACGAAATCAAATGCCTTTTGTGCATCTAAATAATTGAATGTATGCGAAATACTATTTTTTAAATCTAAATTTCCTTCTTCAACTAAATTTAAAACTTCTTGGAATTTTTTATTTTGTAATCGAGAGCCTCTTACATCCAATTCTTTTGAAGTAATTTTAAATTGTGTAACAACTGTTGGATCTATAGAAAATCCCATTGTAATTACTCTACCTGCATTTCCTGTTAATTCTAACAATGTAGCAAGAGAGTCTTTTGTACAAGCTGCATCAATAGAAACTGTTGGTCCATATCCTCCAGTCAATTCTTTAGCTCTTGCCACCACATCTTCCTTTAAAAGATTTATTCCATAAGTTGCACCAATTTCCTTTGCCCTTTCGATTTTTTCATCTACTACATCCACTACTATAATCGTAGCTCCACTTAATCTTGCAATCTTTAATATACTGCTTCCTAAAGCACCACATCCAAGGATGAGTAAAGTATCCTCTTTACAAAGCTCAGCTCTAGAACAACTTTGTACTGCAATTGTTGCTGGTTCAATCATTACCGCATCCTCATATGATAAATCATCTGGCAATATATATACATCACATTCTGGCACTGCAATATATTCACGATAACCACCATGAATATGTACTCCCCTTACCTTTAAGTTTGCACAAACGTTACCTCTCCCATGTTTACAAGCATAGCATTCACCACAGTTAACTACTTGATCTATAATTACCCTATTACCAACTTTAATTTTTGTACAATTATTACCAATTTCTATTACTTCTCCAACCATCTCATGTCCAATAACCCTTGGATAAGTAGCTGCTGCATTTTGACCATGATAAATACCAACATCAGAACCACAAATACCAGCCGCTTTCATTTTAATTAATACATTATTATGCTCTGTAATTACAGGTTTATCCATCTCTATAATTTGTAAGTCATATGGTTTTCTAATCATAACTGCTTTCATTTTGTCATCCCCTAAATTGTTTTATTTAAATAAATCCTAAGGATTCTATTTTATAGCAACTCTTGGAACATTTTTATAATCCTCTTTTTGATTAAGTAACTTGGATATCAAGTCAAAACCAAAATATAATTATAGAAAATAATATACCATACTACCGTACTACCATGTCTGTATGGTAGTATGAATATGTTTACATTGTATCACAGTTTTGAATATATTCAAGGTTTTTTTAGAAACAAACGAACTTTTTATCCACCTTTTTATGCCACTGAAATGGTTATTTTTTTGCTAAATCTTAACTAGTATATTAAATTTATGGTGGAGTGTGGTATAATTTAAACATGATAATCTACCATACAAGTATAGTGGTAGTTGAGGAGAGAAAATAAGTATGACTTTTGAAATAAATAAAGATTCTACAAGCAAGAGGATATATCATCTTATACGAGAAAAAATTATTAATCTAAATTTTGTTCCAGGTCTAGGAATTTCTGAAAAAGGTATTTCTGAAAAATTCAACGTGAGTAGGACCCCTGTCAGAGAAGCATTTGTACGTTTAGCACAGGAAGGATTAATAAGTATTTATCCCCAAAAAGGAACATTTGTTTCTTTAATTAATTTATCCTCGGTAGAAGAAGCAAGATTTATGAGAGAACATTTAGAAAGAGCTGTAGTAAGGCTTGCTTGTGAAGGGTTCCCAAAAGAAATGTTTTTGAAATTAGAGATGAATTTAAAGTTTCAAGAAATGTATATGGAAGACCATGATAACAAAAAAATATTTGCAGCAGATGAAGAATTTCATAGATTGATTTTTGAGGGTTGCAACAAAAATAAAATATGGGCAACCATTAATGAAATGGAAAGTGATTTTCAGAGGATAAGAATACTTAGATTATCGAGTAACCTTAAATGGGACCACATTTATTCTCAGCATATAGGTATTAAAAATGCAATAATAGATAAAAACCCAGATTTAGCTGAAAAAATTATTATAGAACATTTAACAATGGTTAATTTTGATAAGGACCAGTTAAAACATGATTATTCAAATTATTTTAAGTAAGATATAAATTCCATTAAATTTGCTATGTATAAAACAAAATAGGCCCCATGGTGGATATTACTTCCATCACGGGGCCTATTTAAACTTTATTATTTATAAGTTACAAATATCGTTCCATATTGTTTCATCAGCAACAATACCATTTTTGTCATTATCTTCACGTGTTTTAGCAGTACGCTGACCTGGGTAACAAACTTTTCCACCCTCACTTACAGGTTCTGCAGCTCCCAGTTGATTAATAGTACTTTCCAAAATATTATTAATTTGTTCTTCTGTTCCAAAAGTGTATGGATTAATAGCTATAAAAATCTGCGAGCAACCACCACAACTTCCCTTTCCTATTTTATCAATTTCACTAGTTGGCATACCATTTGAAAGAACCGCAGCTACCATATCAAGTAAAATAGCAAGGCCAGAACCTTTCCAATATCCTGTTGGCAGAATTCTCATTGATTCTTCAATAGAACCAGGATCTTTTGTTAATTTCCCTTCTTTGTCGAACCCCCCTGCATATGGAAGTTGTTCATTCTTTAACCTTGTTACTTGCAACTTACCATAAGAATACTGTGACATTGCCATATCCAGTACAATATTACCGTCTTTTCTAGGGATTCCAATACAGAATGGATTGTTACCAACACAAGGAATTTTTGCTCCCCATGCAGGCATACAAGACTCTGTATTTGTCCAGCAAATTGATAAGAAACCATTATCTACTGCATCCCATGCGTATGTACCACCACGCATCCAGTGAGTTGTGTTCTTTAACGCAACAATTCCAATGTTATGTTCTTTAGCAAGTTCAATTGCTCTATTGGTAGCAAACTTTGCATTTAAAATACCTATTCCCATGTTTCCATCATAATTTTCCATACAACCACAGCTTTTAATTAAAGATGGGGTTGCTTTAATATCAACCCATCCTTTATTTACATAGTCAATAAACCTTGGTACCCTGTTAAGTCCGTGTGAGTAAACACCATCTCTGCTGGATTCCGTGTGAACCCGAGCACAAGTTTCTGCCTGTTCTTCTGTTAATCCTGCTTTTATCATCGCACGTTTAATTTCTGACTTCATCTGTTTAAATGGAATTCTCATAATCTTCACTTCTCCTTATTATATTTTTTTATTTTAATTTGATATTATTATTCCATACTAACTTCTTGCCAAACATCTTCATATTTATAACCAGTAAGATCTTCAACAACCGCTTTTGTTTTAGGATCAACATCAAGTTTTGAACCATTATTTTTCAATCGTTCAATTTCTTTTACTAAAATGAGATGTGTTTGTTTATTAAGATGGAAAGTGAAAGTAAATAGTAGAGCAATTACAAGTAATCCGATAGATCCAATAACCATTGTGTATGCAATAATTTCCACTACTTGAGGTGGTTGAACTTCTCGCCCTTTAATAAATCCTCCATATTGCAGTATAAGTCCAACAACAAATGTAGCAATTGCTACACTACTCTTCCTAGTGAAAGTCATAACAGCAGCAAAAAGTCCTTCTCGTCTTTTTCTAAATACCATTTCATCCACATCCGGAATAAATGGAAATACATTCCACGGAGTAAATTCAAGTATACTTCTACCTATTTGATAAACGCCTGCAATTGCAAATAAAAGAGCAACCTTAGATCCCGGATCAAGTATATAAACAGCATAAAAGCCTAGTAAACATACAATCATAATAGAATAAGATATTTTAAATAAACTACTTGGTCCTATCTTAATCATCAAAAATCCTGCAAAGATAGTCATAGGTATACCAACAACACTAAGTGAAAGCAAATTGGCAGCAAGTGAAGCTGTAACCTTTAAGTCGTAAACACAGAAAAATACGAATACAGCATTAAATGTATCTTTAGCAGTAAATGATAACAAATAAATCATTAAATGTTTTCTAAAAGCCCTAATCTTTAAAGTAGATGCATAATCTTTAATTATCTGAACAATAGTTTGTATATGCTGAATAATCGTTTTATGTCCAGCTTTTGTTTTATCTAATAATTCTCTTTCCATAGCAGGTGAAAGTTCTCTTTCCCATGTAGATTTATAAGATATAAATATACAAATAGCATATACTACAGCAAAAATGCATCCATTAAAAAAATACGCATATGGATTGTTTTGACCAAAATGCTTAATTAATATTCCAGGAATAAAAGTTGCTAAAAATGTACCTGTCGCAGAAATAAACATTCTACATGTTGAGAGTATAGTTCTCTCATTGAATTTCTTTGTCATTTCAGATGGCAAAGTTTCAAATGGAATCAATACCATGGCAGCAATCATTTCAAATAATAAATATGATACTAGATAATACCAGTAGCCTTGACCTGTTACCCATAGTATTGCATAAAAAGCCATTAAAGGCGAACCAATCAATAAAAAGAAGCGACGTCTTCCAAATTTTTTTCCTAATTTAGTCTTATAAAAGTTATCTGTTATACTACCTACACACAAACTAAAAACAGCATCCACAAGACGAGCAATAGCAATAATAGAAGCTGCTTCAAGTGGTGATAGTCCTGCAAAGGTTGTATAAAAAAACAGTAAGAAAGCTCCGATAATTGTAAAAGCTCCTCCACCCATTGCATCAATTAACCCATAACCAAGACCTACTTTAACGGTGACTTTTTTATCCTTTCTCGACATTTAATTAACCTCTTTTCATTTTAGTATATTTTTATTAGTATGATCTTATTTGCAATTAACATACTTTTCAAGTGTTAATCTTACCGCACCAATGCCAGTAATCATCTCATTGCAATAATTTTCTACTTTTTCTCCAAGTCCTACATTATATAGATTTACTCCAAATATTTCTTCGTTTGATAATATTGGTTTTAATTTATTACCTACTCCCTCTGTATTATTTAATTTTATTTCAGAAACATAATCTTTCAGTGTCTCTAATAAAGGATCTGAACTCAATTCCATTTCCTTCCCATTGTCGTCCATTGCCATTAGGTATCTACACCAGCCAGCGATAGCAAGTGGAATATAAATAAGATCTTTAGGATCCAAATCCTTTCTTTCCATATAAGATTTAATTGTTTCGCCAAATCTAATTCCAATTTTTTGGGAAGTATCTGATACTATTCTTTGTGGTGTATCTGGTATATATGGATTTGGAAGTCTTACTTCAATTACTTCTTTAATAAAATCTATTGGATTAAATATTTTAGGATCAACAACAACTGGCATCCCCTCATCATATCCAATTTTCTCTACTAACTTCTTCAAACACGGGTCTTTCATTTCATCGGCTATTAAATTAAACCCAAGTAAACATCCAAAAATCGCAAGAGTTGTATGGAGTGGATTTAAGCAAGTACAAACCTTCATTTTTTCTACTCTTTCAACAGTTTGTCTATCAGTAAAAAATACACCAGCCTTCTCAAGAGGCATACGACCATTTGGAAAATTCTCTTCTATCACTAGATATTGCGGTCCTTCTGCATTAACAAAAGGTGCAATATAAGTATTACATTTTGTGATCACAACATCAGTGCTCTCAAACCCAGTCTTATTTAATGTTTCTTTAACACTATCCGATGGTCTTGGTGTAATTTTATCTATCATACTCCATGGGAAGGATACCTTCTTAGGGTTATTAATATACTTCAAAAAATCGTTTTCAACTAATCCATTTTTAACCCACTTTTCTACAATATAATTTATTGCATTGGATAATTTTTCACCATTATGTGAACAATTATCCATACTAACAAGAGCGATTGGGAACTCTCCATTTCTATACCTTCCATGCATAAGTGATGCAGCTTTAGCTATAACACTACTTGGATGTTTTAAGCCATCTTCTACATCTTCCTTTGAAATATTTTTAGAACTATACCCTTTTTCAGTTATTGTGAAACTTACCATTTTCAAAGAGGGTTTTGTAAATATAGTTTGTAGTCTTTTCCAGTCTTTCTCCCTTAAATAGTCTCCTGATAAACTTTCACTTATACTTCCTATAACTTTTTTATCTAAACTGCCATCTGGTTTCATAATTACAAGCAAACTTAAGTTATCATAAGGAGTATATATTTTGTCTATAATTTCATAATCATAACCTTCCACTGCCACAATACCTGTATCCGCATTGCCATTATTTAATAACGTTTGTTGTAATGCTGCAATAAATCCTCTAAAGATATTTCCTGCTCCAAAATGTACCCATGTAGGATTCTCACTTGTTAAAGATGACATCTTATTAATATCAAAGTTTGGAAGTTCAATACCTGCTTTTTCCCATAATTCATTTTGCTTTATGCTTGACTTATTTAGCTGTAACTTTATATCATTCATTTCTATTTGCATCCCCTCATTAGTTATTATTTTTAAGCTCCCTCAATCATATCCCATAGTCTCCGGATATACATATCTCTCATGTCATAAAGCCCATAACCTGGTCTACACTACTCATTCTAAATGTGTCTTCCATGATCTGGCCTATATATCCTATAAAACCAATCTCATAGAGCACTTTTACAATATCTGTAATATCCAAGGAACCATTATTTGGTACCGTTTACACAATAATTATAAAAACAATTTCACGCTAAAAATTACCTTCTACTTAAAATAACCTAAATAGTATTGTTTTAATTGATCTTTATCAAAGTTAACCATCATAAAATGCTCTATAATAATCTTTTCCGCCAAATCAGGTAGTGCATTATAAATACCCTAATTATCTTCTTCCCCTTGATTACCATCCTACCATGCTATCATACTTGTATGGTAGCTAGTAATATTCATATTATATCATACTTCTTTATAAATTCAAGATAATTTTATTTTTTTATTTGTAATCCTTTTGTGTTTTTATTTTGCTTACTTTAGTTAGCTGTCCAGACCCCATCACACTGATCTGATTAAATTAATGCATAAGAAAACCCACTACTATTGTTGTGGGTTTTACTGTCCAATAACTATAATTTTGAAACTTTTTACTTCAAAGTTTCTTTTACTAAAAATTAGACTACAGAATTATAGTTACCTCATCGCCTTGCTGTGATTTTACCTCCACCAGTTTAAGTCCCTTGTATCCTTTCAAATACCTCAAGCTTTTTGCAAGTTCATTGAAATCTATACAATCTAGTATTTCTTTTGTCTGAGCATCAATATGCTTATCTACCCTCTTGAATACAAAATTAGCTATTTTGCAAGCAGCACCTGCAATACTTAGGGGCACAGGAATATTAAACTTCCTGCCTGTTTTTTCTCTTATATAAATTCTCATAGATAATAGTCACCTCCGGTGCTGCTACTCAACTACAATTTCTACAATGTCTCCCTTTTCACTTTTCACATCTACAATCTTTCCATCTAATCCCTCGCCTACAGCTTGAAGAATAGCCTGTATATCTATGTCCTCAATGCCTTCTACTCCTTCTACCTTAGGTATTCTCTTAATAGCACTTCCTAAAGTTTTTATAAACTTTACAGGTATATTTACATTTACGTTATCTCCAGTTGATGAGTTGACCTTAATTTTAAGTGTTTTATCTGCATTGTTCGCAGTAACTGGAACAATTTTTTTTGTTGCGTTTAAAACTTCTATTAACTCCCCGGATTTTTGCGAATCAATTTTTCCCTCTTCTAGCATTTTTAATACTCTCATTACCTCTTCATTCATTATAATACAACTCCTTCAAATACTATTTTCTTAATAAATTTAATGCTTGCTCGGCTGTAATTTCTCCCTTTTCAAGCCTATCAATCACATCAGCACTGTTATCCTCTTTTTCTTTAATTTGTGTATATCCCAATGATGCAATTAGATCCTCCAGCTTACCTCGAACTGTAGGATAAGATATTCCTAGTTCTTTTTCAACATCTTTAATATTACCTCGGCATTTTATAAAAACCTCAACAAAACTTAGCTGTTCCATAGTTAAATAAGAGAACTTAGATAATTCAAACTCATTTTCAATAACAGTGTCGCACTTTTTACATTTTAGTTTTGTAACAGTAAGTTTGGACGAACATACCGGGCACTGAGTTATTATTTTGTATGCCATACTAATCATCACTCTCCATAATTTTATTATACTACCATTTTTTAATAAATTCAATATTAATATTAAATATTTTTATTTTTTCTTATTTAAATATTAAATATATTAATTTATAAATTAATTATCTAAATTAAAAAATTCAATAAAATATAAAAATACATAACCCAAAGCTCTGAAAATTCCACTCTATTTTATCCAAAAAACAACAAAAGCCCTTGAATTTAAGGGTTTTCCATTGTATCAAACTTTTTGTTTTTTAGGTATAGTGAGTATTGATCTATTTTAAATCATCAATGTAATTTTTTTTGCCTTTGGCTAATCTATTAATATTTATTACATTCAAATATTTTACAATTAAATACATTATTGCGGATATCAAAATTATATATCCGGCGTTGATTTCTATAGTATACTGATTATCATTTAGAAAATATATAATAGTCGAAAAAATTACAAATAGCAATGTTGAAAAGACTGAGGATAATTTCTTCTTAAGCCCTTTTTCAGTAATAAATAATGGAGTTATCATCCCTTCTGTTACAAATATAATTAATACCGCACCAATATAATAAAAATATATAATTGGATTTGCTTCCCATGATAATCCTCCATAGGCTACAAATGACAATCCAGTAAACCAAGCAAAAAAATATCCAGATAGTTTAAGCAAAAGATTTAGTAAAATTTCTCTTTTACATGGTCCACTACTGTTATTGATAATCTCATTAGTAAACCCTTTCACATCATCCCCTATAGCCTCTTGTAAGCTGGAATTTCTTAATTTCAATTCTTGTGCCATTCCTATCAAATCCCTTTGAATTACTTGTGCATCATATGAATTAACCTTAAACATACTCATACTTTTCATAATATTTTTAATGTTTCGCTCATCATCTTCCCTTAACTCTCTTGACTGCTTTTCATTTTCTTCTTTTAACAAGATTACTTCATTTTGAGTCATATTCTCATTCTCCCTTCATTATTTGATCCACAGACCTCTTTACATCATTCCATACAATTTCAAATTCTTTTAAAAACTCTTTTCCAATATCAGTTAAAAAATAATATTTTCTCTTTGGTCCTAGGGGAGACTCCTTATAAATAGATGAAATTATTTTCTTTTTTTCAAGTCGTAATAGAATAGGATAAGTTGACCCTTCTTTTACATCCTCAAATCCATAATCTTGTAATCGTGATACTATTTCATATCCATATGTTTCTTCCCCATTTATTATCTTAACTATACAACCCTCTAATGTTCCACGCATTAATTGTGAACGATCTACCACATTATTCACCTACCTTTCACCACCTAGTAGTTTATCTATATTGTACCGCCTAGTAGTTTATCTGTCAATAAAATTTATCAAAAAAATAAAATATTTCCACTAAATATAAATTCCCCCGAACTATAAGTTTGGGGGAATTTATAAAATACTATAAATCTGCTCTGTCAACACATTCAACATGCCTTTAGGAAACTTATCATTAGTAGCTTTATATTTTCCGTTTCAGAGTCAAAGTTCACCACTTTGGTTGCCATATGTAATCCTAAGACTATGGATTTTATAGTTAGAAATAAGGACAATTTTTCATTGTTTCCTCCTCATTTTTTTATTACTTTTATGCACAATTTAAAGCAAATAGTAAATTTATACTTTTCAGAGTTTAACGATTCTTTATCAACAATACTAACTTCCAATATTCCTCCCATTTCTTCTGCCAGCAATTTTGCAACTGTCAACCCTAATCCTGTACCGCCTTGATTTCGGGAACTATCCTGCATATAAAATCTATTAAATAAATGTGGAATATCATCTTCAGAAAGCATATTTGTATCATTGATGAATGAAATTAATACATTTTCGTCATCTTCTTTCATTGAGATTCTTAGAAAACTATCGGCATATCTACCAGCATTTTGTAATAAATTAAGAAATATTCTTACTAGTGCAGAATCTTCCGCCATTACCCATATCGGGTGTTCTGGTATATTAACCTCTATTGCTAAATGCGATCGCTCCAATATTTGGTAGTTACCCATAAGCGATTCCTTTAAAGTTCTGGAAATATCCACATTATTCAGTGTCAATCCAAAATCTCCTGCATTTAAGCGTGAAAAATCATAAAATTGAGCTACCAATATTTTCATGGTTTCCGCTTTATGCTCGATAATTTCTAACGCTTCTGCCAGTTCTTTGTCCATGTTAAGTTCTTTATCCGTTTTTTTGATAAGTTTTAAATAACCCAGAATTACAGTTAAAGGAGTCCGTAAGTCGTGACTGATATTTTCTATTTGCTTCTGGAACCCTTTTTCTCTTTTTTCATAATTCTGCCGTTCTTTTCTGATTCCCTCTAAAGTATAATTAAAGGAACACAAGACCTTCTCTAAATCCCTATTCGGTATCGGCAAATGAAGAATTTGGTTTTGTGTAAGGTCTTTTTGTATTTCCCGTATATCTTTTGTTATCTCACGAAACGCATATAGGATTGAAAGATAGCGAAATGCAAAATAACCCCCTATAATAGCTAAAATAATATACAGCATTTCGCTCCTCCTATCCAAAATCAGACATATAAATTACAATTCTCTTTTTCTCAATAATATGACACCCAATAAGGAAAAAACAACAGTTCCAATTATGCCGGACATTAAACACTTAGCCATTCCTTCTGCTGTACCCCATGCAGTAATACTCTGTGACATATTGACGACCATTCCATTTACACCAAAAAAGTTATCGGGCATCCACATAGCAATGTTGCGAATCATATCAAAACGAAGACCCAAGTAAAAAAAGATTTTAGGAATAATAAACCAAATTGTAACCCAAATAATAATTCCGGTAGAAGCTTTCTCAAATGCTTCTATACATACAATTCCCGAAATCAACGAAGCGACAGCTATAAAAAATACGGCTGGAATTTCTGTCAATAAATCCATCAGATTTACGGGGCCTGTATGTTCCAAAAATATAACTGCACTTATAATATAAACACTTATGACTATAATCAAAGAAAAGACAGCTGAAACAGTGGCTACAATACATTCTCCGGCAAAGACCTTTGTTCTGGAAATACCAAAAGCAATCGTATTTTTTAAATTCCCATATTTTCTGTTCCCCTCATAGAGGAAAATTCCAATAACAGCACCCATAACACAAAAAAGCATTGGATTTGCTACTAAATTTGAATATGAATACGAAGTTGTATCGTATCGAAAACTTTTACCGTCCATTCTTCCAAACCACGCTAATACAGCATTCAGCAAAAATGACAGAATTACTAAAATTGCAGTTAAACAATAAATACCTCTGCTGTGGGATACCCGATAAAATTCACTTTTTATATAATTCATAATTTTTCTTCACCTCTTTTCTTTAATTCCATATAATAATCTTCCAAAGAAGATTGAATTGTTCTCATACCTGTTATATAAATCCCGTTTTCAGAAGCTAATTTGCTGTAAGCTTCTGCTTGATTCTGTGGTCTATCGATACGAATATTGTTTTCTGAAAAAATTTTGTAGGTTTCTTTTGGGAAATTCCTTTCCAATAAAACAGAATATTTTTCCACATCTGATACTGTAATTTCAATACAATCCGAACATTTCTCAAGTAATGCATGCGACGAGATTTCTTCAATCAAAATCCCTTTGTTTAAAAACCCATATGCGGTAGCAATTTGTTGAAGTTCAGACAATATGTGGCTCGACAGTAGAATTGTAATGTTCTTTTCCTCATTTAAGCGATGTAGTAAATTACGAAATTCGATAATACCGCTAGGGTCTAGTCCGTTGATAGGCTCGTCCAGAACTAAAAGCTGTGGTTCTCCCATAATGGCAATCGCAAGACCTAATCTCTGTTTTTGCCCCATTGAAAGATTTTTGCATTTACTGTTTCGTTTTTCTGTAATACCCATTAGCTTTACCATTTTATCAACTTTTTTTCTATCTGGAATCCCCTTTTGAATACAATAATACTTTAATATTTGTTCTACGGTCATGTTGGGAAAAAAACTAGGCTGTTCAATCATGCACCCTATTTTTTTCCTAGTACTTTCCAATTCCTTTTCTCCATATTTTCCCAAAAGCTGTATTTCTCCATCTGTTGCATAGCTATGTCCAGCTAACAATTTTAAAAGGGTACTTTTTCCGGCACCATTATCACCAACTAGTCCATAAATACTTCCTCTTTTCACATGAATATTTACATGATCTAATGCAAGGAGCGAACCATATGCCTTTGTAACTTGTTTTGTTTCTATAACATAATCATTCATTTATCTACCTCCATATAAAAATAAGTTTATCAATTATTGGATTTCCTCATTGAACAAACATATTATAACAGTTCAGTCTTTAATAAGTCATAAAAAACTTTTAAAGAAGTCATAAAGTTTTTTATTGGAGTTTAAATCCAATGCCATATACGGTCTGAATATAGTCTTCTTCGGAACCCGCTTCTTTTAATTTTTTTCTTAAATTGCTAACATGAACATTTACAGTGTTATTTTCACCGTAATATCCACCATGCCACACCAATTCATACAAACTTTCTCTAGAATACACTTTCTCCGGGTTTTGCATGAAAAGGTAAATAATTTCATACTCATGTGCTGTTAATACGATTTCTGTTCCAGAAATTGTTACTTTTCTGGATTGAGGATAAAGTTGTAAAGTCTTATATGTTAGAATTTTTTTAGAGCTAAATTCTTTTCCTGCACGTCTTAAAGCCGATTGAACTCTTGCAATCACTTCCTCTGGTTCAAAAGGCTTAGTGATGTAATCATCTGCACCATTCTTTAATAAAGATACTTTATCCCCTAAAGAATTTTTTGCTGATAGTACCAGGACAGGAATATTATAATGTTTATTCTCCCTAATATCATGCAATAATTCCTCTCCTGATATTCCAGGAAGCATAAGGTCAAGTAAAATAAGGTCTGGAATTTCTTTCTCTAATAATAATTTTGCTTCTGTACCCGAAAAAGCCTGTACAGTCTGGTATTCTGCTTTTCCTAATATTTTAACCAGCAATCCATTTATATCTGATTCATCTTCTACAATCAGTATCTTGTATTTCATTTTCATCACTCCTTTCTAAATTGCCATCTCCATCTCCACGATGTCACATATGATGAGTCCGTCGTTCCTTCTCTTTAACCATGAAATTATGTATTTAATCATTTTATATCTCATCCATTTATCTGATAATTATACTATATATATAGTAATCTGTTAAAGAATGTTTCTTATTATTTTTATTGGAACACTTATATCAAACTCACTTCCCATTTCTTTGCTATACACCCTCTCATAATTCTGCTAAAAAATGCACACCCCTACTTCAAAATTCATAGGGGTGTGCATTTATTCCATTCTAATCTATCATTTCATCATTTTAAAACTGTATTTCAATACAAAAAACAACGAAAACCCTTGAAATTCAAGGGTTTTCCATTGCATCAAACTTGTTTTTTTTATGGTGGAGGCGAAGCACGGTAGGCGAAACCCACAATGAATTTTTAAGTCTGTGTGAGTAGTAACCATATTCTTTTATATAATTACATTTCTCAACTTTCAGGTCCAAACGATTCGTTTCTTTTATTTTTTCAACAGCGGGTTTATTTAACCAAGTTAAACGATTTATTTTGCCCAATATGTACTGTATCCATTTTCAATACAAAATTCAAACATCCCTCTATAATCATGTATTTGTCTTCTAGTAAGTTCTGCATGTATATGCTTTAATATAATTACGCCATTATCAATATCTTGTGCTAAATGAGGGCTTGTAATTACACTTTCTATATGAGCAAATTCGACTTCACTTTTCCTATAGAATTTTATATCTGAAAATTCACAATAAGAAATATTATATTCTTTAATTCTCTTCTCTTTCAAATATTTTCTATTATTTTCTATACTATCAATATTGATTTCTCTTATGTTAATTACATCATTAAGTTCTCTTATATATTCATATATATCTTTAGAATATTTTAGGTACATTTTTTTCTTTCCCCTTGAACTAGAAATTCTATAATCTAACAAAGCCATTAAGGTTGGGCCTGATATATACTCTTCTCCATCTATTGAAATTATTTCTGCTGGTGCAATAACTCCATCAACACCTTGATATACAAAGTAACGCTCTGCTCCTGACGACCCTGTCCTTAAAATATTAGCTATCCCTTTTATTCTAAGGTATATAAGTCCATTACTCCCTACTCTAGTGTTTTTTATAAAAGCATTTTCAATAATCTTCAAATGGTTACTACTTAATAATTCATAAATCTTGTCACAAACATAATCTAATGCATCTTTTTCACTTAAATCATATATAGTATAATAACTAACACTTAATTTACTAGACACTAAGCTTCACCTATCATTCTCTTGTAAATTGTATTTATTGAGCTTACAGTTTCTTCTTGCTGTTCAAATCTAGTACCCAAATCAGTATGAAAAATTTTAATATACTTATTTCTCCATTCTTTAGCCTTGTCCCTATCTACATAATGTCTTTGTGTAATTCCCAATTCATCATTAAACTGCTTATTGTAATATAGCAACATAAATGCAATTTTAAGTTCTTCAGATAAGAAAAATTTATCATCATATACAATATTTTCTTTTTTAAATGTGTTAAGTGCTGTTATCAGCTTAAATAAATTTGAAAATTTCCTAATTGTGATTACACCTGTTAAGTTTAAATCTGATAACACTACTTTACATATATCCTTAAACTTAAAATTCTTTTTTAATACTTCTTCTGAATCAATATTTATCCACTCATATTTTTTCATAATCATACCTCCAAAAATCTATATTTACCAATCCATCATTTACGATAATCTTTATAACCTCTCTTTATTATCCTGACACATTTATCTATAACAGAATTATATCACATTTTACAAAATATACATATTAAACAGGTTAGAATTCTTTACAGATGACTTAATCTTATAAGCTTAATAAAATATTAAAGACCACGCTGAATTAATGTGTACCCCTTGTCAAGGACAATTTTAAAAAAAGTCTATGCTGATTTGAGAAGATGATTTCTGTATTGAACAGGAGTCATCTTTTTTAGACCCCATTGATATCTAAATTTATTATAGTAGATCATATATTGCTTAATCTCTTGCTTTAGTTGTTCTAATGTTTCACATGATTTTATGTATGCCTCATCTTTGAAATGGCCAAAGAATGATTCTTGTGGAGCATTATCCCAGCAGTTTCCACGTCTTGACATTGATTGTCCTAAACCAGATTTTTTTACTAGCTTTTGAAATGTCGGATTCGTATAATGAAATCCTTGATCTGAGTGTATAAATGCATCTTTAGGCAATTTAATTTTTCTATTCTTTTTCAGATTATGTATAGTGTCTGTTACGATATCTAATCTCAAATTATCAGTCACATTGTATGCCAAAATCTCATTTGTAGATCCATCCTTAATCGTAGATAAATATGCCTTCTTACTTTTTCCGTAAAATAGATAAGTTATATCTGTAAGCAATACTTTTCCAGGTATATTCTGTTTGAAATTTCTATTTAATAGATTTTTTAAAACAGTATGCTCCTTTGTAGCTTTCATCATACGTTTATATGGATTCGCTTTTCTAATGGGGCAAATGATACCATACTTTTTCATTATTCTTCTAATACGTTTTAAATTGTATACGATTCCAAATTCGCCTTCTAATGTCATTTTTATTTGTCTAGCTCCTTTTTTACGATTTTTAAAGTTATATGCATTTAGTACAATTTCACCTACTGCTTCATCCAACCTATCGCGTTGGCGCCTACGGCTGAGAGCTTTAGTAGAGAAATAATTGTAATATCCAGAACGAGATACACCCGTAATTTTGCATAAATGGGTAAGCATATTTTTGAGCTTATATTTTTCGATTTGTGAATTTATAAGAATAAATTTTTCCTGTGCTACTAAGATTATTTCTTGCTTATCAGCCTTCTTTCTAGGATGTCGATTTTTTTTAACAATTCATTCTCAGCTTTCAGCAAGTTAATTTGGGCTTTAAGGCGCTCGCATCTTTCGTCTGCGGAAAGTTCTCTCACTCTTGGTCTTCCAGTATTCGCATTTCTTGCATCGTTTAGTCCACATATACCTTCATTTCTATATGCAGCTCTCCAGCGAGATCCTGATGATTTAGCACGTTTAATCCCAACTATATCTATATCAAACCCATTTTCTTCAAATATCTCCCTTGGAAATTTTCCTTTTTCGTTCTCTATTATAAAAATGCGTTTAAATTCATCTGTATATGTAATTCCCTTCATACTTACTGCTTTAACATTTTTGTTTTTAGCTAGTATTGCTACATCTTTTTCTGTAAATGTTTTGTTGCTCATTTAAATTTCCACCATCCTTGTATATATCTAATTTAAATTATTATACTTTTCTTTATTATACATAAAAATACCCTACCGGGTAGACTTTTTTAAATCCGTCTGCCCTATAGGGTACATTATAAATTACTTCAACGTAGTCTTTATAAATAATCACTTTATCAACGTAATTATGAATGAATTTTTTACTACTAGAATTACTCTACCCGTATTCTACTATATCTTTCAAAATAAAAAACACCCCCTTATACTGAAGTGTTTTCAATGATATTCTTACAGCTTAACTAACAACACACCCATTAAAGTCTTGTTCAATGCTTTTAAGATTACTTCTTTTTTAATACTTTTATTTTTCATAATATTGCCCCCTTTTTTCGAAAAATTCTCACACACTTTTTCAAGAAATTTTTCTAAGAGACACACAGTAAATATGAGTAATACCCCCACTACAGGTGCTAGGCCACCAAAAGGTACTATGTTTATTAGCGAACCTGTAAAAATACCATAATTATATTATACAGTAATTATTTTACTATATCAAGAGGTACTACATAAACTTTATTACCACAAATCACTCAACTGACATATTCCACTCTTTTACAAAGCTTATTAACATTGAAAACGTTTTTTTTGCTACTTATACTCTGCCAATCACTCTAATACTAATATTACAACAACGCTCATCTATAATTTTTTTTCTTGTATTTTTTTTATAAGATTAGTCCATGAAATATATTCAATATCTTCATTCTGACTACATGCAAAATAATTAGGTCTAGAAGTAACAAATATTGATTTAACTTTATAATCACCCTCATCTTTCCCCAATATATATTTTACGACAGTAGAAATATTGTCTTTAATAATCTTCTCTCGAGACTTGATTTTTCTAAAAACCTCATCTTTATCTATCTTGTTTTTGTCTTTATAAAACAGCTCTTTTGAATCTATTGCTGGCTTATAATTTTTTATTTCTATAAGGAAAATAATCTTTTTCTTTTCATCAAGAGCTAAAACATCTAAATCGCCCACCGTTATTAAAATATTATAGCCGTCCACTTGAATTTTATTTATTTCTGCTCTTGGTACAAGCTTTCCACCCATCTTAGAAGATAACCTCTCCATTGGCAATTTATAACTACTACTATTTAATCTGTCCGCAATCACATACGCAAGATATGATGATAATTTTTTCTGACATTCTATTATACTTTTGTCTTCTTTTATACTCGGTTTGAACATTTCAATAAAGTGTCCTGAATTCATAAATTTATCAAAGGCAGATATGTTTTGGCAAAAATCTAATCTTCCGAATATTATCAATTCTCCAACTTCATAAACACTCATAAGTTCAAGTGCTTTTTCATTCTTCTCACCCATATCACAAGCAAATTTATTAATAGAAAATGTGTTAATAATATAATCGAATGCAATATCACCAAAATTGTCAGTTAGAGTTTTTATTAAAACACTTTTTTTAAAAATAGAAAGTTTAGGTACATAATTATTGAATATTAGATTTTTTTTAAAATATGAAAGAAAATCTTTTTCTTCTCGAAACTCTTCCATAAGTACTACTTTACTAACTAACTGAAGATTGTCCAACGTAAAAGCAAATTCTTTTTTAATAAAACTATTTATGTTTTGTTTTCTCCTTTCGGGTGTTTTACCTTCTTGACTTAATTTAGCTCTTAGAAACTCATTTTCTATTTTATAGTCTTCCGGTTTTTCATCTTCGCCCATAATCCAGTATTCATCGAAATATTTTTTCATTTCTTCTGTCTCAATAAATTTGAAAGCCAACTCGTCTACACTGTTAGGTTTAATATTTAAAAATCTTGAATTTCTTATATTTTCATCAAGAATAACATATATTCTTCCCAAACATATTGCAGATACAAAATTACTATATCCCTCCTCAAGATACCCAATAGGCGCACCTATAAATTCCTTTGAAGGGATACTTAATACAAACTCAATTAATTTAATGGATATTAGATATTCATTAAACATGTTCCAGCTAAATTGTTGCCTATTTTCCTTTATTTCCGAGCGCCTAACAGCTTCCTTAATCACCAATAACCCTGCAATTAGCTCATCTTTATTATAGAGTTTTAGATGTTCTAAAATTTGTTTTCTTATTCCATTTAAAATTTGTTGTGCTTGCTCCACTACCCCTAAGCTCTTATCTGCATTATCTATTAAATTCTTTACGAATACTTTTGACCCTATCCAAAATTCATCCTCCAATAGCAAAGTTTTTTGCCACTCTTCGAATGCCACATCCATTGCATGACATAAGTAAGCTGCTTCATCGCAGTTATTACATATTACTTCTCCTTCAGTACTTTCAAAATCTTTTTTACATATGTAACAATTCATTAAAAATCCTCCTATCCCTTTTATCTAATCTTATTTTCGTATTTTACATAATTCCAATTTAACCTTACATATTGCAATTCATTACTCATATTAGATATTGAATATACTCTAAAATTGTTACTCCTTACATGCTATATCTATACCTTTTAAAAACATCAGCTTTCTTTACAAATATTCTACTTTTGGCTTCATAATCCTTTAAAATAGTAAAGACCACGTTGAATATTACTTCAACGTGGTCTTTATTAACAATTACTTTATTAACATAATTTTGTATGAACTTTTACGCTCTGGCATATTCCAGTCTTTTGTATAATTTTTATAAAGGAATAACTATAGTTCCATGGAAATAGTATCTAGTCCCTCCGTATTTTTTATGAAAAACTTCAAAGTTTCTTGCTAAAATTCTTTTTCTCTATTAAGAAATTTCCCTCTTTGCCATGCTATATAATCCATACATTTTTGTGAAACATTTATAGTAGTTTCTTCATGTATATCTAATATATTTTTATTTTTTTCATTAAGGCTTTTAGATATAATAATTTTGCCATTTGAATTAAATGATATTAGACATCTATCGTATAACAAATCATGATTTGCACACAGTAATAATCCGTTATCTACATCAATTTTTTCTTTTGAACCGCTAACATTCCAAGGTTTAGAATGACTTGCTCTTAAAAGTTCTTTGTTATCAATGCCGCAAATCAAACATTTTCCATACCTTTTTAATAATCCATTTCTAAATTTATATTGATTCTGATTCATTTATATAACAAAACACATCAATAAATTAGAATTTAAATTATTTTATAGGAAATTTTAATGATTATCGCTCGTATACTCAATACGTGGCATTTAATATTCTATTATTAATTCTAATAAAAAATGGTTTATTATAATGCCGTGAAACACACCTTTCACGACCTTATAATCCTTATACATTAGCATTATAATGTCTGTGTAAATATGTACTATCCCTGTACAGCTTAGAGAAACCATATTCTATTACTTATTACATTAACTTGCTTATCATTTTACTTAGCTCATATTGATTTAATATATTCATATTCTTCTCTGTTACATTTAACCCCCATTCAGGTGTACTTTTCTTTCCCTTATAGTCCCTATCCCTAAATAAATCATTATCACCCGTCAAATCAACTACTGGTATTAAGAATATCTTACTTATTTCATCCCTATAGAACAAGATTGTTGCAATAAATAAACTATTATCCTGTGTATCTATATCCTTCTTTTTAATTTTTATATAACCAGTATTAGGCTTTCTTATAGATTTAACTTTAAGTTTAAAAAAGTCCGCCTTACCTTTTACACATATATTAGCTTCGTTATGTTTATAATCAATTACATTAACTCCTAAGTTTTTTAATATGTCACTAAGAAAACCCTTCGCATAATTCCCTAGTTCAGCAGTGCTCATATTATCCAAATTTTTATCCATAGTATCAACTCCTCTTCTTTATTGTTAAATTAATAGTATACTTTTCTAATCATTCCATCAAATTACAGATTGTCTATTTAACCCGGATTTTCCTATATCATTATCAGTTTTTTATCATTAAGTCATAGCCTTAGCTACCTATCTTCATTTCATAAATTCATCTTTAGTGGACATTACACCCCCTTATAAAATTTTGTGATTATAAGGGTTGATCATTAACTATGCAATATATCTATATCGTTAACTAGGGTAGACCTCCTTACAGATGACCTAATTTTATATGCATATTAATCCTTAAAACATTAAAGACCACGTTGAATATTACTTCAACATGGCCTTTATCAACAATTACTTTATCAACATAATTCTGTTTAAATTTTTTACACTCTGGCATATTACGTTCCTTTACAAAATCTTTGAACATTGAAAACAAATTCTTTACATGTTTATCTGTTCTCTTAGGAGTTTGACTTCTACTTTCCTGCTCTTTTAAAGTAAACTCCAGTTTGATTTCCTCTCCTTTCCCCCCCCCATCTTTTATTTAAATTACATGTACCTCTATAATAAGTTGCTAATAATCAATTTAAGTAATACAACTAAAGTACTGCATTTTTCTAGGCTACTCATGGTGCTAATCTCTATTTCTACATTACTATTAACTAAAAAACTATATTTTCTACTTTCAATAGTTTTAATATCCTTCAAACTTATACTTGAAGAGTTGTTAAACATATTTTTAAAATATATATTTTTATTTGTTAAAATAAATCCATCTTTTGCACTGCCAAATACAGTATTGTCAAAAAGGAACAATACCTCTTCATCTTGTTGAAGCTTTGCATAGGATATCACAGCATTTTTAAATTTAGCCAAATACTTTAGACCCCTATCCGGTATGTAAATAAACTCTAACAAACATTTATACTCTACGCTTATTAATTGCTCTTTGACATCAAATCCCAATTCACTAGGAATGGTCTGAGGTTGCGCTGTATTATTCTTCTGTTCAATGTTTATTAGTTTTCCATTCTCTGCTTGATTTTGCAATCCTTTCTGCTTCTCTTTTGCAATTTTGGAAGCATATTCTTTAGCTAAATTAGATATATCTACGCCATGAATTTTTGCAAATCTTAAGATATTATAATCTATTACTCCTGACAAATTATAAAATATTCTGTAATAATCATATTCATATGGATATTTAACAATAGCATTTTTAATTAATTCTATCAAAGATTTATCATTATAATTGCTGTTCACATAAATATCTTGCTTATTTATTTTGCTTAATATATGAAGATAATAGACAACTGAATCATTAAAATCAGTTGATATACTTGGTAGATTAAAGTCATTAGCCTTCACTAATCTTAAATTAGTAGCAGCTTCATTAACGTATTGTATGTAATAAAATAAAAATGAATATACGTCATGATACATTATAGTATATAAAATACTGTTATAGGCCTCG
This sequence comes from Clostridium estertheticum subsp. estertheticum, assembly GCF_001877035.1. Classification (NCBI taxonomy): domain Bacteria; kingdom Bacillati; phylum Bacillota; class Clostridia; order Eubacteriales; family Clostridiaceae; genus Clostridium; species Clostridium estertheticum. The sequence goes on along the minus strand of NZ_CP015756.1, from coordinate 385,294 downwards.
CTTTTATATAATTTCTCCACATCTTTCGCAATTTTTTCATTTTTATTATTTGCAGATACTGTCTGAAATAATGTATTCAAGCCTTCCATTCCTAAATTTAATACCTGTGCGGTTATAATACCTTTAACTGCGCCTTTTATACCAAACCCTCCACCAACGACTCTTGGACCACTTTCAGAAAATGCTTCGATATTCTGTCTTGCTGAAGCTATGTTAGAATAAATTTGGTCTATTTTATTAAATTGAGCTTCAATAAATTCCGGAAAAATAGTTCCATCACTTTTTATATATTCTTCAATAATCTCTGAGATATTAAGAGTTTTTAAAAACCCACCTACTTCAGATGGAAGTAGCTTGTATGCTTCTTCTATAAAGCCTGGAATACACTTATGCATCATTAAGTTATATGGTATTGTTAAGACTGATATTGAATTTTGAAAATCCTTCTTATATTTTAACTTTTCTATCGTATCTATAAAATCATTTCCACTTTTTAATGCATGCTTATGAATAATCCTAGCAAAAGGGACTATCTGCTTTATAGTATCTACATTCAAATCAATTACTTTGTCAAAAACAGATATTGGATTTGCATTAGCTAATAACATATTAGTTTTTATGAAATCAAATTCTACGTTATCTTCATAAGCACTAACATCGTAACTATCAATTAATGGCTCATATTCCCCTAGGCAATAATACTCTTCACCTTTAACTGAAACATTTAGAATTTCATATTCTGGTCTTACCTGTTGTGTAGCCATAGGCTTCTCCATCATAGCTACATTAACTGAGCTTTTACCTCTTTTAATTTTAGTTTCCTCTTTAGGCATATTAACCTGTAGAAAAAATAAGTTTCCAATTTTATCAACCTCTTGCCAGCATTGATTTAAATATTCATTTTTAACAAAGCCGTAAACACGTTGATCTAAGAGAGTCATTAATTGAAAAACGTTGCTACAATTTAGTTCAATATAATAATTAGCAGTTATATCCGCAAAATAGTATGGTTTTACATTATTTAGAACCTCTCTTATAATTTCAGCTTCCGAATCTAAAACGTGACTATACCAAATTTCAAAGTCGTTAGAATAAAGTATTATGTCAGCATGATGTATAAAATCCGACTCTGGCATAGGCATATACTCTGGATCATAAAAACTTAATTCATCATCAAAATCTGAATCTTTATCAACTTTCTCCATATCATATAAATAAAGCAATGGCTCACAAGGATGAAATGCTGCTCTCTTTTTTTCATTAAATTGATTTTCTAAATAACATCTATATTTATATAACATATGTTCAAATTCTTCAAATACTTTTATCTCTTGCATGATAGTCCCCCCATATTTTACTTTATTTATATATTATCAGAAGATTATTCTTAATTCAACAAATTATGTTATTAGATAATGTTAAATTAAATATGAACTTTGTGATTAAAGACTAAGTCAAATCCATTTGCTTTGTTTTTTATTTTAGTTAGGATTTTTTTCTATACAACCTTCTATATTTAACTATTTTTGCAAAAATAAATTTAACTAAATTGTACCTCTTACAACTTTAGTTGTAAGAGCCAAAATTCCTTATGCAATATTTCTATACCTATTAAAAAGAGTAGTTTTCTTAATAGATGACTTAATCTTATAAGCTTCATAGTCCTTTAACATAGTAAAGACCACGTTGAATACTACTTCAACGTGGTCTTTATAAACAACTACTTTATCAACATAATTCTGAATGAACTTCTTACACTCTGGCATATTCCGATCTTTTACAAATCCTCTGAACATTGAAAACAAATTCTTAACCTGATCTTCTGTTATCTTAGGAGCTTGACTTCTATGTTCCTGCTCAATTATGGTAACTTCTAATTTGGTTTTCCTCTCTTTTAAATCACCCATCTTTGTTTTAAATTCATCATAGGCAAATCCTTGTGTAATTGCATTTACTATATTATTTATCTGCTTATCAATTTCTCCAAGCTCTTTGACTATTATTTCAGTTGATGACTTTTCATTCTTTGATTGTTCCAGTATATGCTTATTAATTTTCTTAACAAATATAGGTATAGCTTTATCATTTAATATATTCCTCTCCAATTCTGAAAGCACAAACTCCTCAATGTATTCCTTACGTATCTCTTTGTTATCACAATCTCTTTTTTGCAATCTGCTACCGCATCTATACGAAATGTACATAGGCTTATTTATAGGCTTTCTCCTGTTCCCTTGCATTGCTGAACCACACTCCCCACAGAAGATTATTCCTGACAGTAAGTATATTTCTTTTGCTTTATTAGCCCCAGGAGCTCTTTTTCTTACTACCATCATCTCTTTGGCCTTTTGATATGTTTCTTTAGAGATTATAGCAGGCATTCCACCATCAACTCTTATAACATCACTATCGTCCTTAGCTAAATGACTGTTTCTCTTTCCAACAGCATCCTTCTTAGAACTCTTATTAAATATATATACACCAGAATATTTTTCATTATCTAATATACTGTAAATGCTATTTTTACCGAAACTGTTACCTAATCTTGTCTTATAGCCTCTCTCATTAAGATTGTCTATAATTCTTGCATAACTATAACCATTGATATACATGTCAAAAATCTTTATTACTATCTCTGCTCCTTCATCATTTACTTTATACTTTTTTTCCTCATTCACATCATAACCTAATGGGGGCTGCCCCCCTGTATGTCTTGCTTGATAGGCTGTTTCCTTCATTCCCTTCATTACTTCTCTTGCGAGATTGGCTGAGTAGTATTGTGCCATTCCTTCAATTACCGATTCAAGGATTATTGATTCTGGACTTCCATCTAAATTCTCCACTATACTAATAAGCCTTACACCATTTGATTTTAATTTTCGCTTATATACAACTGAATCATATTTATCTCTAGAGAATCTATCCAACTTATGAACTATTACAGTATTAAATAATCCTAATGAACTCTCCTTTATCATTTGTTGAAATGCTGGTCGTTTATCTGTTGTAGCTGATTTAGCCTTATCAACGTATGTTTTTACTATTTTCATATTATTACGCTGAGCATATTCTTCACCAGCTCTTATTTGAGCATCTATTGATTCATCCCTTTGGTTATCTGAAGAATATCTTGCATATAGTGCAGCCAAAATGACAGCCATGCTAACACTCCTTTCTTTGAGCTAAGTACATCAGTGTCAATAACTTTGATGCTTCATCATAAAAGTTAACATTACTATCCTCGCAAACTTTTTCTGTCCTAATACTCTCACAAGGTTCATATATTCCTTTATATAATTTAGTTCTGCTTATTTTAGAATTAATTGATTCCACCTATACTTCACCCCCATTATTCTTTAATCACAGGTATATAATATATATTTATAATTTTTTAGAAAACGGTATACCCTTTTCTAAGCTTTTTTCTCTTACAAGTCTCCAAACATCATCAACAGGACAATTCTCAAATAATACTGTACCTGTATATCCTAAATGCTGTAACTCTATATAAGATTTTATTTTTAGAGTTCCTTCAATATATTTTTTTTCTGAATAATTATATAAATTCATTAATTCAAAAGCAAATCCAGATTTCATTTCAACCATGTCCTTAAAAAATTTTCTACCCGCATCACCAATTGGAACAATGTTGCTTATACATCCTTTCAATAATTTATAACTAATATTATTTATATTTTCTTCAATCCACTCATAAACAGGATTTATATAAATCGCCATACCCTTAATATAATAAGTGAATGCCGCTATATTTTCTTCATTGGGAAGATCTTCATAACTTACATACTCCGGTTCAATCATTTTTATACCTCCACTATTTTTTGATTTAGGCTAATCATAGGTCATAGGTTAGGAACTTGCTATCTATAAGTATTTCACATAATTTTGAATAACTTATTAACAATCACCTAACTCTCACTACTGTGTTACACTGGTTTTTCATTAAAAAAATTGTTTTAAATTGGTTCATATTCCGTAATAACAATATTTTTTTTTTTCAATCATAATATCTCTTTTACGATACCTATCAACCATAGGAACTTGTTGTTTAAATACTTCATTAAAGTCTTTCCATATAATTGTGCCATTTAACCCCTTATACACTTCTAAATTATAATTTCTATATATAACTACATCACCATGTTTCACAATAAAATACATTGGATTAATTGAATAGCTAACATACCCACTACCACCATTTTCATATGTTTGATAAAACTCTTTGGAAAATTCTGAATATATATACTCAAAATCATCTATCATTTCGCTAGTAATCTTATCTTCCCCTGTACTAATTAAAGGAACTTCTTTGGGATTTATAGTAGCGTACATATGCACTTCTTCCCTTTCCTCAAATTTTGTTAGACTAATTTTAATATTATTCATCAAAAATCGTCTTAGATCTTGGATAAATTCAAAGCTTATCTTAGCTTTTTTGTCATGATCATTAGTTGCTCTAACTTGCAGTTCAAATCCTATTAAATATTTTTTGTTCATTTGTATTTCCCCTTTAACTCTTATTATTTCTATTTAATATTTGATTAACTTTTGTTTAACCTTTTTACGGTTTCCCGAGTCTTCAACGTTATTATCCTCTATATTTCCACGCTTAATTTAATAATTATGAATCAAATTATTATTGGCTCACAAAATCTATAAATAAACTAATATTTTTAAAATAGGGTTGTTTGGGTGGTAAGATAAATATTAAAAAACACTTTATAAAAATACATTAATTATCACTATATTTATTCAACTTTTCTTACCACCTAGACACCCTCCTAATTCATTTAATAGTAATTCCAATCATTATTGTTATTCCTTTTACTTTTTTTGTATTTCTTGAGTCTATACCTTTATCATTTAGGACTTTACGAAATAGAGTCCAAAACCTTGTTGAACTAATAACTTTCCAATCATCATATCCATTTTTAATTGACCATTTTTTAAAATGTTGTAATATGTCACATTGCTTGATCTGAACTCCATTATTGCAGATAATTTCATCTTGAAAAAATTCAGCTATTGGGTTTTGTTCTAATTTATATTCATTTAATATATCATTAGCAGCTTTGGATTCTGTAAGATTATATTTATTATCTACAAGACGTCTTAAGCCCTTTAATGCAACAATAAGAATACCTTCTAGCTCACTTACTAGTTTAACTCCTATTTCTTTATCGTCTTTTTCATTAGTGAATACATTATAAAATGGAATAATTAAAACCCTTCTGAAGTAACCTTCGCTTGTATCTATTACGTCTGGCAATTTATTAACTAATGAAATTAGCTTTGCATAAACGTCATAACTTATAGCTTTTTTAAATTTTGCATCAACATGAATAGAGTCTCCACCAGTAATAGTTTTAAAATTGTTTGTATCCATATATTTATCTTTGAATTCATTTTCTGCGGATATATTTACAACTTTATTAATCCAATGATATTGAAAATATGTTTTCACTATTGTATCCATTACCATTGCAGTACTTTTCTACCTTCTGAAAGCTAGAAACAAGCTCGAATTGGAGGTAGTTCAGCTCCTGCTGTAGTTTCGCAATGTCAATTTCAGAGTCTTTTTTTAGGTCTATTAGAAGGTTTGTAGGCTTCCATTTATTAGAAATATTCCCATCAGCCCAATCAACTCTCATTAATCCAAGTCTCTTTTTTTCATGAATTGTGAATATCGTACCTTCCTTTAAATCTTTATTCATTGTTATTCCTCCTTCATTTAATATTCTTGTGCTAGTAACATTGTGGAATGTGTCTCATCATCAATGACAAATACCTTCGCATTAACAACTTTCTTCGAACATACCTTATAAGTTTTATTGTACTCTGGTACTTCTTGACTATGTTCTATGATTTGGTAGAATATATCATCAGCTCTATGCTCAGTTATTTCAAAAACCTGCAAATAATCTACTTTATTCTCTTGCTCTTTTAGTTTATCAATACAATTCCACATGAACAATTGTAATTCTAATGGTATTTCCTGTTGAATTCCTTTGGTCATATACCTATTACTTTTATCAAACATCTTTTTACATCTCCTTTCTCTACAATATTCCTTTTTCTTTTAAACTACAGTATTTACCCTCATCAGATATAATTATGTGATCTATTAATTCAACTCCAATTAGCTTTCCACATTCCTTTAACCTAGTAGTTATACTAATATCTTCATTAGAAGGAGTTGTGTCACCTGACGGGTGGTTATTAAATAGAATTATAGATGAGGCATTCGATAGTATTGCAATCTTATATACTTCCCTTGGGTGGACTATTGAAGAATTTAGTGACCCAATGCTTACTACGCTCATTGATAACGGCTGATTCTTAGTGTCTAGACAACATACAATTAGTTTTTCCCTATCGCAATCCTCTAGGAATTGTCTAGCTATTTCTGCCGCCTGTGAAGATGTCGTTATTTTTCGTCCCGCATATAAGATGCTCCCTTCCTTTACCATCTTTATGGATACTATACTTACCCTCTTAGCAGGAGTATTATTATTTTCAGCTACTATCATTTCCTTTCGCCCTCCATTTGTTTTTCCAACACAATATATTGAACTTGTCATATTATTATCATTCCCTTCTTATTTTTAGGCATATAAATAGCACCTAACCTCAATTTTCTTGAGATTAGGTGCCTTGCATATTTCTATTCCTTATTAAATTCTATAGCCTTCAGTAAAGTAACACTTATTTTATTGGTAGTCCATCATTTTTAGATATAATAATTACACTATTCATATACTTTTTAGATTCGAGAAAAATGTTGTACTGCTGCAAACTATTTCTCCTCTTTTTTATCGTTGTTGGCTTAATTTCTAAATCAATTTGAGCTTTTATATAATCATTATACTGATTAGCATTAAATTCCCCAGTAAATATTATCCCAACACTTTCAATAAAGGAAATGAAACTTTTCACGTCAAAAATATATGATTTAATAGTCGTTGGAGCCTTATTACTTTCCACTAGATTCTCTTTGAACTCTTCAATTATTTTCTTAGCCTCTTCACTGATTTCAAACTCTATAGCCTGTCTTCCATTTTGAAGTTTTGTTTTAGTTGATTCAACCACTACTATATCCTCTACAGAAATATTCTTTTTTTTAGGTATCGCCATTTTTATTACCTCCATTTTTTAATTTTATTTTAATATACTGCTTATATGTTTTTAACTTAAAGACCTACGATATGCATTCTGTTTTCCATTCCTGATAGTGTCGTCATTTTAGTTTGCTGTATCTTCCATTGCAGAAAACTATATTATCTATAGCCGTTCCACAGCCTCCCTCTTGTCCTTTGAAGACGTATTGATGTAGAAACTAGCTGTTGTCTGAATAGAAGAATGGCCCGCAAGCTTTGCAACAGTTGTCAATTCTACTCCTTTTTTCAATAGTCTAGTACAAAATGTGTGACGGAATTTATGTGGGTTCATTCTTATAATTAACTTGCTTTCCATTTTTTTTAATACCCTATTCACTGCATCCCTATCCATCTTTGCTGACCTATTGGTTAAAATTAGATACTCACTATTAGCGAATTTATTACCCCTTCTTTCTCCCGCTAGGTATTCCTTAACTGAATCAACGACTTGCCCCTTTAGTTGTACATCTCTTTTTTTACCCCCTTTGCCCCAAGCTACAGTAAGGTTCATAGATAGCATATCTACATCTCTTAGTTTCACATTTACTAGTTCTGACACTCTCAGCCCAGTATAAAGCAGCATTAATGTTATTAGCTTATCCCTGGATCTTACCTTTTCCGATTGGATATAGAATAAGAACCTTTCTACTTCGGCTTCTGTGAATACTTCCACCTCTTTTTCACTACCTGCAGCTACCTTTAACTTATCCTTTTTTAAATTCACCACTTGCTCAGTTAGGTATTTTTCATCAATTAGATATTGATTAAATGACTGTAAGCTATTGATCTTCTTATTTACAGTATTAATCTCGTAGTTATTTTGGACTAAATAACTTCTATATGCTGTAATATGAAATCTTTTTAGGTTTCCAGTAAAGATGTTACCCTTAAATTCTAGCCATTCAAGAAACACTTTAATGTCTCCTATATAACTCTCTATAGTTTTTAGTGCTTTACCATCTGCAACTAATGCTTCCTCAAAGTCAGTTACTATTTTTTCAGCTGCTATTTCAATATTATTATCATTCACGATTATCCTCCAAATGTATTAACAATTTCTCAGGTGTTAATATATTTGGAATCAATAGGCTTATACTATAATCACTACTTAGGAGCATAAAAGAATTAGTGTAGCTACCGCCATTTTGACATGATATTAGTTCCACATACTCTGGCAAAGTATATTGAAAATCTATTAACTCCTTTATAGTTTCCACATCTTCTAGAACCTCTGCTATTAGTACATAGCCTCCCAGGTCATATTTTTCTCTTGTATCACCATAATTTTCGTCAAGAATAGTTACTATTTCTAATACTTTTTCTATTACTTCTGCAGGTAGATCTTTTAGGGTTTCTACTTCTGTTTTGTGAGCTAACTTTATCATGATTATTTCCTCCTTGAATACTATTTTTTTATTCAAGGTAATAATATATATTTAAACTTAGGATTGTTACATGTAAAAAAAATAGTCTAAAACAGATTTTACTCCATCTTAGACTTTTATAAATTGACTACATTATTTAGATTATGCAGTGAAAAATAGAATGACGAATATGGAATGAAGAGTTGGTGTAAATGGAAAGATAATTTTGTGATGGATAGGAGAATTCTTTTGCAGTTAAATTCTTCGAATTTTTGCAGTGAATATAAAAGGAGAACCGTCACCTAAATGACGATTCTCCCTTTCTTTATTCCTATAACTTCGCACTGGTCTAACTCCTTTAAGATGTAATCTTGACCGAGTTTACTAAAATTTTAACTTGCCGTTAAAGGCATCTTTCATTAATGAATTGAATAAGTTGCTCAATTTAATTTCATTTAACATTGTATTTTCTTTAATTGTTTGGATTTTTAAGTATATTTCAGAAAAAATTTCCTGTTTTTTAAAAGACATCACATTCAACTCTATGTTTTTGAACTTAGCCATTGATATGTTCAACATAGATCCACTTGTCCCTGTGGACAACTTTGATATTTCTTTTCTAACCTTATTAGTATTAATTGAATATAAGAAAAACTCTCTTGTCATTAAGCTTTCATCTATGGTTATTCTCCATAGTTTATCCGGAAGAATCAAATTATCATAATCTTTATACACTATACATGATGCTCCTACTAATTCTCTAGTATTTGCTCTACTAAAAAGTATATCTCCCCTTTTGCAACTTAAATGTTTTTTAATTTTTACATCCTTTGAAATAACTTTATACTTACTAGCATCAAATGTCCCTTTAGTAACTGCACTTATTTTTAACACTGCAATTTCGTCATTACAAATTGCCCTCTCTTCTCCACCTACACTCCATCCAGCATCTATAGATTTAACTACGTGATTAACTAGTTTTATATCATTACTTTCTTCACTACACATTCCTACAAAAACACTCTTTAAATATTCATCCAATAATCTATTAGCTTCCCTCCTCTTTCCTAAAGCCTCCTCAGCCTTTTCTAAAATCTTCACTATTTTCTTTTGAACCTTTACCGATGGTATCATAATCTCTATGTTACTAAATTGTGATTTATTTATTATTGGTATAAGAGGTGCATTGGCAGCTGCTTTTAACAAATAGTTATATCTTAATATTGCATAACCTAAAAACTTTCCGTCTATTATACATTTATCAGGAATAATAGCATTAATCTGCTGGTTAAAACAGGCTTCATTTTCTACTAATGCAACCTTCCCTATTATTCCAATACAAGTTACTAATACACTCCCAGAAGGCACCCTCCTTACCTTCTCTGCTCCACTTAAAGATATATATGCTTTACTATAACTTATCTTATTAAATGTGTTTTCTTTTAAGTCATTTGGCTTTATAAACATAACATCATTAGAGTTATAATACTCTATGCATTTTGTAGAAGGTGTATTCCCTGTAAGTATCTTACCTACTTCTGATAATTTTACTCTTTTCCAGCTCTCTGTTAGCTTATTATGCAAACTACTTCACCATACCCTTTAACTCTGTTATATTTTTTAAAATTTGTTTTTCTAACGCTTCAATTTTATTTAATATAACTTGTGGTTTTTCGTAGACCATTTCTTCGTATTCTATTTCTTTGTACTTATTTATGGAAAGATCATAATCATTACTAACAATTTCTTCTTTATCTACCCAAAACCATTTATCTTTCTTAGACGGCTCAATTGCATTATCTTCTTTTATAACTTTCCACTTTGCTATTATTTCAGGTATATCACCATCATTATCAAGCTTATTTCTCTTATCATCTAAGGAGAATCCATCACTTTGCATATCATAAAACCATACCTTATTTGTTTCTCCACCTTTTGTGAATATAAGTATAGCTGTTGATACACCGGCATAAGGTTTAAACACTCCTGAAGGCATCGATATTACACCTTCTAATGAATTTTCTTCTACTAGTGTCTTTCTAATTTCTTTATGTGCTTTTGTTGAGCCGAATAAAACTCCATCCGGTACTATAACTGCACACCTTCCACCTAAGTCAAGTATTCGATTTATAAGTTTTATGAATAAAAGCTCTGTCTTGGTTGTTTTTTCGCCCTTAACTAGAGTTGTATTTATATCACCTTCATCTATGCTGCCTTTAAATGGAGGATTAGCTAGTACTAAAGTGTACTTATTTTCTTCTTCATATCTCTTAGACATGGCATCCATTTGTCTAACATTTGGATCATCTATGCTGTGAAGCATTAAGTTCATAGAAGCTATTCTAACCATTGACGGGTCGAAATCAAAAGCATAGAACATATCTGTTCTAAAGTACTCCCATTCTTTACTCGTCATCATGTCTCCAATTCTGCTATGGAAATTCCCTTCTTCATCAGTGAATATACTTTCAGGTTTTGTATACTTCTCTAAAATATATTCTAATGAATTAATAAGAAAACCCGCAGTACCACATGCTGGGTCACATATTTTATCCTCTAGAGTTGGATTCATAAGTTCTACCATCATTCTTATTATATGTCTTGGTGTTCTAAATTGACCGTTAACACCTGATGTTGCAAGTTTTGATAATAGATATTCATATAAGTCACCTTTAGTATCTGCATCATCCATCTTTATACCATCAATAAGTCTTACTGATTCTTGCAGTAAAGATGGCTTCGGTACCATAAATACTGCGTCCTTCATCTCAGCAGTAAAACTTGATTCTTCACCGCCCATTTTTTTTATAAATGGAAATACCTTTTGTGCTACTATATCAAACATTTCACTTACATCTAAATGCTTAAATTCCGACCACTTCATCAAATCATCTGGAAACAATGATTTATATGGTCCCCCTATCCTATTTGATCTTGTAATGTTTGAATTATCAATATCATCTAATCTTTTAATAAATAGAAGATATGATATTTGCTCTATAACTGTCAGAGGGTTAGATATACCTCCCGACCAAAAATTATTCCATAATTTATCTACTTTACTCTTTATATCTGCACTTATCATTTGTTTGCGTCCTTCCTATCTTATGATATATATGTAGCCTTAAATGGAGCTATTAAGTCAAAAACCTCATCTGCCATTATTCCAAATATACCATCTACTCCATTTTGATTAAAGGTTGTATACGGTTCTGAAAATAATGCTGCAAAAGATATACCTTTATTCTTTGCAATGTCATTCTTAATTATTTCTAAGGTCTTAATCTGAGTGGCATTCATCTTATTATGATGCTTTTGGATAAATACTTCAAACATTTTATTTAACTCTACTTCATCCACACCTACAAATTTTCTTATAATCCCTATAATATCTTCTTTATCAATATCGGTTTTACTTGAAAGTTCATCAATGCTATAGACGAAATCTACACCAAATATTGAGTAAACACTTTCAATTTCTGTCTGTGAAAGTTTTTCACCTTTTCTTATTTTATGAATTACAAGTTGATCGTTTAATTTACCCTCAATAGCGCTCTTAACTCTCTTCTCATAAGGCTCCATGTTAGCTCCATATAATACTGAACCAGCACTAATTTCCTTAATAACCCCACCTGTATCCTTAATATCAAAAACTACAAAATGATTAGATGTTGCCCCTTTATGTTTCATTAACTCCCTTAAATCTACTCTTATTTGCTCTAATTTTTCATAACTTAACTCTTCCCACCCTGATGGATGTAAAAGTGACTTAACTAGCTCCCTTTTACCATCAAACCAGTTTAAATTAATCTTTAACCTTGATATTTTCTCCATTGTAGTATTGATCTCTCTAATTAATCCATCCTTGTCGCCAGTAATGTATAAGATCATAACTCTATATATAGAGTTATCAAAGCCTATAGCATCTGAATTATCTTTAGGCTCTATCCATTGAATTAAAGGTGCTATCTCCAATTTTAACTTTTTAATAAAATCCTCACTTAAATGACTCCAATATTCTTGTTTTTTAACCTGCTCTATTCTTTTTCTACTTTTCTTTATTTCAATACTATCTTGTGGTAAATCCAATATATCAGCTTTTAGTTTTTCTACGAAGTCATTACATATATTGATTTCATTCTGAATTTTATACTTTTCCAAAAGCTTACACATTATTTCAAATCTTACCTGTAACGATGTTTTTTGAGGTTTTGGCTCAAAGCCCTTAGGATTCATCTCAAAGAATTCAAAGTTCTTATAGCAGTCAAATATAGCAAACTCTGTTTTATCTCTTCCAGGTTTGAATAAATTATCACAACGTCTAGTTCCTCTACCTATCATTTGCCAGAATTTAACCTTTGAATATATGGGCTTTGCAAAAACTAAATTAACTATTTCAGGAACATCTATTCCTGTATCTAATAGATCCACGGATATTGCTATTCTTGGAAAATCTTCACCTTTAAATTTCTCAATTAAAATAGACTTATCAGTAATTTCAGAATATATTACGGCCGTAAGCTTTCCTTTATATTGGGGATACATTTCATTAAATAATGAATCCAAGAGATTTGCATGCTTTTTAGTCTTGGCAAATAAAATCGTTTTTCCAATATAGTCACCAACTTTTATTCCATTATTCATCAATGTCTTTAATATATATCTATTAGTATCCTTATTAGTTATTTTCTTTTCTAGGTCTGTTTTTTCATAATTTATATCATCACCATCATAGCCTTCTTCATCTACCTGTTGCCTTTGTTCTTCTGTCATCTCATTGTATTTAATGCCTTTTCTCAGAAAGTCTGTAGTCACATCTATAACCCTTGGTTCAGTTAAATATGGTGGTATATGATTCCAAGCATCATCTACAGAAAAACTAAACGTCGGATCGCCTTTTCCACATGCAAATAGTTTAAAGGTATCCCTACCTATGAAATCTACTGGTGTTGCAGTTAACCCTAATATATTGGTATCAAAATACTCTAAAATATCCTTATAAACTTTGTAAACACTTCTATGAGATTCATCGCATATTATTAAATCGAAAAAACCTACACTAAACTTGCTATAGTAATTTATCATTGTTTGATAAGTTGAGAAATACAAAGTTGCTTCTCTATTATCTGAGTTCTTCCCAGTGATTCTGCATGATATTTGCTCTGGCATAAACGTTTTAAAGCTAAATTTATCCTCCTTAGCTTGTTTTACTAACTCATCTCTATCTGCTAAGAATAATACTCTTTTTGCCCAATTAGCTTCCATTAGCCCTTTTGTTAATGCTATAGCAGTTCTTGTTTTTCCTGTTCCTGTAGCCATAACTAAAAGTGATTTTCTATAACCATTTAGGTATTTTTCATAAACTCTCTTAATTCCCTCTATTTGATATGGTCTTCCTGCTATATTTTTATCTATCTCAATCTTATTTAAATCTTTTTTATGTTTATGTTTAAAGTACACCTCTTCTAAATCATTTAATGTATAAAACCCCCAAATTAGTCTAGGTTCGCTATATGCATCATCCCAAATTGTTATTTCATATCCATTCGTACAAAATATTATAGGTCTTTTACCATATTTTTTTTCTATGGTATTTGCATACTCTACAGCTTGTTGACGACCTATTATAGGATCAACAGATGTCTTCTTTGCCTCTACCACTGCAACAGGTTCAGCCTTTTTATTAAATAGAACATAATCTGCTGCTCCATTTCCACCAATCTTCTTATGATCCTTTAACGGCAATTCTAACCTAACTAGTTCTTTATTATTTATATCCCAACCTGCATCTCTAAGCATAATATCTATTAATTTTTTTCTTGTTTCTGCTTCATTAAGATCTAGTGTAGCTTCAACTTCTTTTTCAATTATCTTGTCTTGTTCTGTTTCTACAATTACTTTAGTTTCTTTCTTAATTGATTTAACTTCTTCATTGTGTTGATCTTTTATTTCTTCCTTTTCTTTTGCATATGTCTCTATATCATAAACATTTACCTTTACAGTTGATGTCTTCGGAATCTTAAATGTTAAAGGCCTTATTGATGTATCCTTAGTAACCTTTATATAAACCCAAGCTGCTACTTTATACATAGAAACTAAACACTCTAAAGCATCTTTTTTATTTTCATAACCTTGATGATTTGCTTTATTTCCAAATCTTCTAACTATGTCAAACAGATCTGGAATAGCTTGGTTTATTGTTGTATTTCTTAAAAGTTTTATTTTATCATCTTGTGTTGCAAACTTATTCGCTTCAACACTTAATACTGCTAAAATATGGTCAATTATTTGCTCTCCAAACATACGCATTTTTAGCATTGATGCGTTATTATCTGTATGTAAATAGCTTTCTGCTTGTATACCTATTTTAGCAAGTATTGCCCATTTTTTATTTAAAAAATAGAAATTTGACATTTTTATTCCCCCAAAACAACTTTTAACTATATTATACCATAAATTCTCATATTTAAACTCTTCCTTAGTGTCAATATATACGAGGTAATTTCTATTTACAAGCCTTTTATTATGATAATATGATCCCTTTATATTATTAATATTAGCATGAATAACTAGACATATAACATATAGACCTTAGTCTATTAGATATGTTTATATATCTTGTAAAATATTAGCATCTATTGTATAATATTGTTATAATTCTTATGAAAGATGGTGATTATATGCCTGTTATACAAATTCCTAATGCATTCTTTCAACATGATGCACAGTCAAAATTCAATCCAGAAACTCATATAGACCCTGGTTTTTCTATTGATAAATATATTAGTAAAGATGGTTCTAATACACTAATAGAAGGTATTCGCGGCACTGGTAAAACTCATATTTTAAAAATGATTAGTACTAGGTTAATTGAAAATTTTCAAACTCTTCGAGTTCTTCCAGTCTACATATCAATGGCTGAAGTTGCCGAATATGTTACACAGGATACTAGTTTATTTAGAATACATCTGTATAGCACTATAATAATTGAAGCAGTAAATACTATAAAAATTAATAAATCTACTCTAAATAAGAAATCTACTAACATAATTAACAAGGTTATAAGTGAATTAGCAGAATTATTTGGATTAAAGGAATCTAATGACATTGATTATTTGATTTCTGAAATAGAAGAATATTCTAACAAATTACATCAATCCGTATTAAATAATCCAGTAAAACTTTCTCAAATTACTAAGGATTTGGAAGAATACTCTGGTGGTCTTTCTTATCACGGAATTAATGCTTCTGCAAAATCATCAACCGAAGACTCTTTATCAATAGATTACCTTACGATAAGATTAAGTCACCTAAATGCATCAAAATTTATAACACAATTTTTTAAATATCTATGTGAACTTTTTGATTTCCATCATACAATATTGCTTATAGATGAATGTTCTGATCTACCGCCTGATGCACAAACAGAAATTTTCCGTCTATTTAAGCTTATTAGAGGTGGCACAAGAATAAGTAATGATAGAAATTATTTATACTTTATTGGTGGTGTTTATCCTCCACAAGCAACCTCATATCCTTCAAAGGCATTAGGGTCTGCTATTGATTTTGAACCTGGCGATGATTGTTCTATGGAATATCTAGAAATTGATATTCAAGTTTCATTTTATGAAAACTTTTTTAATCAGTTATTTTACAAAAAAATGAAAATATTCAATCCTACTAGCTACAATGTATCTGATTATTTTGAAGATGAAAAAGCTTTTCTTTTAGCTGTATACGCATCTAATGGATTACCTCGAAGATTTTTTGAAATACTTCACCAATCTTACGAAACACTATGTGAATTTTATTCTAGTGAACAAATTAATGATAATAAAACATATAAAATAAGATATAGTGATGTTAGTTCGTCTATAGATAAAATCGTTACTAGTACGATACTTACGCGAAGTAAATTTACAAAAGAAGATTTTGAAACATTTGAAAAAATCGTTGCTGCATTAAAAAAGAGAAATAAAAAAGTTGAAACTGAATCTTCATCAAAAAATAATTATGTTCCGATTAACTTTTATTTCACTTGTCCTAGAAGCAAAGAAGAATTAATTGGTAATTTGATATCCAAAGGAGTTATTCATAATCAATCAAGAACTCGTAGTTTGAAGAATTCATCTACTGATACTGGAACTGGAAAAGGTCTTGTTATGATGATTGATTTAGCTATAGCCTTTACCGAAGGAGCAATTCCAACAAAATCTAAAGCTTTAGAATACTTTAAAAAAGATACTAAATTAAGCGCTAAAAGAGGATATGAATCTTGTCAGTCAATATCATTTTAAATAAATAGGCTATAGTTATATATAACTATAGCCTACTTTTCCACATTATTTATGGTACAGTTCTCCGTATAGCTTCTAAGTGAGTTTTTATATTCTTTCTATAAACTTTAAAAACCCACCTAAACTCCTATCTATGGATTCTCTAGCTTTTGCTTGTATATTTATTTCTATTATGCTAAAAACTTCAGTCCATGTAAAATCAATATAATTATCTAGTTGAATCCCGCTATCCTTTACACTATTCTTCCCATAAACATATGGTGAGCCTTTAGTTATAGCCATATAATACCATATATCTGTATCATCATGTTTATACCTTTCTATATCGAAGTTATTATTTAAAATAGCTTTAGGTTGATGAAGATAGTCTTTATCATCTTCATACATTGTCCTTTCATAGTTTTTAAATTCAATATAATATCTCACATTTCTTTGTTCCTCAGCTATATAAAAATGTAGATATGCATCAATATAATATTTCTTACCTCTATTTGTATCATTAAAACATCTCACTTCTGTATCGTAATCTATTAAAGTAAACTTCTTATTATATTTATTCTCTAAAATTAAATGTAATAATATTAGATAATTATTTCTTAAATTATCTGTATAAATAAATTGTTCTTTGCACAACAAATCCCTCCATGCTTCTTCTGAGAACACTTTATACCGTGATTGAAATTTAAGTGCTTTAAGCTTATCAGTCTCATCCAAAAAAACAAAAGATTTTCTTATAGCTTCTTCACTCACACAATAATCAGAAGCTTTAATCATACTTTGTCTAAATTTATAATACTCCCTCTTTGTTAAACCATATGCTACTGAATGGGGATAATACTTATACTTTGAAAGGTATTCGAAGTAAGATACTTTATGATTATCAAGTATTATGTGTGAAGATGTATAATACTCCAATACATCACATCTTATCCACAATAAAGCTGAATCTCCCGTATGAACTTTATTATTTTTAGTCAATTTTATAATTTTCTCTAATTGCTTATCACTATAATTAAATTGCTGAAATAGTAACTCAAATGCCTCATTAAGCTGAGGGGCATTTTCCTCAAGTTCTTTTTTAATATTTTCATTATAAATATTATAAAGAGTACCCCGTCTGTCATTTAATTTAATTTCAAACATTTTATTCCAATGTATGGCCAACTCTTCAGGTAAAAATATTCCATTAATTACGCACTCGGCAAAAGGAATAATATCTCTGCTACTTTCTTTACTTAAAAAAATATTTCCTATCAACGGTACCTTTTTCTTTAGTCCCTCTTTAATCATTAATTCATTATTTATTTTTTTTGAAGGATAATGCAGAATTAAACTTTTACGATTTTTATAAGTAAAATTAATCATTCTCTCAAATCGCACTAAAAGCGCCTCTGTTTCATCAACATGCCTAATTCTCTCTAACTTTTCTTCATTAGTTCCTTGGATTCTTTTATTATTTAGTATTTTTTCTATATCATCTTTTTCAAAAAATTTAAACACTTCTTAATTCTCCCTTTTTATCTTTGTTTTATATCATATCCACTCTCAGTTTATCCTAATCATTTTTCTCCACATTCTCTATTTCATTTATTCTTCTTCGGCATATAGTTAAAGCCTTTATGTTTGTATCACAACCAATATATCGTCTCCCACTTTTCACTGCCGCTACTATAAAGCTCCCACTTCCCATAAAAAAGTCAGCTATTAAATCTCCTTTCTTTGAACTACTCAAAATAATTCTCTCCATTAATTCTATCGGTTTTTGACTGCAATAGTCCTCCCATTCTTTTGATTTAGGATTGACTACACCAATATCAGCTATTACATCTTGACACGTGGTAAATGGCTGTTCGTTAAATTTTTCTTTTATTGCTTTCTTGCTAAATATTCCTTTTTCTTCGTGTATTCGCTTATAAGTTTCGAATTTCTCCTTATCATAAACAAGATATGCATTGCCTGAATCAAAAAATCCTCTTTGCATTCTATCAACCTTTTTTCCATTAAATATTTTTTGAGGTTCAAAATAGAATTCTTCACCTTTAGTATAAAATAGTATATTATCGTGCTTTTTCAAATATAAATCTTCTTGATTTTGAGAAAAAGTATTCTTCCACCAGATTATTTCATTTCTAAAATTTTTTTCTCCAAATATCTCATTCATTATTGCTCTCATTAGATAATTAATACGGGTATCTACCTGAATATAAATAGAACCATTATCTTTCAATTTATTTCTCATTAGATTTAATCTGTTGACATAAAAATTCCTTACTGTATTTTCATCAGATTTAATGTCCTTATAGTCTTTAAATTTTTTTCCTGTACCATATAGAACATCACAGTAAATCAAATTAATACTATTATTTGGTATCTCTCTCAAAAGGTTTAGGTTGTCACAATAGTATAGTTCATTTTCTTGATACTTGATAGCCAATTTATAAATTCCCCTTTACAACCTTAATATATATATATATATTAAGGTTGTATACACAGTATCACTATTTTTCCTATACTCATGTTAAATACCCAGCCAAATAATATTGAGATAGAAGCATAATCTATTCAAGAAGCTTAGTATGTTCTGTTCTATATTTAAAATAAAGTTAGTCCTCACTTATTTATGGTACGGTTCTGTTCACATCATTATAATCCAACTAAATAAGGGCATAAGAAAACCCTCAACTAAAATTAATTAGTCGAGGGTTTCATTGGTGGAGGCGAGGGGTGTCGAACCCCTGTCCGAAGGCAGCAACACCTAGGCATCTACGAGCGTAGTCAATAATTTAACATTCCCTCTACCTAACCCCTATTGACCAGGTTTAAGTTTTAGTAGCTTCATATTTTCCGTTTCCAGGTCAAAGCTTTCCCAGACTCGGTTCACCGCTGTCGTCGCCCTATCCTAAGTCGCGGTCATCTAAGGTAAGACGTAGCAGTCTAAGCTGCTAGTTGTAAATTATCGTTTGCGTTTAAATTGTTCCAATAGTTTTTTAATGCGGGTCCATAGGTTCCCTCAGCTCGCTTCCTCGACACAACGTACCCCCGTCGAAACCAAGTACGCCCCCAAAGATGTGAAAAGATTAAATTTAAATCTTTTACACTGTAATAATATAAAATCATTATTACATATATAACGCAAATCTATATTTTCTAATTTTTTGTAACTCATATATCGATTAGATAGTAACTTTAAGTTCTTTACTATGTTACTGACTATAGTCCTAATAATACACCATATTATACTCTTTATCAAGTGCTAATATTATGGAATCTAAGTTCATTATTAGAATTTATCTCATTCTCTCTTTTATCTGTCTATCCATATCTCTCTTAGCATCTTTTTCTAGCATTGCATCTCTCTTATCATAATCCTTCTTACCACGAACAACCCCAAGATTAACTTTTACCTTAGTATCTTTAAGATAAAGAGCTAACGGAACTAGTGTATAACCTTTTTGAGCGGTGAATAACCCTAGTTTAATTATTTGTTCTTTATGAAGCAATAACCTTCTGGGTCTTAATGGATCAACATTAAACTGATTTCCATTCTCATAATGGCCTATATGCATGTTTTTAACGAATATTTCTCCATTTATAACATCTGCAAAACTATCTTTTAAGTTTGCTTTACCAGCCCTGATGGATTTCACTTCTGTACCAACAAGCTCTATACCAGCTTCCATTGCTTCCTCTACAAAATAATCATGTCTTGCTTTTTTATTTTGTGCCAGTGTTTTGTTTTCTGTCTTCTTTATCATAACTTCACCTACTTTATTCTTATTAGTATAGTGTAAGATTTTTTGTATTATTCTTTTTATTAAGTATCATTATACTATATATAATGCCTTATTTCAAGAATATGCAGAGCGTTTTAACAAAATATTCCATGTTTAATCTATAAGAGAGAAAGTTTTCTCTCTTATAGATTATTCTTATATTGGTATTATTCTAATGCTCTACTCTTCTTCCTTTGTTGAATCATCCTTTATGAGTTCATTTAATTGATTAACTGAATAATCATCTGAGCCTTCTTCATGCTCATCCTCATCTTTAATTATATCAAAATAAACCTCATGAGAAGTTAGATCAACTTTACTAACTATGATTCTTACCTCTTCTCCTAATTTGTACATCTTCTTAGTTCTCTCTCCAATAAGGGTTAAATGTCTTTCATCAAAGACATAATAATCATCATCTAAGGTAGTCATATGAACTAAACCTTCTACAGTATTAGGGAGTTCAACAAATAATCCAAAATTGGTTACTGATGAAATAATACCATCAAATTCTTGACCAACTCTCTCATTCATGTATTCTGCTTTCTTTAAGTCATCAACGTCTCTTTCGGCTTCCATGGCTACTCTTTCCATATCTGATGATTGTTTAGCAGCAATTTCGACTTCTTTTTTTAACCTCTCTATTCTTGCATCACTTAATCCTCCATTTAGAACCTCTTTAATTATCCTATGGATCATTAAATCTGGATATCTTCTAATTGGTGATGTAAAGTGACTGTAATACTTAGCAGCCAAACCAAAATGACCACTACATTCTGATGAATATTTTGCTTTCATCATAGAACGGAGAAGAAGTGTGCTTACTACCATTTCTTCTTTCTGACCTTTAACTTTTCCTAATATATCTTGAAGCATTCTAGGATGAACTTCCTTACCCCATTTTACAGCGTATCCTAAATTATGTGCAAATTCACTAAAACGCATTAGCTTTTCTTCATCTGGATCCTCATGAATTCTATATACAAATGGTACATTTAGCCAGAAAAAATGTTCCGCTATAGTTTCATTAGCTGCTAACATAAATTCCTCTATTACTCTATTTGCAATACCTCTTTCATAAGGTACGATATCTATAGGTTTTCCGTTTTCATTTAATATTATTTTACACTCAGTAAAATCAAAATCTATAGCGCCCCTATTCATTCTGTTTTTATTAAGAATGGCACATAACTCTTCCATATGTTTAAAGTCTTCATATAAATAGTCATATCTTTTAATTACTTCTTCATCCTTATCAGTAAGTATTTTCGTAACGTCAGTATAAGTCATTCTCTCATTAGTTTTTATAATACTTTCCACTATTTCATGATCTACATGTTTTCCGTTTTTATCTATCTCCATAAAACAAGTGAGTGCTAACCTATCCACTTTAGGATTTAAACTACAGACTCCATTTGATAATTTTTTAGGAAGCATTGGTATAACTCTATCAATTAAGTATACTGAAGTTGCTCTTTTCAAAGCTTCTTTGTCTAAAGGATTTTTGTCTTTAACATAATTAGAAACATCCGCTATGTGGACTCCTAAACGATAGTTACCATTATCCAAAAGCTCAATAGATACAGCGTCATCTAAGTCTTTAGCATCCTCACCATCTATAGTTACCATACGTAGGTCCCTTAAATCTTTTCTTCTTGCATACTCTTCTTTTGGAATTTCATCAGATATGTTTTCTGTATAAGTTTCAACAGCTTCTGGAAATTCCTCTGGTAGTTTATGTTTTTTAATTATAGACAATATATCAATACCTGCGTCACCTTTGTTACCAAGGATTTCGATAATCTTTCCCTCAGGGTTTCTTTTTTGTTCTGGCCACTGAGTTATTTCAGCTATTACTATTTGGCCTGTTTTTGCACCAAGTCTTTCAGATTTAGGAATAAATATATCTTGAGCGATTCTCTTATCGTCAGCTACTACAAAACCAAAATTGCTACTATCTTGATAAGTTCCTATTATAGTTTTATTAGATCTTTCTATTACTTTTGCAATTTCACCTTCGCATTTTTTCCCACCATTTTCCTCTTTTAAAACTTTCGCAAGAACCTTATCACCATTCATTGCTCCGTTTACATTATCTGCTGGAATAAATACATCTGGTCTTTCTGTTTCTGGTATTACAAATCCAAACCCTCTTTGATGACCTTGAAATTTACCAACTACAAGACCCATCTTCTCTGGTATACCATAATATTCAGCTTTTGATCTAGCTACATCACCAGCCTTCTCCATTTCAGATAATAAAGCTGCAAAACCTTTAATATCTTTCTTTTTTATATCAAATATTCTAGATAGTTCCGCTATGTTCATAGGTTTGTATGCTTGCTCTGTCATAAGACTTATTAAAGTTTCTTTTATATCCATTAGGTTTCCTCCTGTTTAATTTCTACATGTTTTGATTTTTATACTTACTTAGTTTTTATATCAACATAATTTTTATACTAATGTATTTATAAATTATCCTAAAAATTATTATTATCACTCCAGTTTTTAATGTTATTATGCTAATTTATTCATATACTTCTATAATTACTCACTTTATTATAATCTAAAAACCACATCTAGTATATACTATGTGGTTATATACTTCCCTAATCTTAATAAAAAATGCCCCCATTAAATAGTTATATTTAATGCGGGTGTTTTGCTTAAACATATTATATTAAAATTCCTTCTTAAAATCGACTTTTTTTACAAAATAAAACAGCCCTTGGGGTTGGGCTGCTTTTATAACAAATAAAAGGGGGGCTATTTCTCTTTCTATTTATCTTTGCTTCTTAATTATATTAAATTTCACCAATGTTTGCAAGCACTTTCCACAAATTTCATTCAAACAATTTATAAAGCGGGTAAATTCCATCCATATTTTGTTTGTTTTTGTCATATGTTATAATATTTCCAATTAAATTACACCTGTTTTAATAAATTTATCTCATCTTCCGACAATTCTCTACATTGACCTTCAACTAAATCTTCATCTAATTTTAATGGTCCAAAACTAACTCTTCTTAAGAACATAACATTCTTATTTACGCTCTCAAACATTCTTTTCACTTGATGAAATTTACCTTCTTGAATAGTAACCATTACCTCTGATCCATTTTCATTTGCAGTTAACACTTCTAATTCTGCTGGCATACATTTATATCCGTCGTCTATTACTACACCTTTCTTAAAAGTATTTATGTCACTTGCATCTATAAATTTATTTATTTCTGCATAATATACTTTATCTACATGGTTTTTAGGTGCAATTAATTTATGATTTAATTCACCATCATTAGTAATTAGAAGTAGTCCTACTGTATCTTTATCAAGTCTTCCTATAGGAAATGGTTTAAACGCACGGTACTGCTCATCTATTAAATCAATTACAGTCTCGTCATTTCTATCTACAGTAGCTGAAACCACCCCTGATGGCTTATTCATAACTAAATATATATATTTTCTATAGTTAATTTCATCACCTGATACCTTTATTACAGCCTTCTCTGGATCTACTTTCATAGCACTGTCAGTTGCTATTACTCCATCAACCTCTACCTTTTTTTTCTTAAGTAATGCCTTTACTTCTTTTCTTGTTCCATGACCTAAGTTTGACAATATCTTGTCTATTCTGTCCATTAGCACTCATCTCCTCAACTAGTTCTTTATATTTTAGTTAAATCATCTCCTATAGAGCTGCATCTCCTGTGGAGCTGTATAATTAGTATAAAGTATTTTAATTATAAAAAAACAGCTTTAAAAGCTGTTTTAAATTTATTTTTTAACTTCAATCTCTATTATATCATAATCTTCATACGAAATACTCTTATAAGAGCTTTTTGACAATACTAACATTTTGTATATACCCTTATGGAAAGGTATAAAGCTATAGTCATCTTTTTTGCTAAACTTTTGTACTAAGCTCCAGTTTCCTTTTTTCATAAGATAAAACTCATATACAACATCCTTCCCACCCATACTTTGTGATTTAAATGTTACGGTCTCATTAACTATAAAATTTTCATTATCACATAAAATCTTTGTATCTGTTACAGGCAAAGCCTTATGCACTTCTATTTTTACCTCTTTTCTACTATCATATGCACTTGCACTCAATTTATTTTTTACAAGTATTTCTATTGCATAACTTCCGCTACATTTTGGTTTAAGCTCATAATTTTTATATTCTATAAAACTTGTTTGTTCAACTACTTTATCATCTATTTTTAAAACATAATTTATAAGTGTATCACTTGTATTTTCATATATTACTTGCACAGGAATAGTATCGCAAACCATATAATATTTGTTTTTATCCATTAGGACATAATCTATTTTAGCTGGGATACATTCTAATGCTTTAATGTATACACTTTTGCTTATATCAAATTCACTCGTTGAATATTTATCTTTTACTCTTACCTCGAGTTTAAAATTTCCACTTTCCTCTGGAGTAAAATCTACAAAATCATGTATCCCGAATTCTATCTTCTCTATCTCTTCCTCATCCTTAAAAACAACAAAACTGTATCTTAAAGGATTCCCTCCTGTTGCTTTAACTGTTAAATGAATTCGATCACCTACTAGTACAGTATCTTTCTTGTCTATTATTATATCCTCGATCTTCACGGTTTCTTTCCCTATTTCCTCATAGGGATCTACATTATAATAAATTAATGCTCTATCATCAAATTCCTTAAGAGAAAACATATCCTTAGCCATACATAATAACTTATAATTGCCCCTATTGGTTTCAACATAACTAACTAATTTCTTAGTTGAATAGTCTTGAATACAACTTCTATTTCCCTCACTATCGATTTTTACAAATTTATATAAAACCATCCTATTATCCTCATACTTTGTCTCCACATCAAAAACTATTTCTGTTCCTTCTAATATATTCTCAGTTAAACATTTAAAGTTCATAATTTCTAAAGTTTGTATAGCTTGTACATTAAATTGTATCTTCATTGAATCATCAAACATATTTTTAGAATTTACATTCTTGCATTCTACCAAGAACTCTTTTTCTCCAGAGTATGTGGAGGTCCATGTCATTATGTTTTCTGGTGAATAATCCGCTAGAAGTTGCCAATCATCCCTTTCATGTACCCAGTATCTATACATAATAGGTACATTAATTGCATCTACCGTTAAGGTGATTTTTTCTCCTACCATTATTTCCATTTTGTCTATGTAAATATCCTTAATTAGCTTCTCATATACCTCTCCAACTAGGTAGTCTGTCCTTGACATAAAATCAAAGGGTCTATTACTTTCTTTTCTTTTAGCTTGTACCATTATGGAGTACTTCCCATCCACCTCTGGCTTCCAAATAGCAACACTTTCCTCTCTTGATTTCTTTAAAGTATCCCATGTTCCATTGAGGCCTACAAGAAATTTATAGTCTAAATTATTCTCTAATTCATTTTCAACCCTGATTTCGATCTCTTTATATTCTTGCTTGGCATCATCTAAACTAAACAATATATTCATTTCATTCATTTAAATTTACCCACCTTTATAAATATGCATTTACTACAAGTTATTCTTCCAAAATCCATCTCTTAATAATATTATACTATATTTCCATTATTTGTAACACAGTCTATTCCATTTTTTTTCTCTTATTTATAGACATAAACATCAATTAATAATTGATGTTTTATAAGTTTTATAGTTTATTTTGGTAATATATGTCATTTAAAAATCGATAAAAAAATAGCCAGTAACTTTCGCTACTAGTTATATCTTATATTTAAAATCTCACAAACAAATTACCTAATGTTATTGATTAGCTTTTAAAATAAGTTTAATTAAATTATTATAAAGCTTATCATCATCTTCACTTGTTCGTTTTTTAGGACCAAAGGTTTTACCACCACTCCGTCTTAATTTACCAGACAAATGCCGCTCAAATAATAATTTATCAATATTGTTATCATCATATATATGCCCCTTAGGTCCAATAGCATAGGAGCCTTTAGCTAAAACCATAGCGGCTACTCCAAAATCTTGAGTAATTACTATATCCTTTGACTTTGCCTCATTAGCTACTTTCATATCAACAGTTTGAAACCCACTATCTACATATCTTATTGAAGCGTAATCACTACTAAGTACATGATTAATATCACAAAACATAATAAGCTCTATAGAGTTATCCTTAGCTGCCTTTTCTATTAACTGTTTACCAGGGCATCCATCTGCATCTACAATAATTCTCATATAATTTTCACCATTAATATTCCTCCTTATTTATATCTGATGCAAAATAATTATTAGTTGATTCGATCCTTGCATTTACCTATTTTAGATATAAATGCAAGCTTTCTTTTAAAAAATCATCTTGTAAAACAACATAGAATGATTTTAGTTTATTCAAGGATATAAATCAAGTTTTTAAATGAAATTTAGTATTTTTAACAAAATATGTATCATAAAAATAAATATATTAAGTACCTACTTGTGTTTGTCCGCATATATTGAATTATATTAATATATGAGGTGTGATTTTTTGATTATTCATGTTGTTAAAAATGGAGAA
The DNA here is from genome assembly GCF_001877035.1 of Clostridium estertheticum subsp. estertheticum. NCBI lineage: Bacteria > Bacillati > Bacillota > Clostridia > Eubacteriales > Clostridiaceae > Clostridium > Clostridium estertheticum. Next base: position 358,132 of record NZ_CP015756.1, on the reverse strand, counting down.
AGCTTATATGAAATTTCAAAATTATATGGAGTTCCATACAATAAAATTGCTGATGATAATGAACTTACAAACCCAAATGAACTTGTGGTAGGCCAAACACTTGTAATATTACAAGGTACTCGTAAACACAGAATTCTTCCTGGGCAATCCCTTTATATCATAGCTAAAGCCTATGGCACAACTATTGCAGATTTATATGCTGCAAATCCTATCCTTAATAGTTCTATTATAATTTACCCTGGTCAGATTATTAATATACCACCATCAACACAAAAATTAGGTTCTATTGAGGTTAATGCTTATGCACTTCCCGGTACAGATATGGATGTTCTTGAAAAAACTCTTCCAAACCTAACATACCTAAGTATATTTAGTTACCAAATACAACCTAACGGAACACTAAAAGGCATAAATGACGTTCCTTTAATTGAGGCTGCTAGAAAAGCTAATGTAGCTCCTATGATGGTTGTTACAAATCTAAAAGAAGGTGGTGGATTTGATAGTAACCTTGCTCATACCATACTCACAAATCAGACAGTACAAAATGAATTGTTTAATAACATAATTACTACATTAAAGGATAAAAATTATTATGGATTAGATATAGATTTAGAATACATCTTCCCAGAAGATAGAGAAAACTATAACACCTTTCTACGAAGAGTTGTAACTACCCTAAGGCCCTTAGGGTATCCTGTTACTACAGCCCTAGCACCTAAACCCTCTGGTGATATAAAAGGCTTACTGTATGAAGCTCATGATTACCCTGTTCATGGAGCTCTTGTAAACCACGTTATACTAATGACTTACGAATGGGGATATACCGCCGGTCCACCACTTGCAGTTTCTCCAATTAACGAAGTAAAAAAAATTCTTGATTATGCTGTAACCGTAATCCCAAGTAAAAAGATTTTTATGGGAATACCTAATTACGGTTATGATTGGACACTACCTTATGTAAAAGGCACTAAAGCAACTGCACTTGGCAATGTTGAAGCGGTAGATCTTGCAAGAAAAGTATTTGCATCTATTAAATATGACTATACTTCCCAGGCTCCATTTTTTAATTACTATGATGCTAACAAAAAAGAACATGTAGTTTGGTTTGAAGATGCCAGAAGCATGAATGCTAAGCTTAGGACTGCTGCGAAATACAATCTAGGTGGGGTAAGTTATTGGACAATCGGAAAATATTTTCCTCAAGCATGGCTAGTTCAAAACTCACTGTTCAACGTTAAGAAATTACTCTAACGACATAAAAAGGTATGATAAATTAATAATTATAATGTACCCTATAGAGTAGACGGATTTAAAAAAGTCTACCCGGTAGGGTATTTTTATGTATAATAAAGAAAAGTATAATAATTTAAATTAGATATATACAAGGATGGTGGAAATTTAAATGAGCAACAAAACATTTACAGAAAAAGAAGTAGCAATACTAGCTAAAAACAAAAATGTTAAAGCAGTAAGTATGAAGGGAATTACATATACCGATGAATTTAAACGCATTTTTATAATAGAGAACGAAAAAGGAAAATTTCCAAGGGAGATATTTGAAGAAAATGGGTTTGATATAGATATAGTTGGGATTAAACGTGCTAAATCATCAGGATCTCGCTGGAGAGCTGCATATAGAAATGAAGGTATATGTGGACTAAATGATGCAAGAAATGCCAATACTGGAAGACCAAGAGTGAGAGAACTTTCCGCAGACGAAAGATGTGAGCGCCTTAAAGCCCAAATTAACTTGCTGAAAGCTGAGAATGAATTATTAAAAAAAATCGACATCCTAGAAAGAAGGCTGATAAGCAAGAAATAATCTTAGTAGCACAGGAAAAATTCATCCTTATAAATTCACAAATCGAAAAATATAAGCTCAAAAATATGCTTACCCATTTATGCAAAATTACGGGTGTATCTCGTTCTGGATATTACAATTATTTCTCTACTAAAGCTCTCAGCCGTAGGCGCCAACGTGATAGGTTGGATGAAGCAGTAGGAGAAATTGTACTAAATGCATATAACTTTAAAAATCGTAAAAAGGGAGCTAGACAAATAAAAATGACATTAGAAGGCGAATTTGGAATCGTATACAATTTAAAACGTATTAGAAGAATAATGAAAAAGTATGGTATCATTTGCCCCATTAGAAAAGCGAATCCATATAAACGTATGATGAAAGCTACAAAGGAGCATACTGTTTTAAAAAATCTATTAAATAGAAATTTCAAACATAATATACCTGGAAAAGTATTGCTTACAGATATAACTTATCTATTTTACGGAAAAAGTAAGAAGGCATATTTATCTACGATTAAGGATGGATCTACAAATGAGATTTTGGCATACAATGTGACTGATAATTTGAGATTAGACATCGTAACAGACACTATACATAATCTGAAAAAGAATAGAAAAATTAAATTGCCTAAAGATGCATTTATACACTCAGATCAAGGATTTCATTATACGAATCCGACATTTCAAAAGCTAGTAAAAAAATCTGGTTTAGGACAATCAATGTCAAGACGTGGAAACTGCTGGGATAATGCTCCACAAGAATCATTCTTTGATGAGGCATACATAAAATCATGTGAAACATTAGAACAACTAAAGCAAGAGATTAAGCAATATATGATCTACTATAATAAATTTAGATATCAATGGGGTCTAAAAAAGATGACTCCTGTTCAATACAGAAATCATCTTCTCAAATCAGCATAGACTTTTTTTAAAATTGTCCTTGACAAGGGGTACACATTACATTTACCATACCTTTTATATAAAAACCATTTTAAATAACTCTTTCATCTAACAAATCCAAATCTCTAAAACGTTGTTTTAAATTCATTTTAAAATTATCATCTATATCAATTTTATCTTCTTTTTTATTAACTTTAATTTTGTCTAAAACTTTACTCTGATTTATATATTTATATATTGCCATACTTAACTTAACACTTTTTATATTATTCATATATACCATCCTCCGAAAAAATAATTCTTACATAAAATCTATCTTATACACTTATTATACATCAAATTACATCAAACGACAAATTATTTGACACGTTTTTTAAATTTCATTTGCATATTCGACATTATTCGAAAAAAATAACCTATATCTATTTGTATTAATATTGTTAAGTTAAATTTAATAAAAAAGCAGATGAGAATAATTTATTCTCATCTGCTTTTTTAGAAATTGTTAAATATTTTATATTACAAATAAAACAACGTAGTATATAGCCATCATAATAAGCCCTAATGGAACTCCTAATTTAATCCATTCGCTACTTGTAATTTTTAATTTACCAGCAGAAATAATATTAGGTATATTACCTGGGATCATCATTCCTCCACTAATAAGCAATCCAAGAAGCACAGCTTCAACTTGTACTTGTGACATTTTAACACTTATTTCTGCAGCTGCAAGTGTCGCATTATCTAACACTGCCGAAGACATATTAACCCAATATAAATAGTGATAATCTAGAGTTATTATATATTTATCAATTATCGGTCTAAATCCTTCTCCAAGTAACTCTAATGCTATTATGAATAGGAAGATTTTAATTGCTCTTATAAGAATCAATTTATTTGTTTCATCTTCAAGTTCTTCATCATCATTCACTGTTTTAGTTTTGTCTAGAGAAGCATACAATGCTCCAATAACACCAAGTATTAATATTCCTGGGATAATATAAATACCTAATCTATGTAAAAGATCCCAAAACCCCAAACTAAGTTTAGCGACTACAATTGTGGATAATGGCTCCCCTATTGGTGTTAATATTGACCCAATCCCAATTGAAAAACATGAAATTATATTAATATTTATTTTATTTTTTCTACTAACTGGAAGTATACTAACTATCTCTACTAATAGAAGGGCAGCTATAATTGCTGTTATTATACTTGATAAAAGACCTATAATTACCACTAACAAAAACACAAAAATCCTTAATGGAATATGGTTTAAAATATGCTCTAATCCTATTTTTATAGGGTTATTAAATGCTTTGAATAAAAATCCACCTATTAATACAGCAAAGGCTATAAAATACATAAATTTATTTTGTGCAATACTAAGTAAAAATGTTTTGTTTAACACACCCGAAGTAATAGAAGCTAATAATCCAATAGTAAATAAAAAAACTTCAAGATTACTTTCTACTTTTTTTGATATAAGTGGTAACACGAAGGTTACTATTAAAAGAATAATTAATATAAAAAGCATTATTATCACGTCCTTTTGTTAATAGTTATAATGAATCAAGCATTACCTTGTCCAACCGTTAAAATATTATACAAAATTATACCATAAAATCTATATTAATTCAATTTTCACTATATAATTAGTTGAGCAATAGCCTATACTTAGGGCCTTAATATAAGTTTAACCATCCATTTACACTAATACATATTAGCAAAAATGGATGATCTTTTTAAATACAAAAATCACTAAAATACAAATAAAACAACATAATATATGAGCATAATAGCGATTCCGATTGGAGCCCCTACCTTAATCCACTCTTTACTTGTAATTTTTAATTTACCGGCAGAAATAATATTTGGTATATTACCTGGAATCATTATTCCTCCACTGACAAGTAATCCGATTAAAACAGCTTTAATTTGTTCTGGTGACATTTTAACACTTATTTCTGCTGCAGCAAGTGTTGCATTATCTAATACCGCTGAGGACATATTAACCCAATACAAATAGCGAGTATCAAGTGGTAATATATAAGCCTCAATTATTGGTTTAAAACCTTCTCCAAGTAGTTCCAATGCAATAATAAATAGGAAAATTTTAATTGCCCTTATAATTATCAATCCATTTGTTTCGCCTATAACAATTTCTTCATCGTTATCTGCTTTACTCTTTTCCTTTGATCCATACCCCGCTCCCATAATTCCAAGTATTATTATACCAGGAATAATATAAATACCAAGTTGATCTAAAAGGGACCAGAAACTCAAACCAAGCCTGGAAACTACAATTGTAGATAATGGCTCCCCTATTGGGGTTAATATTGCACCTAGTCCAATTGAAAAGCAAGAAATTATATTAATATTTATTTTATTTTTTCTACTAACCGGAAGTATACTAACTATCTCTACCAATAGAAGGGCAGCTATAATTGCAGTTATTACACTTGACAAAAGCCCTATAATTACTATTAATAAAAATATAAAAATTCTTAATGGAATACGTTTTAAAATATCTTCTAATGCTTTGTTTATATGTGTAGTTAGTGCTTTGAACAAAAATCCACCTATCAATACAGCAAAGGCTATAAAATACATGAATTTATTTTGAGCAATAGTGAGTAAAAGTGTTTTGTTTATTGCACCCGATGTAACAGCTGCTAATACCCCAATAGTAAAAAGAAAAATTTCAAGATTTGCTTCTACTTTTTTCGATACAATTGGTAATATAAAAGTTATTGCTAAAAGAAAAATTAGTATATAAATCATAATTATCACGTCCTCATTGTTATTGTAAATTATATTGAATTAGATCCGAATTACTATTTTTATATTATCTCCTTCCAAAATTAGTAATATGCAATGGGCTATGTTTTAAACATTATGAAGACAAAAAATAATAGAGTGGGATACTCAAATAAGAGTTTCCCACCCTAGAAACAAATTTTTCTCGGAATCAAACGTTAGTTTGTCCAACCGCTAACCATATTATAATTAAACTATATCATATAGTTTATATTAACTCAACTGTATTTAATACAAAATAAAAATATGAATAATTAAATTTTAGTATCGTATAATATGTTTCTTTGAATGAAATAATATTCTTGAAAGTATACGTATTAATAGTTTATAATACATAGTACAAACAAGTATTTAATTTTGGAAGGAGTTTTGTCTAAATGGGATTTATGTCCATACTATTTATCATAATAGGTCTATGTGTATTCGAAATAGTGTCCAGCATCGATAATGCTGTAATAAACGCAGAGGTTCTTGGAACCATGTCTGAAAAAGCAAAGAAATGGTTTCTGTTCTACGGTATATTGTTTGCAGTATTTATTGTAAGAGGCATGTTGCCATGGATTATAGTCTGGGTAACTAATCCAGGACTCGGTCCCATAGGAGCTCTTACTGCAACATTTTCAAATGATCCACACATAAAAGAATCATTTGAACTTTCCACACCTATCTTGATGCTTGGAGGAGGAGTATTTTTATTATTCCTATTTCTTCATTGGTTGTTTATTGAAGATAAGCACTTTGGACTTCCAGGTGAAGAGTTCTTCGTTAAACACGGTGCATGGTTTTATGCAATAGTTTCCGTGATTTTAGTTGTAATTGTTGCATTAGCTTTGAAACATGATTCAGTATTGGCACTCTCTGCTGTAATCGGGTCTTCTGCATTTTTTATTACTGATGGATTTAAGAAGAATGCAGAATCAAACGAACAACAATTATTGAGTAATACAAGTGGAATGTCTGACATTAGTAAGATATTATATTTAGAAATAATTGATATGACTTTTTCCATTGATGGGGTATTAGGCGCTTTTGCATTTACAACCTCAGTACCACTAATAATTTTGGGAAATGGCCTAGGAGCTATTGTTGTAAGGCAACTAACCATGGGGAATATAGAAAACATTAAAAAATATATTTTTCTTAAAAATGGAGCAATGTATTCAATCTTATGTCTTGGTGTAGTGATGATACTTGAAGGATTTAAAATAGAAATACCAGAATATATTACACCTTTGGTCACAATATTAATAATATTATTTTTTTTCTTTAAATCAAAAGTTTATGCTAAAAACAATCTGGCATCTGAATAGAAGAATATTATTTATAAAAAAGTGGTTATGATGTGCCTTTTTAATAGCACATCATAACCACTTTTAATTATCTTATTTTATTAATATATCTAAGTTTTTCAATAATTTATTACCTAAATGACCTATTCCCACTCAATAGTAGAAGGTGGCTTAGAGGTTATGTCATAAACAATTCTGTTTACTCCTTTAACTTCATTAACGATTCTACGGGATACTACATCTAATACCTCATAAGGTATTCTAGCCCAGTCTGAAGTCATTGCATCGGAACTTGTAACAGCTCTTAAAGCTACTGTGTGACAATATGTTCGCTCATCGCCCATAACTCCAACGGACTTAATGTTAGGAAGACATGCAAAATACTGCCATATGTCACCTTCAAGTCCTGCTTTGGCTATTTCATCTCTAAAGATCGCATCTGCCTCGCTAGTTATAAATAATTTTTCCTCAGTTATTTCTCCAAGTACTCTTATAGCGAGTCCTGGTCCTGGGAACGGTTGTCTCCACACTAAGTGATGTGGTATTCCAATTTCTTCGCCAACAGCTCTAACTTCATCTTTAAATAACTCTCTTAAAGGCTCAATTAGTTCAAAGTGCATATCTTTTGGAAGTCCTCCAACATTGTGATGACTTTTTATAGTAGCTGAAGTAGCAGTACCACTCTCTACTACATCTGGGTATATTGTTCCTTGAACAAGGAAATCTAATTGTCCGAGTTTATTTGACTCTTCTTCAAAAACTCTTATAAATTCTTCTCCAATTATCTTTCTCTTTTTCTCTGGGTCACTTACGCCCTTAAGCTTACCTAGGAACCTATCTTTAGCATTAACTCTTATTATCTTCATGTCGAATTCACCGTTAAATATAGTTTCAACTTGGTCGCCTTCATCTTTTCTAAGTAAACCATGATCTACAAACACACAAGTTAACTGATCACCAATTGCTTTGTAAACAAGTACTGCAGCAACTGAAGAATCAACTCCACCTGAGAGAGCACAAAGTACTTTTTTATCTCCAACTTGTTCTCTAATAGCCTTAATTTTCTCCTGTGCAAAAGAAGACATTGACCAATCACCATTAACCTGACATACATCATATAGGAACTTTCTAATCATTTCTTCACCAAAGAGAGTATGTTTTACTTCTGGATGAAATTGAACTCCATAAAGTTTTTTAGAAACATTTGCCATAGCAGCTACTGGACAATGCTTAGAAGTCGCAATAACCTCAAATCCTTTTGGAACTTTAGATATATGATCTGTATGACTCATCCAACATTGATTTTCATCTATTCCTTTGAAAATAGTAGCATCTTTATTTAGGTCAACTTCTACTTTACCATATTCACGAACTTCTGATGTTTTAACTTCTCCACCAAATGCTTGTGCCATTAATTGAGCACCATAACATATTCCTAATATAGGAATACCAATCTCAAATATTTCTTTGTCAATTTGTGGAGCACCATCAGCATATACACTATTAGGTCCACCTGTGAATATTATACCTATTGGATTCATGTTTTTTATTTTTTCAACAGAATATGTGTATGGTATTATTTCACAGTAAACACTGTTTTCTCTAACCCTTCTTGCAATAAGTTGATTATATTGACCACCAAAATCAACTACTAAAACTAATTCTCTATTAATCAATGTTTTTCCTCCTGTACATTTAAGCCTTAATTTATCTATTGTTACCTATTCTAGCTGTTAACGCTATAGTTTGGTGATTCCTTTGTAATTGATACATCATGTGGATGACTTTCACGTAATCCAGCTGAAGATTGAACAACAAATGTTGAAGTTTCAAACAATTGTACAAGTGTCGCTGAACCTAAATATCCCATACCAGACCTTATCCCACCGATCATCTGGAATATTGTATCTATAACGCTTCCTTTAAAAGGTAATCTTCCTTCTACACCTTCTGGAACTAACTTCTTATTTCCTTCTTGGAAATATCTATCCTTACTTCCACAAGCCATAGCACTTAGAGAACCCATGCCTCTGTATACCTTATAACTTCTTCCTTGATAGATTTCCATTTCTCCTGGTGCTTCCTCGCAACCTGCGAACATAGATCCAATCATTACTACCTTAGCACCTGCTGCTAACGCCTTAACTATGTCTCCTGAATATTTTATACCGCCATCTGCAATTACAGGAATTCCATATTTATTTCCTTCTTCAACACAATCCATAACTGCTGTAAGTTGTGGAACACCTACGCCTGCAACAATTCTTGTAGTACATATAGAACCAGGACCTATACCAACCTTTACACAATCTGCTCCTGCTTCAATTAAATCACGAGTTGCTGCAGCAGTTGCAATATTTCCTGCAATTATTTGGAGCTCTGGGTATTTAGCCTTTATTTCACGTACAGCGTCTAGTACTCCTAAAGAATGACCATGAGCTGTGTCTATAGTTATTACATCCACGCCAGCCTTTACAAGGGCTGCTACCCTATCCATCTTATCAGCAGTTACGCCAACTGTTGCGCCACATAACAATCTTCCGCGAGAATCCTTTGCTGCATCTGGGAATCTTAAAGTTTTCTCTATATCTTTTATAGTTATAAGACCTCTTAAATTATTTTTGCTATCTACTAAAGGTAACTTCTCTATTTTATGTTTTTTAAGAAGTTCCTTAGCTTCTTGCATGCTTGTTCCTTCTGGTGCAGTAATTAAATTTTCACTTGTCATTATATCTTTAATCTTTTTACTATAATCAGTTTCAAAGACTATATCTCTATTAGTAATTATTCCAACGAGCTTTCCATCTGTTGTAATTGGAACTCCTGATATTCTATATTTTTTCATTAATTCTAAAGCATCTTCTAGAAGGTTTTCTGGTGATAAGAAAAATGGATCTGTAATTACACCATTTTCTTGTCTTTTAACTCTATCAACTTCAATAGCTTGATTTTCAATACTCATATTTTTATGTATAATACCTATTCCACCCTCTCTAGCCATAGCAATAGCCATTCTAGATTCAGTAACAGTATCCATCGCTGCACTCATTAGTGGTATATTAAGTTTTATTTTTTTTGTAAGGTAGGTACCTAAAGTAACATCTCTAGGTAAAACCTCAGATTTGTTTGGGACTAACAATACATCGTCAAATGTATACGCTTGTTTTAATATCTTTGCCATTTAATCAACACCCCTTCGTACTTCTATTTTAGGTACATAAAATTAAACATCATATCAAAAATGATATTATATTTAATTAAATGTTCCTTATATTAATTTTTATAATTGGTATAAACCCATATATATATACAATATTAATAAATAAGGTATAAAGTATAGAAAAGCATACTAATCCTACTTTAATCAAAGTAAAATTAGCATACCTAAAATAAGTTCATACTAAAATTACCCATAGTGGTCAATTTAAGGCTGACCGTAGATGCTCCTTGCCGTATTCAAGGGATATATGAGTAGAGTTGTTTTTGTAGCTATTATAACTATGATAGTTAATTTTTAAAGATTTGTCAATAACTATCTTGCGCTTGCTCGTTTACATATTAAAAACTTATTTTTATGCTAATAAAATAGAAAGATTAACTAAATATAATCTAGTTAATCTTCCTATTCTAATATATTTTATTCTAATTAATTAGAATATTATTTTTTCTTAGTACATTCCATCCATTCCCATTCCTGGTGCACCCATTGGTGCTGGATTTTTCTCTGGAATATCTGCAACTGCAACTTCTGTTGTTAAGAATGTTGCTGAAACAGATGCCGCATTTTGAAGTGCTGATCTTACAACTTTTGTTGGGTCAACAATTCCTGCTTTATTCATATTCACTAATTTATCATGTAATGCATCATATCCAATTTCTCCAGCGCTTTCTCTAACTTTTTCTATTACAACTGAAGCTTCTGCACCAGCATTGGTAACTATTTGTCTTAATGGTTCTTCTAAAGCTCTTTTTATTATGTTAATACCCACTTGAATATCTGATACATCTGAAGTTAATTTAGCAATCTCAGTAATTGCATTAATATAAACTGTTCCACCACCTGGAACTATTCCTTCTTCAACTGCTGCTTTTGTAGCTGCAAGTGCATCTTCTATTCTTAATTTTTTCTCTTTTAATTCAGTTTCAGTAGCAGCTCCAACTTTTATTACAGCTACTCCTCCTGCAAGTTTAGCAAGTCTTTCTTGCAATTTTTCTTTATCAAAATCTGATGTAGTATCTTCAATTTGTTTTTTAATTTGAGATACTCTATCATGTATTGCGGTCTTATCGCCTTTTCCATTTACTATTGTAGTGTTTTCTTTAGATATTTTAACACTTTCAGCTTTTCCAAGCATCTCAACAGTAACATCCTTTAATTCTTTTCCTAATTCTTCACTTATAACTTCTCCACCAGTTAGAGTTGCTATATCTTGAAGCATTTCTTTTCTTCTATCACCAAAACCTGGAGCTTTAACTCCCACACAAGTAAAGGTTCCTCTTAACTTGTTAACAACTAATGTGCTTAAAGCTTCCCCTTCAATGTCCTCTGCAACTATTAACAATTTTTTACCTTGTTGAACAATTTGCTCAAGTATTGGAAGTATGTCTTGTATATTAGTTATTTTTTTATCTGTTATTAAAATATATGGTTCTTCAAGATTTGCTTCCATCTTTTCTGTATCCGTAACCATATATGCACTTAAATATCCACGGTCAAACTGCATTCCTTCAACTACGTCAAGTTCTGTTCCCATAGATTTTGATTCTTCTACAGTTATAACACCTTCATTACCTACTTTTTCCATAGCATCAGCTATTAAAGCCCCTGTTACTTCATCACTAGCTGATATAGATGCAACTCTAGCTATATCTTCTTTACCACTTACTGGTTTAGAAGCTTTTTTAATTTCTTCAACTGCTTTATCTACAGCCATTTTTATACCAGTTCTAATCATCATTGGATTAGCTCCAGCTGTAACATTTTTTAAACCTTCTCTTATTATAGCCTGAGCAAGTAATGTAGCTGTAGTTGTTCCATCTCCTGCAACATCATTAGTTTTCGTAGCAACTTCTTTAACAAGTTGTGCTCCCATATTTTCAAACGGATCTTCAAGTTCTATTTCCCTTGCTATAGTAACACCATCATTTGTTATTAATGGTGATCCAAATTTCTTATCTAAAATAACATTTCTACCTTTGGGTCCTAGTGTTATTTTTACTGTGTTTGCAAGTTTATCTACACCTCTTTGCATAGCTCTTCTTGCTTCTTCTCCAAACAATACATTTTTAGCCATTTAAAAACCCTCCTTGTGCGTTAATGATTAAATATAATTAATAATAGTATTTAATCATTTTTGCAATTAATTAAATATTATTTCTCAATTATAGCTAATAGTTCTTCTTGTTTTAATATGATATAATCAATACCATCATATTTTATTTCATTTCCTGAATATTTAGAGAATAATACTTTATCCCCTGTTTTAACTTCCATTTTAATTAATTTTCCATCTTCTGTTTTTCCTGGTCCTACTGCAATAACCTCAGCTTCTTGCGGTTTTTCCTTTGAAGCTCCTGAAAGAACTATTCCACTTTTCGTAGTTTCCTCTGCTTCTAATCTTTTAATTAATACCCTATCACTAAGTGGTCTAATGTTCATTTTAAACCCCTCCTTTTATATTTTTATTCCTTTTGTTAGCACTCAGTGTATCCGAGTGCTAATATGTTCTATAACTTATATGATAATTAATATTCAGTATAATAGCAACTTCAATCAGTCTACATATTATTCCATTTATAACCATACAAAGAAATTATGTTTTATAACCACCGTATTTCACAGTTATTCTCTCATTTGCTTTATCCATCCCAATTTATGCGATTTTTATGAATTTATTTATTCTTGTATACATTTATGTATATCAGTTATACTTACTAATAGAGGTGATTTTGTGAATGTTTTAAACAGATCGATTATTAACTGCTTTTCTGTAACCTTTATTATTAAGAACATAAAGTCCTTTATTAAGTCCTTATCTAAGGCGGTTTTTATTTCGAGTTTTATATTTTCTTTTTTAATTTTGAGTGTATATTTTACTTTGCTTTTTAAACCCTTGTATTATATGGATATTGGAATACTAAATATCGAAAATTCTTCGGGCTTAAATAAAAGCGAATTAAAATCAAATTATAATTATGTTATCACATATATAACTCAAAATACAAACGAAGAATTTAATCTTCCAACACTGCCATCATCTATTCATGGTAAAATTCATTTTAAAGAAGTTAAGTTAATCTTTGATAAACTCAAAATAATGCTATTTTTCTCACTATTAGTAAGTATTATAGGAATACTTATAAATAAAAAACTAAAAACAATAAGATATCTATTAACTAGTTCCATTTCACTTATCGTCATACCGATGCTATTACTTATACCATTCCTAGTTAATTTCGATAAAAGTTTTACAACTTTTCACCACATCTTCTTTAACAATAATTACTGGCTCTTTGATATCAAATCAGACCCGATAATAACAATCCTACCGCAGAGTTTTTTCTTTCACTGTGCTATATTAATGATTTTTTTAATCACCATATGCAGTATAACGTTAAGTTTTATATATAAAAAAACTAAAAAATCACATTCTTTATAATATTGATAAGGGATGTGATTTTAATATATTTTTTTCTTTTTAATAATATTTTTAATTATAACATTACCTTTTAAAATTCCTATTAAGAATAAAAAACTCATTATTACGCCTATAGTTATTAAACTTCTAACATCTTTTGAATATATTTTTCCCCCAAAATAAGCTGATATAAAAATTCCTGGAATTCTGCCTAGTGTTGAATATATACAGAAATCTTTAAAAGAAATATTTGATACTCCACATATATACGCTAGTGCATCCTTAGGTATTCCAGGAATTAAATAAAACATTAATACAACAATCTTTTTACTTCCCGCATCTAATATTTTTTTAAAAAATTTTATTTCCTTTTTTAACATCAATTTTTCTACTAATGGTTTGCCATAGCCCTTAGCAATAAGATATACTATTATGCTTCCTAAAGTAATCCCAATTAGGGATATCATTCCACCCCAAAAAGCACCAAAAATATATCCCCCAGCAATTTGTATAAATTCTCCTGGAATAAAAAAAACTACTACTTGTAAAACCTGCATAAGTATAAAGACTAAAACACTGAAATTACCGTAAGAAAGAACAATTTCTTTCATCATATTAGGATTTTTTATTATATACGAGTACTTAAAAGAATACTCATACCCTAAATATATGAAAATCAACAAAATCGCTATTATTACTATATGTTGTTTATGTCTTAACAGCTTTATCCTTATATAATCCCATGCTCTTTTCATAGTTCTCCATCCTCTTCATTTTTATAAGGTTCAATAGTAGTCCATACCTTTATATCTCATTTGTTATTTTGCTTAATTTTCATTAATTTATTCTATTTTAATATTATTTTCCCTCGCATAATAAAATAAATACTGTTGTGCAAAACCTGCTAAGTTTTCAAACTTATCTCTAGCAAAAATTCTTATTTTAGGCAGTGACACATCTGGTGCTAAATAAAAAAACTGCATTGCTCTCTTAACCCATACGTCCACTGGAAAAGCAGAATATTTTTGCATGGAAAACAACATGATACAATCAGAAACCTTTGGTCCAATACCACTTAGTTTTTGTAATTCTTGGTGACAAATATCATCATCACATGATTTAATAAATTCCAAGTTTATTTCACCTTCATATATTCTATGCACTGCATCCTTTACATATTTAGATCTAAAACCAAGACCACAGCTTTGAATTTCCTCTATAGATGCTTTATCTAATTCTTCTGCTGTTGGGAATGTATAGTAAGTTTCGCCTTTATACTCTATTGCTTTTCCCCATTTTTCGCTTAACCTGTTTATAGCTCTTTTTATCATAGGTATTCTATTATTCGAAGAAATTATAAATGATATTGTAAGTTCAAATGGTTCCTGCTGAAGTAGTCTAATCCCATAACCAAAGTTAACTGATCTTTCAAGAAGTGGATCTTTTCGAAATTTTTCCTTAATAACCGTATACTCTCTTTTAAGATCAAAATAATCACACCAAATTTTTTCAAATTCTTCCCCATTTATATTGTATATTTTTACTTCCATCTCATTTTTTTCTATTTCTATTACCTTTCCATATGCCACACCTATATAGTTACCGCTTTCTTGTTTGTTCCATCTAAAACATTGCCCACATTCGAATATATGGGCTAATTCGAAGTTATCTACACCTTTTATGATAATACCCTTATCAAATGATTCAACCTTTTTATAATCCATAGTTTTTTCCTTTCCTTAAGCCTTATTATTAAGCTGTAATTCACGAATCACAATTTCATCTAATATTTGCGCTGCTGTTTCAATCATAACTATACAACCAACGTCTTCTTTTCTATATTTTGCCTTAAGTGTTGTACAATTATTCGAGGTGAGCTTAGCCTCAAACTTTTTAAAGAATTCCTGACATAGCTTTTTAACTCTATCTCCTTCATGTGCTTTTACTTTAGTAAATAATATACCTATAACAGCTAAAGAACCTGTTATTGCTCCACATACGCTTTCAATACCCATTCCACCACCAAAAGATGACATAGTTTTAAATGTTTCGCTATTTAAATTTAAATTATATTCCTCACTAGCAGAATAAATCATTACCTCAGCACAGTTAAGATTATATTCCTTAGTATGATATTTATTTATTTTATTAATTAACATACATTAACCTCCTACTATTTAGCCTTATTATAGTATTTCAGAAAATGGTAATAAAATTTATTATTTTAAAAAAAACAACTCCATAAACCTTTGTTTATGGAGTTATTTAAATTGAGTTTATTAGTTTGTTAACATTTCATCTATAGCTTTAGCAGCTTTTTTACCTGCTTCCATAGCTAGTATAACTGTAGCTGCTCCTGAAACTGCATCTCCACCAGCATATACATTCTTTTTAGATGTTAATCCAGTTTCATCCTCTGCAATTATGCACTTACGTTTGTTAATATCTAACCCTTCTGTTGTCAAAGGTATTAATGGATTTGGTGATGTCCCTAGAGACATTATAACTGTATTAACATCCATTATAAATTCCGAACCCTCAATAGCCATAGGTCTTCTTCTTCCCGAGGCATCAGGCTCACCTAACTCCATTCTTATGCACTTCATTCCTGTAACATTACCTTTTTCATCACCTAGGATTTCAATTGGGTTAACAAGTAGATCCATTATAACCCCTTCTTCTTTTGCATGATGTACTTCCTCAACTCTTGCAGGAAGTTCTGATTCTGATCTTCTGTATACTATGTGTCCTTCTGCTCCAAGTCTCACTGCTGTACGCACAGAGTCCATAGCAACATTTCCTCCACCTACAACAGCAACCTTTTCGCCTGTTCTTATAGGTGTCTGATATCCTTCTTTATATGCTTTCATTAAATTATTTCTAGTTAAATACTCATTAGCGGAAAATACTCCATTCAAATTTTCTCCTGGTATTCCCATAAACATTGGAAGTCCTGCACCCGAACCAATAAATACAGCTTTAAAATCTTCATCTTCCATCAATTGGTCTATTGTTACAGTTCGTCCCACAATAACATTTGTTTCTAATTTGACGCCTAATTTTTTAACATTTTCAACTTCATGTTTTACTACTGTTTCTTTTGGAAGCCTAAATTCTGGTATACCATATACCAAAACTCCACCAGCTTCATGAAGTGCCTCGAAAATAGTTACATCGTATCCAGCTTTTGCTAAATCTCCTGCACAAGTAAGTCCTGATGGACCACTTCCTACCACTGCAACCTTAATACCATTTTTAGGTTTAGTTTCTGAAAGATCGACATTATGTACCCTTGAGTAGTCCCCTACAAATCTTTCAAGTTTACCTATAGCTATTGCGTCTCCTTTTATTCCTAGGATACACTTGCTCTCACATTGAGTTTCTTGTGGACAGACTCTACCACAAACCGCAGGAAGTGAACTATATTTAGCTATCACCTTAACTGCCTCTACAAATTCTTTATTCTTAACATGTTTAATAAAACCCGGAATATCTATTGCAACCGGACATTTACTAACACACATTGGTTTTTTACAATTTAAACATCTTGTAGCTTCAGTAACCGCTTCATCCTCTGTATATCCTAAACATACCTCTGCAAAATTAGTAGCTCTTATTTTCGGATCTTGCTCTTCTATTGGGACTCTCTTCATTTTATCCATTATTTAGTACCTCCTAAACCACATCCGGCTTTAATGCCTTCATTTTTAGAAACTTCTTGTGTTTTGTACATCGCTTGTCTTCTCATTGCTTCTTCAAAATTAACCTTATGACCATCAAATTCTGGTCCATCAACGCAGGCGAACTTAGTTTTGCCATCTACAGTAATCCTGCAGGCTCCACACATTCCTGTTCCATCTACCATAATAGGATTCATACTTACAATAGTTGATATACCAAGTTCTTCAGTTAATTTGCAAACAAATTTCATCATTATCATTGGTCCAATAGCAACAACTAAATCATATTTTTTACCTTCATTTTGAACTAATTCTTTTAATTTATTTGTAACAAGTCCCTTATATCCATAAGAACCGTCATCTGTACATGGATATACATTTCCCGCAACTTTCTTCATTTCTTCTTCCATAATTACATATTCTTTAGCTTTAGCGCCTATTATTACATCTGCTTTTACACCTTGAGAGTTAAGCCATTTAACCTGAGGATAAACTGGAGCAGTTCCAAGACCTCCTGCTACAAATACAATTTTCTTTTTCTTTAACTCTTCAATACTTTCACTCATTAATTCTGATGCTTGTCCAAGTGGTCCTACGAAATCTGAAAATGAATCCCCAATTTCATAGTTTTCCATTTCTTTTGTTGAGCAACCTATAGTTTGAACAACTATAGTAACTGTACCTCTTTCGGCATCAAAATCACTTATTGTTAAAGGTATCCTCTCGCCTTTTTCATCCATTTTTATTATTATAAACTGACCAGGTTGTGCTGATTTAGCGACTCTTGGCGCCGCTATATCCATTAAAAATATTTGTGGTGCTAATGCTTTCTTTCCAACTATTTTATACATTTACTTACCCCCCACATCTTTTTATTACTTTATCCTACTTATGTACCACATTGAAATTTTAATTATGTTAATATATTTATACTATCTTTATTTTACCACAAAAATCTAAAATATATTAAAACGTTAAATTTAATTTATAATAAAATTTTATATTATAATAGACAGATAGTGAAGATCATAGCTTACCAATGCTATTACTATCTGTCTATTATTAATTATTAACTAATGTACATTTACAAAACTTTTACAATAATTATTTAATTTCATATTAGAAATTAACTTTTTCACCAGTAAATGAACATGTTAATACTTTTTTCATCTCATCTAAATTTATTGGTCTTGGATTTGATCCTGTACATGCATCTTTTAAAGCATTCTCAGCTATAAAGTCTAAATTAGCATCAAATTCTTCTTTAGTCATACCATTTTCAGAAAAAGATAATGGTATATTTAGAGTCTTATTTAAATCTCTTATCATATCAGTTAATGAATTTATTAATTCATCATCTGTATTCCCAGCAAGTTTTAATGTTCTAGCGATTGTAGCATATCTATCTCCACAAGATTTTTTATTAAAATCTATAACATGTGGAAGTAATATTGCATTTGCAAGACCATGTTCAACGTGGAATACACCACCTATTTTATGCGCCATACTATGAGATATTCCTAGTAATGCATTTGAAAATGCCATTCCAGCAAGGCATTGTGCCATATGCATCTCATTTCTTGCTTCTACATTACCTTCAAATGATTTTACTAAATTATCCTTAATCATAGTTATGGCTTGCATTGCAAGTGGGTCTGAGAAATAAGAATGAAGTCCTGCAACATAAGCCTCAAGTGCATGAGTTAATGCATCCATGCCTGTGTGCGCTGTTAATTTCGCTGGCATTGTTTGAGCTAGTGATGGATCAATTATAGCTACATCTGGAGTTAAATTGAAATCTGCTAAAGGATATTTTATCTTAGCTTTATAGTCAGTAATTACTGAAAATGCTGTAACTTCTGATGCTGTTCCACTAGTTGATGGTATAGCTATAAATTTAGCCTTTTGTCTTAAGTCTGGAATACCAAATGGTATAACTGCTTGCTCAAAAGTGAATTCTGGATATTCATAGAAAATCCACATAGCTTTTGCTGCATCAATTGGTGAACCACCACCGATTGAAATTATTAAGTCTGGCTCAAATTCTCTCATAACTGCTGCGCCGTTCATAACTGTATCTACTGAAGGATCTGGTTCCACTCCAGTAATATGTTTAACTTCGATTCCGGCTTCATTTAAATAAGCTTCAACCTTATCTAAAAATCCAAATTTTTTCATAGAACTTCCACCAGTAACTATTACAGCTTTTTTACCTTTTATGGTTTTTAATACCTCTAAAGAATTTTCTCCAAAATAAATGTCTCTTGGCAATGTAAATCTATTCATTATATATCCCTCCATTTTTAAATGTAATCATATGTATTTTTACATATAAAGCTTGTACCACTTTTTTATATTTATACTTTATATTGTTAATAATATATCACTTTTAGTATAAAGTCAATATCCTATTTGTTAACTTTTGAAATCATTTACATTTTGTTTATATTTCTCTATATTATATATAAAAATAGTAAAAAAGGCATTATAACCATTTTTAGGTTATAATGCCTTCTATCTTATTTGTTTAAATTAATATCTTATTTTGAATAATCAAAGATACCTTTTTTAGTTTTTCTTCCAAGTAATCCGCCTCTAACATATTTTCTTAGAAGGCTATGAGCTCTGTACTTAGTATCTCCAGTCTCAGTATATAAAACATCCATAATAGCAAGACATACATCAAGACCTATAAGATCTCCTAGTGCTAGAGGTCCCATTGGATGATTAGCGCCAAGTTTCATTGCTTTATCTATGTCTTCTGCAGATGCTATACCTTCTGCCATAATTCCTACAGCTTCGTTGATCATTGGAATTAATATTCTATTTACAACAAAACCAGGAGCTTCAGCAACTTCTACTGGATCCTTACCTATAGCAATTGCAATTTCTTTAACTGCATCAAAAGTTTCAGTTGATGTAGCCATTCCTTTGATTATTTCTACAAGTTTCATCATTGGAGCTGGATTAAAGAAATGCATTCCTATAACTTTATCAGGTCTCTTTGTAGCAGCTCCTACTTCAGTTATAGATAGTGATGATGTGTTTGATGCTAAAATAGTTTCTGGTTTACAGATTGAATCAAGTTCTGCAAAAATTTCTTTCTTTATTTTCATAATTTCTACAGCTGCTTCAACTACTAAATCACAGTCTGCTGCTAATTTCATATCAGTAGTTCCTGTAACTCTTGAAAGTATTTCTTCCATTTGTGCTTCAGTTATTTTTTCTTTTTTAACTGATCTTTCTAAGTTCTTTTTAATTGTAGCAAGTCCTCTATCAACGAATTCATCTTTAATATCTCTCATTATTACTTCGCATCCATTAGCTGCAAATGTTTGAACGATACCTGCTCCCATAGTTCCAGCGCCAAGTACAAAAATCTTTTTCATAAAAACACACCCCTTAAATTTTATTATTTTAAAAATCTTATTTTAGTTACAACAAGACGTAGTATACTTTTTTAAAACTTACTTTAATACTACTTTTTAGCATTAAAGCAAGTTTTCCTAAATTACTATTATAAAATAAACCTATTTATTTTTTAATGTATTAATTTGAGCTATCATTTCTGGGATTACTTTAAGGAAATCTCCAGCTATTGCTACATCAGCAGCTTTCATGATAGGTGCAGTTGCGTCTTTATTTATAGCTATTATGAAATCAGAATCTTGCATACCAGCTAAATGCTGAATTGCTCCTGAAATACCGCAAGCTATATATACAGTTGGTCTTACAGTTTTTCCTGTTTGACCTACTTGTACTGCTTTATCTATCCAACCATTTTCAACTGCTGCTCTTGATGCTCCGACTACACCATCTAAAGTAGCTGCAAGTCTTTCAAGTAAAGCAAAATTCTCTTTACTTCCAACTCCACGACCACCAGATACTATAATATTAGCTTCTCCGATATCAGCTAAAACTGAAGCAACTTTTACAACTTCAATAGTCTTAGTTCTGATATCTGATTCTTTTAAATTTACAGTAACTTTTTCAACTGGGCAAGTTCTAGAAGCATCTCTAGCTAATTTTTCGAAAACTCCTGGTCTAATAGTAGCCATTTGTGGTCTATGATCTGCACAAACTATAGTAGCCATTAGGTTTCCACCAAATGCTGGTCTTGTCATCATTAAATTATTGTTTTCTGTATCTATATCTAATGAAGTACAATCAGCAGTTAAACCTGTTGAAAGTCTTGCTGATATTCTTGGTCCTAAATCTCTTCCTAAATAAGTTGCTCCAACAAATATTACTCCTGGTTTTCTCTCATTTGCTAAATCACATATAACTTTTGCATATGCATCAGTTGTAAAATGACCTAGTAGTGGAGAACTCGCAACTATTACCTTATCAGCTCCAAATGCTACAAGTTCTTTAACCATATCATCTGTTTTATCGCCAAGTAGTACAGCTGTTAATTCTTCTCCTAATTTATCTGCAATTTCTCGTCCCTTACCTAAAAGTTCGAAAGAAATTTTTTGAAGTTCTCCGTCTCTTTGTTCAGCGAAGACCCATACGCCTTTGTAATCTGCTATATTCATTGATTGCTCCCTCCTACATTTTAGATAAAGTGATTTTCTTTTAATTTAGAAACTGCATATAACGCAGCTTCTGCTGCTGGTAATTGTATTAATTCGCCTTTTCCCTTAGGTTCTTTAGTCATTGACTTTTTAACCTTTGTTGGTGAACCTTTAAGTCCGAGAACAGCTATGTCTGCTCCGATATCTGCTGCATTCCAAACTTTTACTTCTTTAGTTTGGAACATTTCAAAAATGTTTTTTATGTTCATATATCTTGGTTCATTTAATTCTTTTATAGCTGTTAAAAGAACAGGAGTTTTAACTTCTATATCTTCATATCCATCTTCCCAAGCTCTTCTAACTTTTAATCCGCCCTTAATTACGTTAACTTTTTCAACGTATGTTATTTGTGCAAGATTTAAATGTTCTGCAATTTCTGGTCCAACTTGCGCTGTATCTCCATCAATTGCTTGTCTTCCAGCAAATACTACATCGTAGTCTAATTTCTTTAAAGTTGCAGCAAGTGCATGTGATGTAGCTAAAGTATCTGCTCCTGCAAATGCACGATCTGATACAAGTATTGCTTCATCAGCACCCATAGCTAAAGCTTCTCTTAATGCTTTTTCTGCCTGAGGTGGTCCCATGCTAATTACAGTCACGTGCGCACCATGTTCATCTTTTAATCTTAATGATTCTTCTAATGCATTTTTATCATCTGGATTTATTATTGATGGAACTCCTTCTCTTATAAGGGTTCCTGTTTTAGGATCTATTTTAACTTCGTTTGTATCCGGAACTTGTTTTAAACATACAACTATATTCATTTAATTTCCTCCTACTTTAATAGATTTCCAGCTATAACCATTCTTTGAACTTCTGAAGTTCCTTCATATATTTCAGTTATCTTAGCATCTCTCATCATTCTTTCTAATGGATATTCTTTAGTATATCCATATCCTCCGAAGATTTGAACAGCTTTTGTTGTAACTTCCATAGCAGTTTCTGATGCAAATAATTTTGCTCTTGCAGCTTCTACTGTATATGATAAACCAGCATCTTTATTAAATGCAGCTTTATAAACTAAAAGTTTAGCAGCTTCAATTTTAACATCAAGTTCTGCAACCATCCATTGAAGTCCTTGGAATGCTGCAAGTGGTTTTCCAAATTGTTTTCTTTCTTTCATGTATTTAGTAGCTTCGTCTAATGCTCCTTCAGCGATTCCTAGAGCTTGAGCAGCTACTCCAATTCTTCCACCATCAAGAGTTTTCATTGCAATACCGAAACCTCTTCCTTCTTTTCCAAGCATGTTTTCTTTTGGAACTATACAGTTCTCAAATACAAGCTCAGTTGTTGATGATGCTCTTATTCCTAATTTATCTTCATGTTTACCTATTGAGAATCCAGGGAAATCTTTTTCAACTATAAAAGCTGTAATTCCTCTTGTTCCCTTAGTTTTATCAGTCATAGCAAAAACTACAAATGTATCTGCTACTCCACCATTTGTGATAAATATTTTTGAACCATTTAATATATAGTTATCACCGTCTAAAGTTGCTGTAGTCTGTTGCCCAGACGCATCTGTACCAGCATTAGGCTCAGTTAATCCAAAAGCTCCTAATTTTTCGCCAGTTGCAAGTGGTACTAAATATTTCATTTTTTGATCTTCTGTTCCAAAAGCATCTATTGGACCTGCACATAATGATGTATGAGCTGATAATATAACTCCTGTTGTTGCACATGCTTTTGATAATTCTTCAACAGCAATAATATATGATAAATTGTTTCCGCCGGCGCCACCATATTTAGTTGCTATTGGAATACCCATCATATGGTATCTAGCCATTTTTTCTACTGTTTCGCTAGGAAATCTTTCTGTAACATCTATTTCCGCAGCTAAAGGTTTAACTTCGTTTAATGCGAATTCACTTACCATCTGTTTTACAAATTCTTGTTCTTTTGTCAATGTAAAATTCATGAACCTTCCTCCTCGCTATTCTCTGGGGTAGCTAAGCTACCTGTATTTTAACAAAGTACTTAAATTACTTATTTTTAAAGCATTTTTCAGTTTTCTCGATAAATGCTGTCATTCCACTACTTTGATCCTCAGTCGAGAAACATTCTCCGAATATCTCTGATTCATATGAAAGTGCTGAATCTATGTCTAATTGCATTCCCTTATTAATTGCTGCTTTACAAAGACTTACAGCAATAGGTGCTTGTCCTGCAATTGTATTTGCAAGTGCTTTAGCTTCTACTAATAGATCTTCAAGCGCAACTACTTTATTAACAAGTCCAATTCTTAATGCTTCTTCCGCATTAATAATCTTAGCTGTGTATATTAATTCTTTAGCCATTCCAAGTCCTACAAGTCTAGAA
Source organism: Clostridium estertheticum subsp. estertheticum (assembly GCF_001877035.1). Classification (NCBI taxonomy): domain Bacteria; kingdom Bacillati; phylum Bacillota; class Clostridia; order Eubacteriales; family Clostridiaceae; genus Clostridium; species Clostridium estertheticum. Next base: position 334,106 of record NZ_CP015756.1, on the reverse strand, counting down.
AGTCTTTGAGTCCCTCCAAAACCAGGTGTTATTCCAAGTCCTACTTCAGGTTGACCAAATTTTGCCTTTACAGATGCTATTCTAATATCACAAGCCATAGAAAGCTCGCATCCTCCACCTAAAGCAAAACCATTTACTGCTGCGATTACTGGTTTTTCTAGTGTTTCTAATTTTCTAAACACTTTATTTCCTAAATTTCCAAATCTTCTACCACCCATTACATCAAGATCTTTCATTTCGGTGATATCAGCACCTGCAACAAATGCTTTTCCAGCTCCTGTTATAATTACTGCGTAAATCTTATCGTCATTAGCAATTTCATCTATTGCTAAATCTAGCTCTTTTAATGTTTCTGAGTTTAATGCATTTAGAGCTTTTGGTCTACTAATTGTAAGTACTGCAACTTTGTCTTCCATTTGAAGAACAATATTTTTGTATTCCACAACAATCCACTCCTTACGAATTAATCTATTTATTAACTATTTGTTAATAATATAACAAATACACCTAAATGAATATGAGGCCATTTGCCTCAATTACATTATATATCTTTGTGATAATTATATCAACAAGAAATAATTATTTTTTAAGAATATGTCCTATCATTCATTAAACAACTGAGCGTTAAGAGACTCTCACTCAAATGTACATTTTCAACAATTATTTCTTTAGGTACTTCTAAATCCACAGGTGCAAAATTCCATATTCCCTTAACCCCATTTGACACCATCATGTCGCAAACTGTTTGAGCACTATTTTCCGAAACACAGATTACTCCTATATCTATTGGCGTAGCTTTGAGAAAACCTGCTAATTCATCTATGTCTTTTACTTCGACATCTCTAATTTTAAGTCCTATTAGCTTTGGATTAACATCAAAAATACCTGCCAAATTAAAAGCTAACCTTTCAAAATTGGTATAATTGGCAATAGCCTGCCCAATGTTACCAGCACCTATTATTATCATTTTATATTCTTTTGCTAGCCCCAATATGCCATTAATTTCATTTAATAATTCTTTAACATTATAACCGTATCCCTGTTGTCCAAAATCCCCAAAGCAGTTCAAGTCTTGTCTAATTTGAGATGCCGTAAAGCCAATTCTCTCTCCTAGCTCTTTTGAGGATATTCTATCTACATCAGTCCTTAAAAGTTCTTTTAAATATCTATTGTATTTAGGCAATCTTCGAATAACTGCCATCGATATATTTTTTTTTCTTTCCACGACTTACACTCCTCTGTGAATATCATAAATTTCATACTACCAATCTTAACACACATTATAGGTTAATATCACCTTTTGTTTCAAATTTAATAGATATTAAGCACTATTAACCATTTATACCTTTTTTATACTATTATTTAAAATTAATGTTATATATATTTGCTTTTTACTACAATAACTTTAATATAAATAGTACAATAATATATGAACAGATTTAATTAATATTTATTAATTTAAGACTACGCTACAGGGAAGGTGAAAATGATGATAGTTCTAAGTTGCAAAGATATTCACAAAAGTTATGGTATAGATGTTATTTTAGACAAAATAACTTTAAGTATAAATGAAGGTGAAAGAATTGGTTTTATTGGTGCTAATGGCGCTGGCAAGTCTACACTTTTCAAAATACTTACCTCACAATTGGACCATGATGCTGGTGAATTATTTATAGATAAAAATAAAAAACTAGGTTATTTATCCCAAAATTTATCATTAGATATAACTAATACTATATATGAGGAAACACTTTTAGTATTCGACAATTTATTAAACCTCGAAAAAAATCTTAAAGCTCTGGAAATAAAAATGAGTTTACCTTATGATGCTTCAAAGGAAGACTATCAAAATAAGATAATTAAAGAATACACATTAACCTCTGAACTTTATAATAACAGAGGCGGCTACACCTATAAGGCTAAGATAAGTAGAGTTCTTAAAGGCCTTGGCTTTTTAGAAGATGATTATAATAAACCAATAAACATATTAAGTGGAGGTCAAAAAACCAGGGTTGCACTTTGCAAGTTATTACTTAAGAACCCTGATATACTATTACTGGATGAGCCTACTAATCACTTAGACTTAGACGCCATAGAATGGCTGGAAGATTACCTTAAATCATATAAAGGAACAATGTTTATAATTTCTCATGATAGGTTCTTTTTAGATACTATTACCAATAAAACTTTTGAACTTATTAATGGACATGTAGATTGTTATAATGGAAGTTATACAAATTTTATTGAATTAAAAAAAATAAATTTTGAAATTCAATTAAAAGCATACAATGTGCAACAGTCAGAAATAAAAAGGCAAGAGGATATTATAACTAAATATAGATCCTTTAATAGAGAAAAAAGTGTAAGAGCTGCAGATAGCAGACAAAAATCTCTGGACAAAATTGACCGAATTCACTCTCCAGATCGAGATCCGCGCGACACTAAAATCAAATTTGAAACAGAAATTAAAAGTGGAAATGATGTTCTTCACATAGAGGATCTATCAAAACGATTTGGAGATAACCTATTGTTTGAGCATCTAAATTTAGACATAAAAAGGTCAGAAAAATTTGCTCTTATTGGTGAAAATGGGCGAGGTAAAACCACCCTTTTTAAAATTATAATGGATCAGATACCAAGTGATACAGGCATAAAAATATTGGGTAAAAATATTTTTGTTGGATATTATGACCAAGAACAATCAAATTTAAATCCAGAAAAAACTATAATAGATGAAGTTTGGGATGAATTTCCAAAACTTACTACCACAGAGGTCCGTACTGCACTGGCTGCATTTCTATTCATAGGAGAAGATGTATTCAAGGTTATATCCACTTTAAGTGGTGGAGAAAGGTGTAGGATTAATCTTCTAAAAATAATGTTATCTAAGGCAAACTTCTTATTGCTAGATGAACCAACAAACCACTTAGATATTATGTCCCGTGAGGCCTTAGAAGATTCAATACTCGGATATGATGGCACCGTTGTCGTAATATCACATGATAGATATTTCTTAAACAAGGTAATTACTAGAATACTCGAATTAAATCAAAATGGACTCAAAGAGTATTTAGGAAATTATAGTTATTATATAGAAAAAAAGAAAAATCCTCTAAGATTTAAGTTAGAAGAAGAGCAAGAAGGAATGTCAAAAACTCAGATTAATTTTGATAAAAAAAAGAAGCGTGAAGAAGATAAACTTGAGAAACAAAAGAAACTAGATTTTAAAGAACTAGAAGATAAAATTGCATCACTTGAAAAAGAATTAGAAAAATTAAACAACGACCTATGCCTTGAAGAAGTTTATTCAAGTCCAAGTAGAAGTGTCGAAACAAACAATCAACTTTTAAGTGTGAAAAAGGAACTTGAAGAACTTTACGCAGCATGGGAATTGGCAGTCTCCGAAGAAGAATAAACAAATATAAGATTTCTCCTGTGTGCCTTGCAACCGAACTCCAATAATTTGTTCGTTTCTTGTTGCAAGTCACTTCGGAGAAAGATCATATTTACTATTAAACTATTAAATCGTTGCCCCCTCTAATAAAACTTTAATGTTGTCGCTATAAATCTTATTAAATTGACTTATAGGAAGAGGATTTTTTCCAAGCCCAACTTCAATAGTGTAGCCCGGCCTTCTAAATTTTCCTATGAACCAATCTTTATATCCTGCATAACTGGTAATTCCAGTTGTTTCACCTAGATTATAACCACTTAATTGTGAAAATATTATTGCTATTGCTTTAGCTTCAGAGCTTGCTAAATTTTGAAAATTCCAGTATATTAGTTCACCTTGGGTATGATATGCTATTACTAATCTAAAATTATTAGTTCTTGTTAAATTTGCTACAGCTTTAGACTCTGATTCTGATTCTGGCGAGGTACCTGAATATCTTGTAGGTCCTGGTCCATATATTCCATAACTCGCCTCTGCATTCTTTGATTCTTGCCACATAGCATCATAGTTATGATTAAGATCTACTCCTCGAATATTAGCACTCCAATTTTCAGAAAAATCTAAACTTCCATTATTCCACTTAATTAAATCATTGTAATACGGGTTACTTTTTTCTAGACCATTAAGGACTAAGTCCACTCCATCTGGATTAACCATGGGCATAACATATATAGTACTTTTTTTAAAAATATCACGCACATTATAACCTTCCATATCCTGACCCATCGCATAGGCTTTAGCAAAATTTTCAATAAACTTCATTAAAAGTACAGAGGTTATCCATTCAATACCATGATGCGCGCCATTATAAAATACTTTGTTTGGTCCATTACCCAATTTTACATAATAAAGTTCTTTCCCAAGTTCACTCCTGCCAGCACTCTCAACTTCAATAAATGGATATCTAGCTTTTAACCCTTCTAAATCTTTTTTCATAATCTCATAAGTATAATCAATATTTGTATAAACCACATCTAACGAGTAAGGAACTATAATTACATCACCAACCCTCAATCTATTTGCATTAATTTGTGGGTTAGCTGTAATTATACTTTCAAGTGGTGTGTAATAACGTTTTGCTATAAGGTATAGAGTGTCACCTGATTTAATTCTATAAGTATCATAACCTAATAAAAATCTGTTCATAAGTTTATAAGTATCATCATCCACATCGCCTGTAGGTAATAATCCAAAATATTTCTGAAACTTCCTTACTGCACCTGCAGTTTTAGGTCCATATATTCCATCTACTTCTCCAACAACATAACCTAACTTATTAAGCAATGCTTGTATTTCCGATACCACCGTTCCTTTTGAACCTATTTTTAGGGTTTGCAAATTTACCCTCCTAAAATTACTTATGATACCATTTTATTCAATTTCTCAAAAACTGTTACAACTTCGGACAATAAATATAGAAAATAATATGCCTAAAGATTTAATCTCTAAGCTTATCCTTAATATATTTTAGTTTTACTATTCTTGTCCTCTTAAATTTCTCTCTAGTCCAACTGGTTCCATAGACATTTTCTCATTATTTAATAACCCTGCTACACCTACCTTGTGAATCTTTTTCTTTCCTTCGCAAACATCGCAGTGACAAATAGAAGTATAACTAGTCGGTTGCTCATAAGTAGTTATAACTCCTTCAAAGTTCCTAAGAACTATTTTCTCAGGGCTTTGAGATATAATGTATCCTGGCATTACTGGGATTTTCCCACCGCCACCTGGCGCATCGACAACAAATGTGGGTACACAAAATCCTGAGGTATGACCTCTTAATCCTTCAATTATTTCTATTCCTTTAGATACAGGTGTTCTAAAGTGTTCAAGCCCCATTGAAAGGTCACATTGATATATGTAGTAAGGCCTTACCCTAATTTTAACAAGTTCATGCACTAGTTGCATCATTATATTCGAGCAGTCATTAACTCCTCTTAGAAGGACTGATTGATTCCCTAAAGGTATTCCTGCATTTGCAAGTCTTTCGCAAGCAAGTTTCGCTTCCTGCGTAATTTCATTCGGATGATTAAAATGTGTATTTAACCAAATAGGGTGATACTTCTTTAACATGTCAACTAGTTTTGGAGTAATTCTTTGTGGAAGAACTACAGGCACTCTTGAACCTATTCTTATTATTTCAACGTGCGGAATCTCTCTTAATTTTTTTATTATATATTCTAATTTATCGTCTGTTACAAGTAGCGCATCGCCACCTGATAATAGTACGTCCCTAACTTGCACGGTATTTCTTATATACTCAATTGCTTTATCTATTTTATCAATTGGCATAGAATTATCATTTTGACCTGCAAACCTTCTTCTTGTACAATGCCTACAGTACATTGAGCACATATCGGTTATTAGTAATAATACTCTATCTGGGTATCTATGAGTTAGTCCTGGCACTGGAGAATCCGTGTCTTCATGCAATGGATCCAATAGATCAGCCTCCGCTTTGTGTAATTCTAGAGCCGTCGGTATAGCTTGTTTCCTTATTGGATCATATGGGTCACTGGGATCTATCAATGCTAAATAATATGGAGTAATAGCCATCCTCAATGTTTGAAGACATTTTTTAGCTCCCTCTTCTTCCTCAAGAGTTAATGGAATATATTTCTTAAGTTCTTCTACAGTTTCAATTCTATTTTTAACTTGCCATTCCCAATCATTCCATTCCTTATCCGTCACATTTTTAAATAACTCTAATCTTCTATTTACTTTCACATTTGTACCTCCGACTTATAATATTTTTTAATTTCTTTATGCTCTTTAGTGTATCCACTTACTACGAATATAATAATGTTCTTATCACCATATTTGGGGGTAAAAAAAAGGCGCTGAATTGACAGTGCCTTTTTAATAAACGTATTTTTTTATGTTAAGTTGTTAACTTTTTTTAATTAATGCTCTAACTATAACCCATAAATCACTAAAACACAATGTTACCATTAGCATCTTTTTGTTTTTCATGGGTTATTATAAGTTTTTATAAACAATTATAACTTTTTTTGTTCTGTTTTTATTATTTTCTTTTTGTTTTATTCACTTCCTTAATTTTACCTACAATATATTCATAGCCATTTTCAGAGTGTGGTATCAAACAAGATGAGCAATCTTTAATACCATTTACAAATTTTCCATTTCCACCACAGTCCTCAAGAAAATACAGTGGACAATAACAAAACAGGCAATTAAATTTTTCATCATTTTTAACCTCATGGCACGGAAAATATTCGCATTCTTTATTTCTAAAAAACTTATAATTATTATCCATATTTAATACTCCTTACTCAATTAATCTATAGACACCTTGTCCTAAATAAGTTAATAATATAATTATTAACATTGATAACACCACTTGAAGCGGACCTTTTTTTAGAGAAAAAGAAAAGTTTATTTTATGTTTTTTGTAAACCACATTTTTTTTACCACCTAAAGTAACACCTTTATGTAGTACCTTAGGATGAGGATACATAATTTCACTTTTTAAGTATGCAGCTATGCTTATAATTAAAATAAATACTGATAGAATTCTTGTAATAGAGAAAAAGTTCAGCTTCATAGTATAGGCTATAAATATAGATATTGGTATAATAGAACCTAGTAACATAAGTAATTTGCTAACTATTAATTCTGATATTGTCTTTACATGGATTTTTGTTTTCTGAGGCCTATAAGAATTTTCCTTTTTCATAATAACCCTTCTTCCATAATTTTTTATAAACATAAGGTCATTATACCAAATTTTCAATTGTTTGTTAACATAATTATAATAAATTCCATAAATATTAACTATATTTTACTAATCCTATATTTGTTCTAAATCCTAAAAGGCTACCATATTATATATATCTATATCTTCTAATACTGTTTGATCTGAAATAATCTCTTTAGGAAATTGTTTAGCTAAAGTTTGCCTAAATTCTTTAAGCTGAACTGCCGTAAGTTTTTTTTGCTTTGGCAATGTATTTTCTACCTTAATAAGCTTTCCATCATTTAACTTATATATGAATTTATCCTCAACAATACTTAACTTATTATCATCAAATTTCAATTTCCCAGCGATATCACCGCTTATTACTATCCTCTTTAGATCGTTTATAGCATTTCCGTTACTACTAATTTGGCCTAAGTTAATATATGCAACTGCTTTACCATTTAAATCCTTTTCACCTGTCACCGAACTTCTAAATGCAATTACTTTGCCATCATTAGATATTACACCATCAAGTATTTGTTCCTTATTATTGTTAATTTCAAAAATTTGCTTCCCATTAATATATAAATTAGCTTTTGGCTGAGGAAATATGTGAGGCGTATTGCTATAAAGAATATTTTTTTTACCTAAATTAACATCGCGTATAGTACCAACACAGGATATTAACTCCGTTTTGCTTTTTATATTATATACGCTATAACCTGAAACTGATGGATTAATATGCCCTGTAACCAAAATATCTTCATTATCTATCCATTTGAGTTCAAGAATTTGTTGTACATTTTTATTGTTGATAACAATATCTGTTAATTTTTCAGATTTAATATCATAAATAATTACATGCGGTGGATATATAGGTTCCCCATCATTAAAATACCTAAATACAATTTTTGTTTTATCAGGAGAAAGTTGTAACAAATCTTTCGATTTTGTAATATCTCCAAGAGACTTAATTTGTTTACTTATTTCATCATAAAGATATATATTATTACCTTTTTCAAATGCTACTTTTGTTAACTTAATATTCTTTATGTTTTTCTCTTTACCCTTATTGTTCGTGCTTTTATTAGATGCATTATCTTTATTTTCATTGTTTTTTTTAATTCTATTTGAACATGACACCACTGCAAATATGCTTATACATAAACAAATTGATATAATTAGTAGCCTAAACAAAGTTTTTGTTATTTTGGGGTGGTTTGTCATAATATTGCTCCTCGTTTAAATTCGTAAGAATAATCGTTATTTTAAATAATCGAAACTCAGATAAGTATACTCTACTTATATTATTGTATCAACTGGGAATTTTGTTTTTAAACTTGCTTTTTATTATTATATTCCTTCATTTTGGGGGTATACATAATCACTAAAAATTATTTATTTAAATATTTCACATTGTTTAAATAATTATTTTCAAAATATAATCTACCCAATATTAATTAAATGAATATACTATAATATAACAATATTATGATGAGGCATTATATGAAAAAACTAGAAGAGTACAGTCCTACCGAATTGGCAACACTCGCAACAATACTAGGAATTATTATTGCTTCTAAGTTCGATGTTGACCAACAAAATGTAGTAGCTAATTTTTTATTCAGTATAGCTCAGACCATGTTTATAATAGCAGCTCAAATTTCTAATCTTAACGCAAAAGAAGAAGCCCAAAATGCAAGTAATGCGAATACCAATTCAAATAATACGAATAAGGATTTGCAAAAACAGATAGATGAACTTAAGAATCTTATAAAGAAATTCGGAGATAATAATATTTGTTAACAAATATATAAAATTATCATATTTAAACATACGCTGTGTTTATGAATTATTAATGTTATATAACACCAAAGCACTGAATATTATAATCGCAGCGCCCCATATTGCTTTAACACCAATATTTAATGTTAATATACCTCCCAAAAATGAACCTACTAAAAATGAAAAAACAACTGTAAAAAGACGAATAGTACGAATAGCTGCCTCATGATCCTTTTGTGTAAAAGCAATATATGCCTCCCTTGCAGCTGATCGTAAGTTACCTGTGGACATGGTGGAGCTATATGGAGAATCCGCAATTTTCGAAAATGAGCACACTTGAATGGAAGCAACAAATGAAATTGTAACATTTACAATAATATTAGGAATGGTACTAGGTATAAATCCTATTACAAAAAGGACTATGATTTCAAAAATCAAAACTACCCGTGGCCAGTCATTTATAAATAAACAGGATGAATCATTTTTTATTGTTTGAACAACAATTACTCCAGTTACAAAAGCTACAATAGATGGAATATTAGCAAATGCATGCATCCACTCTCCTTTTGAGGCATATATGGCAAGTAGTACAATATTTCCAGTTTGAGCATTAGCGAAAACACCGCCCCTTCCTATAAATGTATAAGAATCCAAAAACCCTCCCGCAATTGCAAGAAGTATGCCAAATCTAAAGGACTCATGTATAACATGTTGTGAATGTAGTTTTCTAATTCTTCTTTGCATTAAATTCAAGTTAATTTTGATCAAAATTTAAGGACTCCTTTTATTATCTTTCTCCAAGCTTTAGGTTTGGTATTGCATTTAGTGTTAATGGTGAAACTCTTCCCTTTATTAATTCAAAATAAGCCGCACTTCCAATCATAGCTGCGTTATCAGTACAAAGAATCATCTCCGGGAACATAACTTTTATATTTTTCTTTTGCCCTTCTTTTATCATTGTCTCCCTAAGGCAAGAGTTTGAAGCCACGCCACCTGCTATTGTTATTTTATCTACCCCTTTAATTTTACATGCTTCAAATGCATTCTCTACCAAAACATTAACCACTGCCTTTTGGAAAGATGCAGCTACGTCAGGTATATTAATTGTCTCATTTTTCATATTCATTTTATTTAAATAATTTAATACAGAAGATTTGACTCCACTAAATGAAAAGTCTAAAGTAACATCATGAAATTTAGCTTTTGGAAATTTTATAGCATCTGCATTACCCTCTTTTGATATTTTATCTATTTTAGGTCCACCTGGATACCCAAGGCCTATTGCACGAGCTACCTTATCAAATGCTTCTCCTGCTGCATCATCTCTAGTTTCAGCCATAACTTCAAATTCACCGTGATCCTTCATGTATACAATAAATGTATGTCCGCCTGAAACTACCAAACACATAAATGGTGGCTCAAGCTCCTTATATTGAATAAAGTTAGCGCTTATATGCCCCTCTATATGATTAACTCCAATTAAAGGTTTATGGGTCGCATATGCCAGGCCCTTAGCGTATTGAACACCTACAAGCAATGCACCAACTAGTCCGGGTCCATAAGTTACTCCTATTGCATCTATATCATCTAAAGTAACATTAGCTTCATCTAGTGCTTCTTGAACCACAGCACTTATTGCTTCTATGTGCTTTCTAGACGCTACTTCTGGCACAACGCCTCCAAACTTTTCATGTATATCTATTTGCGATGCAATTATGTTAGATAAAACATCCCTACCATTTACTACTACTGCAGCCGCTGTTTCATCACAACTTGATTCTATTGCAAGTATTTTAATATCCTTTTCCATTGTTTTTACCCACCTTTGACGTAATTTATATGACTTTTTATTTATATCCATAAAAATATTATAATAATTTAATGTTCTATAAATTTTCTATTCTAAAAAAGTTTACATCTAATAATTATACTTTATTAGCTTTATCATATCAAATTTATATATATCTCAAGTTTTCATAGTTAGAGTTGAAAAAAAAACAGAAAGAGCGATTTATTCAATCACTCTTTCTGTATATTTGTTAATCTAATCTTTTTTCTAATTCTGTTTTCAGAGACTCATATCCAGTTTTTCCAAGAAGCGCAAACATGTTTTTCTTGTATGCTTCAACTCCTGGTTGATTAAATGGATTTATTCCTAATAAGTAACCGCTAATTCCACAAGCCTTTTCAAAGAAATAGACTAAATATCCGAAATAATAAGCATTTAATTCTGGTACTTCAACTACCATATTAGGTACCCCGCCATCATTATGTGCTAAGATAGTACCTTCAAATGCTTTCTTATTTACATAATCCAATGTATTTCCTGCTAAGAAATTTAATCCATCTATGTTTTCAGCATTTTCTTCAATTACAATATTCTTTCTAGGTTTTTCAACATTAATTACTGTCTCAGATATATTTCTTAATCCCTCTTGGATATATTGTCCCATAGAATGCAAATCCGTTGAAAAATCAACTGCTGCTGGGAATATTCCCTTACCATCTTTACCTTCACTTTCACCATATAATTGCTTCCACCACTCACCAAAATAGTGCATACATGGTTCATAATTCACTAATATTTCTGTAGTTTTGCCCTTTCGGTAAAGAATATTTCTAGTCACTGCATATTTATAGGCATCATTTTTTTCTAATTCTGGCATACTGTATGCCTGTCTTGCAGCTGCAGCGCCTTTCATCATTTCTTCTATGTCGATGCCTGCTGTTGCAATAGGTAATAATCCAACAGGTGTTAAGACCGTAAATCTTCCTCCAACATCATCTGGAATAACAAAAGTTTCATATCCTTCTGCATCTGCAAGAGTTTTCAAAGCACCTTTTGCTTTATCCGTAGTTGCATATATTCTTTCTTTTGCTCCATCTTTTCCATATTTCTTTTCCAAATAAGCTTTAAAAATTCTAAAAGCTACAGCTGGTTCAGTTGTAGTTCCAGATTTTGATATAACATTAACCGAAATGTCTTTTCCTTCAATAACTTCAAGTAAATCAGCCATATATGTTGAACTTAAATTATTACCAACATAGTATATGATTGGCGATTTTCTTTTATCTTTTGAAAGATTAGAATGAAATGTATGAGATAACATTTCTATTGCAGCTCTAGATCCTAAGTAAGAACCACCAATTCCAATTACTATAAGCACATCTGAATTATTTCTTATCTTTTCTGATGCTTTTTGTATTCTTGCAAATTCCTCTTTGTTATAATCCACTGGAAGATCAATCCAACCTAAGAAATCATTCCCCTGTCCTGTTTTATTATGTAACATATCGTGTGCTGCTGTTACCATCGGTTGTAGATATTTAATTTCATGTTCTTCTAAAAAAGAAGCCACCTTAGTTAAATTTAAAGATAAGCCTTTTGTCATAAATATACCTCCCTAAAAAAATTAAATAGTGTTTTTATAATTCTATCAAGTGTCCGTATTATAAATGTTATAGTAGTTACTACTATGTATTTTACTCAATTCTACAAAAAATATTTCAAGAAAATTATGCTCATACAATATCAAAATAAGTTTTCTTTAGTTAATTATACAATACTCTATTAATTGTTTCAACAAAACTCGTTGTTATTCCTAAACTCTATACATTAACAAAATAATTTATTGATTTTCGTATATCAAGGAAAAGAAAAACACCTATGCAATCTCCTATTATAACTAAGGAGAAAACATAAATGTTTATACTTATTTCGTCATTTCATCAAGCTTTTGTCCATCATGATTAAATACTTTAATAGCATTTAATGCTAATTCCTTGTTAACCATCTGCTTAAAGAGGTCAGTTGGAATAGTACATGTATGCGCTCCAGCTTCTAATGCATCTAGTATTTGGTTAGTGTTCTTGAAGCTTGCAGCCAAAATTTTACATTCAAGTTCTCTATCATCGTAGAACAACCTCATTTTTGAAATCGCATCAAATGGGTTTATATTATTATTTGACATCCTATTAACATAAGGTGCTACATAATCACACCCAGCTAATGCAGCTAGAATCCCTTGATCAGCTGAGTAAATGGCTGTACCTAATACAATAGTTTTAGGATTATTAGATTTAATTTTATTTACAACTTCTAATCCTATAAGATTTATAGGTACCTTGTAAGCAATTTTTTTACAGCCCTTAATATTATTAAGTTTTTCATAATCATCATAAAGTTCTTCTATTGTATCACCAATGAGTTGAACAAATAGTAGTTCTGTATTAGTTCCAAGAATATTTTCTATCTGCTTAAATCTATTTACATTTTCTTTAAGAAGAATTGTAGGATTTGTAGTTATCCCTTTTAATACTCCTGTCTTCATACATTCATTTATGTCATTAATATTAGCTGTATCTAAAAACATAGTAACCATTCCTCTCTAGTTGTTTTTTTCAATAATAATTTTTGTTCCTACCTCAATATTACTTATTGCTTTCTTTTCAACATATAAGGAACCTGCCATCAAATTGCTTGTATCACCTTTGAAATTTATTGTAATATGTCCCAAATCCTTCAAGTTTTTGTTGACCTGGTCCCCAACCGCTATAATTTTATAACTATCATCGTTTATATAAAGTGTATCGTCAACTTCTATGGAATCGTCTAACTTATTTTGTTCAATAAGAAAGCAATATGGTCTTAAGTCAGGTGGAGCATTAAATCCAAATAAAACTATAATTTCTTCATTTAAAAATTCTTTTGCACTTAGACCAATTTCTTGAATTTCTGTAGCATAAATCATTGTTTAATCCTCCTTTTGTTCAATTTATCGATACAAACCGAAACTTGCTACCCAAGCTACGAATACACGAGGTACTCCATTTAAGAATCTTGAGTATAATACTGATGGTACTCCTACTTCGACTGTCTCAGGATCAGCTTCCTCTAGCCCTAATCCAACTGGAATAAAGTCACATGCATTCTGGGTATTTATAGCAAACAATGCGGGTAATGCTAAGTTTGGATTTATATTTCCTTTTCCTATTTCAACACCAATTAGAGTTCCTATTACCTGAGCAATAACAGCACCCGGTCCTAGTAATGGTGAAAGGACAGGCAATGAACATATGAATCCAATAAGCATTAAGCCCCATACATTACCAGCGAGTGGTGACATAACCTTTGCAAAAAGATTACCAATTCCGCTTCCTTGTATGATACCAATCAACATTGCAACAAATGCCATGAAAGGTATAATTGTGTTAATCATTGTTTGAACAGCTTCCCTTGAAGCTTGTAACATTATAGCAATTGCTTTACCAGCTCCCATACCGAACTTAGCAACAATACTTCCCTTTTCAGCGTTTTGTGCAGTTAGTTTCTTGTCAGTCGAGTATCCCGATGTCTTAGGTGCTTCATTTTTACTAGCAGACGAAGTGCTTGCTTTTGCTGTTTCATCTGTTAATGTAATTTGGTCTAGTCCAACATTAGATACATAAAGCTCTTCAGTAATATATTTTGCCAAAGGACCTGATTTTCCTGTTGGAATAATGTTTATAGTAGGTATGCCCTTTTGTGGATAAACTCCACATCTTAATGTTCCACCACAGTCAATGACTACTAAAGCTGTCTCATTATCAGGAATCGAAGTTTTAAATCCATTTACTGCTTCCATTCCTGTTAATTCAACTATTTTATCTACAATTGCTGGTTTTTCTCCTCCACCAACAATATATACGAATTTATTCTTTTGGTCGGTAGGTGTCACTACAAAGGGACCACCCCATCCACCTTGACCTTTTTCAATTCTTATACTATTATATTTACTCATTATTTTACCCCCCTTATACTTTAGCTATTTTACTTAATTTAATACCAGATTTTCTGCAAACATATGCTGTTGTAAAATCAGTAACATATGCACCTACAGCATTCATTACAAGTCCAACAAGAAGATATCGTATTGCGAGTGGAGTAACACTTAAACCAAGGGTTGTAATGCCAGCTGAAACTCCTAGATAAAGAAATAACTCACCCGGATTAATATGTGGGAATATACCACTACTTGTGTGACAATATTGTGCAACAGCTGCATAATAACTAGGTTTATAAAATTCAGGTAAAAATTTTCCTAAAGTAAATGCTGCTGGATTACATAACGTAAACGCTGCAACAAAAGGTAACACCATATTTCTCATTAAAGAATACTTTGAAGCCCATTGCGCAAACCTATTAACTCTCTCTTGACCAATTAAATTAATTACGGTATTCATAAATACGAGTAATAACAATACTAATGGTACAATACCTGTCATCCAGCTTAGAAAGGTTTTTGATCCTATTTTAAACAATCCTATAAATCCTTCTGCAATCTTAATAGTTAAATCCATTTTATGCACCCCTTTTTTTTATTATATTTTTATATAAGTATTATTTATAAGGTGATTAATTTTTCACCATTATATTTTTTCTGATTCAAAAGATGACCATGGAATATCAACTGCAGTAGCACCTGCATTTATGATATTATCAACATGTATTAGCAGTGGAAAATCACTGAGCTTCACGACCCCTCTTTTGGCAAGAGCACGCACCCCTCGTGCAGTACGAGTGGCAATAACTATTGATTCAAGTGTTACGCCTTCTAATCGTTTAATAGATTCTTCAATTGAGAAACCTTGCCCAAGCAGGGTTCCGACTTTACGAGTACGTCCACCAAAAACAGTTACATAAAGGTCACCAGCAGATAATATAATATTTTCGTCACCACCACCAACTATTTCAAGAAGATGTTTCATTTCCTTTACGCTTTGTCCGAAAAGTCCAGCCTGAGAATTATAATGCTCATGGCCTAAGCCATCAGGTCCAATAGCCAGTCCAATAGCGAGTGATACACCCAATGCATAGGCATTTTTTAGTGCTACTGCACACTCAACACCTACAACATCTGTAGAAAGACTTATATGATAGTATGGAGATTCAAATAAGCTCTTAAGCATTCTAAGTATTTCTATATCATGTCCACAAAATGCAACGACAGAATGATCTTTATCAGCAAGTTCATAACTAGTACATGGACCACCTATAGCATTAA
Source organism: Clostridium estertheticum subsp. estertheticum (assembly GCF_001877035.1). Classification (NCBI taxonomy): domain Bacteria; kingdom Bacillati; phylum Bacillota; class Clostridia; order Eubacteriales; family Clostridiaceae; genus Clostridium; species Clostridium estertheticum. The sequence goes on along the minus strand of NZ_CP015756.1, from coordinate 318,124 downwards.
TAGAAAGTTTCTTATTAGCTGGAAGCTTACTTTCAAAGTACTGTGGATAAGTAATCATACTTCCATCCTCTAAGTCAATCATTCCTTTTGTTATTGAAAGAATAGGAATATTTTCAGGTATGATAGGCAATATATTCTCTGCAAACCAATCAACACCAAAACTACTAACCCCACATATAACAACATCAGCTCCCTCTAATGCTTTATTTACTTCTTCGATTTGATAACACTCAATTCCTGTTTTAGGCAATTGACGTTTTAATGTAGGATGAAAACCTATAGTCTTTACAGAATCGATAACACTTCTATCCAGTGGCGTACCAACTAATCGCACCTTGTTACCGTTTTCAATTGCAGGAAATGATAAAGCAGAGGCCATCTGACCGGCTCCAATAACTGTTATAATTTTCATAATGTACCTCCTATTAAAGTATTCATAAAATTAATTATAAATTGAAATATCAATGAACCAATTTTTCATATACTTTTCCGAATGGTGATTTCTTTTCAGGAACAATTTCTCCATTTTTTACAATGTTATAACTATTAACAGCATCTAATACTGCTTTACGAGTTATTTTTATCTCTTTCTTCATTTCTTCATCTTTCAATGTGATTTTGCCAATTTCTCTACCATTAAATGTGTTGAAATCCTTAAACTTAGCTAATATTGTAGTTCCCTGTATTTTTCTTCCATACCTTATTCTATCATTTTTATCAAGTGCAAAAAGTATTATAGTACCTGATTGGATTTTACCAGCACGCCTTCCTATAGATACTCTGCCCTCCTTTCTTAGTCTTATATATTCATCATTAAAATGTTTGATTTGCTTGAATCCTAAAAAATATTGCAAGGCAAAGGATAACATTACAACCACACCGAGTATAAGCATATATTTAAACGTCATCTTATCAACTTCCTTTCATTAAATAATTGTAAATCAATAAATATCTTCTATATCTTGAAGTTTGAAAACAAGTTCTTTGTCACTTATTATGGTGAATATTTCATCATAAATTTTCAGCAATGCCCCTTCTTGCTGATTATCCATATTTTCTGGTATTAACAAAAATAATATAATTTTTAATTTGTCCGTGTTAGGCTTTATGATACCTATAGTTAGACTAAAGTTATTTATTTTTTTATCTATTAAATGAGGAAATGCTACTCCATTTTCATAAATCATCGAACTCAAGTTGTCTTTTTTCTCAAATATACTGTAAATATCACTAGAAACATACTCTTCATCAATAAGCTTACTCGTAATTATTTTTACATTATCTCTGTAGCTTACAGAGCCATCTAGATATAATATTTTAAGATTTTCTAGTTTCATTATGTTTGCAATTGGTTCTAAATTTTTCTTTTTAAGCTCTTTGAGCTTTTGGGTAATAGAATCTTGATCGATAATTCCATCTATTTTTATAATAGGAAAGTGCCTATCATTTATAATATTTTCTGTGCTAAAAATCATTCCATAATTGGATACATCCTTAATTTTCAACTCTGAAACAGTCAATAAATCAATGTTAGAGTTTAATCCAACTATTTCTTGCAACTGCTTTCTTATCAGTTCAAAAGTGCCTCTGCCATTATTAGTCACAACGGCAATATTTCCGTCACTATTCTTACTTTTATAATCAACCTTCCTGTCATCCAATATTAGAGCAAAATATACTGCGAGATAACTTATGTCAATTTCTGTACCCATCAGATGATATTGTTTTTGAAGAACACTCATTGATATTTTCGCCAATTCGAAAGCTAGTGGAAATCTAATTTTAATTTGGTCTGAAAAAATATCGTTTACAGGAATTCTAAATATTAATCTGTTAATTAAAAATAATAAATGATGCCTTACCTTATTATAAAAAGTTTTCTCATTAATATCAATCATAAAACGTTCCCTTATGCTAACAAGCATTTGTTTAACAATCTGCAGTAATATTTCTTGATTTACAGTATTTTCTATACTTTTAGTATGTGCAGAGTTTCTTGTATTAATAGGGAACGATATAAAATCAATATCTTCATGATTTAGTTTTATTTTATAAATATTTTCAATTTCTGTAATAAAATCATTAAGTGTTTTACTGTTAATTTCAAAGTTTTTGTACATAGGAATAGACGTTTTTAGATTCCTACCTTTTTTTATTCTATCAATAGTTACTAATGTTGACTTATAAAAAAGTAGCTCCATTTGGTCATTAAACTTATAATGCTTAGCTAGTGCTTCTAAAAGGTCAATGGTTTTATTGTCTATATCGACATCACATTTAAAGTAATCAAACACTTCATAAATAAGAATTAAACGTTTACTAAATTCATTGCATTTTAACTTAATACCCTTGTTTGTAACTCCCAAAATTTCAGCATCATATTTTCTTAAAAGATCTTTTGTTTTTTTTAGATCATTATTGACTGTACCTCTACTAACATTCATTTCCTCTGAAAGATCCATGATATTTAGGTAATTTTCCGTATTTATTAATTGATCTAATAAATACGCAATCCTACAATGAAAATCATTAAAATCAGTGGGAGTTGTAGGATTACTTAGATGTCTATAGCTGTTATCTTGGTCACAATTATTAACTACTCTATTACACTCCAAGACTTCATTTTTCTTATCTATCAAACCAAACTCCTCCTGTTTAACCTCTTGATTTTCCTCCAGAAATGTTGATTACTGTTCCAGTAATATAGCCAGACTTTCCAGATGCAAGGAAAGTTACTAAATATGCTATTTCATCTAGTTTTCCAACACGTCCAAGCGGAATACTCTTTTCGTACCCTGTGTCTAACTGATCTACATTTATATTTCTTGTATAAGCTAATGCTTCGTTATATGCAGGTGTTGTAAGTCCAGTCTTCTCATTAATTCCAGGGGCTATAGCAACTACTTTTATACCAAATTTCCCAAGTTCCTTTGCCCAAGATCTAGTATAAGAATTTACAGCACCCTTTGTTGCAGAATATAGACTTTGTCCTACCGAACCTTCCATACCTGATTCAGAAGAAATATTTATTATAACTCCTTGTATTTTTCTTGCTAGCATGTCTCTTACTACAGCTTGAGTTACAAACACAATACCCTTTTGGTTTACTGCAGTCATCTTGTTAAATGATTCTTCGTTAATTTCATATTTTTTTTCATCACTATATACATCAACAAGCAATCTTGGTAGATTAATTCCAGCATTGTTAACTAACACGTCAATCTTACCATACTCCTTCACCGTTTCTAAGACCATGGCATTTATACTATCAATTGATGTAACATTAGTCTTAATATTGTATACACCATCTTTTTTTCCAGTTTCCACATTCATATCAGCAACAACAACGTTGGCACCGTTTTCTTTAAGTTCATTTACTATATGTAATCCAATACCAGAGTTTCCACCAGTTACTATAATAGTCTTTCCGTCAATATTTAACCAATTTTTAGATTCACTCAACTTGTTATTCATATAAAAACCTCCCTCTATATCTTGTTTTTATTATATCTCATAAAGTGAGTAGAATTAATACAAGAATAAATTCATAAATTCATAAATTCTTTGTACTAATCAAACCTAAACATAAGAATATACTGACAAATAAACTACCTTATACTAACACAAAATTAAAAAATAAGAAATTATATCTAAATAATAAATAAGACAATCACTTTAAAACATGTCACTTATATATCTATATTTCTATGCTATACTGATATACGCAGGTTTATTAAAAAGATAGATCCTAGGGGGAACATATGAATAACACTTATGCAAAAGTCATTATAAAGGGCTCACCCATTTCAAAATCTAATTTCAAACTTTTTAACACAAATGGGAGAGCCATTTTACCTTATAATTCTGGAAAATACCACGATAGGTATGCTTTATATGAAGAAGAAATTGCTTATCAATGTAGAAGCCAGAATCCCAGCATTTTTTTAACAGAATCTCTTATCGCCGTTTTAAAGGTATATTATAAAAGTATCAAAAGACATCCTGATACAAACAACATAACCAAAAGCATTTTTGATGGCATAGAAAAAAGCGGTCTTATAGTTAACGATGCTCAAGTTACAAGACTTATTATTGAGGAATTTTACGATGCCGAAAATCCTAGATTTGAACTAGAACTTTTTGGTGAAAGTATATATGCTATGAAGTATTCAATAGTTGAAAGAGAAGAAAAAAATCCACCTATAAATTATGATCCACCATCAAATAAGAAAAACACAATTGGATCTAAACTAAATAAACCTAAATCCGGGATAATTAAGAATTCTACCTCAAATTCAATTTGTGAAATATGTGGGAAAGTAGTACCAAAGGATGAGTGCATTTCGGCTAATAAGGGTAAAGCCTCCCTTTGCAAACATTGTTTTAAGAAATTATTTTAATTGTAACAGTCAAACCATTTTATAAATCACAAAATGATTTGACTGTTACTTTTTATGTATACATATTACAAATAAATCTGGCTATGCTATTAATATAAACATTAAAATATGAAAGGAGATATACCTGGTGAATAAAAATAAAAAGACTAAAATTAAAAAGGTTAATGACGCTATAAATAACATGGGAAATAGTACAAGTTTTGAATCTTTGAAAAATAAAGATAAAAAAAATAGTCATGAAGGGTTAAAGTAATAAGTCAAATACATGAAACTGAATAAAAAATTGCATTAAGGGTATCCCTACCTTATTAATGCAATTTTTTTATTCGTTATAAAACTATTTTGAATTCAATTTATTAAAATACTGATAATACCATTGTTATACATATTATATGTTATAATAGAACCTATATCTTATATTGTACGAATTTTTACAACATTTAGAATATAATGTCATCTTTCTAATGATGTACAAAATATATTTTAATTATAATTTAGTTTTAAAAATTATAGGAGGGATAAATATGAGCACAAATGTTAACATCGATTGGAGCAAATTAGGTTTTGCTTATAGCAAGACAGATCTTAGGTATATCTCAATATGGAAAAACGGTAAATGGGATGATGGGAAACTAGTTAAAGATAACAATCTTTCTATAAGTGAAGCCTCAACATCTCTTCATTATGGTCAGCAGTGTTTTGAGGGTTTAAAAGCTTATCGCACAAAGGACGGAAGTATTCAATTATTTAGACCTTTGGAGAATGCAAAACGTTTGAGAAACAGTTGTTCACGTGTTTTAATACCTGAAATTTCAGATGAAAAATTTCTTGATGCATGTTTACAAGTTGTTAAAGCAAATGAAGCTTTCGTCGCACCATACGGAACTGGGGCAACACTTTATCTAAGACCTTATGTAATAGGTATTGGGGACAACCTCGGAGTAGGCCCAGCACCAGAATTTTTATTTGGTCTATTCTGTTGCCCAGTAGGTGCTTATTTTAAATCTGGTTTATCTCCAGTAAATTTTATGACATCAGATGAATATGATAGAGCTGCACCATTTGGTACTGGCGACGTAAAGGTTGGAGGAAACTATGCCGCAAGTCTTCTTGCTCATGAACACGCTGCATCAAAAGGTTTTGCAGACTGTATATACCTTGATCCTGCAACTCACACTAAAATTGAAGAAGTTGGTGCTGCAAACTTTTTTGGTATTACAAAAGATAATGTATTTGTAACTCCAAAATCACCATCAATACTTCCTAGTATAACTAAAAAATCATTAATTTATATTGCAAAAGAGTATTTAAAAATGGATGTACAAGAAAGAGATGTTCCAATAGATAGTCTTTCTGATTTTAAAGAAACAGGTGCATGTGGAACTGCTGCTGTAATTACACCTATTGGTGGTATTGAACATAAAGGTAAGCTTCATGTTTTTCACAGCGAAACAGAAGTTGGCCCAGTTACTAGAAAACTTTATGATACTCTTTACGGGATTCAATTTGGTGATGTATTAGCACCAGAAGGTTGGATTGTAAAAGTTAAATAAATATTATATATAATAAAAACAACTTCAAAATTTATACTTTGAAGTTGTTTTTGTTTTTTTTATATTTATAATTATTTTATATACATTTTGTTATAATATTCGTTAAGCATTCTCTCAACTGAAAATTCATAACTTGTAGTTCTAATACTTTCTCTCATCATTTCTACCCACTTTTCTCTATTTCCATAATAAGTAGCCATAACTCTATTAATTAAAGTATCATAAAGAGCAATCGTATCATGTTTATCTAATTCTACTTCTGTTAAATCGTCAAGACCTACCCCGTCTCCAAACTGCCATCCATTTATGCCATCGTTGCAAGCTTCTGGCCACCAACCATCTAAAATAGAACAGTTTAATACACCATTCATTGCAGCTTTCATTCCCGATGTTCCACTAGCCTCAAGAGGTCTTCTAGGATTGTTTAGCCAAATGTCTGAACCTCTAGTTAACATTCTCCCTATATTCATATCATAATTTTCAAGGAATACTACGCTACTAGGATATTTTTTCATCATTTTTATGAGTTTCGCTACTATTTCTTTACCTATGTCATCAAGAGGATGAGCTTTCCCTGAGAATACAATTTGAACTTTTCCACTTTTAAGTAGAGGAGAAATAATCTCCTCACTAGTAAATATTAAGTCACTTCTCTTATATTGTGCAGCCCTTCTTGAAAATCCGATAAGTAACTTATCTACGCAAAGTTTGGTCCCAGTTCTTTCTTTAATAAATTCTATTAGTTCTTTTTTAATAGTTATATGAGTTCCCCAAAGGTCGCCATTATTATCGCACGCCTTGGTTATTCGCTCGTCTACCCAAGTTGGTTTATGAATTCCATTAGTTATACCAATAATTTCAGGCCTGTCAGCAACAGTTTTCCACATTTTATTTGCAGTTAACATGTGAAGTTTTGCTACGGCGTTAGCTTTCCTTGAGAGTCTAAGTCCTGCTACAGTCATGTTAAATGGTTCTCCCCCAAGTCTAATCATTTGCTGCCTAGTCAATTCATTAAATGCTCCCATATACTCTAATTTATCAATAGGATGAGATTCATTACCTTCAACTATTGGAGTATGAGTTGTAAATACTACTTCATCACGAGTTTTCGCCCAAGAATTTTCAAAACTATATCCTGATTGCATTTTTTCTTTTATAAGCTCTGTTGCCGCAAGTACAGCATGTCCTTCATTAAAATGATATACATCAATTGGTATATTTAAAGCTCTTAAAGCTTTTACCCCACCAATACCTAAGACTATTTCTTGAGCTATTCTTTCTTCTCCAAACCAACCATACAATTGTCCTGTTATCCACCTATCACCATTTTCCGGTATATCAGTATCTAAAAGATATATTGGGTTGTTTCCGAACTCTTCTAATTTCCAAACCTTACATACTACTTTTAAATTTCTGATATTAACAGTTACTTTTACTCCCGTGTCTTTTAAAAATTCATAATGATAGTTATGATATGTATCATATACTTCACCATTTTCATCTATAATCTGTTCTGTATACCCTTGTTTCCATTTAAGTCCTATTCCAACAAGTGGTAGATTTAGATCTTTAGCACCTTTCAAATGATCCCCTGCAAGTATTCCTAGTCCCCCTGCATAAGTTTTAAAATCTGAGCTTAGTCCATACTCCATACAAAAATAAGCAACTCTTGGAAGATTATTAGTATCCAATAGATTTCCCTCCTATATTTCTTGTTAATATAAAATAATTTACAATTATATTATAACTCTACCTTTTATGTTTATTATACATAATTATCTAATTTAATGCAAGCGTTTGCACAAATATTTTTCTCTTAAACTATTTTATTAAATCATCTCCTGGTTCATTGCAATATTAAATAACAAAAGTACCCATAAGAAGTTTTTAAACTCAAACTATCACTTCCTACCGGTACCTAACTTTTGCCTATTGATTTTAGTCTGTTTTTTTAATTTTATCCATTATTTTAAGAAGCCCAAAAATAATAGCCTGTGGAGATGGAGGACAACCTGGAATTACAAGATCTACTGGTAGTATATCATTAAGTGTACCATACACTCCATCACCCTCTTTAAATACTCCACCGTTATAAGCGCAACTACCAACAGCTATGACTATTTTAGGTTCAGCCATCGCGTGGTAAGTCTTCTCTAAAGCTTCTTTCATATTTATAGTAACAGGCCCCGTTACCACTAGTCCATCTGCATGCCTTGGAGATGGAGATACATTAATTCCAAATCTTGAAATATCATAAAACGTGTTTGAAAGTGCATTAAGTTCTGACATACAGGCATTACAAGAACCAGTATCTACTACTCTTAGTACAAGTGATCTCCTGAATGTCTTATATATTTTTTCCCTAAGTTTATCACCTGCAAGTTCTAACTGCGCCATTTTATAATCAGATGTCATTTTCAAAACGGATTTGGGACAAATATCAACGCAATTCCTACAATAAATACATTTTTTATAATCTACACTTACTAGATGCTCTGCATTTGTAATAGTATTTATCTTAATGGCATTCACTGGACATACACTCATGCATTCTCCGCAATTATCACATACATTTCGCTCTGCAATTATTTCCCCATAAGAGAATTCATTATTTTTAATTGGATCTTTTATTGTTTCTGTTCCATATTTTATTCTATCAATTATATTATTCATTTTAATACTCCCTACTTATCATTCTCAGAATAAGACATATTAAAGCTTTTATTAATAAGAGGAAAATCAGGAATAATTTCCTCAAGAACCGCTTCACTCATACCTGTCCAATTAGTAAAGGAAGGAGTTTTAAAGTAGATTCGGTCAAACTTATTATCTTTTCCTGTTAAACCATAAACTACAAGTTCTCCCTTTACTGTTTCAACTGAAGTTATTGCCTCTAACCCCTCTTTTAAATAGAATTCATTTTTTTCTCTCCTTATATCAACATTTATATATGAGAGTGCTTTTTCTATAAAACCAAAAGCATCCTTAAGCTCACGAGCTTTTAATTTATACCTTTCAAAAACTCCGCCCTTTGTTTCTATATTTATATCTCTTTTTATTTCCTTATATAATTCATATGGAAATGAGACTCTAACATCATATTTCAAATTGCATGCCCTTGCTACAACACCTGTCATACATAATTTTTTAGCCATAGAGCGACTAACCATTCCTGTATCTTCTACTCTATCTAAAAATGAAACTGAATTTACACTCATTTTTATTATGCTAAGTACCCGTGCTTTAAGACCTTTTAATGTATCTAAAACATCTTTCTTTTTCTTTTCATCAAAATCTATATTTATTCCAAGAGGAACAATGGCATTTCTCATATACCTACTTCCACTTATCCTCTCACATAGCTGATGGACTACTTCTGAAAAATATCCAAATTTTTTAGCTACATAACTATAACCAATATCATTACCTACTCCACCTAAATCATCCATATAATTATACATTCGTTCAAGTTCTAAAAGAACAACTCTAAAAGCCTTAACTTCGATGCTAACATCTGCTCCTAAAAGTTTTTCTACTAGCATAGCATAAGCTTCTCCATAAGCTACGCTGGATTCTCCAGACACACGCTCAAACATAAGATTCAATGTATTTGCATTTATATCCTTACATAATTTCTCTATTCCCCTATATTTGTACATAAGTTTTATTTCAAGATTCTCTATTGGTTCTCCCATAACACTAAACCTAAAATGACCCGGTTCAATAATTCCTGCATGTACGGGTCCTACTGCAACTTGATATGCCCCTGTCCCTGATACCTCTTTAATCTTGTAATCATAATCTTTATTAATTTCTCTATGAAATAATTTGCTTTGGTAAATTATATTGCTAAGATCAATTGGTTCCTTATCAGTAACATAACTACATATTACATAATAACCTCGCTTACTATTTGAAAACACACAATTTACTGTAGTTTCTTTTTCAGCTACAGTAAACTCACAAATATAATTGAATTTATATAAATCAACGCAAATAAGCACAATTTTTCTAATTTGGTCTGCTTTTATTCTAACGTATAACTCATTATCATTTTTAACTTCATATTTTAAATCAAAATTTAATTCTTGTAGACTATTTATAATATCTGTTATTTTCATATCTTCACTTCCTAATCACATATAATTAAAACTGCATTATTTATCATATTTGCCAAATAACCATTCATAGTTAAGCTAATAATAATAATTGAAATAAAACATAAAGCCAGTGGCAATATATTTTTTTTATCTTCTTTCATTCTAACATATTTTACACCTGGTTCAGTGTTGAAGACTATCTTAATGAATACTCGTAGGAATCCTGCAAAAACTAACAGGAGACAAAACGCATATATTGCAGTAACAATGTAATTTCCACTCTGGACAGTTCCTACAATTATATAGTATTCACTAAAAAAAGCTGGGAATGGTGGTGCCCCGGTAATAACAAGCATACCTATAATAAAAAATACTGCATTTATTGGCATAGTCTTTATTAAAGCATCAATCTTGTCTATACGTTTTGTTTTATATGCATTTAATAAATTTCCTGCAGTTAAAAACAACATAGACTTTACAAAGGCATGCACTAAAGAGTGAAGTATTGCACCGAAAACTGCAATTTTACTTCCAACTCCAAATCCTAGTGCTATAATTCCCATATTTTCAACCGATGAGAATGCAAGCACTCTTTTATAATTAAGTTGTCTTAAAATACTAAAAGATGAAATTATAAGAGACACACAACCAAAAACTATAAATAACCACTTGGTATTTTCGAGTCCTGGTATATGTTTCGTTATAATATAGAATCTTAAAATAACATACAGCGCAAGATTCAAAAGAACCCCAGACATAGCACTAACTGGGGATGGTGAGTCACTATAGGCATCTGGCAGCCATGTATGCATAGGTGCGAGTCCTGCTTTTGTACCAAGTCCTACAAATATTAAGGTGAAAGCTATTTTAATAGCATATGTACTTTGTGGGTTTTGGTTATTTACAAGATGAGACCATTTTAGTATCCCGTCAGTATCTTGATTACTATAAGCATTAACAAAGATTAATATGCCGATTAATCCAATACCTATTCCAATCGAACAAATAATTACATACTTCCAAGCGGATTCTAATGAATTTTTATTAATGTTGAAACCAAACAGGAATGTAGTTGTAAGCGTTGTTCCTTCTAGTCCAATCCACATTGCAACAATATTATTAGTTAGTGAAATAAATATCATAAAAAACACAAAGAAATTAAATAGAAAATAATAAATTTTACCCATTTTAAGCGTAATTATTTTCCCCTCTATCTCATCTGAGATATACCTATATGAGTAAATACTTACGATTATATTTATACAAGATATAATCAAAATCTGTACAGTACTCAAACTATCAATATAAAAAAATTCATTAAAATAACTAATGGAATAACCTACTGAAACCATCGTAATAATTTTTAGTACAATACCCAAAATTAACACGGCTCCAAATATTGTAACAAATCCAGTAGTTTTTATGTTTTTAAAGAGTAAGGGTGTAACTATTAAAAATAAGAACAAAATACCAAGTACTGTAATATACATTATTTCACCAACTATTCTTTTAGATTTTCGAAAAAGTCTGTATTTATTGAATCAAAAGTTTTATTAATACGGAAAATCATTATTCCCATAATAAGTGCAAGCATTAATGTTTCAAAAACTATTCCTGCCTCAATTACAAGAGACATTTTAGATAAAGATGTTTCAAAAAGTACAATACCATTTTCAAATATTAGAAATCCTATCATTTGCGTAATAGCTTTTTTCCTTGCAACCAATAGCAAAATGCCTATAATAAATAGTGCAATTCCAGTCTTTAAAAAGTTATCTTGGCTCTTGTTTAAAAGACCAAAAGCTATCATTATGCCAAGTCCCGTTATAAGATACGAAACAAAAGCATTTACTATTAACTCCATTTCTCTTTTTATCTTTAACTTTTCTACAGATCTATTTATTATTATTGGTATTATAATAACTTTAGTAACTATTGTTAAAATTCCTAAAATATAATAATCCACTTTTCCTGTCTGGTAACCCAGCTTTAAGACTATAAGTCCAATAGCCGCTGACTGAAATATAAATCCTGCTGTAATAAGTTTTATTCTCCTTACTCCAGACATAAATATACTAGATATTAATATAATTGTAAGTAAAGCTTCTATCATAATTTCTCTCCCTTATAAAATATAAATTAAAGTAATTGCAACTATTCCTAGAGATATCATAGCTGGAAACAATTCTGCCCCTTTAAATAATCTAGATTTAGCGAAAGTTGTTTCTATTATAGCGATTCCCAGTAAACAAATTAAGAGTTTAAATATAAATGTTACGAGTCCTATAAGAATAGCCGAAATCGAAATTGTTGTTGCAATTCCAATAGGTACAAAACAATTAATCAAAACAATCAAGTATACAATTAGTTTAATATAAGACGATAGTTCAACATACGCTAAATCACTACCTGATAAGTCTAAGATCATTGCTTCATGCATCATTGTAAGTTCTAAATGTGTTTCTGGATTATCGAAAGGTATTCGAGCATTTTCAGCAAGTATTGCAACAATAAAAGTTACCATTGTTATAAGGTATGCAGTATCATAATGTACGCTTTTGCTATTGATAAATGAAATATGAAATATGTTAAAATCATTTGTCTCTATATATAAAAATATCATCAGAAACAATATTAGAGGTTCTGCCATCATTGAAATAAACGACTCACGACTTGATCCCATTCCACCAAATGTACTTGAACTATCAAGTCCAATTAGCACTGTGAACATTTTTACTATTCCAAATGAAAACATAAGAATAAATAAATTTCCGATACTTTCCTGCATACTCGTATAAAAAACTGGTACAAAAAATGCAGTTGTTATAGTCGCTGCAAGTATAACTATTGGTCCAATAGTTGTTATAAATGAACTTCTATTTGATACTATTCTTCCTTTTTTTAATAGCTTACTTAGATCATAATACGGTTGAATTATAGATGAACCAATATACCCCCGAAGATGTGCCTTCATCTTTTTTAAAATTCCTATAAATAATGGTGATAACACTATAATCAATAAACTCTGAATAAAATAAATCAAATTATATTTCAAATGAAAACCTCCTTACACAAATTTTAAGACTAAAACAAGTGCAATTATTACCGATATGAATATATATAAAATATGCAATTGAATTTTCCCATAATTAATCTTTAATATTTTTGTTGTTAAGTAACTGACTGCTTTTAAACTTGTTTTGTAAAAACAATCCTCTACTACATCACTAGTAGTTTGACTTATATGAATCTTTTGTTTGTAACTTACTTTTTTGTTATAATTTGCAATAGATCCAAATGTTTTTGCGGCAGGCTGAACAAATCCGCTTCCTGTGTACTGAATATAAGGTTTATCACTTGTGAAGCCGCATGCCCAGGTATCACTAATTTCTTGCTTTTTGTTTAATGAATTTATTTTATTAAACATATAAACAATAAATGTGATACTAATTAATATTAAGGTAAACACTATTATCTCCGTTTCATTTTTGAATCCAGGTCCTTTTACCTTAATACCTAATAAATCATTAGTAAAATAGGATATTTTATTTATTATATATGGTGAAAATATCCCAGTAACTATAGTAAGCATAGCAAGTAACCCTTGCCCAATATTCATTGATATTGGAATGTTTTTAACGTGCTCTGCTTTTTTAGTTCTTGGTTTTCCAAGAAAAGTGATTCCAAAAGATTTTGCAGTAGCATAAAAAGCCGCTCCGCTTGTTATTGCTATGATAACACCGCAACAAAAAATCAATATTATAACCCATATATTGCTTACCTTAGTTATCGATTCAATGAAACTTCTAAGAATAAGTATCTCACTTGCAAAGCCATTAAAAGGTGGCACTGCGGAGATTGCACAGGTTGCAATAAATGTACAGATTGTTGTAAACTTCATTTCACGGTGTAGTCCACCAAGTTCATTCATATTTTTAGTACCAGTTGCGTACAAAACACTTCCTGCATTTAGGAACAAAAGACTTTTAAAAATTGCATGGTTTAAGCAGTGAAGTAAAGCTGCAGTTAGTGCTAGTGAAGCTAATACTTTTAAATTATAATTTATAAGTATCATAGACATCCCAAGGGCAGCAAAAATTAGTCCCACATTTTCTGCACTAGAATATGCTAATAATTTTTTTATGTTGTTTTGCAATAAAGCATTTAGAATTGAAAAGATAGCGGTAATAGTTCCAATTATAATTACTATCACTCCACACTTTAAAGGCACTCCTCTAAGGAAAATAAATATTACCCTTATAAAGCCATATAAAGCAACTTTAAGCATTACGCCTGACATCAAGGCCGAAACATTAGATGGTGCTGTTGGATGTGCCTTTGGAAGCCATGCATGAAGTGGAACTATGCCCATTTTTGCTCCGAATCCAAATAATGCAAGTATGAATATTATGTACTTTTGCTTCGCCTGAAAATTCCCAGAAACCTTAAGAATCTCATTAAAATCAAAACTACCACTGTATTTATACAAGAAAGCAAACATTATCATTAAGAATAATCCACTTATGTGTGTCATAACAAAATAAAATATTCCTGCTTTCAAATTTTCCTTATGCATATACTCATAAATTACTAAGAAAAACGACGATATAGACATCATTTCCCAAAAAACAAGAAAACTTATAGCATTATTAGAAACTACAACGCCTATCATTGATGCTACGAATAATATTATTAAAAATAACATATAGTTTACCGAGTAATGTTTTTTATATTCCATTATGTAGCCCTTAGTATAAATTGCTACTGGTATAAATATTAATATTATAATAAATACAAAGTATGTTGAAAGCCAGTCTTTTTGAAAATTGATTAATGGTAACACTTGTTATCAACTCCTAGTTAAATTTAGTTAACATTCGAATGTTGGAATGTGACACTTAATTATACCTTATTTTTCGAATGTTAACAACTATATTTAATTGATTGTTCGTGTTATGTATTGGTTAATACTCCTAAATTTTGCTATCTTTTTCAAAATATTATATCAAGTGTGCCTTCTCGAGCCTATTAATAAGAAAAGAAAAATCACACTTTAGACTTATAGCCTTAATAAGCTTAAAGTGTGATTTTTTATTATACTTACACGATTAAATCATCTCCTGGGTCGCTGCAATATTAATATCCGCCCGAGGAACCTCCACCACTTGATGAACCACCTCCAAAACCTCCAGAGCCACCCCCGAAACCACCGCCTCCGGAGCCTCCAAATCCACCACCATTTCCTCCACCGCGTCTACCAATAGAACTCCAAAATAGCAATGTCGCCATAAACCTTGTTACTCTTCCTCTATTAAAAATAAAGTCTAGAAAAATTAACACAATAAATCCTATTAACACTATACCATTACCCTTTCTAGGAATATTTTGTGTTTGAACCTGTTTTGGAACATTAATATTCTTATCTAGTTTTACATTGTATTCTTTAGCTACACTATCACAAAGAAGCGAATATGATGCACGGAGTCCCTCTCCATATAAACCTTGTTTAAATTTTGGAACCGCATAGTCATTCATAACCCTTGAGGAGTATATATCAGTAACGGCACCTTCTAGACCTGTACCTACCTCTACTCTCCACTGTTTTTCTTTTACTGATAATAAAATTAGCAGTCCATTATTTTTACCCTTTTGGCCAATACCCCATTCTCTAAAAATACCTGTAGCATAGGTTTCTATAGGTACATCTTTTAGTGAATCTATAACCACAACAATAGCCTGAGCTCCTGTTTTAGCTTCTAGTTCCTTGCCAACGGATAGAATATATTGTGTTGATTCACTATCTAACACTTTAGCATAATCATTAACATATTTTAACTGTGATGCGACAGGGTATATTTTTTTTGTTTGTGCATTTGCTATATTCACAGCTATTATTTGACTTACAAAAATCATACCTACAAATAAAATCATCATTCCCATCTTTGTTTTTGTTGATATACCCCATGAAAAATCACAACTTTTTCTAATAAATTTTATTATATAATCTTTCATATTTTAGCTCCTATTTAGTAAAATTAACTTTAGGTACTACTTTAGCCGATTCACTAGCTTTATAAAGTGGCTTTTTATCAAAACCAAATATCCTTGAAAAGATATTGTTAGGGAAATGTTTTATTGTAGTGTTGTACTCCCCAACACTTGTGTTATAGTCCTGCCTTGCAGTACCTATTCTATTTTCGCTGCCTTCCAGTGCTACTGTTAAATCCTTAAAATTAGCACTAGATTTTAAATCCGGATATTTCTCAACTATTACTAAAAGCCTCGAAACTGCACTCCCAAGTTCACTATCCGCTTTAGCTTTATCTGTTACATTTGTAGCACCTGCAAGTTTTGCCCTAGCCTCGGCAACTTTTATAAAAATATCTTTTTCCTGAGAAGCATAACCTTTAACCGTTTCTACTAAATTAGGAATTAGATCAGATCTTCTTTGTAGTTGTGTATCTATATTCCCCTCTGTCACAGTTACCCTTTGCTCTAAGCTTACTATCTTATTGTAACCCCCAATAATAGGCATTATTATTACAAGAAATATCGCCACAACAATTGCAATCGTTCTTACTTTTTTACTCATTTCTTTACCACCTTTTTATTTTGTATTGTACTGAATTTTTTAATATAATAACCATTAACCATATAATTATTAAATCAAACTTATTCTTATATCATATTCTATGAATTTAATCATACTACTATACTAATTTGCTGTTTATTATATGAAATTATGTATTATCTAAAAAAATATTTTATTATCACGTAAAAAAAATCCCTATAATTAAATATAAGGATTCTACACTATATTATACAAAGTATGAGTTATACTTCTACTCTTCAAAGACTCTACTTTTAATTATAATAATAGTTTTTTTTATATATTCTTCTGTTTTATAATTACCTAATTTATTATTCATACGTAGTAAAAGATCATTTAATTTTAAAATATCTCTGTAACTTATTCCTTCCAACTCTTTAAATATTAATAAAGTCTTTTGATTTTTATTATAATCATCTATTATCAAATCCCAACCTTTTTTTGATATATCTAAATAATGGGCATTTTTAATTAAAGCTTTTTCTTTATGAATGAAGGATTTACTATATAAATTTTTTACTATTACATGAACAGTAGATGGTGACCAAAAGCTAATTTCACTTAATTCACGCGATGTAACCCCTGGGAATGCAGCAATTATCCACAAAGCTCTAAGTTGGGCATATGTTACATTAAACTCCTTTAGTGGTTCACTATGATTGCTTTTGATTGTTAAAATAAATATTCTTAGCAAATTATATAAAGAAATTGTTTTTCTTATAATACCGATTGTTTTAATGTCCAGATCCGATGCATCAATTTTTAAATTGAGTTCATTTATCTTATGGATATAATCAAAAATAAATTCTTTTTTTTCTTTTATTATAATTTTCGTAAAAATATGTATAATAAAATCTAATTCTTCACTTGAAAATAAACCTATTAAATCAAAAAGGTAAACCTTGTTCTCCTTACCTTGTTTATTCACATTAATATACCAATTACCTAAATCCGTTAATTGAAGTTTATATAGCTTTCTATTAATTGTTTCTTCCTTAAATATTAACTTTTTATTCATTAGAATTTTAATAATATTGCTAACTGTAGGCGTACTCCAACAGCCAATCCTTGCAATGTTACTAAGCGAGATTCCTGGAAACACTTTAACAATCCATAAAACTCGAAGCTGTGGCAGCGTTATACCTGAAATCTCAACAGTCCTTGCATAATTAGATTCAATTTTTAAGAAAGCATATCTTGCTAGATTATATAATGAATGTATGCTTAGCAAATAATCATTTTGCTTCATAGAATTTCCCCTTATATGTTGCTTGTTTTTATATGAATTATAATTTACATGTACCTTAGCACCATAAAACATTGTATCAAAAATATTATATCAAATCAACAAAATGATTTTCGCCTAATTCTAGATGTATTAATTAATTATAAAACATATTTATATTCAAGCTAATCTACGCATAAAATATAACATAGTAAATAATATTTTGTTTTTATAATACAATGCCTTATAATAATGTATTATACTATTAATTGTAGTCTTATATTAAATAGCTACATCAATAAAATTTATGCAATTATAAAGGAGATTCAAAAATGATATTTTCTAGTGAGACACCAATTGAAACTATAGAAGAAGATTTGAGATATCTTAAGCTACTAGCTAGCAAGTATCCTACAATTCCAGATGCTTGTACCGAAATCATAAATCTACAAGCTATCTTAAATCTACCTAAAGGAACTGAGCATTTTCTTACAGATATTCATGGTGAATACGAATCATTTTCTCATGTTCTTAGGAATGCTTCCGGCGTAATCAAAAGAAAGATTAACGACATTTTTGGTAACTCACTTAGAGATAGCGAAAAAAAAGAACTCGCTACCATTATATATTATCCAGAACAAAAGTTAGATATAGCACTTAGAGAAGAGGATGATATAGACGATTGGTACAAAATCACTTTTCATAAACTAATTAAGATTTGTAGAACCATCTCATCTAAATATACTATATCTAAAGTCCGAAAAGCACTACCGCCAGATTTTTCATATATTATTGAGGAATTACTTCATGAACAACAAAGCACCTTTGATAAACAAGAATATTACAACGGTATCATTCAAACCATAATTAAAATTGGGAGAGCTAAGGAATTTATAGTTGCTATTTCAAATCTAATTCAAAGGCTTACTATAGATAGGCTTCATATTCTAGGAGATATTTATGATAGAGGTCCAGGGGCCCATATAATCTTAGATGCACTAATAAACTACCACTCTATTGATATACAATGGGGTAACCATGACATACTTTGGATGGGAGCTGCATCTGGCTGTGAAAGTTCTATTGCTACTGTTCTTAGGATTTCAACAAGATATGCAAATTTAGATACAATTGAAGAAGGTTATGGTATTAACTTATTACCACTAGCAACTTTCGCTCAAGATTTTTATAATGATGACCCATGCACAGCATTT
Source organism: Clostridium estertheticum subsp. estertheticum (assembly GCF_001877035.1). NCBI lineage: Bacteria > Bacillati > Bacillota > Clostridia > Eubacteriales > Clostridiaceae > Clostridium > Clostridium estertheticum. The sequence goes on along the minus strand of NZ_CP015756.1, from coordinate 299,022 downwards.
AAACCTAAGGTTTTTCCAGAAAACAATTATGCAGATAAAGACCTTAATTTAATATCAAAAATGCATAAAGCTATAACTATAATTCAATTTAAACTTGAAGCTTCAATAATAAAGAGGCGTCCTCATTATGATATGAATTCCAGATTGCTTCTTAGTAAGATAGATTATGAAAAGGGTACCATCAATATTGATGGAAAAGAATATGTCCTAAATGATCTTAATTTCCCAACTATAGACCCAAGTGATCCTTATAAATTAAACGAAGGTGAAAAACAACTTATTGATAAACTTAGATCTTCTTTCTTAAATAGTGAGAAACTCCAACAGCATATACGTTTTTTATACTCTAAAGGTAGTATGTACTTGAAGTACAACTCAAATTTGCTTTATCATGGATGCATTTCACTAAGCGAGGATGGCAGTTTTAAAAAAATGAAAATAGATAACACTATTTACAGTGGAAAGTCCTATATAGATAGAACTGAGCGACTAGCCAGAGAAGCCTATTTTGGTAAAGAAAGTTCGGAATCTAAACTTTATGCACTAGATACCATATGGTATTTGTGGTGCGGTTCAAATTCTCCACTTTTTGGTAAAGATAAAATGACTACTTTTGAGAGATATTTTATAGATGATAAGAGTACTCATAAAGAAGTTAAGAATTCATATTATAAATATAGGGATGATGAAACCACCTGCAATAACATATTATCTGAATTTGGATTAAACACTAACGATTCACACATTATAAATGGTCATGTTCCGGTAAAGACTAAGCAAGGTGAGAGTCCAATAAAAGCTAATGGCAAATTATTAGTTATTGACGGTGGTTTTTCTAAAGCATATCAGCCAGAAACAGGAATAGCTGGATATACTCTTATTTATAACTCCTACGGACTGCTCTTAACCTCCCATGCACCATTTGAATCTACCCAAAAAGCGATTGACGAAGGAAAGGATATTCTATCCTCTACTATTGTTCTAGAAAAATCTACAAATCGCATACGTGTAGTGGATACTGATATAGGACTTGATATTAAAGATCAAATTAAAAATTTAGAGTCGCTTCTTACAGCCTATAGGAAGGGTTTTATTAAAGAACAACGCTAACCTTATAAAAACTGTTTTAAAAAGGATTTAAAGTTACTTGGCCTCAACATACCAAGTGACTTTAAATCCTTTAATATACAAGACTATGTTACATAATATTGCTTAACCTATATCTACTTTTCATCATATACACTTAACAATTCTTGTAGTTTATGAGCCTGCATTGCAGATTGTTCTGCAAATTCCTTAAATGTATTACTAACTGTCTCTTCTGATACTTCTCTTGCAAATGATTGATAATCCCTAGTATCTTCTTGTGCATCTAATAACTTTTTCATAATAGTATCTCTAGTATTCATTTCCATTTTTATCACTCCTTCAGAAGTATTTTCCCACTAAAGATATTTTTTATGTATTTTAAATTAGAAATATGTTAATAAATAAAGGAGAGTAAGAATTGTACAACTCTTACTCTCCTTTATTATATACGTTTAATTTACACAGAAAGTGTTATATTTACTCTTATTGTCTTTCCGTCTCTAACTATTTCTGTTTTAACTACATCACCTGCTTTATGTGTAGCTTTAAGCTTATTTAATTCATCCACAGTTTTAACTTTTTTGCCATCGAATTTAATAATAATATCACTAGGCAATATACCAGCTTTTTCTGCCGGACTAGATTTTTGGACTTCTATAACGCCTATTCCTGCAGTTGAATTAGCATCTCCTCCATCAATATCTCTACATGAAATACCTATAGTAAGAATCGGTTTAATCAAATTCTCTATTTTAGGAGTTATTGTATTAATAGGTATTGAAAACCCTAACCCCTCTACCCCTGCTTCACCTATTTTTGCGGTATTTATCCCTATAACTTGGCCCTTAGAATTTACAAGTGGTCCACCACTATTTCCCGCATTAATAGCAGCATCTGTTTGAATAAATTTAAGGTTTTTATTTTCAATACTTACTTGCCTATTAAGTGCACTTACGACGCCTGTAGTTACAGATCCCAAAAATTCTTTTCCTAAAGGGTTTCCTATTGCAACTACTGATTCTCCTACTTCAATCTTAGCTGAATCTCCAAATTCAGCTACACCAGGTACTACAGCATTATCGGCTAACTTAATTACGGCCACGTCAGATGCAGAATCATAATTTATTACTTTTGCAGAAACTTCTTTTCCATCACTAAGCGTAACTTTTACATTTTGAGCTCCACTTACAACATGATAATTGGTCAAAATATATCCATCTTTATTGAAAATTACCCCAGTACCAACACCTTCTTGCTGAGCAGTCTGACCGCTTAGATCGTTACTTACAGCAGTGGTCTTGGTAGAAATTGCAACTACAGAAGAGCTAACTTTTTTCACAATTTGAGGTACAGTTAAAATATCTGTACTAGTACTAGCTATAAGTTTTGCTTTTGCAGTGCTAGCAACTTTTGTATCAGATGCTTTAGGTGTAGCTGCCACATTTGTGTCTTTCATTATATTCATTGTTACAATAGCTGATCCAGCGCCTCCAAGTGCAGAACATATTACACCTACTATAATGTAGGCAACTATTCTTTTTCTCATACCACCTTTATTTTTTTTAACTTTGTTGTCATTTATAGAACTGTAATTATTATTTTCTAGTATAGGCGGAGTCTCTTTGCTTTCTTTTTCTTTATAATCTTCACTAGGCACTTGCATTTCCATTGTAAGATCTTTATTATTACTTTCACTATCTATTATATTATCAGTTGTTTCATTTGTTTTACTAACTTCATTATTATTTAAATCATCATTCATACTTTTCCCTCCTTATTTATTTTCCAGGGTAAATCAGCTATTAACTATTATCATCATATAAAATATGACTTATTTGTATCTTATTATAGACCAAATTATGTTTTGTCTATAATTATATTTTAAAACATCTATATAGCAATTTGGTGACAAATTTGTGAACAAACTTTTAACTAATCGATATTCACTCCTATTATTTGCTAGCATACAACTCAATTATTTTTAATATTACATCAACAGCCTTTTCCATAGCAAATGTAGGTATAAATTCATATTTGCCATGGAAATTATGGCCACCAGCAAATATATTAGGTGTAGGTAGTCCCATAAATGAAAGCCTTGCACCGTCTGTTCCACCTCTAATAGGTTGCATTATAGGATTTACCCCCACTTCCTTCAAGGCCAAAAATGCTGTATCTACTATATGCTTTACTGGTTCTATTTTTTCCTTCATGTTAAAATATTGATCCTTAATTTCTAATTCAACCGCTACGCTACCATATTTATCATTTAATTTATCAGCTATGTTTTTAATAAATATCTTCCTATTTTCAAAATTTTCACTATCAAAATCTCTTATAATATACTGAAGTTTTGTTTCCTCAACCTCACCATTAATACTAATCAAGTGATAGAATCCCTCGTAACCTTCTGTAGTAGCTGGAGTCTCATTTTGTGGCATTGAGTTTATAAACTCATTTGCAATAAGCGATGAATGAATCATTTTCCCCTTTGCTGAGCCTGGATGAACGTTTCTTCCGTGAATAGAGATTTTTACTCCTGCAGCATTAAAATTTTCGTACTCTAGTTCACCAATAAGTCCACCGTCCATTGTATATGCAAAGTCTGCACCAAATTTTTTCACATCAAAAATATCCGCACCTCGACCAACTTCTTCATCTGGTGTAAATCCAATACGAATTTTACCATGCTTAATATTAGGATTCTGCATTAAATGCTCTGTTGCTGCCATTATCTCTGCAATTCCCGCTTTATCATCAGCCCCTAGAAGTGTTGTTCCATCGGTTGTAATAATAGTTTCCCCTATGTAATTCTTGAGTTCCGGGAAATCCTTTGGAGATAATACTATATTCTTTTCTTTATTTAATATAACATCTCCTCCATCATAATTGTAAACAAATTTAGGCTTAACGTCTTTACCAGAGATATCTGGCGCAGTATCCATATGAGCTATAAATCCTATAGTCGGTACTATTTTTTCTACATTAGATTCAATAGTTGCCATTACGTAACCATTATCATCTACGCTTGCCTCCTTTAGTCCCATTGCTTTTAACGACGTAACTAGTTCTTTAGCAAGTACCATTTGTCCAATTGTACTTGGAACAGTTATCGATTCCTCATCAGATTTAGTATCATAACTTATATACTTTAGAAAATTTTCTACAACTTTTGACATATTGCCATCTCCCTATTTTATAATGATTTATTATTTTTTTTTTAAAAAATTATCAATCAATTTTTCTGCCATTCTCTTTTGCATATTTGCTTTATTTGTAAGCAACAGGATCATTAATATTAATTCTAATAACTCTCCGCCTTCTTTTCCCATTTCTTTAATTTTTTCTTTTATAAATTTAGCATCTTTATCTATATCTCGTGCAAATTCTTTATTTTGCACTTCCTTAATATCCAAAAAATCATTATATAAATCACCTAATGGTACACTTATGCTTTGTGGGGCTTTTATATCAATAATAGGATCAAATAAAGTATTAATATCACTAATTGATATAGTTTGTTTCAAATTATAAATAAGTGTAAGTAAAATAATATGCTCATTAGTATATTTTTTATTTTTCGCTGGCATCAAAACCTTACCTTTAGTGTAGTTGTTAATCATTGTTTTTGTAAGGATTTTATCCTCTTCATTTCTTTTAAGACTTCCAAGCTTTTCATTAAAAAAGGTTGTAACCTGATCCATATATAAGTCCACACATGGTATTTCTACTAAACTAATATCTTTTGCACCTACAATTTCCTCAACTAGTTTACTTAAAGTTTCCTCATTATAATTCATTCGCTCCACCTCCCCTTCATTATATAGCATTAATTACACTGAATCTATAATTACCAGTATAATTATATAAAAAGAAAGCACATATTAGCATAAATGCATAAATCTTTGATAAAAGATTTTAAAACATTTTAACCAATATATACTTTCCTTATGTATCCTTAACTATTCTTCTTTCACTGATATTAAATCATCTCCTGGGTCGCTGAAATATTAACGACTTCAGAAGGAGATTTATATTCCCACTAAAGTTTTCTATTTGTTAGGGTATATAACTCCCACTTATAGAAGTGGGAGACTCTCCTTCTGAAATGTCGTTAAGAAAGCTCCTTATTATATGTAAATATAATAATCACTTAGATTTCCCATTTAAAAATTCGCAATAAGGTGCTATAGGACACACCTCACAATTAGGTTTCCTAGCCTTACATATTTCTCGCCCATGCCATATAATAAAATGATGAGCATCACTCCACATTTTTCTTGGAATATTTTTCATAAGCTCTTGTTCTACAATTTCAACATTTTTCCCCGATGCAAGCCCAATTCTTTTTGAAACTCTAAAAACATGAGTGTCTACAGCAATAGCTGGGATTCCGAATGCATTTGATAGGACTACATTAGCAGTTTTTCTCCCAACTCCCGGAAGCTGTATTAATTCTTCCATAGTTCTAGGCACTACACCTCCATATTTTTCTAATAAAAGTTTTGTAGCACCCAAAATGTTTTTGCTCTTATTGTTATAAAAACCACAGCTCTTAATTTTTTCTCCTAGTTCTTCTTTTGATAATGTAATCATAGCCTCTGGAGTATTATATTTTGCATATAGCTTCTTTGCAACAACATTAACCCTTACATCTGTACATTGTGCTGATAATATTGTTGATACTAAAAGTTCATAATGGTTTGTAAAATCAAGTCCACACTTTACGCCTGTATATGTTTCGTTAAGAATTTCAAGAACTACTTTAATAGTTTTTTTATTTATATAAATCACCTACTTATTTTTCTCTATTTATTTTGTGAATATACTCCCCTATACTGCTCAGGAAGAAGTACCGCTATACCCGACATTATTTCATTCATAACTCTATCATAGTATTCATCGCGAGCTTCATCTTTATTTTTACTTGGAATCATAATAGAATCACCAATACTAATATTTACATCAGCATGATGAAATCTTTCTAACGCCATATCACTTTCATCAATTGGTAATAACTTTTCTGTTCCCCAAATACCCATTGGAAGGATTGTTGCCTTTGATAATTTAGCCATTAATATAAGACCTCGCTTACCCTCTATCATCTTTCCACTTCTGCTTCTAGTTCCTTCTGGAAACATCATAATATTATTACCTTGTTTTAGCGTATTAACTATTTTAGATATAGCGTCTTTATCTGGCGAATTAGGATGTACTTGTATAGTTTTCGCTACAAAAAAGCCTAACTTAGTAAGCCTATTATCTGTTAGCTTTACCCCTGCAACAAAAGTTACATTATTATCCTTTAATAGCCTGTTCATAATTATGCCATCTGCATTACTTAAATGATTGCATATGAAAATTATGGGCGCCTTTATATCCTTGATTTTCTCCATTCCGTGCGTTTTAATATTTGCATATTTGTTAATATATGAATCTAATAAATATTTTGCTATAAATGCTACAACCTTATCTGGCAAAATATTTATTATTCCTAACATAGATTTCGAAAGCATCTAAATTCCACCTTTCATAAATAATGACTATAGAAATATTATAATTTGAAAAACTTTAAAAGTCTATAATAATAATCTCTTATATAAGGTGATGTATCTTTCTGCAGGGCTATAATTTCAACTTTTTCAATAATAAACGCATTAATAATTGCATTCCTTTTAATAATATTTTTACCTCTCCATCCACAAGAAGTTATTTTGTACATATCTTTAAATAATTTATTATCAATATTCATTAATACCTTAAGCTCAGGTGTTTTCATATGTTCATAAGGTTTAAATTCTTTAATAACACTCCATTCAACTTTTTTATTGTATGGGCAAACTTTCTGGCAAGTATCACAACCAAATAGTCTTCCACCTAGTTTTTCAAACCATAAATCCTCTATATCTTTTTTCTGAGTTATATAGGACAAACATATATTAGAGTTATTATTTATTCCAACTTTCCCTTTAACTATAGCACTTGTAGGACACGATGACAGACATATTTCACAATCACCACATTTTTGCGTAACGCTTTTATCTGGCTCTATCATTAAATCCGTTATAATTTCTCCTAAAAAAACATATGATCCATACCTTTTTGTTATTAACATATTGTTTTTTCCTATGAATCCTAATCCACAAAGACTTGCGATATACCTCTCCGGTAGTGCATTACTGTCTACAAAATACATAGCTTTTGCACCAAGTTCCTCAATATATGTACAAATCTTTTTCATGTATTCTATTAATACAAGGTGATAGTCCCTTCCCATAGTATAATTTGAAAAATATACCTTTCCACTTATATCATTATTATATAGATATGGAAATGCAATAGAAATTATAGTTTTCCCGTCTTCCATATATATAAATGGATTTATCTTTTTATCTAACTCTTTCTCTTCAAACTCATTTTCTAGACCTAGTTTTTTTCTCTTATCAAAATAAGGATTTAGCTCATGAAAAATTCTACATTCGCTAAACCCTATAACATCTAAACCATTTATACTGCAAAACTCAATTATATCATCTTTAATACTCATATTTTCATTTCCTTTATATCACCATATCATTGTACATTCTTTTAGTATTGCCTGCGTGATCTTTAATCTCAATTATTGTTAATTCATTTACAAAAATAACTCTAGCAGGTATCCCTACAGCAGTTGCCTTTGGTAATACATCTTTTAATACTACAGCATTTGCACCAACTTTGCTCCCTGTACCGATCTTAATGGGACCAAGAATCTTTGCACCAGCGCCAACTATAACATCATTTCCTAAAGTAGGATGTCTTTTACCAGTGTCCTTACCTGTTCCACCTAAAGTAACCCCTTGGTACAAAGTTACATTGTTTCCAATTTCCGTAGTTTCCCCGATGACTACTCCCGTTCCATGATCTATAAAAAATCCTTTTCCAATCTTAGCCCCTGGATGAATTTCTATTCCAGTAAAAAATCTAGCTATTTGAGATATAGCTCTAGCTAAAAAAAATATTTTATGATTATATAACATATGGGCTATTCTATATATTATTACAGCATGAATACATGGATATAATAATATTACTTCAGCCCAATTTTTAGCCGCTGGGTCCTTTTCTAATATATTATTTATATCATATCGTAAAGTTTTAAACATACATTAATTCCTCCTATAGAATTATAGTTTGTAAACATAGAAATCCATATTTTAAAATATGAATTTCTATGTTCTTAAACCCTCACATTAGTCTATTTCTATGTGCTTTTTATCTATAGAGTAGAAATAAATGTTTAGATCTTACCCTAATTAGTCATAAATACCCATTGAAATATACTTTTCTCCGCCGTCTGGAGCAACTGTAACAACTTTTTTGCCTTTGCCTAATTTTTTAGCAATTTTTATTGCTGCTGCAACATTAGCTCCTGTTGAAATTCCTACTAATATACCTTCCTCTTTTGCAAGCCTTTTTGCTATATCGAAAGCCTCTTCATCAGTTATTTGCATTATTTCATCAATAACACTACTATCATAAATATCTGGTGTAAAACCTGCTCCTATACCTTGGATTTTATGTGGTCCTGGTTCGCCACCAGATAATACTGGGGATTTTGCTGGTTCAACTGCAACAATTTTAATTTCCTTATTAAATTCTTTTAATCTTCTTCCTACTCCAGTAATTGTTCCGCCAGTTCCGACTCCTGCTACAAAAACATCTAAATCTGATATATCACTAAAAATTTCTTCTGCAGTAGTTTCATAATGTTTTTCTGGATTTGCTATATTAACAAATTGTTGTGGTAAAAAGAATTTAGAATCTCCGTCTGATATTTCTTTTGCTTTATTTATAGCACCCTTCATTCCCTTTGAACCATCCGTAAGGACAAGTTGTGCGCCATATGCTTTTATTAAGCTACGTCTTTCAACACTCATGCTATCTGGCATTACAATAATTACATCATATCCCTTAATTCTACCAATCATTGCTAAAGCTATTCCCATATTGCCACTAGTTGGTTCAACTATCGTAAAACCTTCCTTTAGTAATCCTAATTTTTCAGCTTTTTCTATCATACCAAGAGCTGCCCTATCTTTTATACTTCCAGCTGGATTATATTTTTCTAATTTCACATATACATCGGCCGTGTCAACACTCACTAGTTTATTCAACTTTAAAACTGGTGTTCCACCTATCATATCTAAAACATTGTTATACATCATAATAATACCCCTCCAATTTAAACTAAATAATTTTCCTTTAAAAGCTATCCATATTTTCGCATTTGTATAATCTCATAATATGAAAAAGTGACACATATTTGTTTATTTTTGTAATATTTCATATGTTTTTGGGTACAAAAAAAACTTCCTCTATTATTAGAGACGAAGTTTTACTTCGTGGTCCCACTCTAAGTTATAATCACCAAAATGATTATAACGCCACTTTTTCAAGCACAACGTTATGCTCTATCACTATAACGGGTGAGTCCCGATGCAGCCTACCAGAGGCATTCAATAATAAATAACAACATCTTTTACTTGTTATAGACTATTGCATGACTTGTTCGGTACATAACTCCAAAGGGCACTTCATATAATTTTCCTATAAGAGTCTTCTCAACTTTGGACTCTCTCTCTGTAAATTCTTCCTATATTACTTTCCTTCTTCTTAGTATTTCCTAGTATTTCAGTATGAATTACTTTTCTTTATTATATTCTTAAGATTAAAATATGTCAATAGTATTTTTGTTGTTTTATTAAATCTCAGAGTTGTTTGCATATAGTGATGCACTTTCGCCTATAGCATAGCTTTGTTTTACCACACTTTCATGAAAATTATACCCCTGAACTACCCCTCCACACGCGAAAATACCACCTATATTTGTTTGTGAATTTTCATTCAATTTAATTCGTCCTGTTGATGAATTAACTACTATCCTAGCTTGCTTTGCCAGTTCATTATCAGGATATAAATCTACTGATAAAAGCAATGCATCACAAGAAATACGCTCCTCACTGCCATTTATAACTTCATTATTACTATCTATCTTTACTAAAGTAATACCTTCGATTCTACCTTTCCCTTGAATATCAACAATCTTATGCCTCATTTTTAATGGTATATTGAAATCCTTTAGTGAATCACATAATTTTTTATCAACTGCATCAATAACATTTTTACTCTCAATTACTGCCTTAACATTAGCACCTTCAATTGTTAGCCTTCTCGCTACTGTTAATGCAATGTCTCCTGTGCCCAATATAACTATTTCTTTCCCTGGCATATAGCCCTCAATATTTACAAATTTCTGTGCACACCCTACAGTGTAAATACCTGCACATCTGCTACCTGGCAGATTTGAAAATCCCCTTGGCCTCTCTCTGCATCCTGTAGCAATTATTATAGTTTTTGCACAAATTTTGAAAGTTCCAATCTCAGAGTTCACAACATTAATTTCTTTAGTATCACTTAAATTTAAAACAGTAGTGTTTAATTTATATGAAATATTTAGTTTCTTTATTTTATCTATAAACTTCTGAACAAATTCTGGCCCCGTCAAATCCTCACTAAAAATATTTTTACCAAATCCATTATGAATACACTGATTTAAGATTCCACCTAATTGTTTCTCTCTTTCTAAAATCAAAACTTTTCCTTCATAATGTTCTTTAGCTGAAATAGCAGCTGCAAGGCCCGCTGGACCACCTCCAATTACTACTATGTCATATAGTTGCATTATATACCTCCGGTTGCAGGCATCTTAACCTGTTTCTTATTTTTGTAAAACTAATATTAAATTTAATAATTCATGTTATTAAAACGTAAAAACCCGTGAAAATAATTTCACAGGTTTTATCTGGCAGGGGTAGTAGGACTCGAACCTACAACCAATGGTTTTGGAGACCACTACTCTACCAATTGAGCCATACCCCTTTATTAACTTTTAAGACAAAAAACATAAAACCTAAAACATAAAAATGGCAGGGGTAGTAGGGCTCGAACCTACAACCAATGGTTTTGGAGACCACTACTCTACCAACTGAGCTATACCCCTAAAATACATTCAAATTATATCATGTTTTATAATAAAATGCAAGAGTTTTTTATATCTTTAGCCCTTTTTAGCCCTTTTCTTTTTTTATGTTTTAGGATAAAATATTTAATGAGGTGAAACTTATGGAATACATAGTAACAACAGTTGACGAAACTTATAAAATAGGAGAGTTAATAGGCTCACTTGTGAATCCAGGTGACATAATTTGCCTAATCGGTGACTTAGGCACTGGTAAAACTCATTTAACTAAGGGAATTGCAAAAGGCTTAGATATTAAAGACAATATTACAAGTCCTACTTTTACTATTGTAAATGAATATACTGGAAGATTAAAATTATATCATTTTGATGTCTACAGAGTAAATGACCCGGATGAAATAGAAGCTATAGGCTTTGATGAGTATATATTTAGCGATGGAGTTAGTGTTATTGAATGGGCTAATTACATTGAAGAAATAATTCCACCAAACAAATTAACCATAACTATAGAAAAGCTCCCTGAGCTTTGCGATAATTATAGAAAGATCAGTATTGAGTATTCTGATAAAAGATACGATTATGTAAAGGAGATAATACTATGAAAATTTTAAGTCTAGATTCTGCTACGCAATCTGCAACTTGTGCAATCCTCGACGATAACAAAGTCCTTGGTGAAATAACCTTTAATTATAAAAAACAACATTCCCAAATACTAATGCCCATAATTGATGAATTATTTAAAAATACACAAATGAGCATAGATGATATTGACGCGTTTGTAGCCTCAAAAGGCCCTGGTTCCTTTACAGGCCTTAGAATAGGTATGGCTACCATAAAAGGATTAAGCCAAGGCACAAATAAGCCATTTGTGACCGTATCTACATTGGATTCTTTAGCATATAACTTGGCTTATACGGATGGAATTATTTGTCCTATACTAGATGCCTTAAGAGATAATGTTTATACCGCCCTCTATACCTTTGAGGATAAAAAACTTAATCGTATCAGTGACTACATTAATATATCAATAGACGAATTAATAACTATGCTTAAAGATAAGGATTGCACCATATCCTTTGTGGGAGATGGGACCTTAAAATTCAAAGAAAAACTTATAACAAATTTACCTAATGTAAGTTTTGCACCAGATCATTTAAATCTAGCCAAGGCAACCTCTCTTGGAGAATTAGGTCTTAAACTTTTATCTAATGGAACTTTTGATGACATATATGCATCTGTCCCTATTTACCTACGTAAACCTCAAGCTGAGCGTGAGTATGAAGAAAAGATGAGGCAAAGGAAAAATGAATAACGACTTTAAAATTTACCCAATGGATGAATCATCTATTAAATCCATACTCAATATTAGTGAGTTAAGCTTTCCTATCTCCTGGAGCTTAGACTCACTCCAAAGTGAACTAGATAATAAGTTTGCTAAATACGTTGTATTAAAAAAAGGTAATACAATAGTAGGTTATGGTGGAATGTGGGTAATTATAGATGAAGCTCATGTAACTAATATTGCAGTTCACCCCGAGGCCCGTGGTAATGGTGCTGGCAATATTATTGTTGAGGCTTTATTTAGGCTTTGTAGGAAACATAAAGTTACAGCAATAACCCTAGAAGTTAGAAGCTCAAATTTTATTGCTATAAACTTATATGAAAAATATGGTTTTCAGCAAGAAGGTTTAAGGCGTCATTATTACGAAGATAACGGCGAAGATGCTGTAATCATGTGGAACCGTAACCTATAGATAAAATATACAAAAGACTAGCAAATAATATAATGTACCCTATAGGGCAGACGGATTTAAAAAAGTCTACCCGGTAGGGTATTTTTATGTATAATAAAGAAAAGTATAATAATTTAAATTAGATATATACAAGGATGGTGGAAATTTAAATGAGCAACAAAACATTTACAGAAAAAGATGTAGCAATACTAGCTAAAAACAAAAATGTTAAAGCAGTAAGTATGAAGGGAATTACATATACAGATGAATTTAAACGCATTTTTATAATAGAGAACGAAAAAAGAAAATTTCCAAGGGAGATATTTGAAGAAAATGGGTTTGATATAGATATAGTTGGGATTAAACGTGCTAAATCATCAGGATCTCGCTGGAGAGCTGCATATAGAAATGAAGGTATATGTGGACTAAATGATGCAAGAAATGCGAATACTGGAAGACCAAGAGTGAGAGAACTTTCCGCAGACGAAAGATGCGAGCGCCTTAAAGCCCAAATTAACTTGCTGAAAGCTGAGAATGAATTGTTAAAAAAAATCGACATCCTAGAAAGAAGGCTGATAAGCAAGAAATAATCTTAGTAGCACAGGAAAAATTTATTCTTATAAATTCACAAATCGAAAAATATAAGCTCAAAAATATGCTTACCCATTTATGCAAAATTACGGGTGTATCTCGTTCTGGATATTACAATTATTTCTCTACTAAAGCTCTCAGCCGTAGGCGCCAACGCGATAGGTTGGATGAAGCAGTAGGTGAAATTGTACTAAATGCATATAACTTTAAAAATCGTAAAAAAGGAGCTAGACAAATAAAAATGACATTAGAAGGCGAATTTGGAATCGTATACAATTTAAAACGTATTAGAAGAATAATGAAAAAGTATGGTATCATTTGCCCCATTAGAAAAGCGAATCCATATAAACGTATGATGAAAGCTACAAAGGAGCATACTGTTTTAAAAAATCTATTAAATAGAAATTTCAAACAGAATATACCTGGAAAAGTATTGCTTACAGATATAACTTATCTATTTTACGGAAAAAGTAAGAAGGCATATTTATCTACGATTAAGGATGGATCTACAAATGAGATTTTGGCATACAATGTGACTGATAATTTGAGATTAGATATCGTAACAGACACTATACATAATCTGAAAAAGAATAGAAAAATTAAATTGCCTAAAGATGCATTTATACACTCAGATCAAGGATTTCATTATACGAATCCGACATTTCAAAAGCTAGTAAAAAAATCTGGTTTAGGACAATCAATGTCAAGACGTGGAAACTGCTGGGATAATGCTCCACAAGAATCATTCTTTGGCCATTTCAAAGATGAGGCATACATAAAATCATGTGAAACATTAGAACAACTAAAGCAAGAGATTAAGCAATATATGATCTACTATAATAAATTTAGATATCAATGGGGTCTAAAAAAGATGACTCCTGTTCAATACAGAAATCATCTTCTCAAATCAGCATAGACTTTTTTTAAAATTGTCCTTGACAAGGGGTACACATTATAAATGCTAGTCTTTTGTATTTCTATTAATAATTCTGTTGTTTACTTCTGTATTTACTTTCTATGTGTTCTTTATGAAGTATAGGAGAAACGCTCTTATATAAGGCTAAAGTCATTACAGATAATACAATTCCCTTAAAAATATTAAAAGGAATTATCATCCAAATAATGAAAGAATTTAAATCTGTTATATTATGATTTATTTTTGATCCCATTGCTACCACCGCAGTTATTGGGAATCCTAATACCGTCTCGTATAAAGGTAATACAACGAAATAGTTTAATATAGCTGCAAAAACTGACATAACAATTGTTCCTACCAATAACCCAATAATGGCACCACTCTTATTTTTACGAAGCTTATAAATATATCCAGATACTAATATTAAAACTGATCCTACTAAAAAATTTGCAAATTCTCCTACGAATGCTGTTTTACTTGCTAAAAATCCATGTAGTATATTTTTAAAAAGTTCAATAAGAACTCCGGCTATTGGTCCTAAGGCAAAAGCCCCTAGAAGCGCTGGCAAATCACTAATATCAATTTTTAAGAAGTCAGGAAATATCGGTATAGGCAATTCAATATACATCAAAAGAAATGCCATAACAGATAATAGTGTAATTTTGATCATTTTAATAAGTTTTTCGTTTCTCATTTTTGTACCCCCTAATTAAATATATCTTTAAGGGATGGATATAATAAAAGCCCTGATATATAACTATATCAGGGCGAATTCACATATATCACATCTTCTTTTATCCAGACTTTACTGTCGGCTTCGGGATCTAACCGAATCTGCCTTTACGGCTCGCGGGCTTTACCGCCGGTGGGGAACTTCGCCCCGCCCTGAAGATTATTAAATTTTATTTTATAATTTGATTATATACACGTTTTACAAAAAAAGCAAGATATTCATTACTGATTTTTCATTGATAATGATATTCTTTTTCTTTTCTCATCAACTTCAATTACACTAACTTCTACTACATCTCCAACGCTAACCACATCTAATGGATGTTTTACAAATTTATCTGATAGTTGACTTATATGCACTAATCCATCTTGATGAACTCCAATATCAACGAAAGCACCAAAATCAGATACATTTCTAACTGTCCCCATAAGTTTCATGCCCGGTTTAAGATCCTTCATTTGAACTACACCCGTCTTTAATATTGGTTTTGGTAATTCCTCTCTTGGATCTCTGCCTGGCTTTTTAATTTCTTTAATAATATCTCTAAGAGTTGGAGCACCTGTTTCTAATTTTAATGCAAGTTCATTAAAATTAATGTCTTTTATCCTCTCATCCATATCCTTGAAATTTAAAGATTTAAAATCTTCTTTTGTATAGTTTAGAAAATCCAATAATTTTTTAGTAGCATTATAAGACTCAGGATGAATTGAAGTGTTATCTAAAAATTCATTACTCTCCATAACTCTTAGAAAGCCTGCACATTGTTCATATGCCTTTGCCCCGAGTCTTTTAACCTTTAACAATTCTTTCCTAGCCTTGAACTTACCATTTTCTTCTCTATATGCTACAATATTTTGAGCGATAGCAGCATTTATTCCTGATATGTATGCAAGAAGTGCAGGCGTTGCAATATTAAGATCTACACCAACAGCATTAACACAATCCTCAACAACTCCTTTTAAAGATTCATCAAGTTTCTTAGGTGCTACATCATGTTGATATTGACCAACCCCAATAGCTTTAGGATCGATTTTTACAAGTTCTACTAGTGGATCTTGAAGCCTTCGCCCAATGGAAATAGCTCCTCGAATTGATACATCTATGTCTGGATATTCTTTAGATGCAAGTTCTGATGCTGAATACACTGATGCTCCTGCTTCTGATACTATAACATAATACAAATCTCTCGAACATTCCTGCTTAAGTTCTGTAATAATTTGAGCTAAAATCTCTTCTGATTCACGACTAGCAGTTCCATTACCAAGTGACACTACTTCTACATTATCTTTAATTACTAAATCTTTAATAATAGCTATAGATTTTTTAACGCCATCCTGACTACCAGCAGTCGCATATACCGTAGCAATATCTAAAACCTTACCTGTCTCATCAAGCACTGCTACTTTACACCCAGTTCTAAATCCAGGGTCAAATCCTAGTACCACTTTTCCTTTTATAGGTGACTGCATTAATAAAGCCTTCAAATTAGCTTTAAATATATCTATTGCGCCTATTTCACCCTTTTCTGTTAATTCAGATCTTATTTCTCTCTCAATCGATGGGAATATAAGTCTTTTTACAGAATCGATTATACTTAGTTCTATAAATTTATCTGTTTCACTATTACCCTTTAGGCATTTATTTCTTAAATAATCGATGATTTTATCATTATCAGCCTTAATTTTCACAGAAAGTATCTTACTTTTCTCCCCTCTGTTAATAGCAAGAATTCTATGTGGCGGTATAGTTTTAATTCCTTCTTTATACTCATAATACATTTCAAATGGAGTAGTATCCTCAGAACTTCCCTTAGTTTCTACGCTTCCAAAGTTATGTACTTGGCCCCTAATCCACTTTCTATAATCAGCTTCATCTGAAATCATTTCACTTATTATGTCACCAGCACCTGCAAGTGCATCTAAAACACTACTCACTAATTTATCTTCGGATACAAACCCTTCTGCATACTTATTTATGTCACCTTTAAATTCACCACTAAAAATAGTTTCTGCCAGTGGCTTAAGACCCTTTTCTATTGCAATTATAGCTCTTGTTCTTTTCTTAGGCTTGTATGGTCTATATATATCTTCTATTTCTGTAAGCGTCTCAGATTTATTTATTGATTTTTCAATTTCCGCGGTTAGTTTTTCTTGTTCACCTATAAGTCGTATTACATCCGTTTTTCTTTCCTCTAAATTTCTAAGATATATTAGTCTCTCTGTGAAATTTCTAAGTATTATATCATCAAGTCCACCAGTTCTCTCTTTTCTATATCTAGCTATAAAAGGGACTGTATTCCCTTCATCTAATAATTGAATTACACTTTCCGCCTGCTCCATAGTTATTGCAAATTCTTTAATTAATCTACTATTTATATTCTCCATATTTTTTGGCTACCTACAAATCATCATAAACAAAATAAATATCAATTTGTATGTTGTTTATTTATTATCTTATGACTAATAGCCAATCCTCCTCACATAATTTATATTTTTAAGCTTAAACAGCTAAAATTAACTTATTTAATCATACCACGATTTCTACCCACATATCTATATAGAATATAGAAATTTTTAGGAGAAATGTATGAAAAAACTATTCAGTTCAATCTTTTTAATATTTTGTCTTTTATTATTATTTTATAGTTCGCATATGTATTATACCTTATACAGGTTCAATCCTACAAATGTAGTCCAAAATATAAAGTATATTTCATCCGACCAATTTAAAGGTAGATTGCCGGGTACTTTAGAAAATCAAGAAATTGCTACATACATTAACAGCGAATTGAAAAAGAGCGGATTAAAACCTTATAAGGGTAATGAATTTCAAAATTTTAAAGTAAAGTATCCTAAAACAATTAAAGGTAGTCCATATTTAAAAGTATCCGGTAAAGACGGAATTTTAATAAAAGATTTTGTTTATAGCAAGGATTTCAAAGAAGATATGGTAAACTTTCGAACAAATCATTTAACCTTTAACAAAAGTAATGTCACCGCAATAACTAAGGACTACATAAAAGTAAGTACCGCGGACGGCCCGTTCATATTATTTGTTCCCCCTAACGATGATTTGTCTTTTAGAAGTTCTTTTATTAGTGGATCAAAGTACAACATGTATATTATGGTTACTAATCAATCCCTTACAAGACTTAAAGATTTAATAGGCAAAGATAATACAGTCGATTGTTTTGTTCCATATGAGGTCTCACAAACAACTGTAAGTAATGTTATGGGCTATTTAGAAGGCACGGACACATTTAGTCCTCCAATAATCATTTCCGCCCACTTTGATCATATAGGCACAGATTTAAATGGAACTATATATAGTGGTGCTCTAGATAATGCATCCGGACTTTCTTTTATGCTAGAAATGAGCAAGTGCTTAACTTCACTGGGCAAACCAAATCGCAGCATTCTTTTCATAGGATTTAATGCAGAAGAATTCGGTTGCTTAGGTTCATCTCAATTTATCACAAAATATAAAGCTTATATAAAAAATAGTAAAATTTTTAATTTCGACATGATTGGAAGTAATAATCCTATACCTCTATGTATCATGGGGGCAAAAAATGATACAACTAAAATGCCTTTTATAAAATCAATTTCAAAAATATGTGAAAGCGAAAAAATATTTTTCAATTATCTTTTTGAAGATGCAAGTGACCACGAAAGTTTTAGAAAACAAAATATTGACGCTATAACATTTTGTGACAATGATATGACACGTATACACACGCCAAAAGATACTTATGATCACATAAGTTTACCCGCCATAGAAAGATGTTATAATGTAGCATCTAATGCGATAGTTAAATGTACCTTTAAGGACGACCTCATTATCTTATATTATAAAGAATGTTTTCTTATTTCTATAATCGGGATTCTAATATTCTCTTTACTTTATAATAGGAGTACTAAAAACACTTAATAGATATTAAGAATAATCACGAATTGTTTCTTGACATATGATTATTTTTATTCTATGATTAATTTTAAAGTGCCCTATTATTAGAAGTAAATATGCCCAATAGAACGAAAAGTATTAATAGAAATTAGATCTTTTCGTACTATTTTTTTATATCAACTAGGGTGGTGCCGCAGGTAATACTCGGTCCCTTTTCGGGATGCGGGTTTTTTTGTATTTATTTTAAATTTTTTATTAAACAGGAGGAAAATAATTATGGCAAAAGGAAAAAAATTCGTAGAATCTATCACCTCTATGGACGAAGATTTTGCAAAATGGTATACCGACATTGTTAAAAAAGCAGAACTTGCTGATTATGCTAGCGTTAGAGGTTGCATGGTAATCAGGCCTTATGGTTATGCAATATGGGAAAACATTCAAAAAATATTGGATCAAATGTTTAAAGATACAGGACATGAAAATGTATATATGCCAATGTTCATTCCTGAGAGCTTACTTGAAAAGGAAAAAGACCACGTTAAGGGCTTTGCTCCAGAGGTTGCTTGGGTAACACACGGAGGTAATGAACTACTCGCAGAAAGGCTTTGCGTAAGACCTACTTCCGAAACATTATTTTGTGATCACTATTCAAAAATAATTCAATCTTACAACGATCTTCCTAAATTATATAATCAATGGTGCTCAGTAGTGCGTTGGGAAAAAACCACAAGACCTTTTCTTAGAAGTTCAGAATTTTTATGGCAAGAAGGCCATACCGCACATGCAACTGAGGAAGAAGCAAAAGAAGAAACTCTTAAAATGCTTAATATATACGCTAAATTTTGTGAAGAAACCCTTGCTATTCCAGTTATAAAAGGTAAAAAAACAGAAAAAGAAAAATTTGCTGGAGCAAATGAAACTTACACAATTGAAAGTTTAATGCATGATGGTAAAGCACTACAATGTGGAACCTCTCACAATTTTGGAGATGGTTTTGCAAAAGCTTTTAACATCCAGTATTCAGATAAAACTGGTAAACTTGCTTATGTTCACCAAACTTCTTGGGGAATGTCTACAAGACTTATTGGTGCTTTAATTATGGTTCATGGTGACGATAATGGCCTAATACTTCCACCAGCTATAGCTCCAATTCAACTTATGATCGTGCCAGTTGCACAACATAAAGAAGGCGTAATTGAAAAAGCAACAGAACTTAAGAATATGTTATCAAAAGTTGCTAGAGTAAAAATAGATATTAGCGATAAAATGCCTGGATGGAAATTCAGTGAATATGAGATGAAAGGTGTTCCACTTAGACTCGAAGTTGGACCAAAAGATATAGAAAAAAATCAAGTAGTCCTAGTAAGGCGAGATACCCGTGAAAAATTATTTGTTCCTATGGATGAACTAGAATCAAAAATTCCAGAACTTTTAATTGATATTCAAAAATCTCTCTTTGAAAAAGCTAGCGATGCACAAAATATTAGGACCTTTAGTGCAAAAACTGTTGAAGAATTAAAAGAAAATCTTGATAAGACTTTAGGTTTTGTTAATGCTCCTTGGTGTGGAGACCTCTCTTGCGAGGAAAAAGTAAAAGAGGTTGCTGGCGCATCATCTAGATGTATGCCATTTGAGCAACCAGAGGATGCAGGTGTTTGCTTATGTTGTGGTAAACCAGCTAAAGCGAATGTTATCTGGGGAAGAGCATATTAAATCCCACTTTTAAATTTAAAATGCAAATAAAAATCGTCTCACTTTTAAAAAGTGAGACGATTTTTATTTGCATTTCCTTTTAAACTTGGTTCCATTACAACTATTTAGAACTTTTTATAACTTCATTAGGTGCTTCTACTTTTTGTGTTTGTTGTGTACCATTAATTAGTTCAGTATAATTAAATGAATTTTTCGCAGTGATTTTTGGTAACTTAACATTAACCTTTTTATTAATATTTTTGTTATTTACTTCAAATTTTATATCTGCTGTATATATACCCTTCAATGCACTTTGACCTGTTGTTCCAAAGGCTTTCTCTAACTTCGCTGCATCTATAACAATTTCTATGTTACCTTTTGTACCTATTACATATCCATTTTTATCTATTGTATATGCAATTTCAATTCCTTTATTTCCAAGTATCTTAATATTATCAAGTTTGTCCATGTTTTTATTAAATGCATCTAAGAACTTTTGTGATTGAATTTTAGTAAACATCTGTTCCATTTGAATTTTTGTATTGTTAATATCTTTAGTTGACGATCCACTATTCTTCATTGATGTAACCACATAATTTTTTATAAGACCCTGTATTTCCTTATTTTCTGCAGTTATGTTAACTACTTTTCTTATAATTTCTTTGAACTTAGCATCATCAATTTTAACTTTATATACATTACCATCCTTAGTTACAACACCTTTTAAATTTAATTGTGATGAATACTTTTGAGTAATAGTTAAAATCAATTTTTGTAATTCCTTGTTTCCACTCATCATTTTCTTAAAATCAATACTACCATTTTCTCCTTGAGGGAAATCCATAATCATGTATTTATTTATGTTTTTAGATTGAGACATCATTTTAAATAATTGTGGTGATTTTACAATTTCCTTGGCTACGACATTTTTACCTTTTACGTTCATGTCACTCCATACCTCAGCGTTGTAAGGAGTTCCTCCTACATTTGCTATTGTTTTAATATATTGTTTCGAGATTTTACCCTCTTTGCTTGCAGCTGTTTTCGAATTGAAAACTACTTGTAAATTATTTAACATTTTACTTACTTGTGTAAATTGTTGTTGTTCACTTTTTGAAAGTCCTTCACCATTTAATTTAAGACTTAGTTTTCCATTACTTTCCGATGATGTTGCCATACTCGTCTTTGTTAATGCATCTGAAAGTGTTTTTGCTTGTAGTGTTTGAGCGCTCACCTCAGAAGTTGGTAATATAAAAGCTAACATAGATATGCTCACTATAAAGGAATAAACCCTTGATTTTAATTTTGACATGTATTGTACCTCCCTAAATTTTTTTAATAATTTCACTATATACCACATTTATATAAATTTTAACATTTTATTCATTTTTTTCTTATATTAATGTTAAAAGTAAATATTTTCATTTATTTTTTACATTGTTATCTAATTTTATTTTTACAAATTTAATTTAAAACAATTTTTGTCGAAAAATAAATTGTTGTTTATTATGTAAATGATATCAAAATAGCATATCAATAGTCTAAAACCATGCACTTATCTTTTTTCTTGAATGCACGTATTCCTTTTGTTATAATAAAGTTAGTAAAAGTTAATATTATTATTTGCTTTTATTAATTCATATGTTTGTAGGTGATACTAATGTCGGGATCCCAAATAACTAAAAAAGCTCTTGCTCTATCAATTAAGAAATTAATGGAGACAATACCACTCGCAAAAATTTCAATTCGTCAAATTGCAGATAATTGTGGCGTTAACAGACAAACCTTTTATTATCATTTCAAAGATAAATTCGATCTTGTAAACTGGATTTATTATACTGAAGCCATAGAAAATTTAGCCGGTGGCACAAACTATGAACATTGGACTGATGCCATGTATAAAACTTTAACATATTTAATGAACAATAAATCCTTTTATACTAATGCTCTTAATACTCCTGGTCAAAATGCATTTGATGGGTACCTTTTTAAAGAAACCTATGATCTTATTATGGGAGTAGTAAACGATGTTTCCTCTGGCATAAAAGTTTCAACTACTGATAAAAGTTTTATTGCAGATTTTTACACTCATGCTTTTGTAGGTATAACAGTACAATGGATAAAAAATAGTATGAAGGAACCTCCAAAGATAATGGTAAATAAATTAAACGAGGTAGTTGAAGGAAGTATGTTAGGCGCTTTAACTAGATATACTATTTCATGCCTATAAACACTTTATAGATAAAAAAAAGGTTGAATCAAATTATTTTGACACAACCTTTTATAATAGAAAATAAGTTATTTATTACTTTGTCTTAAATACTCTTCAATGAAACTATCAATATCGCCATCCATAACTGCATCTACATTTCCTACTTCTATATTAGTTCTATGATCCTTAACCATACTATATGGATGAAAAACATATGATCTAATTTGACTCCCCCAACCATTTTCTTTCAAATCCCCGGTTAAGTCTTCTATCCTATCCTTTTTCTCACTTTCCTTTAAAATCAAGAGTTTCGCCATAAGCATCTTCATTGCAGTTTGTTTATTACTATGCTGACTTCTCTCATTTTGACATTGCACTACAATGCCAGTAGGGATATGTGTAATCCTTATAGCTGAGTCAGTTTTGTTTACATGTTGACCTCCTGCACCTCCGGACCTATATGTGTCTATTCTAAGGTCATCAGGCTTTATTTCAATATCTTGATCCTCAGTAAGTTCAGGAAGAACTTCGCAGGATGCAAATGAAGTTTGCCTCTTGCCATTTGCATTAAAAGGTGAAATTCTTACCAGTCTGTGAACGCCCTTTTCAGCCATTAAATATCCATAGGCATACTCACCCGTAATTTTTAATGTAACTGCTTTAATACCTGCCTCATCCGATGGTTGATAGTCTAAAACTTCAACTTTATATCCCTTTTTTTCGCACCATCTTGAGTACATTCTATAAAGCATTTCTGTCCAATCTTGGGCATCACTTCCACCCGCACCGGTATGAAGTGTTAAAATAGCATTATTTTTATCATATTTTCCAGACAATAAAATTTCTAACCTAAACTGATCAGCAATACGCGCTAAATCTTTAAGTTCAACTTTTATTTCTACTAAAGAGGAATCATCCCCTTCATCGGAACTTAACTGCGTTAACATTTCTAAATCTTCTATCTTACTAATCAATAGATTAATTCTATCAATTTTATCCTTAATTCCCTTAGCTAATTTAGTAATTTGTTGAGCTTTTATAATGTCTTCCCAAAAACTAGGTTCCTGCATTTTAAACTCGTATTCCTTTAACTCTTTTTCCATAGATGTTACGTCAAAGAGACACCATTATTTCTTCGACATTGCCCTTTAATATGTTTAAACCACTCCATATTTCTTCAACTAATATTACCAATATTAACACCTCTTCTATTATATTAATCATCTCCTGCGGAGCTGAATATCAATGACTTCAGAAGGCTATTTATACTCTCACTTATAAAAGTGGAGGACTTACCTTCTGAAATGTCATTAAAAAGAGGCATGCAAAGTAAATTGTATGCCTCTTTTTTAACTTCTAATTAAATCATCATGTTATAACTATTATCTGCCACAACAGTTTTTATATTTTTTCCCTGAACCACAAGGACATTCATCATTTCTTCCTGTTTTAGCTTCTTTTATAGTTGGTTCTTGTTTAACAGAATCATCATGATTAGTTGATGTTATTTGTGCAACCATTTCTCTCTCTGGTGCTCTTTCTATTTGAACATGGAATAAGTATTTAATAGTTTCTGTCTTTATGTTATAAATCATTTCAGCAAACATGTCGCTACCTTCCATTTGGTACGCTTGTGTTGGATCTTGCTGCTTATAAGCTCTAAGTCCAATACCTTGCTTTAAATGTTCCATATCATCAATATGATCCATCCATTTACTATCTACTACTCTTAAAAGAATAACTCTTTCAACTTCTCTTATTTGTTCATCATCAAAATCTTCTCCCCTTTGGGTATAGATTCTCTGAGCGATTTCTAAGAGTTTTTCCTTGATTTCTTCATTAGTTAATTTCCCAAGCTCATCTACTGTAACCATATCTTTTGGAAGAAATATTTCCTCAAAATAACTAATTAATTTTTCAAGTTCTTCATCAAGTTCTTCTTCAACATCAGTAATATGCGAATCAACTGTGGTAAAAATAATATCTTTTATCATATCTTGAATTTGTTCTTTAGTATCTTCACCTTGAAGAACTTCTGTTCTTTGTTTATAAATTATTTCTCTCTGTTGGTTCATTACATCATCATATTGAACAACATTTTTTCTTATATCAAAGTTATTTCCTTCAACCTTCTTTTGAGCACTTTCTATAGCACCACTTACCATTTTGCTTTCAATAGCATCTTCATCAGTTAATCCTAACTTCCCTACAACACCTTGAAGTCTATCTGAACCAAATATTCTCATCAAGTCATCTTCTAGCGATATATAAAATCTTGTACTTCCTGGATCACCTTGACGACCAGCACGACCTCTAAGTTGATTATCAATACGCCTAGATTCATGTCTTTCAGTTCCAATTATCTTAAGTCCACCAACTTCAATAACGCCATCGAAAAGTTTAATGTCCGTACCACGCCCTGCCATATTAGTTGCTATAGTAACCATACCAAGTGACCCTGCATGAGCTATTATTTCCGCTTCTTTCTCATGGTATTTAGCATTAAGCACTTGATGAGGAACCCCTTTTCTCTTAAGCATCTCAGATAATAATTCTGATTTTTCTATACTTACAGTACCTACAAGTACAGGTTGATTTATCTTATGAGTTTCAACTATTTCATCTATTATAGCCTTATACTTTCCTCTTACAGTCTTAAAAACTAAATCCGCATTATCAAATCTTGCTAAAGGCTTATTTGTAGGTATTACTAGTACATCAAGTCCATATATTTCTCTAAACTCATTTTCTTCTGTAAGCGCAGTACCAGTCATACCTGCTATTTTAGAGTACATTCTAAAATAGTTTTGGAATGTAATAGTTGCAAGAGTTTTTGACTCTTTTTCAATTTTTACGCCCTCTTTTGCTTCAATTGCTTGATGAAGCCCATCACTATATCTTCTACCTTCCATAAGTCTTCCAGTAAATTCATCTACAATAATTATTTCTCCATCTTTTTCCATGTAATCTTTATCTTTTCTCATAATATAGTTTGCTTTCAAAGCTTGAACTACGTGATGCTGTATATTCATGTTTGTTGCATCAGCATAGTTATCTAAACTGAAAAACTTTTCAGCCTTATCTATACCTTCATCAGACATTATAACAGCACTGGCTTTTTCATCTATAGTGTAATCTTCTTCTTTTACTAATGTCTTTACAAAATGATCTGCCACTTTATAAAAGTCTGTAGATTTTTCTCCTTCTCCAGATATTATAAGTGGTGTTCTAGCTTCATCTATTAATATAGAGTCAACCTCATCCACGATTACAAAGTTTAATTCCCTTTGAACTCTTTCTTCTTTATAAACAACCATATTATCTCTTAGATAATCAAATCCGAATTCATTATTTGTACCATATGTTATATCTGCATCATAAGCCGCATGCCTTTGAGTTTGATCTATATCGTGAATAATTACACCCACTGTAAGACCCAAAAATTCATGTATTCTACCCATCTCTTCTTTATCTCTTTTTGCAAGATAATCATTAACTGTAATTACATGAACACCTTTTCCTTCTAGGGCATTCAAATATGATGGAAGCGTAGCCACAAGAGTCTTTCCTTCACCAGTTTTCATTTCCGTTATTCTTCCTTGGTGAAGTATTATTCCACCAATTAGTTGCACTCTAAAATGCTTCATTTTAAGAACTCTCCATGAAGCTTCCCTAACTACTGCAAATGCTTCAGGCAAAATATCCTCTAAAGTCTTTCCATTACTTAAACTAGCCTTAAATTCTTCTGTTTTCGCTTTAAGTTCTTCATCACTTAAATTAGTCATCATTGGATCTAATGCTTCTATTTTATCGACTGTTGAAGTTATTCTTTTTATTTCTCTATCACTATAACTACCAAATAATTTTTTAATTAAACTCATATTTTTTCATCCTCACTATTCTTTTTAATACTTCCCAAATATACACTTGTAAAGTATACCACTTAATTTAATTCTATTCAACTTATACAATTGTATACTTTCTATTAATTTTAATTTTTAAAGTTAAAGCTAAAAAAGGATTAAAGTAACCATGATTACTTTAATCCTTTAAATCTTAAAACTGTGGTTCTATCAACCCATAATTTCCATCTTTTCTTTTATATACTACATTCACTTCTGAATTACCATTCACTTCTGTACTGCCATCACTCATATATACAAAGAAACTATGTCCAACTAACTCCATTTGAAGCACTGCTTCTTCTGCAGACATCGGTTTGAATGCAAATTTCTTTGTTTTTACTATTTTAGGTTCTAAACCATTATCTTCACTATTATCATATTGTGGTATACCCTGAAATTTAAGGGATGTTCCTTTATTTCTTTTTTCTAATTTCGTTTTATTTTTTCTAATTTGTCTTTCTAATTTGTCAACAACAAGATCTAATGACGTATACATATCATCATTTACTTCTTCTGATCTCAAAACAACTCCATTAAAAGGTATTGTAATTTCTATAGTATGTCTGTTCTTATGGACACTCATGGTTGTCTGAGCTTCCACATCCGGATTAAAATACTTATCTAATCTAGATATTTTCTTGTCTATCATATTTCTTAATGCTTCTGTTACTTCCATGTTTTTTCCTATTACTTTAATTTTCATACGTACAACCCCTTTCTAATATCCACATAACGTTTTATATTTAATAATGCTATATGTTTTGTATCTCAATTCTATTACACTTAATGCTAAATAGCAACCATAAATTCAGAATTTACGTAATATTAAAGCAATTTAAATGACAATCCCTTAATATTCCTAATTATTACTCTATTTCTTTATGTGAATTGTTAATTAACTATAATTGTTTTTATGTTTCAATCGTTTACATAAACGAAAAAATAAAAACTCCTAATATTATATTAGGAGTTTTTATATAGTAAGTTAGTTGACCTGGTCTTTGCCCCCACACTCGCCTGCTGGAGCTTTTGCTACCCAGAATTACCTTCTCACTACTAACACTCTCGCTCGTTAAAACGGCAGGACTAACCTCTAAGCCGCACCATGCTCACTAAACTTTGTTTAACTTACGTGGATCGTTTCGCCTGCGACTGGCCTCGACTTTCAACCACAAACCTAACTTACTACAATCAGTATTATACATTACTTTTGGCTATAGTCAATATAAAAATATTATTCGCTCCATTCTCTTTTAGCATATGTGCGCAATGAAACGCTGTAGCCCCAGTGGTTATAACATCATCTACAAGTAAAATATTTTTATTTTTTATAAACTCGCTTCCTTTAATTTCAAAGCATTTTTTCATATTGTCCCACCTTTGATCGCCACTTAGACCTATTTGATCTTTAGTATCTTCCGTTTTAATCAAATTGCATGTAACTGGAATACTTAAAAATTGTGATAAGTATTTTGCCAAAAACTCACTTTGATTATATCCTCTATTTTTTAGTGCTCTTTTAGTCATAGGTACATAAGATATTAAATCAAACTCCAAATAATTATTTTTAACAGATTCCAGCATATATTTAGCCAAAATTTCGCCACATATAAAATCATTTTTATATTTGAGTCTAATAATCAGTTCTTTAACAATACTCGAATAATAAAACACTGACCTTGCAACATATTCTTCTTCGCTACTACCTATATAAAAGCTTTCCTCGGAGCGTCTAAGTTTTTTTCTACATACAGTGCATAGCGCTTCACTTTCTTCACTATATCCACTACATATTACGCATGATTCATCACCAGAATATATAACTTGAACTAAACAATAAAGTATCTTTTTTATATATTTAATAATCCTCTTTCCCACGCTTTCTCATTAAATTTACTAGCCATACTTTTAGCTTTATCCATTTGAACAGTTTGGGCATTAGCTAAAAATATAGCCTCGCCCCTTTGTATATTCTCAAATCTTCCGACCTTGCTTGATAAAAAAAATAATTGTTTATAGTCAAATTTCACGTTATCAGCAAAGTAAACTATAACATCAATCGAATGGAATTCTAAATAGTTTTCTTCAAAGTCATTTGTTACAAGTATTCCCTTATCTTTATTCATAAAGTTTACTTTAATATTATCATCGCTTCTACTTTTAATAAATAAAACTATATTTTCACTTAACTTTTTTTTAAAATTACTAAGGTACGCGAATACTGACATAGCCTTTTGTGCGTCCGGCACAAATATTATTACCTTTCTGTTAGATATTATTGACCAATTTAAATATTCATAAACTACTAAAGGTATATCCAGACTAAGATTTATTCTAGTAGTTATAATCCTAGGCTCAATAATTGGGATATTAGCATTTTTTATCGGAAACATAATTGTATTATCTTCGCTTAAAACATTTTCTACACAATATGCTATAGCTAAACCGCCTATGTTTCGCATTTTCAGTAATATATTTTTTATTTGCTCTTTATTAAACTTTGGGAAACTCCTAATATCATTATAAATAACCAAATCAAATTTTTCTTGTAGGTTTAATGCATTCTCATGGCTACATATATATAAATACCCACCTTCACTCCTATAATTTGTTGTAGATGAATACACATATTGACGTAGATTACTAAATTTATTAATATAATAAAGAATATCAGTGTTACGTTCGTCTTCATTAGTTATATACAATATTTTTTTGTTTTCATTTGCATATGTTACTATAGTTTTTAAGAATATATCAGAGGAATTGTAAAATACAGATACAATATCAATATTATTTTCACCATTTATGTAAGCTTTAAAAATTTCCTTACTAATTTCATCTTTTTCCTTACTAAGGTTTAATTTTGCGTAGTAAACCATGTAAAATCTCCTTTATAATTAAATAATCACCTGCGGCGTCGTAATATTAATCTAGACTGAGATTTGCATCTACTATTTGTTTTATTCTAAATCCCAGTGCAGAATATCTCTCGAAACTTCTGTTATTGTCTTTCATGAAACTAATAGCTTTTCTCTCTCCCACTAAAACAACCATATTTTTAGCCCTAGTTATACCTGTATATAGCAAATTTCTATTCATTAAAAGTGGTGGCCCCATAAACATAGGCATAATTACAACTTCAAACTCACTTCCTTGACTCTTATGTATCGTTATAGCATAAGCAAGCATTAGTTCATCTAAATTCACACCCTCGTATTCTACGCGCTTATCATCATCAAAAATGACAACAACATTCTCATTATCATCATTAATATCTTCTACATAACCTACATCACCATTAAAAATTCCAGTGCCATCATCTGCCTTTGCGTTCATTTTATGCCACTTCATAGAGTAATTATTTTTTATTTGCATAACCTTGTCACCAACTCTAAATATGGTATTTCTAAATTCTTTTTCTTTTTTACCTTTAATTTTAGGATTTAATATTTTCTGAAGTTCGATATTTAAATTTTCTATGCCGAGTATGCCTTTCCTCATGGGTGATAATATTTGAATGTTCTTCATTTTATCCCACTCTTTATTAAAATTAGGTAATCTTGTATTTATTAAAGCTATTATGTTATTTAAAGTTTTCTCCGGTTCATTGTTTTCAATAAAATAAAAATCTTTACCCTTTTTATTTAGAATAGGCATTTCACCATTATTAATCTTATGGGCATTTACAATAATCATACTTTCCTGTGCTTGCCTAAAAATCTCCTTAAGTTTAACCACCTTAACACTTTTGCTATCAATAAGGTCTCTCAGAACGTTACCCGGTCCAACTGATGGTAACTGATCAACGTCACCAACTATTATAAGTCTAGTCCCTATTGTAATCGCATTTAACAAACTATTCATAAGCATTATGTCTATCATAGATGCTTCATCAACAATTAATACATCACAATCAAGTGGAGATTCCTCGCTTTTAGTAAACTGCGAACTGTCATCTCCACCTATCCCAAGCTCTAGCAGTCTATGTATTGTTTTCGCTTCACGCCCAGTAGCTTCAGTCATCCTTTTCGCAGCGCGTCCTGTGGGAGCAGCCATATACACTTTAAGTCCTGCTTTTTCAAACATTTCTATAATGCAATTGATTATAGTTGTTTTACCTGTACCTGGTCCTCCTGTTATAATTTCAATACTATTTTCCATAGCCCCGCAAATTGCACTTCTTTGAGAAGTCGCAAATTGTATATTTTTTTCGTTCTCAAAATCATTAATTTTTTCTTCTATATCTATTTCTAATTCTTCATACTCTTCTATAGATAAGGTTATAATTTTTTTAGTTATACTTAATTCACAATAATAAAAAGGCATAGTAAAAACGCAGTCTTCTTCATCTATATTCTCAATCTTCAATTTCCCGTTCAATACATTATCATAAATATTTTTCTCAATTTCTTC
Organism: Clostridium estertheticum subsp. estertheticum; assembly: GCF_001877035.1. Classification (NCBI taxonomy): domain Bacteria; kingdom Bacillati; phylum Bacillota; class Clostridia; order Eubacteriales; family Clostridiaceae; genus Clostridium; species Clostridium estertheticum. The sequence continues at coordinate 267,811 of NZ_CP015756.1, read as the reverse complement.
ATCAGTAACCCCAAGAATGTTTTTAGATTGCTTATACAATTTAAAAAGGGGCATATAAGTGTTTCCCATAGCACAGAATTCATTAACCACATAATTAATCCCACTTTGTATTCTAAAAGGTGATTCTTTATCAATCCCTAAACTCCGCGCTATCTTATCTGCAATTTTAAATCCTACACCGGAAATAGTTTCAGTTAGTACATAAGGATTATCTTGAACTACTTTTATCGATTCTGCTCCATACTTTTTATATATTTTTACACATTGGCTAGGTGTTACTCCATATGTTTGAAGAAATATCATAATATTTTTTACTTCTCGTTGCTTTGCGTAAGATTCAAATATTAACTGAATCTTTTTTTGTCCTATACCATCAATTTCTTTTAATTTTTCTATCTCATTATCTAATATATTCATAGTATCTTCGCCAAAGCGCTGTACTATTTTTTTAGCAGTTACAGGTCCTATTCCCTGAATAACTCCTGAAGATAAATATTTTTCTATACCCATAAGTGAGCTAGGTATAATTTCCTCACATTGGACTATCTTAAATTGTTTACCAAATTGAGGATGATTGACCCACTCTCCAGTTAACTTCAGATTCTGACCTTCACTTATATATGGCACAACGCCAACCACGGTTATTTGTTTTTTATTATCATTTAAATGAGCAATCATATATCCATTGTCTTCATTATGAAATACTATATCTTCGATTGTTCCTTGTATTTCTGACATAAAATCTCCCCTATTTATAAATTTATATAATAATATTATATCATATGTGTTATACAACTTTTATCAATAGTATACCTCTATCTTAAGTTTTATCAAAATTCTAATTAATAATCCATAAATTGCATAATAAATATGGTTTTATAATTGTTTTACTTTAAAATTAATAATTATATACGCAAAAGAAGGATAACAATTATTAATTGTCATCCTTTTTTACTTATATTATAAATATTTTTTTATTTCATCAACCTTATTTAATTTTTCCCAACTTAAATCCAAATCATTTCTTCCAAAATGTCCATAAGCTGCTACTTGTTTATAAATAGGTTTTCTAAGATCTAATTCTCTTATAATAACAGCTGGTCTTAAATCAAATACTTTTTCGATTATTGCAACTATTTTATCGTCAGAAATTTTTCCTGTTCCAAAAGTTTCTGCTTCTATAGATACTGGCTTGGCTACACCTATAGCATAAGCTAACTGAATTTCTAATTTATCTGAAACCCCTGCAGCTACTAAATTTTTAGCAACCCATCTTGCAGCATATGCAGCTGATCTATCAACTTTCGTTGGATCTTTTCCTGAGAAACATCCACCGCCATGTCTACCAGATCCTCCATAAGTATCAACTATTATTTTTCTTCCTGTTAAACCAGAATCACCTTGTGGTCCTCCGATAACAAATCTACCTGTAGGATTTATATAATATTTCGTATTTTCATCTAATAATTCACTTGGAACTATTGGCTTTATTACGTTTTCTATTAAATCTTTTTCAATTTGATCATGAGTTGCTTCTACTCCATGTTGAGTTGAAATAACAATAGTATCTATTCTAACTGGTTTATTGTCTTCATACTCTACAGTAACTTGAGTTTTTCCATCTGGTCTCAAGTATTTTAATGTACCATCTTTCCTTACTTCACTTAATCTTCTTGCTAATCTATGTGCCATAGAAATTGGAAGAGGCATATACTCTGGTGTCTCATTAGTGGCAAACCCAAACATCATACCTTGATCTCCAGCGCCTATTGAATCAACTTTCGATGTACGGCCTTCCTTAGACTCTAAGTCTTCATCAACACCCATAGCTATATCTGATGATTGTTCATTAATAGATGTAATTACTGCGCATGTACTAGCATCGAAACCATATTTCGCTCTAGTGTATCCTATACCTTCAATAGTATTTCTAACAACTTTAGGAACATCTACATAACAATTAGTTGTTATCTCTCCCATAACCAATACCATTCCAGTAGTAACTGCAGTTTCACAAGCAACTCTAGCGTAAGGATCTTGTTCTAATATAGCATCAAGTACAGCATCTGAAATTTGGTCACAAATTTTATCTGGATGTCCTTCTGTAACTGATTCTGATGTGAATAATCTTTTCATATTAATTCTCCTTTCTAATGCTAAATAATAATTTTTTATAAAAATAAAACCCCTTCCAAAAATAAGAAGAGGTGTTTTATCCATCTCCCTTATCTTGCAGATTATAACTGCAGGAATTGGCACCATGGTGCATAGCACCGGTTGCCGGGTTTCATAGGGCCTTTTTCCCTCCACCTCTCTTGATAAGAGTTATCAATATTAAGTTTTCATTATACTACCACATGCAATCAGCAGTGTCAACATATCAATTCTTTTAGATTAAATAAGTAAAAAAAGACATCTATTGATGTCTTTTGGTGGAGGAGGATGGATTCGAACCATCGAAACATTACGTAACAGATTTACAGTCTGCCCCCTTTGGCCACTCGGGAACTCCTCCATATGTGGAGCTAGCAATAGGAATTGAACCTACAACCTGCTGATTACAAGTCAGCTGCTCTACCGTTGAGCCATGCTAGCATATACTTATTCGATTATAAAAAAATTGTTATGGTGGGAACAACAGGGTTCGAACCTGTGACCCTCTGCTTGTAAGGCAGATGCTCTCCCAGCTGAGCTATGCTCCCAGAATTAAATAAACACGATAAATGGTGGAGGAGGATGGATTCGAACCATCGAAACATTACGTAACAGATTTACAGTCTGCCCCCTTTGGCCACTCGGGAACTCCTCCATATGTGAAGCTGGCAATAGGAATTGAACCTACAACCTGCTGATTACAAGTCAGCTGCTCTACCGTTGAGCCATGCCAGCACATTATTAATATATCGTTTTGCCGTGTCGACAAGGATTATTATACAACTTAAAAAAATAAATTACAAATTTATTTTCCTTAAATAAACGACTTCTTCTCTACATTACTATATCATTCTCATATTTACTCAGTATTAAACGCTAATACAACTTTTTATTATTCAAGAGTTTTTTTATATAACCTACCTAAATATAGTTAATTCAGTTCTTCTGCCAAGTTCATATCTATAAACCTTCCAGCAACTTTCCGAACTTTGTCATATTCTTTTTCCGATAAATCTTTTTTCAATAATTTAAGTGCTTTAAGAACCCCTCCCTCAACATCTTTAGCATATAAATATTCCTTCACTTTCTTATACTCCTCTTTATCTAACTTCATACTTACATACAATAACTTGATTTTATCAGAAGTAGTTAAATTTTCTTCTATTTTTGATGCGGATACTTTAAAAACTGCTTTTTCATTTTTTTCTATATACTTATAATAATTTTCTAGACTATCCTTCTCCTCCTCATTTTTTTTAGTATCTAGATCTGATGAAATTACATTTGAGCTACTACCGCTCACCTTTTCTTCTTCTTTTTTATAATTACTACTCAATTTTTTATCCTGCATATTATCCCTTATAAGCACTTTAACCCCATCATTATTAGTTGTTCTTGAATTAGAATGTTTTGTATACTCAGCCACCTCAGGTTTATGCAAATTATTAACATAGTAATGATATGAAACCATGCTAATCACACTTACTAAAGTTGAGAATATAATAATGAATAACGAATTAATTCTTTTCATAAAATATCACCCCAAATAATTATTATATATAGATTATTTGCCAATTAATGATTTTTTTATTCTTTATAATAATAATGCTGGGAGTTTATTCATATAAATGATTCATAGGAAAATAAATAAGAATTGTTTTTCAAAGGCAGAAATGCAAGGAGGTATATTTCTTGAGCAAAGCTAAAACCCATTATAAAGACCCTTTAGCATACTATACAATTTCTAATTTTCTAAAAGACTATATTGACAAAAACACTCTAGTCGTTTGCATAGGTACCGATAGATGTATAGGTGATTGCCTTGGACCTTTGGTTGGTACCTTTTTAAAGAATAGTTCCTTTCCATTACCCGTTTATGGCACTATAGATAATCCAATTCATGCCTTAAACATAGATAGTAAGTTATCTGAAATAAACGCTAAACATCCAAACTGCACTATCATAGGTGTTGATGCTTGTCTCGGCGATATTGCAAATATTGGTGAAATCCAAGCTAGGAATTATCCAATCCATCCTGGTAAAGGCGTAGGTAAAAACCTTCCTAAAGTAGGCAATATCTCATTAGTTGGTATAGTAGATTCAAGTAATGATAGTGAATTATTCACTAATAGAAACATAAGACTTAGTTTAGTAATGGAAATTGCTAATGTTTTAAGTAGATCCCTTATACATTCATATTATTTATACTCACTTACCACTGATCAAAACAATTTAATTCCTATTAACATGCTCTAATTACTTTATCTATAATAATTAATAATGTTTTAATTTTTTTAAAATATATAAAAATAAGCAATACAATTATTAGAATAATTGTATTGCTTATTTTTATAGCTTGTTTACACTTTTTACTTTGATAAATAATTGTTATATCCACCAAATGAATTACCTAATTTATCCACGTAATCCAATACTTTACCTGTTCCGAGTGCTACACATGATATCGGGTCCTCAGCCAAATATACTGGAACCTTAGTAACCTCTTGTATTAATTTGTCGAGTCCCTTTAACAATGAACCTCCACCAGTCATAATTATACCTTTATCAGCTATATCCGCCGATAACTCAGGCGGTGTTTTTTCTAACACTGAATGTGCACATCCCGCTATTTGCGATACTGCCTCTTTTAAAGCTTCTCTCATTTCCTCGGATGTTACTGCCAGATTTTTCGGAAGACCTGTAACTAAGTCCCTTCCTCTTATCTCCATGCTTTCCTCTTCATCTTGTCTATAAGCACAACCTATGTTGATTTTTAAATCCTCTGCAGTTCTCTCTCCAATCATTAATTTATGCTTTTTCCTAATATATTTTATGATATTTTCATCAAACCTGTCTCCAGCTACTTTAATAGATTCACGTACGACCATGCCTCCTAAAGAAATAACCGCAATATCGGTAGTACCTCCACCAATATCAATAACCATATTACCACTTGCTTTACTAATGTCGAGTCCAGCTCCTATCGCTGCCGCTAAAGGTTCCTCTATAAGTTGAACTTTTTTAGCTCCTGCATTTCTAGCTGCATCTTCGACTGCTCTTCTTTCCACTTCAGTTGACTCACAAGGGACGCAAATCACAACCCTTGGAGCGGATAATCTTCTTTTACCACAAGCCTTCTTTATAAAGTGTTTTAACATTTTTTCAGTTATATCATAATCTGAAATAACACCGTCCCTCATAGGACGTATTGCCACAATATTTCCCGGCGTTCTTCCTATCATTTGCCTAGCTTCTTCTCCAACTGCTAATACCCTATTATTACTTCTATCTATGGCAACAACAGAAGGTTCTTTTAAAATAACGCCTTTTCCTTTGATATATACAAGTACTGTTGCTGTTCCTAAATCAATTCCCATGTCCGTGCCCATTTTTAAAAAAAACATCTCAAAACTCACTCCTGCTCTTTAGTATATTAGAATAATTAGATTATACTAAACTCTATTACATAAAGCCATAAAAATATCCTTTTTTACCAATAATATTTTTTATAGTTTTTAGTTTGAAATGTTTTATCCTTCAATTGCCTTATATTTAAGCCTAGTTGCATCTCCACCTCTAATATGTCTTTCAGCTTTATTTAAATCTAAAATTGTTTTTGCCTCACTAGCAATTTTAGGATTCAATGTTGGTAATCTCTCAGTCATGTCTTTGTGTATAGTACTCTTGCTAACTCCAAATACCTTGGCGGTTCTTCTTATTGTGGATTTTGACTCAATAATATACTTAGCAACTTCCAATACTCTGTCTTCAATATAGTCTTTCAAAGTGTTACCTCCTAAACCCTTCTATATTAATAAATATGCAATACCTTGCTTTTAAATTCCATTCCAATTAGTCATCTGACCATATATTTCGGAAAAACAACTAATTGAAATGGTCATATTTTTTATTTTGTTTTTGTGGATTGGTATTTATCATATTTTATATATTTAGCAGGATCAATATTCGTATTATTTTGCAAAACTTCAAAATGCAAATGAGAACCATATACTTCTTTATATGAATTTAAACTAGAGTTTCCCACTGTACCAATTTGCTGTTTCTTACTTATTTTATCGCCCTTTTTTACTAATATTTTTTCACTTAAGCTAGTATATTTAGTAACAAGGCCATTTTGATGATCTATTACAACCATATTCCCATTTTGACCTACAACATCAGTACCAACTTCTTTAACTATTCCATCCATTACCGCAACCACCGGCTCACCTGTTTTAGCTTGAATGTCAACTCCTAAATTTGTTCTATAGCTTCCATCAGTCTTAAACACTACTGAATCAATTTCTTTTGAATATGCTCTTGCGAGTAGCCCATTAGCCACTGGATTTGCAAATTGAGCATTAACTGAGCTAGAAACTGCAGCAGTTGCTACACTTTTTATGTTAGGCACTGGTTTAAGTTCTTTAGTCTTAGCTATATTTTCTTTTTTCACTTGAAGAGCACCATCGTATTTCTTTTGATTCCCTCCATTTACATTACCTGCATTCGCTTGTTCCTTTTGTACTGCTTCCTGCTTGCTTGCAATTTTACTTTTATTATTTGCTGTTATAGATGCCACTGCAGCTACTATACATAAACAAACAAATAAAATTACGTAGAAGCCCTCCTTCTTGAAAAAGTTTAATGCCTTATTGTTTGCGTTTTTATTCATACAAACACCTCCATTTGTATTTTTGTCCATAATTTAATAAAACATACATTTTTATTAAATTTATTTTACTTTTTTTCAAAATTTTAGGCTAGTTATACCTCTATATAGGATAACCAGCCTAATTTATATGACTTTTTATTTAGATACGGAGGTGCCTTGATAATAATGAGTTAAAATATCAACATATTTTTTCCCGTTTTTGGCCATAACCTCTGCTCCATATTGACTCATTCCAACATCATGACCATATCCACTACAATCCACTTCTACACTACTCGAATTAAATTTTATTTTAAAATTGGCTGATTTTAAACCAAGCATTGTTCTAAATTTACTTCCTTTCATGGTTATTCTTCCTACCTTAATGTTCTTAACACTTCCAGCCTGAGTTCTATCAATTATTGTTATTTGGTCTCTAATGTTAGAAGATGATACCTTAGCACTATCATAATTGTTGTTTATAATTTGACTTAACTCTTTATAATTAAAAGTTTTACTACTTTTACTATCTTTTAATTTTTCCTCACCCGGACTTGCTACACTCCTTAAATAAGGTACACTCGTACTAAATACATCCTCAGAATTTTCTGTTTCCCCACTACTTGTAGAAAAATAATATGGCTCCATAACCAAATTGTCATTATATGTTAAAACCTGAGTTGCTGTTGCTTCAACTGCATTCTTAATTTTATTCCAGTATTCCTCACCTTTAACTCTACCCCATACTTTTATACGTTCATCTTTAGTCATATAAACTTGGCAGTGAACTGTATCGCATACATTAGCTCCTTTTCCGTTTTTACATCCACCTCCGCCTAATAAAGCAACATGAGCTAAAGCATAAGTCCTAGCAGCTACTGCTTGAGCTTTTATAGCTTCTATCTCAAATTCAACAGGCACTTCTGATGCTACGACTCCAGTAACATAATCTTCTAAATTTATTTCTTTTATAGTATTTTTCTTTGTCATAAACACCCTAATTTTAGTAACCTTTGGCATTGAATCATATTTGATACCACTTTTATTATCTCCTGATTTAGCAACATTGCTTTTATTATCTCCTGATTTAATTACAGTGCTTTTATTTTTATCTTTCTGTATATTTATATATTTATTATTTCCAACTCCCACTATTAACACAGATGTAATAATTACAAACGCAACAAAAGCAATAATTAATAGAATAATGTTCTTTAATTGTATTACACTAAAACCTCTTCTCATTTTTTCCTCCCCTTCGTTATAAATAAGTTTTACTCTATACATATTAATTAAACATAAAGATTATTACTTTTTTAGGACTATTGAGCCTATGTTAAATAATAAGGGCTTGTACACTTTTAATAAATTATAAAAAAATCGGAATATATTATTATTTAATATATTCCAATTCTTTAATCTTTATGCCATATTCTTTTGTTTTTTATTGTTATTTAAAATTCATCAAAACTTATATTACTTATCATAATGCACTCTTTCTATATCTGCTCCTAATCCTCTTAATTTCTTTTCAATCGACACATACCCCCTATCAATATGATATATGTCCTTTATTGCAGTTGTGCCCTCTGCTGTAAGCCCTGCGAGTACTAGTGCTGCCCCCGCTCTTAAATCTGTAGCTGTGACCTCTGAACCTGTAAATGTATCTATACCTTCAATTACAGCACTTCTACCGTCTATTTTTATATTTGCTCCCATCCTCTTAAGCTCTACAGCGTGCATAAACCTATTTTCAAAAATGGTTTCCGTGATTATACTTGTCCCTTTTACTGTACATAATAAACTCATCATCTGTGCTTGCATATCAGTTGGGAATCCTGGATATGGCATTGTTTTTAGATCTATAGGATTTAACTTTTGCCTACCATCCACTATTACACTATTTTTATTAATTTCTATTGCCACCCCCATTTCTGTGAGTTTTGCTATTATTGGCTTTGAATGAATTTCATCAACTCCATTAATTTTAATTAAGCTTTTTGTTATTGCAGCAGTTATCATAAATGTACCTGCCTCTATCCTGTCATATATCGGCTTATGAACAACTTCTTTAAAATCTTTTACTCCTAGTATCCTTATAGTATCTGTTCCTTCTCCATCAATTTTTGCTCCCATCGCCCTTAAAAATATAGCTAAATCAACAATTTCTGGTTCCTCTGCTGCATTTCCTATTATGGTTTCACCCTGTGCAAGAGTTGCCGCCATCATTATATTTTCCGTAGCACCAACCGACGGGTAATCTAAATATATGTTGCTTCCTATTAATTTTTTTGCTTTTGCTTCCACATATCCATGGCCTACCGACACCTCTGCACCTAATGCTGATAACCCCTTTAAATGAAGATCAATTGGCCTAGTTCCAATATTACATCCACCAGGTAGAGATATCTTAAAACTTCCGAATCTTCCAAGCATTGGCCCCATTATTAGGAAAGATGCTCTCATCTTCCTTACTAATTCATCGTTAGCTCCATTAGCAAATATATTAGCAGTATTTATTTTAACTCTTTTATTAACTTTATCTATATTAATATCAGCTCTAAGAGATTTTAATACATCACAAATTACAAATACATCTTCAAGCATCGGAGTATTTTCTACAGTACAATTATTACCATTTAATATAGTTGCTGCAAGTATAGGAAGGACCGAATTTTTAGCTGCACTTACATTCACTTCACCCTCTAATCTTTTCCCACCCTTTATAATAAATTTATCCATCCATTTCCTCCATATTATTGATAATTTTTAATAAGTTGTAATTATCTCAGGTGTACCTATGATAATGTACTTTCCTGATGAATAACTACATACAGCATAATTAAAATCAATTAACTTGTTATTAATTACCTTCTCATCAAATTTTCTGGTATATGCCATAGTACTTAATCCATTATTTAAATTCACCGTCTCAATATTTTCAGTTCCACAAGATTTTAATATTTTTATTATTTTTCGATTAATAACATTAGTATTATTTTCTCCACCATTTTCACTAGTTTCTTCAACTTTTGCCTTTAAATATTGAAAATACTTAATATTTTTGCCTCTAGATCCAATGCTAGCACTAACATTATTTTTAAGAAATGCTAATCCATTTTCATTACTTACATTACTTATATTTATAGTTATAAGACTCTTATTTTTGTATTTCAGAGCCTCTACATATCCATTTGCATTCTCACTTGAAAAATCTACGTTATAGTAATCTTTATTTTCAGTTCTAGTTAATATTGTTTTTTTATTATCAAGATTTAACTTAGAAATTAAATAGTTACAAATCTCTTTCGAATCTTCTTGAGTTTCGAAACATGTCTTTAATCCATATTCTACAGTTTTACTTTTAGTTTGGATTAATATTTCATCAAACAAATTAAGATTTTCATGTGCACTAGTGAGTCTAATATTAATTTGCATAATAGCCATACTTAATACTATACATAAAAGCGTTATTCCTTTTTTTCTCATTTTAATCCCCCTACCATTTTGTTAAATTGCTGGCAACAATTAAATTCTTGACAATAATTTACCTTTTTATTCTATAACTATCAGTTTTTATTTTTTTGTCCTATTAATAAAATTATCCCCCAGCACAAGTGTGAAGAGGGCTATTTTATTTAAAATATAGGTAGGGTATATAGGATTAATCAAACTTTTTATATATCTTTTCTTTATACTACTAATATATAAAATTCCAATAAAAATGTGCTTAAAATAATTTAATACTACTCACTTAGATTATTAAATCAACTTTAGTTTATTTTTGGGCATAAAAAAATGAAGATAAATTAATATCTTCATTTTTTAGTTTCTATCCTTTTGTCTTAAGTCTCATAACTGACCTTAAAACAGCACTCTCAGCTCGTTTTAAACTGACTTCATCATCAGTATTTAGTCTTTTTTCTGCTCTTTTTTTAGCCTCGTTTGCTCTTTCAATATCTATATCTTCTGGCCATTCACAGGCGCTACATAGCATTTCTACTTCACCTTTAAGAACTCTTAAGACACCTGTTGATGTAAAAGCTTTTAACTCTTTCCCATCAACCTGTATAAATGTTGTAACTGTTGGTTTTAATTGAGATATCATAGGAACATGATTCGCAAGAATACCAAATACACCTTCATCACTTTGCGAGTTAAGACTCAGAATATCACCACTATAAAACTGCTTCTCAGGAGTAATCATAGTAAGCTTTATATGATTTTTCATAAAATAACACCGACCTTTCTATGTACATACCTTTAAAGAATAATTAATAATTTTTACTAGTTATCTTAAATAAAATAAGTAACATAATGGCTAACTGCTATATAAAAAACATTATTGATTAGCCAAAGTCTTCGCTTTCTCTACTGCTTCTTCTATAGAACCAACAAACATAAATGCAGCTTCAGGTAATTCATCATGTTTTCCTTCAAGAATTTCTTTAAAACCTCTAACAGTTTCTTTTACTGGTACAAATTTACCTTTCATTCCAGTAAATTGCTCAGCTACCGTAAATGGTTGAGATAAGAACCTTTGTACTTTTCTTGCTCTTGTTACTACTAATTTATCTTCTTCAGATAATTCATCCATACCAAGTATTGCAATAATATCTTGAAGTTCTTTATATCTTTCAAGTATATGTTTAACCTCTATTGTAACATCATAATGTTCCCTACCTACTATTCTAGGATCAAGCATTGTTGATGTCGATTCTAATGGATCTACTGCTGGATATATACCAAGTTCAACTATTCCTCTCGAGAGTACTGTAGTAGCATCAAGATGTGTAAATGTAGTTGCCGGAGCAGGATCTGTAAAATCATCTGCTGGTACATACACTGCCTGAACAGATGTAATTGAACCTTGCTTTGTAGATGTGATTCTTTCTTGTAATTGTCCCATTTCTGTAGCAAGTGTTGGCTGGTAACCAACAGCACTTGGTATTCTTCCAAGTAGTGCAGAAACCTCAGAACCAGCTTGCGTAAATCTAAAAATGTTATCTATAAACAATAGTACATCTTTACCTTGATCTCTAAAATTTTCGCACATAGTAAGACCAGTTAACGCAACTCTCATCCTAGCGCCTGGTGGTTCATTCATTTGTCCAAAAACCAAAGCAGTTTTAGAAATAACTCCTGACTCCTTCATTTCATTATAAAGATCGTTTCCTTCTCTTGTTCTCTCGCCAACACCAGTAAATACTGAAAGACCATTATGTTCTTTTGCAATATTATTCATAAGTTCTTGTATAAGAACAGTTTTACCAACTCCTGCACCACCCAAAAGGCCGATTTTTCCACCCTTTTGATATGGAGCTATAAGATCTATTACCTTAATTCCTGTTTCAAATACTTCTGGTTCAACAGATTGCTCTGCAAATGTTGGAGCTGACCTATGAATAGGCATATATTTTTCTACCTTAACTTCACCCATTTCATCCACAGGTTTTCCAAGAACATTAAATAACCTTCCAAGAACCACATCTCCAACTGGCACCATTATTGGGCGCTCTGTATCAATCGCATCTAGTCCTCTTCTTAAACCTTCTGTACCTTCCATAGCTATCGCTCTTACAATATCATCACCGATATGTTGTTCAACCTCAGCTACAATTACTCTATCTTTCATCTGAATTTCGATACTATTATAAATGTTAGGAAGACTGTCTGAGTCAAACCTTATATCTATAACCGGTCCTATTACTTGAACGACTTTGCCTATATGTCCTGCCATTAATCTCTCTCCTTTCTACTTTAGAGCCTCCGCTCCTCCGACTATTTCTGAAATTTCTTGTGTAATTGAATATTGTCTACTTCTATTATATTTTAAATTAAGTTTATCAAGTATGTCATTAGCATTTTCAGTGGCTGATCCCATAGATTCCATTCTAGATTTGTGCTCACTTGCTTTTGAATGTAACATTGAATTTAGTGTTTTACCACCTAAAAATAAGGTTGTTATTTCACCTAATGCTTTTTCATCTATTGCTTCAATATTTACATACTCTTTATTTCTATTTTCTTCATTTTCAAAATTTAGAGGAAGTAACTTTTCAATTTTAACTTCATTTTTCAGTGCTGAAATAAGTTTTTTATAAACAATATAAACCTCACCTATTTCATCATTATTATACATGTTGAAAGCATGATTAATAATAGTAGTGGCTTCTTTTTGAGTAGGAACATCCGAAATATCGACATATTCAGCCACAGTTTCAATATTGAGCTTTTTGAATATAACTCTTCCTTTATGGCCTACTATAATTATATCGTATTCTTCTTTATTGTCTTTAAGTTTACTTATCAATTCATTTACTATTGCCCAATTAAAGCCGCCACAAAGACCTGTATCCGAAGTCAAAACAACATACATTTTCTTACTACTTTTGTTCCCTTTTATATAGATACTATCCTCGTCATAATTATCTTTAACTTGTTTAATAACTTCCTCAAGCTTATCTACATAATTATTATTAGTATCTAATTTTTTCCTTATTTTTTGGTATTTAGATGTCGAAACTAATCCCATTGCTTTTGTAATTTTCGTAGTATTTGTTATAGATCTTATTCTTCGTTTAATTGCAACAAGCCCTGCACCTGCCATGTTTCACCTCTCTTTAGTCTTGACTATATATTATCAATGCCATTTAGCTCTGATAATATATAGTCAACACAAATTAATTATAGCTTAAAGGTGCTATATTAATTGATTCCTTATATTTAATTAAATTCTTATCTTTACTTATCATCAATAGCGAATATTTCTTTAAATTCATCTATAGCATCAGTAAGTTGTTGTTTTAATTTATCATCTAACACTTTGTTTGTAATTATTGTTTTACCTATTTCTCCATGATGTGTATCCATAAACTCAAAAAATTCTTTTTCAAAACGTGTTATTTGAGATACTGGAATATCTGCAAGACGGTTACCAGCCCCAGCAAAGAAAATCATAACTTGTTTTTCTACTGATACTGGTGAATATTGATCTTGCCTTAATATCTCCATTAATCTTTTACCCTTTTCCAGCCTCATTTTAGCATCATTATCAAGATCTGTTCCAAATTGAGCAAAAGAAGCAAGTTCTCTATATTGGGCAAGTTCAAGTCTTAAAGTTCCTGTAACTTGTTTCATAGCCTTAATTTGTGCATTTCCACCAACTCTTGATACAGATATTCCAGCATTAATTGCTGGTCTTTGTCCAGAATGGAACAATTCAGCTTCAAGGAATATTTGTCCATCTGTTATAGAAATAACATTAGTTGGTATATATGCTGTAACATCTCCTGCAAGAGTTTCTATTATAGGAAGTGCGGTTAATGACCCTCCACCCAATTTATCTGAAAGTTTTGCTGCTCTTTCTAGCAATCTTGAATGAATATAGAACACGTCTCCTGGATATGCTTCTCTACCTGGTGGTCTACGAAGTAATAATGACATAGCTCTATAAGCTACAGCATGTTTAGATAAATCATCATAAACTATTAATACATTCTTACCATTATGCATAAAGAATTCACCCATTGTACATCCAGCATAAGGCGCCAAATATTGAAGTGGTGATGAATGCGAAGCTGTAGCTGCTACAACTATAGTATAATCCATAGCTCCCATTTCAGATAGTGTATTAACAATATGCGCAACAGTAGATTGTTTTTGACCAATGGCAACATATATACATATAACATCTTTGCCCTTTTGATTTATAATAGTATCTGTAGTTAAAGCAGTTTTGCCTGTTTGTCTATCTCCAATTATAAGTTCTCTTTGTCCTCTTCCAATTGGCACCATAGAGTCTATTGCTTTAATTCCAGTTTGAAGCGGTTCCTTAACTGATTGTCTTGAAATAACTCCAGGTGCTATTACCTCAATTGGTCTTGTCTCTGTAGTTTTAATTGGTCCTTTACCGTCTATTGGTACACCTAATGCATCAACAACTCTTCCTATTAAAGCTTCTCCTACAGGAACTTCTACAACCTTACCAGTTCTTTTTACTATGTCGCCTTCTTTGATTCCCTCTTCTGATCCTAAAAGCACACACCCTACGTTATCTTGTTCTAAATTTAATGCCATACCAAATACGCCATTCGGGAACTCTAAAAGTTCATTTTCCATACATTCATCTAATCCATAAACCCTTGCAATTCCATCACCTATCTGAATTATTGTTCCAGAGTCGACAGTTTCAATTGTTTTTTTATAACCTTCGATTTCTTTTTTAATTATAGATGTTATTTCTTCTGGTTTTATATTCATAAACTCACCTCTTTTCCTATTTGAACATTAATTTTTTCATTTCATCTAATTTGCTTTGTATTGTCCCATCGATAACATCATCACCGATTCTTATATATACTCCACCAATAATTTTTTTATCTAATCTTTCATCAAAAATAATTTTTTTATCATACATCTTTGCTAGTTTAAGCCTGAGATTCTCCCTTTCAGTTTCTACAAGAGGAATTACTGTCTTAACTTCTGCTAATAGTGTATTGGTACGCTCTAGATGTATTTTTTCCATTTCTTTAAGGTTTACATCAAGAAACAATATTCTATCTTTTTCTATAAGTATAAGCAAAAATGATAACAATCCATCATCTATTTTACCTTTGAAAAGTTCAGTAAAAAGTTCCTTTTTTTTAGATGTACCGATTTTGGGATGTTTAATAACTTTTAGGAAATCAACATCGTTTTTAATAAGCGAAACAATTTCCCGCAAGTCATCTAAATATTCTTCTACTTTCCCTTTTCCATCGGCAACTTCATATAGTGCTAATGCGTATCTCTTATATAAGTATTCATACATTTTAGCTACCTACCTTAACAATAAAATCTTCTATTAATTTTCTATGCTCTTTTTCATCAATATGTTTTTCAAGAGCTCTTTCAGATAATATTAAAGATAAATCTATAACTTGTTTTTGAATTTCACTTGCTGCTTTTTCTTTTTCTCTTTCTATTTCGACTCTTGATCTATCCATTAGTGTAACTGACTCTTTTTTCGCATCATCAATGATTTCCTGAGAAATGTTTTGAGCTTTCACTTTATACTCCTCTACTATTTCTCTTCCTTTTGTCTTTGAATCATGTAATAATTTATCTTTTTCTATTCTTGAATTTTCTGCTTTTTGTTCATTATCTTTAGCATTTTTAATAGATGTATTTATTCCATTTTTTCTATCATCCATTATCTTATTTACTGGCTTACTAAAAAAGTGCTTTAAGACAAATAACAATACAATAAAATTTATTATAGTGAATATAATTCTATTCAAATCTATGGTTAAATTCATAATCTATTAAAGCCCCCTTTAGGCCTAATTTCAAAATTTTTCATTTTGATATGTACCATTTTACTTAAATGCTAAAATTAGTGCTATTAAGAATGCATAAATAGCTGTAGCTTCTGAGAATGCTGCACCTATTACTAATGTACTAATTATAGATCCTCTAGCTTCTGGTTGTCTTGCTACTCCCTCTACAGCTTTAGCTGCAGCATTACCTGTTCCTATTCCTCCGCCAATACATCCTATTGCTGCAAGACCTGCGCCTATTGCAGATGCTCCTGTGATTATTGTTGCTGAATCTATAGCCATAATATATTCCTCCTTAATTTTTAAAAACTAGATTTAATGCTCTGCTGTTACTTTTATGTTAATCATAGTTAACATAACGAAAATAACCATTTGAATAAGTCCATCAAACAAATCAAAATAAAAATGCAACGGTATAGGTATTAAAAATTGGGCAAATCCACTCAAACCAGCTAAGCCTTTATATGCCAGTTCTATTATTACAACTCCTGCAGTTATATTTCCAAATAATCGAAAACTTAATGATACTGGAAGCATAACTCTTTCCATTAGATTGATAGGTAATATAAACGCATATGGTTCAGCATACCCTTTAAAATAGTGCCCTATACCTATCTTCTTTATAGCAAACCATTGAACAACAAAGAATGTTATTAATGCTAATGCCAATGACACACTATAATCTGATGTTGCAGGTGTAATCCCTACCATTCCTGAGATATTTGCAATACTAAGGAAGACAACTATTGTTGCTACATAAGGTACAAACCCCATATATTCTTCTCCCATATTGTCTTTGACAAGATTGTTAATAAAGTCCATAATCATTTCTATTATATTCTGCTTCTTATCGGGGATTACTTTCAAGTTTCTTGTAAAGATTACACATAATATAGCTATTATGGCTATCATGCACCACTGAACAAATATGCTTCCTGCAATCCCAATACTGTACCCAAAGAATTTAATATGAAATAACGGCGGTATTTTATCCATTAAATCACTTCCTTTCACTATTCTTGTTGTTAATTCCGTAATACACTAAAGATATGAACTGCACACTATATCCGAAGATATATGCAATTATATTGAACATATTGTGTCTGCTAATAGCAAACCCAATAATACTCACTAATAAAACTCTTATAAAAGATCCTACTACAATCATGCCTTTACCTTTTAAATTTTTACTCTCAAGAGAATACTCTACTGTAATACCATTAACATAAAGATTCATTAGTGCTATTATTATCCCTAATAAAAAAAATAA
This sequence comes from Clostridium estertheticum subsp. estertheticum, assembly GCF_001877035.1. Taxonomy (NCBI): domain Bacteria; kingdom Bacillati; phylum Bacillota; class Clostridia; order Eubacteriales; family Clostridiaceae; genus Clostridium; species Clostridium estertheticum. The sequence goes on along the minus strand of NZ_CP015756.1, from coordinate 250,416 downwards.
TGCATATGATTTAGCCGTAAAATAAATTATTGTAATAAAAATTAAAGAAATAAAGAAATCATATATAGCAATTTTTTTAAACATGTTCCTAAAATCACTATTCACTTTTACTTCTCCTTACTTTCTAACAGTATTGTAATTATAGTCTACTAATTTTCATAAATAAAACTCCAAATTTCTTGATATCTTATGTTTTAAAGCCAAATTAATGTTTTTTTTCATCTAAATAGCACTATTCCTCTATATAACTCCTTATTATGGTTTAATACGTCTAAATAACTAATTATAAATCTATATTATTCAATTAAACTACATTTTAATAACATTGTGAACTTTCTTAATATTCATAATATTACATTGTACATTCCGCTGTCAATGGGTTTTATTAACTTTAGTATGTATGTTTAATTTGGGTAAACATTTACAAAACGTTTATATTTTCATATATTACCAGTTAAGTATATTGTTTCTTAAAAACAATTGCAAGTTATATTTTATAAAATTTCATTTTTTTCTTTTATGCATTCTCATTTCATATTATTATCACCCGTTATATTCGTGAATATACATGTACCTAACGATATTTTTAAGTATATAGGCTCTTAGCTACCTTGTAGTTTGATAATTAATATACTCAGACCTAATATCTTTTTACTAATGATTATGAATTTTATAATCTTCACTACTGTTATTTTAGATTGCTTTATTCATTAGAATTAAAAAAAAATAAATTTAAGAATTTAATTCTTAAATTTATCGACTCAACTTTAAATTAAATGTCGTTAAATCATCTCCTACGGAGCTGAAATATTAACGACTTCAGAAGGAGATTTATACTTTCACTGAGGTTTTCTATTTATTATGGCATATAACTCCCATTTTTAGAAGTGGAAGATTTTCCTTCTGAAATGTCGTTAAAATATTTTACAAGTGCGTCCACTATCTTAATCGAAGCATTCCCATCGCCATAAGGATTAATTGATTTACTCATATTATTATACTCTTCTACATTTCTAATTAACTTATTAGCTTCGAGTACTATTTTATCTCTATCTATTCCAACTAGCCTTACTGTGCCAGCACTCAGGGCTTCTACCCTCTCCGTAACATCTCTAAGCACTAAAACTGGTTTTCCCAAATGAGGTGCTTCTTCTTGAATTCCTCCTGAATCGGTCATTACAAGATAACATTTTTTCATTAAATTATGAATTTCCCTAGTATCTATAGGTCTAAGCAGGTGTATTCTAGAAACATCCTTTAAAATACTGTAAACCACATCTTTAACTACTGGATTTGGATGAACAAGATACAATACTTCTACATCTAGATTTTCTTCAACAATTGTTTTTAAAGCTTTGCATATATTTTCAATTCCAATTCCCCAATTTTCTCTTCTATGAGCTGTAACCATTATAATTTTTTTGTTTTTAAAATCAATTAAATTTAACTCATGATTTTCAAAAACATAATTTTCTTTTATTGTATATTTCATAGCATCTATAACTGTATTTCCTGTAACAAAAATATTTTTTTCATCTATTCCCTCTCGCAATAAATTTTCTCTAGAGATAGTTGTAGGTGCAAAATGTAGCTCTGTTAAGGCACCCGTCAATTTTCTATTAATCTCTTCAGGATAAGGTGAATATTTATTATAACTTCTAAGACCTGCTTCTACATGCCCTACAGGTATCTTTCTATAAAAAGCTGCAAGTGCTGCTGCAAAAGTAGTAGTAGTATCTCCATGTACTAAAACCATATCCGGCTTTTCTTTATCAAAAATTTCCTCAAGTCCAGAAAGTACAGAACATGTTATCCCTGTTAAACTTTGTTTTGTTTTCATTATGTTTAAATCATACTCAGGTTCTATGTTAAAGATTTCAAGAACTTGGTCCAATATTTCTCTATGCTGAGCGGTAACACATACTTTACATTTTATTTGACAAAATTTTTCTAGTTCCTTAATTAGAGGTGCCATTTTTATGGCCTCAGGCCTCGTACCAAATATAACCATAATTTTAATATTTTCCACCAGATACCTCCTATATAAATTCAATTTATTATCACATATAAGCTAGTAAACTATAGAATAATATATAGCCTAATCCTTTTGATCAAATATACCATATTTCCATGCTACTAAAACAGTAACAACTCCTACCGTTGCTAATAAAAAATATGCCCTTTGTGTACTAATTTGCATAGCTATGATAGCAATTCCACCTAGAATAGCACTTATAAAATACATGATAACAACTGCTTGTTTTTGACTGAGTCCCATAGCCAATAGCCTGTGATGCAAGTGACCTTTATCTGCTTGCATCATAGGCTTTCCATGAACTTTTCGTCTTATCATAGCAAAAAGTGTGTCATAAATAGGTAATGCAAACGCCAAAATTGGTACTGCAATTACAAAAGCCGTCGCAGATTTAATAGCCCCCTCAATCGAGATAGCAGCTAAGAGAAACCCTAATAATTGAGAGCCAGTATCCCCCATAAATATAGATGCTGGATTAAAATTATATGGTAAAAAGCCTAAAATTGCGCCACTTAAGACTGCTGTTAAAAATGCAGCTTCAAGTCTTCCGCTAAGTATAGAAACTATCATTAGAGTAACACATGATATAAACGCTATGCCTGCAGCTAATCCATCTAATCCATCGATTAAGTTAAATGCATTAGTAACACCTACAATCCATATTATAGTTACTGGTATGTTAATCCATCCCATGCTTATAAAAGGGTAAACGTCCCTAAAAGGATTGGTTATCATTGATATTTTCACACCTGACATCAATAAACATATAGCTGCTATAATTTGTATAAGGAGTTTATATCTAGGTCTTAAATCTTTAATATCATCAATAATTCCACCAATAACAATTACAGTCGCGCCAATAATTATCCCTGTTTGAGAGGGTGTTAAAATTCCATTGTATAAAATCACTCCTAAAACAAAGGCTATATATATGGCAAGTCCTCCCATAACCGGAACAGGTTTTGTATGAACCCTTCTTGTATCTTTAGGGATATCAATGGCATTAACTCTTATTGCTAATTTCTTAACTAAAGGTGTACATATAGCAGATATTAAAGCTGTAATAATTGCTAAAATATATTTATCACTCATAAAAGGACCTTTCTTTCACAAAAACGGTGTTTTTATTTGATAAATATGGACTAAAATCTATGAAATTAATAGTTAACTTTACTTTACAAGATTTCATAATTAATATCCACCATCACCTTGAATTGAGTCATCGTTTTCTATCCATTCCTGTACAAATACTATCTTATATTGTATTTTATCGTCTCTAATTATTATTTTCTCTATACCTGCATTAATTATAAATCTTTTGCATAAAGAACATGGAGATGCATTTTCAACCAATTCACCGCTACTTACCTCTTTACCTACCAAATAAAGCGTTGCTCCTAACATATCGCTTCGTCTTGATGATATAATTGCATTCTGCTCTGCATGTACTGATCTGCAAAGCTCATATCTTGTCCCTCTTGGAACTTTAAGTTCTTCTCTTCTACATACGCCTAAATCACAACAATTTTTTCTTCCTCTAGGTGCTCCCGAATATCCGGTAGACATAATTTCATCATTTTTTACTATAATAGCTGCAAAATTCCTACGTAAACAAGTTCCTCGCTCAGATATTGTTTCGCATATATCCAAATAATAATTATGCTTGTCGATTCTTTCCATAATTATACCTCATATAATATATTTTAATTATTTAGATAAAAATCAAATATAAAATTTATAATCTAATAATCAATCACTATTATTTTACACTAAAACAATAAAAATTTAAAGTGTTTGATAAACTATATATGTTAATTTACTATATTATTACTCCATTTATACCAATAGTTATCTCTTTATATGGAACTATTACTCTAGATTTAAGCATAGCTTCCTTTACAGAAAAAACAATACCAGCACAACAGGGTACTTCCATCCTAACAACCGTAATACTCTTAATTTCATTATTTTCTAATATTTCAGCAATTTTATCTCTATAATAGTCATTATCATCAAGCTTCGGGCAACCTATTAAAGTTATTCTCCCTTCAATAAACTCCTTATGGAAATTTCCATAAGCATATGCAGTACAATCTGCAGCAATTAATATATCTGCTCCTTTTAGAAATCCCGCCTTTGAGCTAACCAACTTTAGCTGAACTGGCCATTGATTTAACATTGAAGCTACTGATTCTTCTACATTCGCGTTTACTCTAACTTTTGATTGTACTAAATTAGAACTTATATTTCTTTTTATAGACTTTTCCATTGTACCAGGACATCCACAAGGTAGATCATTCTTCTTACCTTCTTTGTTATCAATTTGCTCCTTTTTAATTAAAACAGCCTCAATATCATAATTCATAGCGTCTCTGTGAATTATTTTAATAGCATCAACTGGGCATTCCGGCAGACAATCACCTAATCCATCACAATACTCATCACTTATTAATTTAGCCTTACCATCCACGAGTTCTATAGCTCCTTCATGACATGCATTTATACATAATCCACAACCATTACATTTACTTTCATCTATATTAATGATATCTCTTTTCATTTTAAAACCTCCCAAATTTTTAAATATATATTTGCTTACTAATTAACTTTTCGATTGACTGTATAGGCTAATTATATTAAAATTACTTATAATAATATGTAACTCATGTTACCAAAATAAAATTTAAGGGTGATTCAATGGATAATTTAGTAAACAATTTAAAACACTGTATTTTATTTAAAGGTTTAACTTCTCTAGAGCTTCAAAATTTAATTATAAGTATAAACTATTCAATTTCCGATAACTCTAAAAATAGTGATGATTATCACACATCTATAGTAGCCCTGGAGGGAGATATCTGTGACTCACTAGGAATTGTGATCGAAGGTGAACTAGAGGTTCAAAAACATTACGCTAGTGGAAAGATTGTTACCCTAGCAAAATTAAATAAAGGAAAAATTTTTGGTGAAGCAATAGCTTTCTCAGAGACAAATATATATCCCGCTACTATAATCTCATCTATTTGTTCAACAATACTCTATATTTCAAAAAAAGATGTTATATCTATGTGTAGTTCCTACCCTATAGTATTGAATAATTTCATGCAATTATTATCTAGCAAAATTCTTCTATTAAATCGAAAAATCAAGGAACTATCGTTTGAAACTTTAAGACAAAAAATATCTAACTATTTATTATCTCAATATGAAGTTCAAAAAAATTTAGATTTAGTACTTCCAATATCAAGGAAAAATCTTGCTGAGCATCTTGGTGTACAACGACCATCTCTCTCAAGAGAACTTGTTAATATGAAAAATGATGGGTTAATAGATTTTAATAAAAATCTATTTCAAATAAAAGATTTAAGTGGAATTGAAGATATTCTAATTTGATCCAATTGTCGAATATTCCCGAACTGTTTCTTAAAAGATATTAAATTTTACTTGATAATTGTTATCCATTGATGTATAGTTGTAATTGTAGCAAATATAAACACTAATTTTGATTCTACTTATTAAATAATATAACTAATATATGAGAGGATACAATTTATAATTGTAATCTTACTCAAAAAAAATACGAGGAGGAATTATATATGAAGAAATTTGTTTGTACAGTATGTGGATATATCTATGAAGGGGAATCTGCACCTGATGTCTGTCCTGTTTGTGGAGCTAAAAGTGATAAATTTATAGAGAAAACTGAAGGTGACATGGAATGGGCAGATGAGCATAAAGTTGGAGTTGCCAAAGGAGTAGACGCTGAAGTTGTTGAAGGATTAAGAGCTAACTTTGTTGGAGAATGTACTGAAGTTGGTATGTACTTAGCAATGAGTCGTCAAGCTGATAGAGAAGGTTTCCCAGAAGTCGCAGAAGCTTATAAAAGAATTGCCTTTGAGGAAGCTGATCATGCTTCAAAATTCGCAGAAATGCTTGGAGAAGTAGTAACAGCTGATACTAAGAAAAATCTTGAAATGAGAGTTGATGCAGAACATGGCGCTTGTCAAGGTAAAAAAGATTTAGCTACTTTAGCTAAAAAACTTAACTATGACGCTATACATGATACAGTACATGAAATGTGTAAAGATGAAGCTCGTCATGGTCGTGCATTCCAAGGATTACTTACTAGATATTTCAAATAAGATTATATAAATTAAAAAAGCAACTTACAGGAATTTTCCTGTAAGTTGCTTTTTATTGTTACCCTTTATTTAGTTCCGAATAATCTGTCTCCTGCATCTCCAAGACCTGGTACAATATATCCTTGTTCATTTAATTTTTCATCAATTGAAGCTGCATATATATCTACATCTGGATGTGCGTCACTAATAGCTTTAATTCCTTCAGGTGCTGCTATAAGACACATAAGTCTTATGTTCTTTGCTCCTCTTTTCTTAAGAGCTGAAATTGCATCCATTGCAGATCCGCCTGTAGCAATCATAGGATCCGTAATAATTACATCTCTTTCACTAATGTCTTGAGGCAATTTACAGAAATATTCAACTGGTTGAAGCGTTTCCTCATTTCTATACATTCCTATATGTCCAACCTTAGCTGCTGGTATAAGTTTAAGAACACCATCAACCATTCCAAGACCTGCTCTAAGTATAGGCACTATAGCCATTTTCTTTCCAGATAGAACTTTACATTTAGTAGTGCAAATAGGAGTTTCGATTTCTACTTCTTCTAATTGTATATCACGTGTAACTTCATAAGCCATAAGCATAGCAACCTCTTCAACTAGCTCTCTAAAATACTTTGAACCTGTGTTTTTGTCCCTTATATATGCCAATTTATGTTGTATAAGTGGGTGTGTAATTTGTGTTACTTTACTCATATGTGTTTCCTCCTAATATTTTATTTACAGTATTTTTTTTCAATTTCAGTAATTTTATCAATTCTTCTTTGATGCCTTTCGCCTAAGAATTTAGCATTAATAAAAGTATCTACTATATCTAAAGCTAATCCTATCCCAGTAGTTCGTTCTCCAAGTGTAAGTATGTTAGCATTATTATGCTCCCGTGTTGCATGGGCACTAAAAGTATCAGCGCACAGTGCAGCACGTATTCCAGGTACTTTATTAGCACAAATGCTTACTCCAATCCCTGTACCACATACGAGTATTCCTAATTCAAAGTTTCCTTCTACTACTTCTCGTGCAACCTTTAGTGCATAATCTGGGTAATCACAGGAATCTTCAGTATGAGTACCAAAGTCTGTTACCTCAATATTTTTACTCTTCAAATGTTTAATTATTTCTTTTTTTAAGCTTAAACCACCATGATCACTACCCAATGCTATCCTCATTGTAAAGCACCTCCAAAATATTTTGCTATAATATATAATATTACAAAAAAAGAAGATATCATCATTTAAATAAATTATTCAAATGCTACTATCTTCCATATCTTATCAAATAATAAATACACATTATTTTTTGAACTACTAATTTGTTTTAAAGAAAATAAAATATTCCTAACCTGGGGGACTATTTTGTTTATACTACATATTTTATTGAAAACAGCTTCCAAAATATAGCTTTTTTTCATTCTTTCATTACAAACATATAATATATCCATAGTCATCCTCCTTATATTTTCCTAAAATATATACAAATTAAAGTTTTATCTACCTATACGTAAGTTATATCAAAACCTGCGGATTTCTTAAGCCTATTCATTATAGCATATCCGAGGCCCTTTTCCTCAAAGGCTTCTGATAATATTAAATCTACATCTATAGCATCAAAACTTCTTAAAACTTCAAATAGGTTTCTTCCAACAGTCTCTAACTGTTTTCTATTTCCTAAAGAAACAACAGTGCCAAAAGGATATTTATCTTTAGTTTCGTCAGTTGCAATAATCCCTATTTTTTTATTACCCATATTAGTTTGCACTATTTCATTGATTTTTGCAATAGTTTTTTCTATGTCTCCACATATAATTTTTACTGGGGATTTTGGTGCATAATGCCTATACTTCATACCAGGTGCCTTAGGCTTAAAATCTTTTTTTGGTTTAGACATTACATTTTTATCAATATATATGTTATCATCTATCTCTCTTAGCATTTCAATAGTTATAGCTCCTGGTCTAAGTATGCAAAGTGGAGTACATGTGCAATCAACTATTGTTGACTCAATGCCTATTTGGCTTTTCTCTCCGCCTAAAATATATTCTATCTTTCCACTTAAATCTTCAATACAACTTTCCACCTCTGTAGGGCTAGGTCTGCCAGATATATTAGCCGATGGAGCCGCAATAGGCGTCCCAGCTGCTTCAATAAGTCTTCTTGCAATAACACTTGACGGCATACGTATTCCTACAGTATCAAGGCCCGCACTCGTAGTACTTGGAATCAAATCAGACTTATTGAAAATTAATGTTATTGGCCCTGGCCAGTATTTACTCATTATTTCCCTAGCTATATCTGGCACTTCCTTAACTAGGGTCTCTATATTACGATTAGCTACATGCACAATAAGTGGATTATCCTGAGGTCTACCTTTCGCCTTAAAAATCTTTTCTACAGCAGTCTTATCTAAGGCATTTGCTCCAAGGCCATAAACCGTTTCTGTGGGAAAAGCAACTAATCCGCCTTCTTTTATAACTATGCCCGCTTCATTAATTGTATCTTGTGCTATATTATTTACATCTAAAATCACAATCTTTGTATCCATCATTACACCTCTTAATTTTCTAAACACCTATTCTCTATATTCTTTTATATTTTCTATAGCATCATCTGAAAACACTGCTTGGTTACAAGTTTTATATAAATCATTTAATAAACTATATTTCCTAAATCCACCATTATTAATTACTAAATAGTAATATGTTTTTTCTAAATTTTGAGTCTTAATTTCAATATACATTTTAGCTACATAAGGGTATTTCATAAAAAAATTTATATCCACAGGACGAATTCTTTTGTTTCTAAACCCTGATTTTGTTATTATAATAATTTTCAAATTCCTACCATGACCCTCTGTATGCACTAAATCAACTTTTTTACATATAATTATAAATTTAACTCTTGTTATTCCACACCATATACTGATTTTATAACCATTCTGTTTGAAATCAATATATTCTTCATTAATTCTAAGAAGTAACACAAAAGTAATCATTACCTCTATGCAAATCAAATAAATTATAAAAAACATACTCATAATATTTGATATCATTAGTGCAATTGGTAATAAAACAAAAATAAAGCACATTGATAGCATAAACCTTTTATAAGTTTTTTTTTGCTTTCTAATGGCTTTATTTATATTCATAATTTCACCTTTCACTCATAATAATACTTTAGTTATTATTTCCCATAGCTTTCATCTTCTCTGCTTGGTCAGCAGTTATTAAACTATTCAGCATTTCATCTATGTCTCCATCAAGAAAAGCATCTAATTTATACAAAGTTAACCCGATTCTATGATCTGTTATCCTGCCTTGAGGATAATTATATGTTCTTATCCTCTCACTTCTATCTCCAGTCCCTACTTGACTCTTTCTCTCTTCAGCTATTCCTGCCGATCTCTCAGCTTCAGCTCTGTCAAATAATCTAGATTTTAGTATCTTTAGAGCTTTTTCTTTGTTCTTTAACTGGGATTTCTCATCCTGGCAAGAAACTACAAGTCCTGTTGGAATATGCGTCATTCTTACTGCTGAATCCGTTGTATTAACGCATTGTCCTCCATTACCAGATGCTCTAAACACATCTATTCTTAAATCATTAGCACTAACTTCAATATCTACATCATCAACTTCAGGTAAAACTGCTACAGTTGCTGTAGACGTATGAATTCTTCCACTTGACTCTGTGTCTGGTACTCTTTGAACCCTATGCACTCCGCTTTCGTATTTAAATTTACTGTATGTAGATTCACCTTTTATCATAAATACTATTTCTTTGAATCCGCCGATATCAGTTTCATTAGCACTCATAACTTCAACTTTCCATCTATTACGTTCTGCATATCTTGTATACATTCTAAATAGATTTGCTGCAAACAGTGCAGCTTCATCTCCACCAGCCCCTGCTCTAATTTCCACAAATACGTTTCTCTCATCATTTGGATCCTTAGGCAAAAGTAAAATTCTTAATTCTTCCTGCGTTGTTTCCTTAATTTCGTTTAATTCTTTAATTTCCTCTTGAATCATATCTTTCATTTCTTTATCAGATTCTTCTTTAAGCATTTCTTTATTTGTTTCCAAATCTTGTTTTGCTTCTTTATATATTCTATATTTCGTAACAATTATTTCAAGTCCAGCATGTTCTTTGCATAATTTTTGCCATTCTTTTTGATTAGCAATAACTAATGGATCGCTAATTTTTATTGAAAGTTCCTCATATTTATTTTCCGTAAAATCAAGTCTATCTAACATTTTTTTATCACTCCGTATATATATTTTCACATTAGTTAAGTATATCATAATCAGATGCAATATACAAATTGCTTCTATCCAATTATTTCCCTCTTATAACAACTATTCCGTTAGATAATTAATCCACTAATGTAGCTTTAATAACCCTATCATTTCCCGATAAATCTTTAATACACTCTATATTATTAAACCCTGATTTAAGCAAGATATCTGTAACTGCTTCTTTTTGATCATATCCTATTTCAAAAGCCAAAAGTCCACCTTTTTCTAAAACTAATGTGCTTTCTTTTGTAATTCTCCTATAAAAATCGAGACCATCTTCCCCACCACATAGTGCTATAAACGGTTCATAACCTTTTACATCATCCATTAGAGTAGGTATAACCTCTTTTCTTATATAAGGCGGATTAGAAACTATTACTTCGAATTTCTTATGTTTATTTATCGCTACTTGTAGCAAATCACTATGTTCTATATTAATTCTTTTAGACAATTTAAACCTTTCTATATTTAGCTTTGCAACAGCTAAAGCATCTTCTGATATATCATAAAGCGTTACCAGGGCTTCTTTAATAAACTCAGCTATTGATATACCAATAGCTCCACTTCCAGTACAAACATCACATATTTGCGTGAGGCCTTTTTCCTTTATATATTTAATTACTTCCTCAACCAAAATTTCCGTATCAGGTCTCGGTATTAAGACTCCCGGTTTTACTATGAAATCCATGCCCATAAATTCGCACTTGCCAAGAATGTATTTTATAGGCATTTTATTTTTTCTAATCTGAATCAACCTAAAAAACTCATTTTCTTGTTCTATGCTAATCTTAATGTCTCTATTAATCATTATGAACAATTTATCCTTTTTTAAAACTTTACCAAGCAAAAGTTGTGAATCTAACAAATAACTTTCAATATTGACCTTTTTTAAAATTTTATATGACTCTAAAAGTACTTCCTGTATAGTATTTTCTTTTTCTATATTAATTTTTCACAACCTCCATTCATTTCGTGTAAATATTATTCATAATTTCTATGTTTTATACCAATTAATCTATAATTCCTTCTGCAACTTTAAGTGCTCTTATTGCCACTTCTAATTGAGATAAATCTGGTTCTCTTGTAGTTAAGTTTTGTAATTTAAGTCCTGGATAAGAAAGAATTGTAGCTAAGTTACTTTTGCTTTTTCCCATCCATTTAATAATTTCATAACTTATGCCTGAAATGAAAGGAAGTAATATAATTCTATACATTATTCTTTCTCCAATTGAGTTCCAACCAGTTAAAGAAAACACTATAATGCTAACTATCATAACTAGAAACAAAAAATTCGTTCCACATCTTGGATGTAGCCTTCCAAATTTAGCAGCATTTTCTGGAGTTAATTCAACTTCGTTCTCATAACAAAATATAGTCTTATGTTCTGCACCGTGATACTCATACACCCTCTTAATATCTTCCATTTTCCCTATTAAATACACATATAACAAAAATATTAAAACTCTAATAATTCCCTCTACAATATTCATACCCATTGTATTTGTACCCAATTTACTAAACAAGTTGGCCACAAAGGTTGGCACAATAAAAAACAATCCTACAGATAGAGCCAAAGAAATTACAAGGGATATCCCCATAACTACATCATTACTTTTTTCTTTAAACAATTTTTGTATGCATTTATCTAATTTTGAAGGTTCACCTTCCTCTTCAAAAAAAGAAGCTGAATAATTTAATGTCTTTATACCTATAATTAATGATTCAATTAAAGATATGAATCCCCTTATTATAGGTAGCCCTACCAATTTATTCTTTTTAGTATACGATGTGTAACTTTTTTTCTCAACTACGATTTCTCCTTGCTCAGTTCTCACAGCAGTTGCAATTCCTGCAAGGCCTCTCATCATAACCCCTTCAATTACTGCTTGGCCTCCCACGCTTGTGTTTTTAGCCATAGTTAAACCCCCTCTTTCGGTACAATGTGACACTTTCTACATCTTGCTTCATACGACTCCGTAGCCCCAATCAATACAATTTTATCTTCATATTTAGCTGGTTTCCCATTAATTAGACGTTGAGTTCTAGTAGCAGGATTACCACACACTACACAAATCGCCTGAATTTTATCAACAAATTCCGCTATTGCGAGTAGAGCTGGTATAGGTCCGAATGGTTCACCTCTAAAATCCATATCTAGTCCCGCGCATATAACTCTTTTGTTATTATCAGCAAGTGATGTAATTATATCTATAATTCCCTTGTCAAAAAACTGTACCTCATCGATGGCAATAACTTGTGTGTCAGCATCTAAAAGATCTAATATTTGCAAGCTATTCTTAACCCTAACCGCTTCTTCCTTTTCTCCACAGTGAGATACCACATCGTCTTTACTATATCTATCGTCAATTTCCGGTTTAAAAACCTGCACTTTCTGCTTTGCAATTTTAGTTCTTCTTATTCTACGTATAAGTTCCTCAGATTTTCCACTGTACATAGGTCCTATAATAACTTCTACCCAGCCATGATTTTTTGGTCCGTACATATTTATACCTCCAATTTATTCAACCGCATCTTAAAATTACAGTTAAATCAAATAAAAATTTTATCCATATATATATTATCAAATATATACTATATAATAAAGTAAAAAAATAATTTTATTCTTATTGACTTAATTATTAATTATATGATAAAATTGAATAGTTGACAATACGGGTATATATTTATTTTAAAAAGAGGTGAAAAATATGCAAAAAGAAATACAACCAGAATATCATCACGATACAATCGTTAAATGCGCATGTGGAAACACTTTTACTACAGGATCTACTAAACAAGAACTTAAAGTAGACGTATGTTCTAATTGCCATCCATTCTATACTGGTAAGCAAAAGAATATAGATGCCGGTGGAAGAGTTGATAGATTCATGAAGAAATTTAACATATTAAATGAAGATGTAGAATAATATAGTAATGGAAAAGATTTAATTATCTTTTCCATTTTTTCATTTATAAAATAATAAACGGCATATAGCTAAGATAGAAAATAATTCTACTATCTTTTTATATGCCGTTTAAATAGTTTATACTACTTACCTTAATCAGCTCCTGAAGAGCTGCATATTATCTAGCTAATAATTCAAAATTCTTATTTATCATTTCTAAAAATTCCTTATTGCTCTTAGTTGTAGATAATAACCCAAGAAGTTTTTCCGTTACGCCCAAAGCATTGCCTTCTCTATACATTATTTTTCTTAAATTATATATAGTCTCCATCTCAATCTTTGTAAGTAATAAATCTTCTCTTCTTGTCCCTGATTTGTAGATATCAACAGCTGGGAATATTCTTCTTTCTTGAAGTTTTCTATCCAAGTGAACTTCCATATTACCAGTTCCCTTAAACTCTTCAAAAATCATATCATCCATTCTGCTACCTGTTTCTACTAGAGCTGTCGCAAGTATAGTTAAACTTCCACCCTCTTCAATATTTCTAGCTGCTCCAAAAAATTTCTTTGGCATCAAAAGTGCACTAGGATCAAGTCCTCCAGATAAAGTTCTTCCAGAAGGTGTTATAGTTAAATTGTAAGCTCTTGCAAGCCTAGTTAAACTATCTAGTAGTATAACTACATCTTGACCTTGTTCAACCATTCTTTTAGCTCTTTCAAGCACCATAGAAGCTACTTTTGTATGATGATCTGGTTCTTCATCAAATGTTGAATATATAACTTCGCCTTTAATAGACCTCTGCATGTCAGTTACTTCTTCTGGTCTTTCATCTATTAAAACAACTATTAATTTTACTTCTGGATGATTTATAGAGATACTATTAGCGATTTTTTTAAGAAGTGTCGTTTTTCCTGCTTTTGGCTGTGCTACAATTATACCTCTTTGTCCTTTACCTATAGGGGAAATAATATCCATCATCCTTGAAGATAAATCGGCTGCATTAGTTTCAAGTATAAGCCTCTGCGTTGGATAAATAGGGGTTAGCTTTTCAAAAGGTTTTCTACCTACTGCTCTCTCTGGATTTTCTCCATTTACCTTTAGTACGTATAGTAAAGCCTTGAATTTTTCGCCTTCCTTAGGTGTTCTAACTTTACCTTCTACTTCATCACCTGTCTTTAAATTAAATCTTCTAATTTGAGATGGTGAAACATAAATATCATCAGAACCTGACAAATAATTGTGTCCTCTTAGAAAACCGTAGCTATTATTTTCAATTATTTCGAGCACGCCTCTTGCCGACCCTGATTCATTTATCATTTCTTGCAATTGTTCTTTTTTATTTTCATTTTGATTTTTAAAACCTGTATCAATATTTTCATTAGAAGTAGGTTTAGTAATTGGGGCTGAATTTGTTTCGATATGCTTTTCTGAATTATCTATACTATTTTCTTCAACTGTAGAAGAACTTTTGGGACTTATCTTTTCTCTTAAAATCACTCCATCTTTTTGCATGGAAACTTGTGATGTCTTGTTTATCTCTTCAATTAACTCACTTTTTTTAAGTTTAGAAATATTTTTAATACCAAGCTCTTTGCAACGCTGCTTTAGCTCGGCAACTGTAATATTTTCGAAATTTTTATTTATCAAAATCTGCACCTCCGAAGGGTATTTCATATGTAATATCTATTTTATAAATATCATGGAAATTTAAAACGAGTATACTATCCACTGAATTTTTTGAAATGATATATTGTGTTAATTATATCCTATTTCATAATTTTAATCCACTCTATTTAACATTCTAAGTTTCGCCTAAGATCAACTCAAAAAAAATCCCATAGGGTAGACTTTTTCATTTGTCCACTCTATAGGATATATTTAATATTATTTATCGTTTTCTATTGCAGCTTTAATAAAATCACTAAATAGTACATGAGGGTTATTGGGTCTAGATTTAAGTTCTGGATGAAACTGAACTCCAACAAACCAAGGGTGATCTTTAATTTCAACTATTTCCACTAATTTTTCATCAGGACTTGTTCCCGTAAGTGAAAGTCCTGCAGCAACTATTGCTTTTCTATATTCATTATTAAATTCATATCTATGTCTGTGTCTTTCATATATCACTTCATCTGCATAAGCTTCATGAGATGTTGAATCCTTTGCTAACTTACATGCATATAACCCAAGTCTCATAGTGCCACCTTTTTCATCTAAATCCTTTTGATCTGGCATTAAATCTATCACAGGATACTTAGTCTCTGGATCAATTTCAGAACTATTAGCTCCGCTTAATCCTGCAACATTTCTTGCATATTCTATAACAGCACATTGCATACCAAGACATATTCCGAAAAATGGCACTTTGTTTTCTCTTGCATATTTCGTTGCCTCAATTTTACCTTCTATTCCTCTGTCACCGAATCCACCTGGAACTAATATTCCGTGAACATCACCTAATATTTCATGTACATTCTCAGAAGTTACATCGCAAGCATTTACCCATTTAACTTCTACATTACAATCATTTGCGAGGCCTCCATGACTAAGTGCCTCAACAACAGAAATATATGCATCATGAAGTTCAACATATTTTCCAACTAGTGCTATTTTGACATTTCCAGATAAATTCTTTAATCTATCAACCATATTTATCCACGCAGTATTATCTATTTCATGACAATCTAATTTTAATTTTTTACATACTAAAGTATCTAATCCTTCATTATGAAGCATAAGTGGTACTTCATATAAATTTTCAGCGTCCAAATTTTGAATTACAGAGTCCGCTTCTAAGTTACAAAACATTGCAATTTTAGCCTTCATATCTTCAGATATTTCTTTTTCAGATCTACATACTATGATATCTGGTTGAATACCTATACTTCTTAGTTCTTTTACAGAATGTTGAGTAGGTTTTGTTTTAAGTTCTCCAGCTTTTCTTAAATATGGTACTAACGTAACATGGATAAAACAAACATTTTCTTTTCCCACTTCATATTGCGCCTGTCTTATAGCTTCTAAAAAAGGTAAAGATTCAATATCTCCAATAGTTCCACCAATTTCAGTTATAACAACATCTACATCTTTTTCTTTAGCTACTCTATAAACTCTTTCTTTTATCTCATTAGTTATATGCGGTATTACTTGTACTGTACCACCTAAGAAATCGCCTCTTCTTTCTTTTGATATAACAGACCAATACACTTTTCCTGTAGTAACATTACTACTCTTGCTTAGATTCTCATCAATAAATCTCTCATAATGTCCTAAATCTAAATCTGTTTCTGCACCATCATCCGTAACAAAAACTTCCCCATGCTGATATGGACTCATGGTACCTGGATCTACATTTAAATACGGATCAAATTTTTGAATAGAAACCTTAAGGCCTCTATTTTTTAAAAGCCTACCGAGTGATGCTGCTGTTATTCCCTTACCTAGAGATGACACTACTCCACCTGTAACAAATATGTACTTAGTACTACTCATAATTACTCCTCCTGTGTTTTATAACTTTTTCTTAATTGCTATTTATTCTTTAAATACTGTTTATGTATTACTTTAAGATTTTTGAAAGTTTATATTAATTATTTTTAAAATAGCTTGACAAATGTTGTTTACAATTTTATAATAGAAATTACCCATTAAATATAATGGTATAGGTTTTTTTAAAAACAATATTAATATCTTATCACATTTTTTTATCATTCACCAGTCTTTTTTTTGTTTTTTTGTTTTTTTTATTCATAACCCTAATATATTCTCTATTTCAAAATACATCTCTCTAAATTCTTTATTAATAAAAAATCGTTCCTCTGCTTTTTTTAATCCATAATTAGCAGCTCTTTTGCTAGAAATCAAAAAATTCTTATAAGCAATTTCAACATCATCACATTTATGTTTTTGTAATACTAAGAATAATATATACCTGCATTCTCTATCTTTTAATATTTTTAATGATTCATGTCTTTTTATACCTTTCACATAACAGATAGCTTCTATTATCTTTTCATAATCAATATTTTTAAGCATTAAACCACTCCCAAGTTTTTTGAATTATTTCATCAATTAAATTATTGACATTTATTCATAAAAACTATCCATAAAATGAAATTAAAAAATTAAAGCTATATTCTAAATAGAACATAGCCTTAATTTTTATTGTGCTTTAATCTTAATTTCCAAAATCGTACTCAAAACTTGTTGATTTCCTATTATCATATCATAATCTATAAATACATTTCCACCACTATTATCTACGTTCATTTTTAGTTCTCTAGTATCAACCGTAAGATCTAATGCTCCATGAGGTGTATTATATAAAGTTAAGTCTCTTGAATATTTTTTAAAGTTCATTTCAGTGTTAGTAGTTCCAGTTCTTATAAGTGTAAATTTTTCTTCATCGATTTTAAATGTAGTAGTAGTTCCTTCCATTCCCGAAATCTCTGTTTCCTCGTATACTGCATAATAGCAATTGTCTTCTTTGTAAAACTTTCCAGGCGTTACCACTTCAATTGAATCTCCATCCTCTTCACTATCAGACTGTCTGCTAACTACTGAAATTACTGCGTTCTTCTCCATAAACTTGCCCCTCACTAATTTATAATATAGTTATTTATTTGCTCATCCGTTGCAGGCATTGCATCTATAGACCTATCTAGACTCTGGTCATCTTTTCCATAACTAATAGATACAACTTTCTCGCCTCGCCCTTTACAATACCTGCCCGTTATTCTTGCTGCGAATTCAATGTCTTCATTTGTAGCAATACCTATTATAGCAACTGTAGAACCGTTATAATCCTTAGCTAAAAACATCAAATCCTCTCCAGTTAAACATTGTTCTAAAAGGTCTCCCTCTTTCTCCGTTCTTGTAGATATAATTTTTGAATCTTTAGACAATCTAAATTGCCTTCCTATTTTCAGTAATTCTAAATCTATTTTTGTTGGGTTTTCTTTATGATCTAAAAGATCCTTAAGTCTCATAGAATAATTAGGTTCAGTAAGTTTACACCCACCAGCAGGTGATGGATAATCTAAAATACCCCACACCTTGGCAAGTTCCATTTGAACCTTTCTATTTCTTCCTTTTATGTCCATAAGCGCTTCTCTATCTATTAGACCATCAATCTCCATTTGAGTTGGATTAAGATTTTTTGCACATAATGGCCTTAGTATTTTATGTCCTACTCCGGATTCATTTTTTACTATGTCTAAAGATGATCTGTTTTGAGACATAGGTCTTTGGTTCAGAACTTCTCCTGTAATAATAAAATCAGCGTGGAATTTTTCAAGTAATTCTCCACAATACCTCATCATCATGGCATGACAATCAATACAAGGATTCATATTTTTACCATAACCATGTTTTGGATTTTTCATCATTTCAAAATGTGCATCTGAAAAGTCTATAACTTCTAGTGGTATATCTATTTGTTTAACCATTTTCAGTGCATTTTTTTCTCCAAAAAAGTTTGATTTAAAGCATATACCAATAACTTCTATTCCTTGATCTTTTACAAGTTTTGCTGCGAGAGTACTATCAAGGCCCCCCGAAATCATAGCCAAAGCTGTTGTCATAAGTATTTCGCCTCTCTTAATTTACTATTTATTATTCCTTTCAATAGCTAGTTCAATAAGTTCATCAATAAGTTCCACATAAGTTTTACCTGTAGCTTGCCACATTTTAGGGTACATACTTATTTTAGTAAACCCTGGTATAGTATTAACCTCATTTAAATAAATATCTTCTGTTTCTTTATCTACAAGAAAATCCACTCTTGCCATTCCAGCACAATCTAATATTTTGTAAATTTTTATAGCTTCATCCTTAATACTCTGGAGTTTTGATTCATTTAGTGCTGCTGGTATTAAAAGCTTAGATTCCGCGTTATTATATTTAGCTTCATAATCATAAAACTCTTTTGCTGGGATTACCTCTCCTGGAATAGTAGCCTTTGGATCATCATTCCCCAGCACTCCTACTTCAATTTCCTTTGCATTAATAGCCTGCTCAACTAAAATTTTTCTATCATATTTTAGGGCATCGATTACTCCAACTATTAATTCTTTTTGATCGTGGGCCTTTGTTATACCTACGGAAGAACCACCATTAGCCGGTTTTATAAATACCGGATATCCTAATTTTTTTTCTATACTCGCTATCAGATTATCTTTGTCTTTTACATATTCACTCGCATTTATTACCACATAATCAGCTTGCTTTACATTAAATTTTTCGAGCAAATATTTTGTATATATTTTATCCATACAAATAGCAGAAGACATTACTCCAGGGCCTACACAAGGTATATTATACAATTTACACATACCTTGAATAGTTCCATCTTCTCCAAAAGAACCATGTAATACGGGGAATACTACATCTACTTCTTTATTAAATAAAACCTTTTGACCCTCTGGCATTTTAAAATACTCGTCCGTTTCCCATTCCCCATTTTCTATATTTTCTACTTTGCCAGTATATTGAAACCATAACCCATCCTTAGTTATTCCTATAGGGTATATGTCATATTTTGTTTGATCAATATTTTTAAGTACTGATGTTGCTGACGCTCTCGAGACTTCATGTTCTGTAGACTGTCCACCAAATAATATCGCTACTTTCTTTTTCATAAACATTCTCTCCTTATAACCATAATTACTATTATATCATTGCACCTATTACTTTGTATTTTAATTTTTAAACTTCACCGTATATAATAACACAAGTTAAAATTATAATGCTAATTTAAAAATAATTCAACAGAATAAAGGATATATCTGCATTTTGTGCATAAATATCCTCTATTAAAATTACTATATTATATTTTTATGATATTTAGCTCTCTATATTTACTAGATTGTTAGTTTTCCATTAGGTGTATCAATTATTTCTATTATTCTTTGTTCATAACCAGTACTAGCATTAATGTATACTATAAAATCTTTCCCCTTATATGATCCCAAGAATTCATAACATAAAACTTCTTTATTTGTCTCGGTAGGTATAATCGCTAAACTAATTTTGTTTATTTTTAGCCTTTTACTAACCCTTTCTCGTGCTTTAGCTTCGGTTATTTTTGGAGTAATGATTTCTCTCTTTTCTACATGGGAAACTAAAAATTTTTCAGATTCAATTCCTATAATGCTACCATCATCTAAAGCAATCTTAAGTTTTACTTGATCTGGATAAATCGCTACATCGCCCTGCTTATACACATAAGCTACTACCACTGTATTACCATAGTTTAAAGTGTATGTAGACTCCATATTTTTATATCCTGTTTTGCTAAGAAACTTACTTCCGCCTTCTATTGCCTTTTGGATATTTAATGTTGCTTTACCTATAGTTCTATTATCCAACAAATAAACTACCTTGCCTCCATTTTTACTTATTTCTATTACTGTTTTAGCATCGCCTTTATCTCTCCCTTTAAATGATATATAAAAAGTATAAGTTGGTATATTTGTCTTTCCAACTTGTTGCTTATACTCAATCTTTTCAATTTTATCTTTGCCAAACATATTATTTACTACCTGGACTGCCTTTTTCTCACTAACTTCCTTTTCAGCCAATACTTTAGGTTTTATTTCGACGACATTATCAGAAAAAGGCCCATCATAAATTAATGCTGGATATTGGACTATTTGTTTTTGTATACCTGTAAATCTTTGAGTCACAAGATTTTCACCTGTTTTTGCAATTACCCCACTACTTTTCTTTCTAATTTCTCCCCATTTAACTTTACCTTCATTTATTTCAGAAAGTACACCATTTAATTGTTCTTGAAGTGTATATGATTGAGTTTCTAATTTATCAATTACCTCATACTGCTTATCAGTAAGTTCCTTTCCCTCCGATGATGCTTGGGCTAAAGTATAACAAAAATCTCCCACTTGGGTTAAAAATTTACTAGTATCTCCAACAACCGCTTGATCAATTGGCAACGAATGCAATTTATCGTTTGCAGTGGCAGAATATCTAAAAACCTCTTCGAATACTATTGTACTTTGCTCAGGGGAACCAACAATAGCCGATTTACCTAGATTTACTCTTATATTTTGTACAGAGTCGATAAGTTCATACATGTTTTTACTATATTCTGCCTGTAGATAATTTCTATAATCTAATCTTTCCAAAAACATTAATATAGCAAACGTAGTTGAAAACACAACAATTAAAGTCACAATACTTGTATACAGAATCCTTTTCTTTGACATTTTCATATGTTTTCCTCCTGATATTTTACCAAGGTGGTATATAAAATATATTAATTTTTATATACTCTATTCGCTATTTAATTTATACTTAGCTAAATAATTTAGTGAAAATTTCTCCTAGTTTAAATTTAACGATTATTTTTTTGCTATTAACAGTATTGTCTACCATTTTATACTCATCATCCGATAATACTGTTTTCATTTCTTTTTCAGTTTTTTCATAAGATACGTTACCTTTTGTAATATCTACAAAACATAGTGGTGGAAACATTACACACCACCAGTTTTTTCCTTTGCCCGTTCCAATAATTATTCTATAAGCCTCGTATTTGCCTTGAGGCAAAGTTATATTCCCATAGGTTTTAACCGGAAAATACTCCTCTGATAGAGATGTAACCACTGAGTATTTAAATCCATTTTCTTTTATAATTCTTTCTGCAATTTTTTTTATATTTTTATTTTCATTATTTATAATCTTTCTTGACTCTTTTATATTTTTGCAATCCACAATTTTTGGTGATATATATTTTAAAACAGAATCTCTTACTTTTAATTTTAAATTTTGATCTATTTTATCATCACTATTAGCTATTACATGAAATCTTATAAGTTTACTCGCAACATCACTTTGACTTGCCTTCCCACTTAAACTCGTTGAATTTAAAGCTATGAAAATTATAATCATTACGGCAAAACTTGTTAATATAAATTTTTTCATGTTTATTCCCCCCGGATATAATGTTTATATTAATATCTTTACCATATTATGTAATTATATTCACTGAACTGCTCCGATTCTTCTAATTTCAGTATTAACAATTACCTTTACTGATATTTTTTTATACTCCTCATTCCAATTTTTCTCTATTTTGCTCCATAAATCTGGTTTGAATTTTTCTATATATTCTCTAGTACCAAATGGATCTATCCCAAATTCTTTTATAGCAATTTCCATGATTTTTTCACACTCTTTACTAATAGACTTATTAAAATTATTCTGTAACCTTTGCAGCTCTCCTTTATCAAGTATTTTTTTACCTACATAATATTCATTTATCTGTCCCTCAAGATTGATATTTACATTAATAGTTAACTTACTACCTTCCTGAATAACTTTCATTTTCCTTGTATATCCATCTATAACATAATCGACAGGATGACCATCTACATAAATAACTTTTTTACCAACTTTAAACTTACCATTTAGCATTTGAATGTCTAGTAATTCAAGTGGCGTAAAATATCCTTTTAGTTCATAATCTCGAATTATGGCAGCACCTGTTAACATCAATTCATTTTTTTGCTTATCTATCGTTATTCTAGGTAATAACGCATTGCCATTTTCACTTAATAATATAAGAAATTCATTTAAAGTAGTACTCATAATCCTAGAATTTTTCTTGCTGTTATCCATAAGTCCTGAAATATAGTATTGCGTACTATTTTCAGTCATAGGTTTAAATTTTACATAATCCTGCGCTAAACCGTCTGAAACAACTACCTGCATCATCCTATTTATGCTAGGGTCTCGCTGCAAATAATCGATTATTTCTTTAACCGTATCCTTATGTTTCAATAAATTGCTACTTAATATTAAAAGCTTTGTATGTCCCATGAATATATCTTTACTGCTCTTAGCTGTAGCTTCAGAATATGCATCTTCCATGGAAGATGCATCAGTATTAATATATTTATCCAAAGCACCTTCACTTTTTCCTGTTACGAGCATACTCATGTCTGGAAATCCATAAGTTACATTGATCTTTTTAATTTGCCTCTCAGGAAATGGATCATCAGATTTAATATCCTTTAACATTTTCTCTTTGCCAATATCTTCTCCAGTGTCAACAGCTATAGTAGATATAAAGTTTCGCCTATCAATTTCCACCTTATCCCAGCATCCACTTAATAAAATACAACTTAGAATGATCGGTAAAATTTTTTTAAATTTCATCTTTGCTTTCCCCCCTTCCGCGATCTTTACCTTTGCCTATAATTAAAATGAGGATCGGTAACACTACAAAAATAAATATCGCTGTTAATAAAACGGGAGTAGTTTTAAATTGTAAATTATAAATTTCAGCTATATTTTTTGGATATAACGCTATGACATAAATAATAGGCATAATTAAAAGTGAAGATAACTTAGTATCCTTTAACTTAACTACATTTTTTACAATTTCACATGAGAAGAAATAAGTATTAACAAATGTTGTGAAATAAAAGAATATCCAAAATGCCATTACTACCCCTTCCCAGTGTTCTATAAACGTGTCTGGTATATCTAATGACTTTATCATAGTAATAGTCGGCCATAATAACACTTTACTCTGTGCTTTTGAAAACACAGCTAAAACAAAAATCATTATTATCAAATAAAAGACTGTTACAAATATTACACTCTTTTTTAACACACCTAAACAATCTTTTTTATTTTTAACATACGGAAGAACAAGGTATGTTATTTCTATTCCTCCA
The DNA here is from genome assembly GCF_001877035.1 of Clostridium estertheticum subsp. estertheticum. Taxonomy (NCBI): domain Bacteria; kingdom Bacillati; phylum Bacillota; class Clostridia; order Eubacteriales; family Clostridiaceae; genus Clostridium; species Clostridium estertheticum. Next base: position 226,342 of record NZ_CP015756.1, on the reverse strand, counting down.
AAACAAAACAGAATATATTTAGAAGCCTTAAAATATTCAGATGGCTTATTGTGAAGTACTGGTAATAAGTTTGTGAAGTCCGCATTTATTACAGTGAGTATTAAAACTGCAAATGCTGGAATAAACATAACCCAAAATGATATTTCATTAAACTTAATTAAATCACCTATTTCCCCTCTTACTAAATATGTCCCGGTCAAAATAGTGATCATTAAAATAAATTCTGTAGGAGTTCGTCTTAATAAATATAGTTTAATTACTTCGACAAATTCCCTCATTCCAAGGGACACAATGAATATGCTATAAATTGAAAAAGCAATAGCAACCATCCCTCCGAAGAACTTACCAAAATTATTTTGTAGTATACTTGTGAGATCCTCAAAGTTATTTTTCTTCATTACCTTGTATATAAGATACAATAATAAAGAAATTACTATCCCACAAATTATAGTAACTATCCATGCATCACTGCCTACTTTATTTATGACTTCCCTTGGGGCAGAAAAAATTCCTACACCAACTATCGCTACCACAATGGTTGTAAATAATCCAAAATCCTCAACTTTTTCTCTATCTGCCATAATATAATGTTCACCTCCAAATAAAAAGCGATTCAATCTATTTCTGTCTTATTTTATCTCCCGTCTCCATATATTTAGGCCTCTCTTTTAGTTCAGATATTGGCTCTCTAATATACATATCTTTCAAATCTTTAATATTGGTATTAACTGCTGGAGCTAAATAAGGTACTCCAAAGCTTTTCATTCTAACTAGATGAATAAGAAGTACAATAAGTCCAATCATTATTCCATAGAAACCTATAATTGCCGAAGCTACTATAAGGAAAAATCTAACAAATCTAAAAGCCATAGAGACCTCAAAGCTGGGGGTTACAAATGTAGTAATTGCAGTAATTGCCACGATAATTATCATTATTGGACTAACTATTCCTGCACTTACTGCCGACTGCCCTATAACAAGTCCTCCAACTATACCAATAGTCGCTCCAATGGGCCTTGGTAACCTAACCACGGCCTCCATAAGTAGAGCAAAAAATATTTCCATGATTATAGCCTCTATAAATGCCGGGAATGGAACACCTTCCCTGGATGCTGCTATAGCGTAGGCTAATTTGGTAGGTATAATATCTGCATGATAGGATGTGATTGCTACATAAAGTGCTGGCGCGGTAAGAGAAATAAAAATAGAAACCATTCTTATAAATCTAACCATAGAACCATGCATCCATCTCTGATAATAATCATCAGGCGATTGAAATAAATTAGGTAATGTAGCTGGAACGATAATTGCAAACGGAGAATTATCTACAAGAAGTGCTACTCTTCCCTCGTATAAAGCTGCAGCGACTACATCCGGTCTCTCTGTACTTTGTATTTGAGGAAAAGGAGAATATTTATTATCCTCTATTAACTGCTCAATGTATGCACTATCAAAAACTGCATCAATGTTTATTTTATCGATTCGGTGCTCAAGCTCATCAAGTACTCCTTTATTTGCGATATCATCTATATACATAATAACCACATCTGTTTTAGATCTAGTCCCTAAGGTTTTACGTTTAATTCGTAGCCTAGTATCTCTAATCCGTCTTCTAATTAACGCGGTATTAAATCTTATAGTTTCTGTAAACCCTTCCCTAGCTCCGCGAATTACGGTTTCACCAGATGGATCGCCTACCCCTCTAGCAGGCCAAGAACGCGAAGCAATAACATAGGCGCAGTCTAACCCATCTATAAACATTAATGTGTCACCAGAAAGTGCAGCATTAACTCCTTCACTCATTTTTTTCACTTCTCGCATATCAGTGACTGCAAGCACATTGTCTTTTATTTGTTCTACATTATCTATTCCATTTGCGGCAAGCATTAGTGGCTCTAACACATAATGATCAAGTAGCAGTTTATCTGCCATTCCATCTATATAGATTAACGATGCCTCCCACTTTCCTACATTAAAAGTTCTAAAAATCATATCCGAGTTATCTTGTAAAAGCTCTTTTAGGTATTTAATGTTTTTTTCTGCTTTTAATTCAATTTTATCGTTTATTATTTCCTTCATAAGCTTCACTTCCTTACATATATGTATGGTCTAAATATCCTGACTTATTAAAATATCCACCTTAGTATAAATAGAATGATAGCTATAATTATTGAAATCCAGCCTACTGTGTGCGCTTTTCTACTAAGAATCACACTACCAGACTCCTTAAAAAATCTAGCATCTACGCTAATTACAACGGCGCCTTCAATCAGCATCATTGCTAAAAAATATATATCAAACAAACCTAATATTCTCATTTGTCACTCCTTCTTTTAGTGTAATTAACAAATTAATTCAAGTTATGAAAAATCTATACTTGAATATTTTTATTTTTATTTTATACAGCTAGTTTTTACGACACTTACGAAAAATATTCACTTGATACATGATAATAAATATAAAAAACGTGCAAAAATCACGAATGATTTTTACACGTTCTTATATTCCCCTAAAAAATTACATTTAAATTGTTCTTGTTAAATATATTTCTTTATATTGAATTTTAAATTTATCATAACATCTTTGGGCTTTTAACATATCGTCGAAGAAAGCAAATATCGTAGGTCCGCTTCCACTCATCATAGAACCCATTGCACCCATTTTAATCATATCTTCTTTTATCCTTTTAAGCACGGGATATTTTCTTAAAGTAACATTTTCAAGCAAGTTTTTCATGCCGTTACATACATCCTCTACCTTTTCGTCATCCATAGCCTTAATTATTGCATCAGTATCTGGATGCTTAAAAATTTTGGAAATATCTAAATTTTTAAAAACTTCCTTTGTTGATACCCCAAAACTAGGTTTTACCAGTACTAAAATCTGATTTTTAAATGGCTTAAGGGGAGTAATAATCTCTCCTATCCCTTCACATAATGCAGTTCCTCCCATTATGCAATAAGGAACATCTGCCCCTATTTTTACTCCAAGCTTCATAAGTTCATTAACATCCACATCTATTTTAAATATCTGCGGAAGCGCCCTTAAAACAGCTGCTGCATCTGCACTACCACCCGCCATACCTGCGGCAACCGGGATATTTTTTTTAAGATATATGTTTATGCCTTCATGAATATCATAAGTATCCATAAAAAGTTTTGCAGCTTTATATACTAAATTTTTCTCATCTGTAGGTATGTAAGGTTTATTACAGCTTATATTAATACCCTTATTACATTTTTGAAAGGACAAAGAATCATATAAATCTACATTTTGCATAATCATTTTTAGTAGATGATACCCGTCTTCTCTTTTACCTACTACATCTAAAGATATGTTTATTTTTCCATAAGCTTTTACTAACATGATTTTCCTCCAACTCTTATTAACAGTTTCTCATACAATATTGTCATTAAAATTAGTATATTACAACAAAATTAATATTGCTACACATAATTTAAAATAAGATACTATAATTAAAGCCCTAATGTGTTATTTACAACACATTAGGGCTAATTCCGTTTAAAATAAATATCAGTTTTTCTAAGTTGGCAAAGGCATTTTAGTTATATAATTATTCTACCTGGTATTATAAGTTTTTGCGAAACTTTTATAACATTAGGATCTTCTATTTGATTAACTCTTGCAATGTCTTGAATTGTAGTATTATATTTTTTAGCTATTTTCCACAATGTATCCGCAACTTGAACTACATAAATAGTAACACTAGCTCTTTTCGTAGGTACTTCACCCTCTATTGGAAAAACATCAACTAAGAATTTTTTTTGCACCATATAATTTACACGTACATACACTTTTACAACAGCCCTAACCGCTATATTTCCTGCCTCAATATCTACATTTATATTCTCCATTGATACTCTACACATGCTGCTCATATTTATCTTAGATCCTAATATATCAGCTCCACATGTGAAAGGAATCTCCTCAGACACAGCGGATAAATATTTTTCTTCATCATCACTTCTGTATAACACCGTTACATTCATAATACCGTCAACTACAACCTTATCCTCTATTACCTTTTTATCCGTTATACAAACATTCGCATTAGTCATAATAATCTTACTTGGAGTGCTTCTACTACTATCTAATTCTATATCACCCTTAACTAATGTCTCCGTTAATAATTGTCCTTGCATTACATTAAGACCGTAATCTTTTTTATCCATCTCAAGCATCGTAGTTGGTGAATACACATCTTCAATCATATCCACTTCTTCTTTATACATACCTCGTGTATTAGTTTTTATTATAAACTCTACATCAATAATTCTTTTTTCTCCTAAGTCATCTTCCTTAACATCATACTCCATCGCATCTACCTTGAAATCTGTATAATTATCCATATAAGGCTTTACGTCTTCAAAATCTAATTCCTTATTTACCATAACTTCGTGTTCAACATAAATTAGTTCCCTACTATCTTTGCCCTTATATATCATATTAATAAGCGCATATGCATTAAGTTGAATTTTTCCTTCGTATAATTTTACTTCTTTTTTATGAATACTAACATCACACTTTATAATTTTAGCAATCTCTGGTTTCTCCATTGGAACTTTTATATTAGCTTTCCCAATAAGTTCACCTTCAAAATTCTTTGTTACTTTATCTATACTAGTAGGATTTTTTAAATATTGTACATCCTTAACTGCTTCAATATCCTTAACTATTTGGAAATTATAATTTTTATATATTTCAGATTTTGATTTTAAAATACCCTCTAAGCATATTTTTCTCTCATTAACTATTCTGCACTCCATATGTTCTACAAAACACTCAGCATCACAAAGCATTTCTGGCATCGCACCCACTATATCTACTGTATTTGAAAATTTAGAATTATATACAACATTTTCAACATCACTGCGCTCTTGATCTTTTGTAATATAAAGTACATTATATTGAATTTCACCTTCTAAAAATACTTTATCTTGAATTATCTCTTTAGAGTTTATAGAAACTTTAACATCTAACATAAGAATTTCTTTTACGTCTGGATGAGTATCCGGTATCACGTATTCCTCTTTCACCACTGTATCAACAGTGTTCTCTCCTAGTAATTGTTCATATTCAATATTTTCCTTAATTAAATTTATCTCCATATTATACCTCCTTGTATTTCTATTGGGGTAACATTTACATATCGCCACCCTCCTAAAATACCTACTATATAATATATATATAAACAGTGATCAAAATATGATATCTATTTTTTATAATCGTATAACATAATTCATCATATTTTTTAAATAAAAAAACATATATCATGTAAAACACATTGTTATCGCTAACTAAATGCATTTCACCTAATATATGCCTTGTTAATCCTAAATTCATAAGATTAATTTATAAATATAAAAAACGATACTATGATACAGTATCGCTTATCCTGCAAAAACTATTTGAACCGTCTTTGTCAAAACATCTGAATAACTATACGTCACAGTCCTGTGGGTGTCTTTTTCTAATCTAATAACAAAAATATTTGGATATGTCTTTTCAATAACTCCATTATCCACAAGAATTTTTCTTCTTCCGCCATTAGCTTTAAGTGTTACTCTCTCGCCAACATGACTTTCAATTTCATCTTTTATTGAGGTCAATACATTAATTTTTTCCACTGCAAAACACCCTCTTTCCACATTTTATATTATATATCATATTTTTGTTTTTGTCAAGTAGGCATAACATTTTATCACTACTATAACAATATTGTCAATGTTGATTTTATGTTAACAAAATTCATTTTTCATTGATTATTAGTCATATAATTAATTTTCATCTATTTTATGAACCATTACCCGCTAAAACTCCAGTTTAACGTTAATTGTATTATATTTTATATATAAAGCCCTTTATTATATCCATCTATATATATTTTGATTTAGGAAACCCCTCTCTATACTTACCTCTAGTTTGCAATCCACCAATACCTGCAAGTCCTGTTATAGTATTTTCTATAACGTCTTCTATAGCTACAACAGTTTCTATATTTGTATAGGCTATCTTCTCTGAAACTAAAACAGGATCTAAACAATGGATTAGAACACGATTTGGAGCACTAGCGAAATTAGCACCAGCATCTAAAATTGCCTCATAACATGATTGACATGCACCTGCAAAGATTACTAAATCATCATAGTTACTATTATAAGATCTAAGGGCAATAACCGTATCTACAAAATATTTTGAATTTCTATAATTATCTAAATTCATATAATCATTTATTCCCTTCACCATGCCATCGTGCCCCGTAATCACTACTATATCAGGCTTAACTTCTTTAACAAGATTTAATATCTCATTTGCTTGGTCTTTTTCAGATATTACTCTACCTACAGCATCCAAAGATAGCTGTTTATAAGTCTTTAGACACACTTCTAAGTATTCAGCGTCACCATCCACATGCAATATTTTTCCTGGTCTTCCAAAAGTCATATTTTTATTTTTATAGTCTTTGTATTTTTCTTTTTTTGATTGTAATTCTTTAATTTTTCCTTTAAAATCAATTGCTTCCGATTTATCTCCCCTAGTTCCTTTAACCCTATTAATTAATATCTTCTTAATAGATTCATTTACTTTTTTGTTAAAAACCCTATCAATTTCATAAATAACATCTTCCGATACCAATTGTAAATCATCACTTGTTGAGTCCGCTTCTATTCTTAAATTTATTCCCTTAAGTAAAAACACTTCTTTATTATCTCTAATCACAACATCCTTTATTTTAAAAGTAATGTCTCCGCCGTAAGATTTCCTTACTACAATATCTCCTATTTTCACAAAACCACCTCCACATTTAATCTCATGTTATATATTATGAAATTATAGCTAATAGGTGAGCATGAAAAAGTTATGTAAATATTTCATCTACATAACTTTAATGAATGGTGTGCTTCATACTATTTCTGATTGTATACTCTTTTATAATCTTCAATAAATACCATAAACTTTTCTTTTTCAGAAATTAATTCCTCCATCTTCTTGTTAAAAGTGTTTTGAATCCACGTAACTTCATTATAGTAGTATCTATTGCAAAGTCTCCAGTAACGTTGTGGGAATACTAGGAATGCATATACAAGTCTGTACTCTTCTAATGACAGAGGATTTACACTACTGTATGCCTCTAATACTATTTCAGCATACTTTATGTCCCAATCCTGCTTTTTAAGCATTTTGATTAAAAAATTAGATAAATCATATGCTTTTACTTCTCTTTTGCAATAATCAAAATCAATTATGTTTACATCATTATTTTTATCAACAATAATATTATGATAAGTATAATCATGATGGCAAAACCCTTTTTCTTCTTCTGTTTGCCTACATATGTCAAAATACCTTGAGTCCTCGAGTATCGCCATAGCTCTTTTTCCGAGCATCTTTTGATCCTCTACACTCCTAATATAGTTCATATCAAAATCCGTTTTAAAATTCTTCTTTTTTCTAATCATTCCCTGCATTTTATCAAATGACTTTATTCTTTTTTCCATTAAATTTGGCCATCTTCCGAGATCTGTTTTTAACTTACTGTTTTCTGGTGGATCATACCCCTTTGATGCAATATGCATCAAAGCTAAGTTTTTTGCAGCTAAAACCAAATCCTCTTCATCTCGAAAATCACACTCGCGACCATCTATCCACTTTGAAAGTGTGTAAATATCTTCATTAACTAATGCATAAGGATTTCCTTCAGTATTCAAAAAATATCTATCCACCTTGTCAAAGCCATTATTTGCAAGATGTTCTTTAGCTCCGTATACAAACAAAAGTTTTTGTGTACCGTAACTTATTTTTTTTAGACACTTAGCTCCATCATCTGTCTTTAGTAAATACACTCCCTTGTTAGGACGTATACTTTCTATTTTAATGCCATACTGTCTTTCAATTTCAAATTCCCTCATCATATTACTCACCCCCTATATCATTTATATTACTAATATTTTATTTTAGAATAAATTCTTGAATATTTTAATAACATTTATGCTTTCTTTTAATATAATAAAATATATAGATATATTAAATCGTTGTTTAAGGAGTCTTAAAATGAAAATCGGAATTGATGCTAGAGCTGCAAAGTGGTATAGAGGAACTGGTATAGGAACTTATTCTTACCAACTAATTAACTCTTTAAATAAAATTGATAATTACAATGATTATTCGCTTTTTGTACCAAACGACTGTAATCTAGGTATACCATTTAAAAATAATTTCCATATAAAACCTATTAAACAGGAAAAACAAGATAACTTCTGGAATGAAGTAAATATTTCTAACCCATTACTAGACAAGTCTATAGATATATACCATGTCCCTCAAAATGGCATTGGTTTACCTATTAGCAAAGATTGCCCCTTTGTTATTACACTACATGATATTATTCCATATAAAATGCCAGATACCGTAGGTGACCAATATCTTAAAATTTTCAATGAAAAATTACCAAACATCATTCCTATGTGTGATGGAATAATTACTGTGTCGGAGTATTCAAAAGAAGATATTATTAAAGCTTTTAACTTTCCACGGGAAAAGATATACGTTACTTATTTAGCTAGTGAGGATATTTATAAACCCTATGATAAAACTTTTAGTAAATCTATAGTTAAAAAAAACTATTCTATTACAGGGGACTATATTTTATATATCGGAGGGTTCAGTCCTAGAAAAAATATTCTTGGATTACTTGATTCATTTAGCATGCTTCTTCCAAGATTAAAAAAAGACATTAAATTAGTCATTGCAGGTAACAAAGGTAAATCCTATGATATATATAAAAAAAGAGCACAAGCTCTTCACATTGATGATAAAGTAGTCTTTCCAGGCTTTATATCTATGAACCATATACCCTTCATGTACAATGCTTGTGAGCTCTTTGTATATCCTTCATTTTATGAAGGTTTCGGTCTACCACCAATTGAAGCAATGGCCTGTGGAATACCTGTAATAACCTCAAATGTCACATCTATACCTGAAATAGTTAAAGATTCAACACTTCTTGTAAATCCTTATGACATTAATGAGTTAAGTGAAAAAATGTACAATGTACTTCATGATGATCTCTTAAGGCAGTCTCTTATAACTAAAGGATTAAAAAGAGCCTCTACCTTAACTTGGGATAATACAGCCGCAAACACTCTAATTGCTTATCAAAACATACTAGAAACAAACAAAATATAATTTCACTACTTTAAACCCCCACATAGTGCTTTTATCACTAAGTGGGGGTTTTTCTAGCAATTATAATGATTTTTAAAGTCTTCTAAAAACTTTTCTCTATCCTCTTTATACTCTACTTTCTTCTTTAATCTATTTAAAAATACCTCTTCGCTCCATTGTTTTTTCCTTGTATAATAGTCTTTCGATATACTATAGAAATCTTCTGGAAAACTAAGCATACCATAAAGCACCTTGAGTTCCCTATCATCTAATGGGTTTACCTCTGTATATTCTTGTAAAATACTGCTACATTTATCTTTATCATAACAAAAATTTTTTATTACTTTATTAATAAAATTACAAACGTCATGAACTCTTAAATCTACAATAGCATAATCAAAATCTAAAAAATACACTTCTCCCTTATTAATTAATATATTATGATGAGCCAAATCGTGATGACAAAATACGATTTTTTCTTTTTCAGCGCATAATTCGTAATAATTTGATTCCTTAATAATATCTAAACTTTTTTTTATATTTTCTGCGTAATATTTTACATGCTCTAAAAATATATCATCAAATTCATTTTTATTTTCATTTAAGGTTGCTATGCTTTTAAAAAACATAAGTTCATCTAATTTATTTTTATAATTTTGTATAATCTTACCACCTAAGTACCGCTGCTCATTCTTTGCAAGTAGCCTTTCAAATTCTTCCTTATGCATAAGGCCTTGCGATGCTTTATGAAGCTCAGCTATTGCTTTAGATGCAAGATTTACATCAACTGGATTACTATACTCACACTCTCTCCCTTCTACTAGATTCATAATGCAATATATATCACTTTTCCATGGAACATATATTAATTCGGATTTTGTCTTTTCAAATTGAATAATTCTATCAAAATTATTATTTCTAATATACTCAATACCATAATTAATAAACTCAAGTAACTCTATACTATAGTTTACCTTTTTTAAAACTTTATTACCTTTGTTTGTATCAAGTATAAAAACCTTTCTTACTGGAATAACATCATAAACCACAAGATCAAATTTGCTAAATAAATTTATATCTAGATCATATTTACTTAAATACGCCTTATCTTTGTATCTGACGTCTAACATATTGTCACCTCTCTAGTTTCCATTTTACTAATTTAAAATAAAGGATCTCCATCTTGAACTAAAGCTTTTTTAATCCTCTGTGAAAACTTATCCTCATGCCACACTCTTTTACCTGTTCTATATCTATTACAACATTTCATGAACTCATGAGGATATGAGATTAATGCTATTAAAAATTTTTCACTATCAGCATCTAGTCCTTCGATATAACAAAATTCTTTAGCGAGCTTACAAAAATCAAACTTTGCTCCTTTTCTTTTTAACTTACTAAGTAAAGGGAGACAATCCATCTCCACCATGTTGTAACTACAATTATTAAAATCAACCACGTAAATAAAATCACTCTTCCTAAGGTTTTGAAAATCTGTATTCCCTAAGCATATTTCAGACCGCCTCATACTTCTTGTTATAATTTCTAAATAATTTGAATCCTTCACTTTCCTTATACACTCTTCTCCTCTATCAATAACTTTTTCCCCATATTTAATAATTATTTCTTCAAATGAATTTTGAGGTCCATCTTTTTTAATGTTATTTATATCTACAGTAAGCTTTTTGATAGATTTTTTATAATCTTCTACTGTTTTACCCGTGTTGTTATTTAATCTATTTCTAAGATAACCGTTAAACCCCCTACATTTTTCATGTACTGTATAAATAGCAACAAACTGCTTTATTACTAATTCTTCTGGTATGTCTATCTCTGCATTTTTATATTCAAACTCAATAACATTTGCCTTTTTAATATCCTTAAACATCATATAGTCAGAAAAATCATTATAGATGCTTATTGCCACTTGCACCACCTCAAATTCAATCTATTAATTGCTATTTACTATAGCACGATGTTATTTGTTCTTTTTACAACTTTTATCCATTTTTCTTAAAATTTCCTTATGCTGAAACTCTAACTCATTAAGTTTTTTTTGTCTTCTCCTTATTTTTTTAAGTTTTTTAACTTCATCCTTCATATTGTCAAGCTTCATATCATATTCCTCAACGGTAGATTCTTCTACTTCACTTATGTCAAATTCAGGCTCATCCATACACATCTCTTTTTTGCTTTTCCCCATAATGTTACCTCCCATATTTTATTTTTCTAAACTTATCAATAAGAATTTGTTTATCATCTTTGTCCTCATTCATCTTTTCAAGTTTCTTTAAGAAAAACTCTTCTCCCCAATCCTTTTTTTCCCAATAATATTGAATTCCTATTTGCCAATACTCTTGAGGAAATTCCATAAACGCTGCCATTACCTCTATGTCACTTTTGTATATTGGAAATGTCTCATCATACTCATACATTATGAAAAGTGCATTTTCAAGGTTCCATTTACCGTTTTTCATTCTCCTTATTAGAAGACTACTTAAATCATGTAAATGAGTGTCTAAGATGCAATAATCAAAATCAATTACACTCACGCCCCCACTTTTCTCAAGTAACACATTATGATGCGCGTAATCATGATGACAGAACCCCCTATGTTTAATTTCTTCCTTCATCTTACTTACGTATTCGCTTCTATACAGGTTATTTACTGCTTTATTACACCTTTCTAGCTCACCTTGCATAATTTTCAAATAGTTACTGTCAAATTCTGTTAAACATTTTTTTTCACTTATCCTCCTCTTAAAATCCAATATCTCATTTCCTCGAGTTTTAAAAGTTTCTATCCACTTAAGCCATGCTATTCTAGGTTTCATATCAGGTGTGACTTTAAAATTCAGACTTTTTTTATGAAGCTCTGCAAGTTTTGATGTACATAGTTTTATTTCTTCTAGGTTATCGTAATCACATTCCCTTGCATCTACCCATAGTGTTAAATAAGCATATTTATTTTGGAGTGTTATATACTCATTTTGATCATTAGTCTCAATAATTTCAGGTATACTTTGAAATCCATTATTCTGCAAATGTTTTATTGCGCCAATAATAAATAAAAAATGACCAAGTTCATAATTAACTATTTTTAAACAATACTTATTATCTCTAGTTTCTATCCTATAAACGTTTTTTATTTTTTCTATATTATCAATATTAAGAGAGTAATTATCCTTTACTATCTCCTTTACCTCTTCTATTTCCAAATCAATGCCTCCAAATTATTGTTCTACTGCAATATATGTACATTTAGAATGATTTGTGCACAATTATATTTGCTCAAATGACACACTTTTTAAGTTAAAATAGTATATTAATATATATAATATTTTTAATAAATTCTTTTAACCATAAGGCTTTTTTAATAATTTTAAGGAGTGAATCCTATGAAGATTGCAATTGATGCTAGAGGCATCAATTTATATAATGGAACTGGTATCGGGACTTATACAGAAAATATACTTAAAAATTTAATCACCATAGATTCTTCTAATAATTACCACATTTTTTGGTCAGGAAATAATTTTGAAAGTATAAAAAAAGAGAACTGCAAAATAATAATGACATCAAAAAAACATCAAAGATTCTTTGAGGATTATTATTTCCCAGAAAATATTTCAAAAGAAAACATAGATATATATCATATGCCACAAAACGGCATAGGTTTTTCGCAGGCAATATCTTGTAAGAAAGTAGTCACTATCCATGATTTGATTCCATACGTTATGCCTGAAACAGTCGGACGAGGTTATTTACTGAAATTTTTAAAAGAGATGCCAATAATTGTAGGTAACTCTGATGGAATAATAACAGTGTCTGAATTTTCAAAACGAGATATTCTTAAATATTTCCCAATAGACGAGTCTAAAATCTTCGTAACTCCATTGGCTGCGGACGCAAAATATGCACCACTTGATAGACTTCACTGTAAAAACTTTTTAAAAAAAGCATATAATTTAAATAACCCATTTTTACTCTATCTCGGTGGTTTTAGCGAAAGAAAAAATGTAGCATCTGCAATAACTGCTTTTTCTAAAGTATATAAAGATTTAAGTGAAAATTACGATTTAGTTATTGTAGGTGATTATAGAGACTCCGGTCAAAAATTAATGAAACTTACAAATGAACTAAACATGTTATCTCATGTTATTTTCGCAGGTTTCGTACCTGAAGAGCATTTACCTCTTTTTTATAACAGCTGTGATGCCCTCATCTATCCATCTTTTTATGAAGGGTTTGGACTTCCCCCACTTGAGGCAATGAATTGTGGAACTCCTGTTATAGCCTCTAATCTTACCTCCATTCCAGAAGTTGTAGGCGACACTGGCATTTTAATAAATCCCTATGATATTGAAAGTATCGCTTTTGCCATAGGGAACCTTTTAAGTAGTGAAAATTTGAGATCTGAACTTAGTGCTAAGGCATTACTAAGAGCTAAACAATTTTCATGGCAAAACACTGCGAGCCTTACTCTTAAAGTCTATGAGAGTGTTTATAATAGTGAATTTACATCATAGTAAAAGTATTATTTTTCCTTTACGTGCATTGTAATAAAAATCTAAACAAGAAATCCCATTAAAAAATTCTAAATGGGATTTCAATATAATATTTAGTTCATACGTTTTTTCAAATGTATCCTTATATTTTGCCATCCGAGGATCATCTCTAAAATAACTATGCCTAACACATAAAGTTACAAACTTAATCTAAATTTTCTCATGAATAGTTTATATGTAGCAAAATATGATACTATCCAAAGTATAATCCAATATAGAAAAATTTCTATAAAACTATAATTTTCATCAAATAAACAATATCCAATCATTTGTATTGGACTAATATGAAAATAAATACTAGTTCCATTTACTGCACATATTAATAATTCGCCAATAAATATATACATAATCCATGGGATACCTTGAACTGCAAATATATTTTTAAATATATTTGATGTTATAAGACCTGAAACAGTTATGACCATAGAAATAATACTAAAGAGTATCATCACTATAAAAATGTAAATAAATGGATTGCTTACATATAGATCTAATGAAACAGTAGGTATTATGTGACCTTCTACAAGTGGTTTCGTAGGCAAGTGATATGGACTTGTAATAATACTGTACAAGAATGCAACCAGTTGAAATCCTAATGTAACTATAAATGATACTAAAGATATAGCTATAGTTTTATATCTAATAAATTCTTTATGAGTTATTCTCGAAAGTGAAAATTGGAGAAAACTTGTTTTGTAATCTAAAAACAATGAATCACCAAATATTAATATAATTACTAAAGGAAAGATTAAAGACATATAACTATGCATAGGTACGCATAAAGCTTTGAAATAGCCAATAAAGAAATTACTTTGATTTAACGAAAAGTTAGGTTTATTCATAACTGATATATGAATAAAAGCTCCCATGAAAATTATAAAAGCTAATAATGTTTGCCACCTACAAATTCTTATAAATTCTATTTTTAAAAATCTTTTAACCATATTAAATACTCCTTAGTTCTTCTAATTTTTTGAAGCTGTATAATCATTGTGTGTTACAAATATAATCGAAACAACTATGTTTATTAAAAATAATACAATGTTCATTTCAATACTTTTTAGATATGATCCAATATTTGGAGCTATATCTATGGTTGATGGATAATTAATTGGTGATACTATTCTGGGGATTATTCCCTGCATGTATAATACTCCAAGCATTATACATAAGATTAATATTACTATATAACTATTTGCATACTTATTGAAAATTAAGTTTATTGTTTGAAATAATGTTGTTATAGCAATAAATCCTGTGAGTAAAACACAAAAAATGATAAACTCCATTTTATGAGGATTAATGCTTGAAGCAAAAATTTTAGGATAATATAAATAAGTATATGTACCCCATTTATTAAAAGCTGGAAAAGCTATGTGTGATAAAAATTTAGTTATAACCATTAACAGTATAGTGAAAATAAAAGTTATTAATATTAAAGATAATATTTTAGCAGTCCACCATCTTAATTTTGAGCCAGCTCTTGTCAATAAAAGCACATCAAAACCACCAATTATACTTGTGCTAGATTGAACTAACAAAAGTAAAATACCAATTAACAATATCCATTGAAATAGATTTGGAAGATAAAAAATTTTATCGAGGCCTCCGCATACTTTTAAAATTCCATCTGTGCTTGTAGCATCCACTTTCTCTATATTTTTAGTATCTATTAGTATATATACTTGTAGTAATATATTTAGGAATAACAGTACTAATATATAAACATTCCTTTTTTTATAGCATGAATAAAGTTCGTTTACAATTAATCGTTTCATTAGTTATCTTAACCTTTCTTAGATAAATTCATAGTTCTAATCTTAAAACAACCTATAACAAAAAGTAATATTAGCATTAGACCTAAAAATTTCATTGAATAAATTACCGTAAAACTTTGAAATGTCAAATCTGGCTTACCTGAAGATAAAGTTCTATAAGGAAAGAATGTAGAATGATTCGCTAACCTCCCTTGAACAATCGGAGAAAAAAACATCTGAGATTGATCATGAAAAATAGCCAGAGTTCCTTGTATCACAAGTAATCCTACTCCCACAAAACTATAAAATGAATTATTAAATATCAAAGATATAATTAATATAATAAGTCCTAATGTACTTAATGTTAAAATAAATAATCCATATTGAATCGCTAAAGTGGTAATAATATTATTTCCAGATTTTATTGAGCATGTTACTACATCGTAATAATATTCACCTTTAAATGGTAACTTATATACGAGCGAAATAATAATTATATTAACTAAGCAACATAAAAACAGCAAATTTGATGTTATAAATACAATTGCGACTTTTGATATAAAGTATGATACTCTATTAGATATTCTGGATAAGAAAAACTCTATGTAGCCACCTTCACAATCCCTTGTAAATATATCGCCAATTAAATAACAGTAAATTATAGGCATCACTAAAATCATTACTAATGGGTATGAAAAGTAAATAAATAGAAAGTCCCAAAAAACTAATGGCGCTCCTTTAGGCAGGCAATCTCCTGGAGCAAGATATTTTAAGAGTATGGTTAAAACAAATAACATAGCAAAAGTATAAATCCTTTTTTTATAATTCAAAGAAAAATAGTGTTTAATCATGCACGTAATCATTGCACACCATCATTATTATCTAAATCTCTTAATATAGTTAAACTACCACCATCGATTTTATATATGCTATGACACAATTCATCAATTTCCTCTTTTCTATGTGATACAATAATAAAACTTGAACCTTTACTTTTCATACTCTTAACAATGTTTGAAAATATTTCCACCCCATTTGAATCTAATCCATTAGTAGGCTCATCAAAAAGTACAAGTACTGGGTTTTCCATTATAGCTTGTGCAATTCCTAATCTTTGCCTCATACCTAAAGAGTATTTTCCAACAGACTTTTTATTGTTATTATCTAACCCCACTAGCTTAATAACTGATCTTATATCGTCATCATTAATAACATTACGAATAGACGCCAACATATGTAAATTTGTATATCCAGTAAAATGCTGCAAAAATATAGGGTTTTCAATTAGAGCCCCTACATTTGTTGGTAGTCCCCCTAAAAGTCCTGGTAAAACTTTGTTCCCATCAACAATAACTTCACCTTCATTAGGATAGATAAGCCCCATTATTATTCTAAGTAATGTTGTTTTTCCACAGCCATTAGTTCCGATGATTCCAACTACTTCACCTTTATTTATACTCAAATTAATATTTTTTAATATTTCTATTCCTTTAAATTTTTTAGAAACTCCCGTTAAAGATAATATTTTTTTATTTTCCAATATTCTCATCCTCTTTTCTATATAATTTATTTTTTTAACTCGAACCATAACATATTAGATATTAAATAGTATTTATTTTTATTATCTAATAATAAAATCTACAATTTCTTCACATATCAAAGATATTTAATTAAAACAAATTTATAAAACCCTCTATTAGTATTACGATTAGGCAATCGAAAAGTATACAAAAACTTATAATATAGTTTAATATTCCCTATTACCAAGGCGTGCCCTCTAAATTACTATCCATATTAATACAAAAACACCATATTTAATAAAAGGAAAAAGTCACCTGAATTCCAGATGACTTTTTCCTTTTGATTCAATATACTATCTTGAATATGTTTGATAATTCAAGAAACATACTTACTAAATTTATTTATTTTTTTTACCAAACCAGGTCTTTCCCACTGTCCACGCTGTTATTACTGCGCCTAAAAGAATAGCTACTATTCCCGCTCTATTTTCCATTGGAATACCTCCTCACCTCATATATAACTACAAGTTTAACCCAATTGTACCATACAATCTATAGTTATATGGTAATATCGGTTAAAGTATACAAATCATACATTATTAACTTATAATATTATTTGCTTAATATAAATTAATAGTGTATGCTGATCTGTTAAGGAGTTGTGATATATGAATATAAGAGATTTAGAATATTTTTATTATTTATGCCAAAATAAAAGTTTCACAAAAACTGCAGAAATGCTTTTTGTTTCCCAGCCTTCAATAACAATGGCACTACATAAAATTGAAAAAGAACTTGGAGAAAGACTTGTAATTAGAGATCATTCTAAAGCACAACTTTCCTTAACTGAAGCTGGAAAAATCCTTGAGAAACGAGCATACAATGTTCTACATGAATTAAAAGCAGCAAAACTTGAAATATCAAGAATAAGCGGAGCAAAAATAAAATTAGGAGTTCCACCGATGATTGGCGCTTATTTTTTCCCGCCTTTCATGAAGGTGTTAGATATAAATGGTCTTGTGAACCATATTGAACTTGTTGAAACAGGTTCCACAGCGATGAAAAAGTTACTAGATTCTGGTCAAGTTGATATTGCATTAATAGGTTCCATTGCGCCTTTAAAAGATAATGACCTTAATACCACTATTTTAAAAACAGACCAATTCATGGTTTGTACAAGTAATAGTCACCCACTTTTAAATAAACCTGAAGTTAACTTTAGCGAACTTAAAGATGAGCGTTTTACGGTCCTAGGTGATTCATATATTCATAATAAAGTAATAAAAGATCTTTGTTTGGAAAATGGTGTTGACATGAAAAATTTCTATTACACAACTGAAATACAAACAGCAAAATCCCTAATAGCTTCTGGAGTTGGTATAGGAATAATGATCAATATGGCAGTTGAAAATATGTCATCAATAAAAACAGTCTCTCTAGTTCCAGTTATAAATTTTTATATATCTTTTGTTGTAAAAAAAGAACATTATATGACTTCTATTGAAAAAGAAATAATGGGGATACTGCTTAAAAAGTAAAAACAGCCCCTTAATCTATTTTATTTGTAAATTGGTTCCCAAATACTATCCTCCACTGCCTTTTTAACATCTACAATTTCAATTTGGTTTAACCCTTCTTTAATTGCTTGCTTCACCACAGCAATTGCTACAAGTTTTGATGCTTCTCTAACTTTTTCAACTGAAGGTAAAATTGCAGCTCCAGGCTTTGAAAAATCTTGAAGAGATGCTATTCCATGAGCGGCTGCAGATAACATTCCATCGGATACAGTTTTAGCTTTTGCAACTATTATACCAAGTCCTAATCCAGGATATAATAACGCATTATTAGCTTGACCAATAGTGTATGTTACCCCATTATGCTCAATTGGTTCAGAGGGGCTTCCAGTTACAACTAATGCACGGCCATCTGTCCATTTTATTAAGTCTGTAGCTTTTGCTTCTGCAAGTTTAGTAGGATTTGAAATAGGCATAATAGCAGGTTTTTCATTTAACTCTGCCATTTTTCTTACGGCTTCTTCTGTGAATGCACCAGGTACTCCAGAAGTTCCAATAAGTACTGTAGGCTTAGTAGCCTCTACTATCTCAGCAAGATTAGTAAGTGGTTTTTTAAATTCACCTCTGGCTCTTGCATACTTTTTCTGACCCTCAGTAAGATTATCCATATCTTGCGTAATGAGACCAAAGCGATCAACAAGATAGAATTGCTTTATTGCGTCTTCCTCTGATAATCCACTTTGCATTTTTTCAAGTAATATTTGATCTGATATACCTATCCCCGCAGTACCACCACCAAAAACTAATATTTTGTGATCCTTAATTGGTATACCAGTAACCTCGCCAATAGCACTCATTGCTGATACCATCATTACCCCAGTCCCCTGTATATCGTCATTAAACGTACAAATTTTTGATCTGTAATTTTCAAGAATGGCACTTGCATTGCCACGCCCAAAATCTTCCCAATGAAGAAGTACTTCAGGAAATAACTCAAGAACAATCTTTACAAATTTATCAATAAAGTCATAGTATTTTTCTCCAGTGACTCTTTTGTGTTTATTTCCAAGATAAAGTGGATCATTTAAAAGTGATTCGTTGTTTGTTCCAGAATCTATTACTATAGGAAGAGCATTTTTAGGATTAACACCTGCAGCTACCGTATATACGGCAAGCTTTCCTATGGATATATCAACTCCTTGAACACCCCAATCACCTATTCCAAGAACTCCTTCACCATCAGTAACAACAATCAATTTTATTTCATCAAGATCCTTTAAAGAGTTCTCAATAGATTTTTTAATGTCTTCGGGATGATCTATTGAAAGGAAAACGGCATCCTTTGGAGTATCATAGATTTTTGAATAGTTTATTACTGCATCACCTATAGTTGGAGTATATATTACAGGAAGAAATTCAGTAATATGTTTACTTATAACATAGCTGAAAAGTGTTTTGTTAGTGTCATATAAGTTCATAAGGTAATTACGTTTTTCTAATTTATCTTCAAAATCTTTAGCTCTTTGATAAATTATCTGTTCTTGCTGCTCAATAGTTCTTACATCGTTTGGTAATAATCCTATAAGTTCATACTTTTTTCTTTCTTCCTTTGTAAACGCAGTTCCTTTGTTTAAATAAGGATTTCTTAATAAGTCTTGGCCTTTTAAATTTATCATTTAATACCACTCCTTTTAATTTTTTTCTTTTATATTTAACTCTATTATACTTTTATTTTTTTTTATAACAAATATATATTATTTATTACGTTATAAAAAAAATTTATAACCTGGCAAATATGATGATACTTTATCTCTAACAAAAAAAATAGTTACTCACTTAACCAAAGGCTATAATGACCATCGGTTAAGAGAATAACTTATCTTTATCCTTAGATAAATTCTAAATATAGTTTATAATTTATTTATAATGCTTGCTAAATATCCCGCTCCAAAACCATTGTCTATATTAACAACACTTACTCCACTAGAGCAGCTATTTAACATACTAAGCAGTGCAGCAAGCCCTTTAAAGCTAGCTCCGTACCCTACGCTTGTAGGAACAGCTATAACTGGTTTATCAACTAAGCCTCCAACAACGCTTGTTAGTGCTCCTTCCATCCCAGCCACAGTGATAATTACCTTAGCGCGCCTTATAACGTCTAAATTATCAAAAAGCCTATGAATACCAGCTACACCTACATCATAAATTCTCTCAACTCTATTTCCAAAAATTTCAGCAGTAACAGCGGCTTCTTCCGCAACAGGTATATCAGACGTTCCTCCTGTTACTAGTGCAATATATGTGCTCGATGGTTCAGTCTCCTTTCTTTTAATTACAATTGTCCTTGCAAGTTCATTATACTGGGCATCACCACATATTTCTTTAATACCCTCATACATAACCTTGGTAGCCCTTGTGCCAAGAATATTAACATCCTTAGTAAGCATTAGACTTACTATTCCTTTTATCTGCTCCACAGTTTTACCTTCACAATATATAACCTCTGGATAACCAACTCTAAGTTCTCTATGATTATCTATTTTTGCAAACCCTAAATCTGAATAAGACAGATCTTTTAACTTATCCATACCATCTTCAATAGATATATCACCATTTTTTATATTTTTAAGAAAGTTCTCCATCTCTTTTGAATTCATATGTCACCCACCTTTTTAAATTTAAAGTTCCCTTATTTTATCCTTTAGTATAATATTATATTTCATTTCTTAATTTCTCGTATACTTCACTTATAGGTACCCCGGTACTTTTAGCTATTCTCTTGCATTCTTCATATTCAAACTTGCTTTTTATTTTTTTGCCTTTATAATAAGATTCTTTTACGGTAACTTCGCCGTAACTAGTATTTACTTTAATAAACTCCCTTTTAAGTTTTGTTTTATCTACTTTAAAACTTCTTACTCCAAGGGTAGTAGTTTCTCTAAACAGTATTTCCTTCATCCTTGTAGTTTTATCTTCCTCACATAAAATACTTATTTTTACGCTTGGTCTTCCTTTTTTCATTATAATTGGAGTTATATATGCATCCAAAGCACCTTCGCTAAAAACCATATCAATAATATACTCATATAACTCAGGATTCATATCATCTATATTACATTCAATGATTTGCTCAACTGTTACATCATCATATTCCTCGTTACTTACTTTCTCTACTTCCTCTACTAACATGACTCTTAATACATTAGGTATTTCAGTATCTCTGTTCCCTATGCCATAACCAATTTTATTTATAATAAAATTATTATCATCTTTAAATTCACAGACATTAGCTGCAAGAATTGCAGCTCCAGTAGGGGTTGTAGTTTCAAATGGCACTGCTCCAAGTTTTACTGGAATCCCCTTTAAAATCTCAACAGTAGCAGGCGCTGGAACTGGTATAAGACCATGAGCACACTTAACGAACCCACCACCAAGCTCTACAGAAGAACTCATTATTTTATCAACATTTAAATAATTTAAACAAATAGCAGCTCCCACTATATCCACTATAGAATCTACCGCTCCCACCTCATGAAAATGGATTTCATATAAGGGTTTTCCATGAACCTTTGCTTCAGCTAGCGCAACCTTCATAAATATTTCCATACTTAATTCTTTAACTTTAGAATTTAACTCACTTAAATTTATAATTTTCTCTATATCATTAAGATTTCTTTGATCCTTATGAATATGCTCAATACTTGCATGCACATGCATATGGTCGCCTTCATTGTCATTGTGGATATGTTCATGATTATGTTCACCATGAGCATCATCGTGATGGTGCCCATGAAGATGTAACTCACTAACCTCCTCATGAGAATGCCCATGGCTATGCTCTTGTAAAAGCACATCCACCTTGGTTCCCTCTATGCCCTTTCTAATATCTCTTGATACTTTTATTTCATACCCATTTAAATTAAGCTTACTTAATTCATCTATTAAATATTTCTCATCTATACCTAAATCTAGTAATGCTCCTAAATTCATATCCCCACTAATACCTGAAAAACAATCATAATAAAGTATTTTCATTCTAACCCACTCCATTTCTTTTATATTTATTACATTGTACCAAATAAATAAATAATATAGGATAATTTTTTCTTTAAAATAAAAGAAAAGAAGAAAATTGTCTTTTACAATTTTCTCCTCATAAATTAATTATGTCACTTTTTGATTTTGTAACATACAGCTTTGTTTTTCAACTTCCATATAAATTTTCTCAACATTTTCACCAAAACACTTAGATGATAATGGTTCTATTCCATCATAAGCATTTTTCACCATTGAATCATGTTCCTCTTTATTAATTAAAACTTCAGATAATATTTTGGCTAAGTCTTCATCTTTATAAAATACTCTTCCATTAATTCTATCTTTGATTATACCATCCAAGTTTTTATCGTACTTAGCTACAACAGGAATTTGTGCCGCCATAGCTTCTGCAAAAGTTAATCCTTGTGTCTCTGTAAGAGATGCACCTACAAATACATCACCCATCTGATAATACTTCCCAATTTCTGACCAAGGTTTTTCACCAGCAAATACTACAGATTTCTCAATGCCTAAATGTTTAGCTAACGTTTCTAAATTTTCACGCTCTGGTCCATCACCAACAAGAAGCAATTTACAATTTGGTATTTTTCGAATTAATTCATTCATACTATTTATAATTACATCTATACTTTTTTCCTTCGCTATACGCCCAATATATAGTACAACTGGTTGGGTTTCATTTATACCAAAAGATTTTTTTTCATCGTTAATAAGTTCTTCATCAAAATTACTTTTTTTGAAGGGCTCTATATTAACTCCTGTAGGTATTACATCTATATGTCTTCTTAACCCGTACTGTTGCAATGCATCTTTCACCTTTATGGTAGGTACTATTATAGCACTGCAATCTCTACAGTATAACTCACTTACCTTTTTCGCTAATTGTGATGCAGGCTTAAGCATTATACCACTAGATACATAATGGATATAATCTTCATACATTGTATGATAAGTGTGAACTACAGGAATACCTAATCTTCTAGCAACTATTCTCCCAAAGATACCTATACTAAATTCTGTTTGTGTATGTATTATGTCTAAGTCTAGTTTTTTTATCTTGTTCATACTTTTATGTGAATATATTATCCCCACCCTTTGAGAAGGTAAAAGGAAAAATGGCAAACTAGGTAGTCTTATTATACCTTCCTTCTCCTCTACACCCGGGTGTGTAACTGTAACAATAGTTACGCTATGTCCAAGCCTAATTAATTCATTTCTTAGTATCATAGTAGAAGTAACCACTCCACTTACTTGCGGATAATAAGCATCAGTAAAAATTCCAATATTCATAATCAGTCCCCTTTAATTACTATAATTTCCTTATGAAAATTCTTCATTTAATAAGCATTAATACTCTTGCTTATTCATTCATAAACGCAGAAAAATCAAAAATTAACAGGAGTAAAAGGTAGTTAATTTCCATAATAGTATAGTAATAATTATATTAATACATGTGAAAAAAAAACATTCTATTTATTTACCTATTTTTTTTAGCCATACCTTTTCATAAAAACTTTTCCACATACCAAGTACGCTCTCTCTAGAATAAAAATCATGCCCACGAATCGCCTTTTTTTTAGCCTGATCGTAATAATTCGAATCATTTTTTAAGTTCTGTATAGCCTCCATGAAACCTCTATTATCGTGCTCTTTTAAGTAATAGTCAAATAATATATCTTCATAAAGTTCTAGATCTCTTAAAAGTACTGGAGTAGATGTGTTCATCGCTTCAAGTATTGACATAGGAAAAAGCTCATTATATGATGGCATAAAGAGAACATCTGATACATTATATATATCATTCATCAAATCTCTATCAACTATTCCTGTGAATAAAATGTTTTTAGGTGCAGTCTCCATTTTACTTTTTAATTCCTTGTATCCATCGGTAATACCCCCAAAAGAAAATCCACCTGCCCAGATAAATTGTACATCCGGCATTTTTTTTGCAATGTCAATAAAATCAATAACACCTTTTCTGGTTTGTATTTGACCAACTCCAAGCACAACAAACGCATCTCTATCAATTTTCAGTTTTTCCTTCGCTACATATTTCTTTTCAATTGGCAGATTATAAAATTTTTCAGTTGAAACAAAGTTAGGAATATACGTAATTTTTTTTCTATCGATATTGTAAGCCTCAAGCCTTGGTATAAAATTAGGATTTACTGTAACTAAATAATCCATTTTTTTATAAAAACTTATAATATATTTATAAAAAATCTTTTTTATTATATTAGGTAATTTAATACTTCCTTCAATAGTTTCTGGCAAAAAATGCACATAACCAACTGTTACACCTTTTCTTTTAGCAAAACATATACTTAAGTAATGCTTAAGGTCGATAGTATGATAATGCATTATATCGGTTCTTTCTTTTTTATTTATCACAACTTTATATTCTTTATCTAATCCATTTCTGACTAAATCTACTTGTTCTAAGTAAGCTGATCCTACTCCTTGACCTTTTACTTTGTCTGCTGATGACAGCATATTTATAGTAGGCATAATAGTCACTCCCATCTAATTACCCTTGTTATTATATAATTGTACTCTATTTTTATTAAATATTGATTAATATTACCTTAAAAATTTCTTAAATTTTTAAAACACGCTATAAATACCTCTTAAATCATCTCCAGCGGAGCTACAATATTTTCATTAATTTACCACTTATATTTAAACATAAAATGCAGATAATACTTTGGTAGCAATTTAAATAAATAAGTGGAGGTAATAAATATTATGAATACTGAAAATAAGCAACTTGAAAGTAACAACTTAAAAGTAATTAAAGATCAGTTAGGATATGAAGCATTGCTTAATAAAAAATTTAATGAATATGGTACACAATGCACTGATCAAAATTTAAAAAATCTTTGTACTGAAGCTAGTAATACACATAAACAAAATTTTAATACATTAAAATCATACCTTGATTCTCATCAATAATATATAAATGGAGGGATATTAAATGACTGAAAAAGAATTAATGCAAGACTTACTTACTTCTGAAAAACAAACTATTACAGCTTATAGTACAGGAATAACTGAATCCTCTTGTGCAAATTTAAGAAATACTCTACTTGGTAATTTTAAAAATGATCAAAACATCCAATATATGATATTTGATGCTATGAAACAAAAGGGATGGTATCCTACAAAGGATGCTCCCGATAATGAAGTTCAACAATTAAAAGACGAAGCAAACCAAATGTTAAGTGAATTAAAATAATCACCTATAATATAATAATCTTTTATTAGATTGAAAAAACCTCTAACTATAATAACATGTTAGAGGTTTTTTTACAATTTTTTCAATTGCCACATCTATACTTCTATAAATTGCTTGTATATCGCAGGCTTATTCTTTATTTTATTTTGTTTATATCCATCGAAAGCGATAATTAAAAGTACTATCCCTATAAATGAGAATATGCAATGAATCTCTATGGCATACTCTCCACCTATTGATGAAAAGAATGAAGACAATGAAAGAGCAAGAACATTATTTATAAAATGTGCAAATATGCTTAAATATATTGACCTCTTATTTAAATATATAAATCCAAGAACTAATCCCAATAAAAAAGCATTTATGCCTTGGGGAATGTTCATATGAATTACTGCAAATAATAATGCAGATACTACAATCGCTACAGCTGGATTTGTTTTTTTAGACATTCCTTTTAATAAAATCCCTCTAAAAATAATTTCTTCATATATAGGTGCTACAATTATAACACCAATTATTAATATAATAGGTGATACAGCAAGTTCATCCACCGCCTGATTTATAAAACTCGGCGTAGATATACCGCTTACCCAAAATACCAAACTGTTATCAAATATAAGTCGAAAGGATATAATCATAAGTGTTGCATAAACAAAATTTTTCCAATTTAAATGTGGTTTATGCTTTTCTTCATTTGCTCTATTACTAAGCCATTTAAGTAAAACGATAATAACATAATATTTTACCAACACACCAAAAACAAAAATTACATAAGGCAATGTTTTTTCAAATCTCCCAGAGAATAAATTCGTAATCTCTACAGGCACCTGTCCAAATACCTCTAGTAAAATTGATAGAAACATTACAAATAGAGCTTTAATAATTCCCATTTTTTTAATATTGATTGTTCCATTTTCTATGTTTTCTAAAAATTTCATTTAATCACACTCTCTATTTTTTAGTAATCTTTAACCTCTTTAATATATTTTACTATATCACTTCCATTGTTATTATTACATCTACAACAATATTCTTTATACTCTATGCTTTATGATAATACTATATATCTTTATTTTATTAATATGTTTTATCATTTTATTTATATATAATTTACCTTCTTCTATAAATTCAGGACTACATTTTGTTATAGACACCATTAGAACTTGAAATTCTCCTAACTAATGTAAACCTCACCATCCTTTCTTCTATTGTAATCTAAAGTGTACCATATATTTTATAAAATGATGTTAACTCAATAAAAATTTTGCTATAAATACTACTATTATCTATTTATTTTTTCTACAAAACAAAAAAAACTATGTTTCTACATATTGTGATTTACAATATATAAAAACACAGATTGATATTAAATTATTTATTTACCTATAAATTCTTGGGTCCAATAAATAGCTCCACTTTTATCTTTTGCTACTCCAACTCCAATATCAGTAAAATTCTTACCTAAAATATTAGCTTTGTGTCCTGGCGAATTCATCCAAGAAGTCATTACTGAAGATGCTGTTTGTTGACCCATTGCAATGTTTTCACCAGCTGCTGTATATGTAATACCAAATTGTTTCATCATGTCAAAAGGTGAACCATATGTTGGTGATGTATGATCGAAATAATTTTTAGCTACCATATCTTCTGACTTAGTTCTAGCTACATTTGAAAGCT
Source organism: Clostridium estertheticum subsp. estertheticum (assembly GCF_001877035.1). Taxonomy (NCBI): domain Bacteria; kingdom Bacillati; phylum Bacillota; class Clostridia; order Eubacteriales; family Clostridiaceae; genus Clostridium; species Clostridium estertheticum. Next base: position 198,826 of record NZ_CP015756.1, on the reverse strand, counting down.
TAACATTATCAGTTAAAGGGGCTAGTCCTTGTTTTGCTCTTTCCTTATTAACTAATGTTACTACTTCTTTTTCTAATTTGTTATTTGCTGTTGAAGTTGATGCTGCTGGCGTTGCTGCTGCCTTTGTAGCAGTCGTCTTCGTAGGCACAGCCTTTGTAGTCGCTGCTTTGACAGGAGCAGTTTTTGTAGGTGCTGCCTTGCAAGGTGCCGCTACCTGAGCCTTAACTGCCACACCCTTTGGAACTGCAGTCCCGTACTTAGCGCATATAGCTTGTATACTTTCTACTGAGTTAACTTGTTTTACTGTACTACAATCTTGTGCGTAAGCCGTTGAACCTATTCCTGTTGTTGCTAAAATACCTAAAGTTAATATTAATGCTCTTAAAGATTTCTTCATCTTTTGTACCTCACCCTCTAATTTTATTATACAAAGCATGTCTTTTTCTTTGTATACCTATACTAACATCTAAACTAGGTTTACGGTTTATTTATTGGTGGAAATTTTGTAATATTATGTCGTAATTTCATATAATTACAGTTTTTTTGTTTTGCCTTAGTTATTTGTAAAATCAGTAACATTTGAAGTTATCTCTTAATTTCTGTATAAATTTCCAACCAACGTATTAAATGTGATGCCTAAATTTTTCTCTGATTCATGACATTTGTTAAATCTTAAATTTTTCCCATATATAAACAACTGCAAAAATGTTTATTGAACTTTCTAGCAAATTTTGCATTGTATACGGTTTCTCTAACAATTTCAAGGTATATTCAAAAGATTAACACATTGTTAACCTTTTGTTCATATTATGAAACGATTTCTGTCACTTCACACCATGTACACTTTTGTTTAATTAGACTATTATAATATTATAAATAAAAGTTAATAGGAGGTTTTTTATGATAAAATTATTAAAAGAAATATTTAGTAGCGAGAATATGAGAAATGTTGGAGTGTTAAATTATGTAGCAACTTCAGGTGGATCAAAAGATTCTATTATGTTGTATAATGAAGTTTTTAATAAAAATGACTATGAATTAAATATGAAAAAAGTTTCATAGCTTTAGCCATGAAACTTTTTTTTTATGAAATTTTAAAACATATATATCTATCACATTGTCCCCATACCATCAACAACACGCATTCCACTTGCCACGTGGTTGGCACCAGCTATTTTAAATTTAACTTCGCAAAAGCCTCAGCCATAGCAGAATTTCCAGCTTAATTTAATACTTGAAATTTAATACTTCTAATTATATATCTAAAAACCCAACTAAAGAATTTTGCACTCCATTTTTTTAGAATCTTATAAAGTAAATATCCACTGACACCAAATACTAATACAATTAAAATCTTTACCATCAATATATTAACCCCAAAATTAATAGGCAAATTAGGAGAAATTAAATTTAATAATAAAAAAACAGGAGTCAAAAGTAATAATACATCAAGAATATATAAAGATATAACAAAAACTACAATAGATATAACAAATGGTGTACCTATTAAAAGATTTAATGTTCCAACTCCAAATCTTTTAACTGCATATATTGCTTTTAATGTATGTTTCACAGCAGTTACCTTTTCAGAGTGTTCAATACAATATTCTTCAATAATATTTTTCGCAATAAAATCAACCTCTCCAAGTTCGCATGCAATATTATTTTCAGTTTTTCCTACTAATAAACCTTCTTGAAAATGATTTTCATAATCTTTTAATATTTCCCTTTTGTATCCTTCTGGCAAATTACCTATTTTATCTTTTAATGAATCTAAATAATTATTCATGTCCATTATTCTCAACCCCTCTTAAAAAATTAGATGTTGAATTTGAAATTTCAAACCATTCGTCCCTTTGCTTCTTAAAATAATTTTTACCTATAGTAGTTATTTTATAGTATTTTCTTGGTGGTCCTGATATTGACTCCATTATGTAATAGTCTAAATGCTTGTCATTTTGCAATCTTTTTAGCAAAGGATAAAGCGTTCCGCTTGAAATATTTATTATTTTTGATACTTCCTCAACTAATTCATATCCGTAGCAATCCTTATTATATACAATTCCTAATACACATAATTCTAATAACCCTTTTTTAAATTGACTATCCAAATTACCACCTCATATCTATATTATATAGCATATTATTATGCAATGCAATATAGTGGTTATATAGCCCTAGTTAGGATTTATTTAAATAATAATCTAATAAAAATAGCCCAACGTATAAATAGAAATCTTATACGTTGGGTTATTTTTCATTATTTTAAATTTAACTTAGCAAAAGCCTCAGCCATAGCAGAATTTCCAGAATTGACAGGTTCATCTTTCTTATTCTGCTGATTTAAGAATCTACTAACATCTTTTTTATTTAATGCGCTTTTCTCTGATTCTCGACGTTTGTTAAAGGCTGAGAGTTTTTCTCTATATCCGCACCCACAAACAAATATTTTATTGTCTCCGTCTCCTCTAATTTCCATTTTCTTATGGCAAGTAGGACAACGAGCATTAGACATTTGTGAAACTCCCTTACGATATCCACAGTCTCTATCTGGGCAAACTAGCATTTTTCCTCTTTTACCGCTAACCTCAAGAAGGTTCTTACCACAGTCAGGGCATTTCACCCTTGTTGCGTTATCATGCTTATATGCCTCTGTAGATGCCACAACGTTACCTACAAGTTTTGATGCATATTCTCTCATTTCCTTTACGAAACTCATAGAATTTGCTTTTCCTTTACCAATAAGTTGTAGTTGTTTTTCCCATTTAGCAGTAAGATCTGGAGACTTTAGATCCTTCGGAACTAAACCTATTAGTTGAATTCCCTTTGAAGTTGGGTGAATATCCTTACCCTTTCTCTCCATATAGAATGTGTTGAATAGTTTTTCAATTACATCCGCACGAGTTGCTGGGGTTCCAAGTCCTGATGTATTATCTAAAGCTTCCCTTAAACTATCATCCTCTATATTCTTGCCTGGATGCTCCATAGCTGTAAGAAGGGTTGCTTCATTGTATCTAGCAGGTGGCTTAGTCTTTTCATTAACAGACCTAACTGAATTAAGTTTAACATCTTCCCCCTTATTAATTGGTGGAAGTGATTGATCCTTATCTTCGTTAGCGCCTGAACTACTTATTTCTTTCCATCCCTTTGATTTAACTATTTTACCCTTTGCAGAAAAGCTTTCACCCTTAACATTTATAACTAAAGTGGTCTGCTCATATTCAAAAGGTAAACTTAATACTTCTAAGAACCTTTTTACAACTAGGTCATAAATATTTTTCTCTTCTCTATTTAGGCTGGATAAATCTACATGCTGCTCTGTAGGAATTATAGCATGATGATCTGATACCTTGCTATTATCTACAAGTCTACTTGTAGTATGTATCCTACCTTTTATTATACTTCTTGCAAATTTCTCATATGGTCCTATTGCTATGCTCTTTAACCTATCAAGTAATGTAGGTACTATATCTGTAGTAAGATGCCTTGAATCTGTTCTTGGATAAGATAATATCTTATGATTTTCATATAGTCTCTGCATTAAATTAAGAGTTTGTTTTGCAGAATATCCAAATTTTCTATTTGCATCTCTTTGAAGCTCTGTTAAATCATATGCAAGTGGAGGAAGCTCTTTTTTAGAAGCTTTGTTTAGCTCAACTACTTTTCCCATTTGATTGTTTACTTTAGTTGCGATATCTTCTGCCTTTTTCTTATCAAATGTACGTGAGTCTCCATTTTTACTTGACCAATGAACTGTAAAGTCATTTACCTTTCCACTTACTGTCCAATAATCCTTTGGAATGAATTTCTTTATTTCATTTTCTCTTTCAACAATAAGCGCTAATGTAGGTGTTTGAACTCTTCCTGCTGATAATTGTGCATTATATTTACATGTTAAAGCCCTTGTAACATTAAGCCCAATAAGCCAATCCGCTTGCGCTCTTGATTGCGCTGCCCAAAATAAGTTCTCATACTCTTTTCCTGGTTTAAGATTATTAAATCCATCTCTTATCGCTTTTTCTGTTTGAGATGATATCCATAGCCTCTTTATAGGTTTTCTAAACCCTGCCTTTTGAATGATCCAACGTGCTACAAGCTCACCTTCACGCCCAGAATCTGTCGCTATAACAAGTTCATCTACATCTGCTCTTTTAAGGAGTTCGTGTACAACCTTATACTGCTTTGATGTTTCCTTAATAACTACCAGTTTTAATTCCTTTGGTAGCATTGGGAGATCTTCTATTCTCCAGCTTTTATATTTTTCATCATATGCCTCTGGATCTGCTAGAGTAACAAGATGTCCTAGTGCCCATGTTACAATATATTTTGATCCCATTAAATATCCATTTCCACCTTGAGTACAATTTAAAAACTTAGCAAGTTCTTTACCAACTGATGGTTTTTCCGCTAAGACCAATGTCTTTCCCATATATAAAACTTCCTCTCGTATTTCAAATAATTTAGTTGTTTTTCCTAATATCAAATGTAGCCACTCTATTTATTATAAACTACTTTATACCCATTGTTCAATTTTTTATTACCTAAGTCCAAACTACCAAGGTGTTTTTCATTGCCATAAATGATATAATATTTAATATCATAACTTCCACAATTAAAGACTATACTATATACTATTAAATAAGTTTAGAGGTAATTGAATGAATTATATTGTATTTGATTTAGAATTTAACCAAGGCTACAATTTTGCAAAAGGAACTAAAAGTTTAAATAATCCTAAATGCCCCTTTGAAATAATTCAAATAGGCGCCATAAAACTAAATGACCATTTTGAGACTATTGGAACTCTTGATGTAATAGTAAAACCAGAAATTTATACTACGCTCAATCCATTTGTAAGAGAACTTACTGGCATAACAATGGAGGAACTTAATAAAGGCATATCTTTCGAAAAGATGTATGAAGATTTTTCGAATTTTATTAAAAGTGATAGAAGTGTATTATGCGTATGGGGAATTGCCGATATAAAGGAATTATTTCGTAATATAGAGTTTTATGAGTTAGAGCCTTTGCCATCGCCAACAGAATACATCGACATACAATCCTATGCATCTACTGCGCTTGATTGCAAAAAAGGAATTAACATTGGGCTAGGTAATGCAGCTAAACTACTTAGTGTACCTATAGAAAGTCAATTCCATGATGCTTTTAATGACGCTTTCTATACTACTGAAGTTTTTAAGAAAATTTATAACAAAGAAATAAAACCTAACATATACATACCTAAAGTTAAAGGATTAAATAGATTAAGTGCTAGAAATTACAAAATCGACCTTCCTAGTTTAACTGATCAATTCGAGAAAATGTTCAAGAGAGAAATGAGTATTGATGAAAAGTCTATTATTAAACTAGCTTATATTATGGGTAAAACAAATCAGTTTCAAATTAAAATCGATCCAGAAATAAAACCAAAAAAATAAAATCAGTATAGAATTATCTTCTACACTGATTTTTTTATAATTATTAGTTTTCTGTTTCTTCACTTACTGCATTTTCAACATTTTCTATATTTGGATTTTTATTTTCTAAATTAGCTTTTCTATTATCCAATGTATTAAGGTTTATAGGATGAGTAATCATATCTTCTGTTGTACTCATTATAAATCTATTCAAATATATTTTTCCTTCTGGAGTATTTGCTACAGCATAAGGCTCTGTGTCTTTTTTAAATAGAACCCATGTATAACCATTGTTAATTACTCTATTTAAATCTTCTTTATCAATTATTGTTCTTGCTTTCTCTTTACCATATCTATCTCTTAATATTACAGCAACAGACTCTTCATCTATTCCTTCATAACTATTCATTGTGTTTTGATCATATACTTCTAAGTTGGATTTTCTATTATCTAGAGTATCCCCATTAATATGTCTTACAGGTGCTTTTGGATGAACTTCTAATATAAATGATTGCAAACTTTGCTTTCTTCTATATTTTTTTTCTTCGATATAATAAGTACCTAGATTTTGTGCTAAGAAATTATTAAAATCTTTATTCCACTCTGCAAACCAACGACCTTTTTCTAATACTCTTTGTAAATCTTCAGTATCTATTTTACAATCAATGGTTGTGCCATCTTTTTTAAGTATTTTTAAAAATGTTATATCTTCTAGAGTTTGGTATTTGTTTAATTTAACTTCTACTTTTGGAGTTTCTTTTTTATTTTCAACTTTAATTTCTTTTTTAATTTCATTTTCGTTTTTTATGATAAGACACCTCTTTCTTCAATTTAGGCATCATCAAAAAATAACCAGTCAGCATGCTAGCCTATTTTTTTAATATGCCTTGTAAGGGATTTAAAATCATATATAATTTTAATATTTCCCTAATTTTTTTATTAACAACTCATTTTTCTCGATAACACACATGTTTATTTTACTACATTATTTTAATTATAACACACTCACTGACTAAATTACTGAATTTATAATAAAAAATAAAATATTCTTTTAAAATAAAATAATATTTTTAATTATAAATATTTCATTACCTTTTAGGTTAAACTTCTTAGTAGATATATTAAGGAGGAGATTTTGTGTCAAAAATTAACTGTGGTGTTTTAAATTGTTCCCATAATGACGAAAACATATGTTACGCTAATATCATAAACGTTGGTGGAAAAAATGCTAGAAAAGACTCTGACACTTGTTGTGCTACTTTTTTAGATAGTATCGTCTATAGCGATCTTACAAATATCGTACATTCTAATAGTAATGGGTGCGATGTAGTTTCTTGTAATGTAGGCACTTGCATATATAACTCCAATGAACTGTGTAGTGCTAAATCTATAGAAGTTAATGGTGAAAATGTTAATCTGTACTCTGAGACTGACTGCTTAACTTTTAAAACTAAATAATTATATGACTTTAATAAAAATAAGGATGCTTTAGTATTGCAGCTAAGGTATCCTTTTAACTATTTCTTAATCCCATTACCTCGCCACTTGTTAGGTAACGCCACTTGCCTATCTCTATCCCATCAACTTTTATATCAACAATTCGAATACGCTCTAGTCTTACAACTGTATATCCAAAAGTTTTACTCATTCTACGAATTTGTTTATTTAATCCTTGCGTTAGAATAATTCGAAAAGTATCCTCCGATATTCTACTAACTTTGCAGGTTCTTGTGTTAATACCGCAAATTTGAACTCCTTTTGACATGCCCTCAATGAAATTATTGTCATACGACTTATTTACAGTTACTATATATTCTTTCTCATGTTCATTTTTAGATTCTAAAATATTATTTGCAAGTTCACCATCATTAGTCATAAGTATTAGCCCCTGAGATGACTTATCTAATCTACCAACTGGAAATATGTACTCTGGATAGTTCATGAAATCAATTATATTGCTAGCTACTGTTTTTTCTGCAGTGCATGTAACCCCTACTGGTTTATTAAGTGCAATATAAATTTTATCTCTCATTAAAACATCCTCATTATCAAGAAGAATATTATCCTCTTTCTCTACCCACTGCCCAGGAATGCATTGCTTCCCATTTACAATTATTCTATTTTCCTCAATAAGTTTATTTGCTCCTGTTCTTGAGCAAATACCATAATTACTAAGAAGTTTATTTATTCTCATAATAACTCTTTATCCTTCCATTATAAAATGTAGATATATGTTTACATTTATCTATATATCTATCTATATATGTATATGTATTTACAAATATACATTTACATTTTAAACTTTCTTATAGTCATTATACATCATAATACCCTATAGTTTTTCCAAACAAATAACTCATAAGCAATCTGCTTATGAGTTATTTGTTGATAGATATTAAAATTTACAACTATTAATTAGTTTGTTCTAGCATTTTATCAATTACAACTTGTGTAAACTCAATTGTTCCAGTGGTACCACCTAAATCGCAAGTTAAATGTTTTCCTTCTTTAAGAACAGCAACTACCGCTTGTTCTATTTTATTCGCAGCCTTTGCTTCTCCTATGTGTCTTAGCATCATAACTGATGATAGAATACAAGCAGTTGGGTTTGCTATGTTCTTTCCTGCTATATCTGGAGCTGATCCATGAGCTGGTTCAAACACTGCACCTTCTTCGCCGATGTTTGCTCCTGGTACTAGTCCTAATCCACCAACTAGTCCTGCTGCCATATCAGAGAGTATATCTCCGTATAGATTAGGCATAACAAGTACATCGTATTTCTCTGGATTCATAACAAGCTTCATGCTCATTGCATCAACTATAACATCGTAAAATGCAATATCTTTGTGAGTCCCTGCTATGTTTCTTGCACATCTTAAGAATAATCCATCAGAAAGTTTCATAATATTTGCTTTATGAACAGCTATAACTTCTTTTCTATTTTGTTCTTTTGCTATTTTAAAAGCATATTCTACAATTCTGTCACTAGCTTTTTTGCTTATTATCTTTATACTCTCAGCAATATCCTCTGTAATCATATGCTCTATACCTGCATATAAATCCTCACTATTTTCTCTTACTATTATTAAATCAACATTTTCAAATCTTGAAGGAACCCCTTCAAACGTTCTTATAGGACGTATATTAGCATAAAGGTTCAATTCCTGTCTTAATGTGACATTAACACTTTTAAATCCCTTACCTACAGGTGTAGTTACGGGTCCTTTAAGTGCAACCTTATTCTTTTTAATGCTCTCTAAAACGTAAGGGGGCATAGGAGTACCAAACTCTTCTATAACCTCTGCGCCCATACGTACTATTTCCCAATTAATGCAGACTCCGCTTTTTTCTAGTATTTTAACGGTAGCTGTGGTTACTTCTGGTCCAATTCCGTCTCCTGGTATAAGTGTAATGTTATGTTTCATTATTCTAGACACCTACCTTTTTCTTATTTTTCATAAGATTTATTAATCCACCGTGTATAAGCATCTCTTTTTCTCTTTGAGTTACTTCAGGGAGAGTTTTATACTCCGATCCTTTTGTTATGTTTTTTACAATAACGAGACCTTTTTTTATCTGATTTGCTGCATCTTCAATGACTAATTCATCCATCATATCTATATCCTCATAATCTTTAACGTCATTAAATACCAATGGAATTATAGCATTATTAATTAAATTAGCTTTATGAATTCTTGCAAAAGATTTTGTAAGAACAACCTTAACTCCTAAATAAAGTGGTGCAAGTGCTGCATGTTCACGGCTTGATCCTTGACCATAGTTTGATCCCGCAACTATTATTCCACCATCATATTTTTTAGCTTTTGCTGGAAATTCTGCATCGCTAGGTGTTAAACAAAACTCTGCAAGGTATGGAATATTAGATCTAAATGGAAGCAATTTAGCATTAGATGGCATTATATCATCCGTTGTAATATTATCCCCTAACTTAGTTAGAATTTTACCTGTAACATTTCCTATTAACTCTTTTGCTTTAGGGAATGGCTTTATATTTGGTCCTCTTTTAACTATTATATCTTTTCCATCTTCCGCTGGGCTTATTATTAAATTATCATTAATAACAAATTCTTCTGGCATATCCACTTTAACAGCTTCTCCAAGTTCTCTAGGATCTGTAATATACCCTTTAAGTGCAGACGCAACTGCAACTTCTGGGCTTACAATATAAACATTAGCAGATGTTGTACCAGATCTACCTTTAAAGTTTCTATTAAATGTTCTAAGGGACACTGCACCAGTTGAAGGCGCTTGACCCATTCCTATACATGGCCCACATGCACTTTCAAGTATTCTTGCTCCGGCGTCAATCATATCTCCAAGTCCACCGTTTTTAGATAACATATTTAAAACTTGTTTTGAACCTGGCGCAATAGCAAGAGACATGTCCTCAGGTATATTTTTACCTAGAAGTATTTTTGACACTTTCATCATATCAACATACGATGAATTAGTGCAGCTTCCTATTAATACTTGATCTACTTTTATATCCTTTAGTGATGATACTAAAACTACCTTATCTGGGCTATGAGGACAAGCAACAAGTGGTTCTATTTTACTTAAATCTATTTCAACTGTCTCATCATATACTGCTCCATCGTCCGCTTTTAACTCTACAAAATCTTCTTCTCTATGTTGCGCTTTTAAAAATTTATATGTTATGTCATCACTAGGGAAAATTGAAGTTGTAGCACCGAGTTCTGCACCCATATTTGTAATTGTTGCCCTATCAGGTACGCTTAGAGTTTTTAACCCATCTCCTGCATATTCAAATATTTTGTTAACTCCACCCTTAACTGTTAAACGTCTTAATACTTCAAGTATTATATCTTTAGCCGCAACCCAAGGGCTAAGTTTTCCTGATAAATTAACTTTTACAATTTTAGGCATTGTTATATAGTATTCTCCACCACCCATTGCAACAGCTACATCTAATCCTCCTGCTCCTATAGCTAGCATTCCTATTCCGCCACCTGTTGGAGTATGACTATCTGAACCAAGTAAAGTTTCTCCTGGAACTCCAAATCTTTCTAAGTGGACTTGATGACAAATACCATTGCCTGGTTTAGAAAAATATATGCCATGTTTTTTTGCAACAGTCTGTATATATAAATGATCATCTGCATTTTCAGGACCAGTTTGTAAAATGTTATGGTCTATATAAGCAACAGATTTTTTAGTTTGAACTTTATCAATTCCCATAGCTTCAAATTGTAGATAAGCCATTGTACCTGTAGAATCTTGAGTTAAGGTTTGATCTATCTTAATTGCAATCTCAGTATCTGTAATCATTTCACCCTTAACCAAATGAGCTTTAATTATTTTTTGTGCAACAGTATATTCCATAATATCCCTCCATTTTTTAAATGTAAATATAGACTATAATCTTTAACATATATCAAAATTCCTCAGCATTATGTTTTTTTGTACTTAATTGTGGAATAATTTTTTTTGTAATTAATTCTAATTCTTCACTTTTCATTACAGTACTTCTTCCAGTCTCATATTGCTTATCTACCCAATCTTTTATAACATTAATTCTTTCATCTTTTTTATCAATTTTATCTAAATCTTTTAATCTATAATAGGTATTAACCCAAGCTGCAATACCTGCATGCCCCGAGTGTTCGTTAACTGCCACAATAATTGGCCTACCTAATATTTTTTCAGTATCAAAAATATTGTATATTTCTTCATCCTTTAATATTCCATCTGCATGGATACCCGCTCTTGTAACATTAAATTCACTACCAACATAAGGTGTCCTAGGTGGAATACTATATTTAAACTCACCTTCAAAATATTGTCCAATTTCACTTATAAGCTTAAGATTCATATTTTTTACATTTCCTCTTATTTGACCATATTCTACAATCATTGCTTCAAGTGGACAATTACCTGTTCTTTCACCAATACCGAAAAGTGAGGTATTTATTGCAGAGCATCCGTGAAGCCACGCTGTAGTAGCATTGGAAACTACATTATAAAAATCATTATGTCCATGCCATTCAAGATATTCCGAGGGCACTCCACCATACTTTATTAATCCACTAATTATCTGTGGTACACTCCTTGGTAATTCCGTACCAGAGTATGGCAATCCAAGTCCTAATGTATCGCATGCCCTAATTTTTATCTTAATACCAGATTTCTTAGATAGTTCCATAAGTCTTTGCACTAGTGGTATAACAAATCCAAAGAAATCAGCTCTAGTTATATCCTCAAGATGGCATCTTGGAATTATTCCATTTTCTAATGCTTCTTCTACCAATGAAACATATAAGTCCATTGCCTCTTGCCTTGTTTTATTAAGCTTTTTGAATATATGATAATCAGAACAGGACATAAGCATTCCCGTTTCCTTAAGTCCCATATCTTTAACAAGCTTAAAGTCTTCTTTATTAGCTCTTATCCATGATGTTACCTCTGGAAATTCATATCCTCTTTCTAAACATTTTCTAGCAGCATTTCTATCTTTCTGAGTATATAAAAAGAACTCCGTTTGTCTAATTATACCCGAATTATTGTCAAGTTTGTGTAAATAATCAAATATTTTAACTATTTGCTTTTCAGTATAAGTATCCATAGACTGTTGACCATCTCTGAATGTAGTATCCGTAATCCAAATATCATCAGGTATAGACATTGGAATCTGCTGACCTCCAAAAACAACCTTAGGAATTTCTGAGTATGGGAATATCTCTTTAAACAACATAGGCTGTTTTTCATTCACTAACTTAAAATCATTTGTTGCAATCTTAAACTCATTATTATTTGTTAATTTAAACTTATTCACTTATTCTCCCCCTTCTTAGTCCTTCCTTATTTGCATCTTTAGCCACTGCATATAATTCTAGAATATATGCATGTTACATGTGCTGAAATTTCATTTAATGCTAATTATATAGCTTTCAAACAGTTTTGTAAAGATATTTTGCAACATTGTAGAGCATACCCACCATTTATCAAAATAGTAATTCTTAAGGAAATTAAAGAAAAGAGCATACTCAGGTTTCCCGTCGTATGCTCTTTTTACTTATAATTTAATTTTCAAATTTAACTATTTAATCTTTATACCTGCCATATGATTGTTAGCACCATGGCCTACTTTATCAGCTTGAGCCTGTGTTATAGTTCCTGCATTTACAAGAGCTTTCAAAGCACTTATATGAGTACCCTTTTTACTTTCCATGTATGATTTGCGCTCTGCAGCAGTCATAGTTTTAGTCTTTTCCATTTCAACTTTGTTTGCAGCTTCCTGTGTAACTATAGCTGCTTTAATTTTATCTGATTGATCCTGAGTTATAGTTTTATCAGTTACAAGTTTTGCTAATTTGGTCTCCATTTTCGCTTGCCTTTGAGTATCCATTTGACCCTTCTCATTAGCTTTTAGAGCATCAACCTTTGCCTGAGTCAATATGTTATTATCAACTAAGTCTTTATATACATTAGTTTTTATTTTATTATCTGTGGTTTTAGTTTTTTCATATGATAACACTTTATCACTTTCACTCTGCGTAATAATATTTGAACTAACACCTAATTTAAGTATTGATTCTAGCTTAACTCCACCTTTCATATCTTTTCCGTGTTTACCTGGACCACCTATTGCACCGAAAGATCCTACTTTATCAGCTTGAGCCTGTGTTATAGTACCTGCATCTACAAGAGCTTTTAAAGCACTTATATGAGTAGTCTTGTTGCTATCTATATATGATTTGCGCTCTGCCTTAGTCATAGTTTTAGTCTTTTCCTTTTCTACTTTGTTTGCAGCTTCCTGCGTAGCTATAGCTGCTTTAATTTTGTCTGATTGATCTTGAGTTATAGTTTTATCAGTTACGAGTTTTGCTAATTTAGCATCTAAATTTTTTTGTCTCTGCGCATCCCTTTGAACCTGCTCACTAGCTTTTAGTGCATCAGCCTTAGGTTGTTTAACCTCAATTTTTGAAGGTGTCTTCACATCTGTCTTTGTTGATTTAATACCTGTTGCAAAAGCTAGACTAACAGAGGATAAAAGCATGCCTCCGGTTATTATTCCAGTTATTATTTTAGTTCTTAAAGCTACACTTTTCATATTATTTGCTCCTCACTAATTTATTTTTTTGTTAATGTCTATACTTTTATTATAGGCACCTCTTATGTCAACAATGTGTCAACAACATGTTACTTTCGTGTATTTTGTAACTATAATATGAATATTACTTATCAGTCATAATTACTTTCATTCGTTGGTGTGACATTTTCATTTTATATTTTATATTTCAAAAATAAATATAGCAATATGCATTACATTATATTGCTTTTAAGGTATAATAAAGGAATGTTATAAAAAAGATAAATATATTTTAGAATGGGTGAAGTAAATAATGGATGAAAAATTAGGAATAATTATTTGTAAAATTTTCTCTGAAGAACTTAAATTTATAATAAAGGATAATAATATTAAGAATGTCGAAATTTTAGAATTTACACCAGCGTGTATCTATGGAAATACCGGCCATAATGAGCAGTTAGAAGCAATTAATAGTTGTCAATCAACCTGTAATAAAATAATTATTATTGGTGGTAAATGCTGTACAAGTTTAAATAAGATGGTGCTTGATAGTGAAAAATGTAAAATACATAGACTTGAATACTGTTTTGAATTATTCACTAATAGAGATATAATCGCTCATTTTATAAGTGAAAAATCATACCTTGTTACACCAGGTTGGCTTAAAAATTGGGAAAAAAACATTGAAATCTTAGGCTTTGATAAAGAACAAGTGAAAATTAAATTCCTAGATACAGGCATTTGTGATGATAGTTTAGAAAGACTTCATAAATTTTCACAATATGTTAATATTCCTTATGATTGCATTTTTGTAGGATTAGATTTTTTTAGTATGTTTATAAAAAAAAGCGTAATCGAATGGCATTTTGAATGTGAAAGAATGAAATCAACTTTGCTACTTGCGAACACAAATATACAATTTGCTGATCATAAGTCAGCCAAACAGCAACTTTCATACATTCTAAATAACATTCATGAGGGAGTATATATCATAAATTCAAATTATAAAGCCATATTTGTAAATAAAGCTGTAGAGAACTTGGTGAGTCTTAATGATTTTAGAGATATTATAGGTAAAAGCGTATTTGATGTTGTCCCCGATGAATATCGTGAAATTGTACTTAAAAGATTTAAAAATATACTAGATAATAAGATATCAGCACCTTTAATTGAAGAAAAATTTATAAAATACGATGGCTGTATTATAGATGTTGAAATATACTCTAGTGCTATTAAATATGAGGGCAATTGGTGCATACTTAGTGTGGTAAGAAATATTTCAGAACGTAAAATCTCTGAGAATCTTAAGTTGAAAATTTCCGATCAAAACAAGCTTATAAATGATGCAATGGAATATGACAAGTTAAGGAATAATTTTTTTTGTAATATATCCCATGAACTTAGAACACCAATAAATGTACTTCTTAGCGCATTGCAATTACTAAGTTTGGATGAAACAAATCACCCTACCGTTAAAAACGAAATGAAAATAAAGAAATATTATAAAATAATGAAGCAAAACAGTTATAGATTGTTAAGGTTAGTAAATAATTTAATCGATATTACCAAAATTGATGCAAGATATTTCAATCTTAGATTAAAAAATGAAAATATTGTATCTATTATTGAAGACATAACGCTGTCCGTAACCGCTTACGCTGAACGTAAGGGGTTGGAACTTATTTTTGATACTGACATTGAAGATAAAATAATGGTTTGTGATGCATATAAAATTGAAAGAATAATATTAAATATTCTTTCAAATGCAATAAAATTCACTCCGCTAGGAGGGAACATATTTGTGAGCATTACAGAGAAAGATTGGGGTATATCGGTATCTGTAAAGGACACAGGTGTTGGAATTCCTACTGATATGAAATCGTCTATTTTTGAAAGGTTCGTACAGGTAGATAAATCTCTTTCAAGAGACAGAGAGGGGAGTGGCATCGGTCTTTCTCTTGTAAAATCTCTTGTTGAGATGCATGGCGGAACAATTAGGGTTGAGAGCCAATATGGTAGTGGCAGTGAATTTATAATAGACCTTCCTGAGACAGGTTTACCAGAGAATCAACCGTTTATTTTAGATGCAAATATAGCTAAAATAAGTGATATAGAGAGGCTACAGATAGAGTTTTCAGACATATACGATTAAAACTGTTAAAGAGAATAGCTATAGACTTGATATGAAAGCTAAAAATACCCCCTCAAATGGATTTTACAACTTTTATTGTTGTGTCCATTAAAGGGGGTACAATTCATATCTCTAACATTTATTAATGTTATACTTCTATGTTTTTAGTTTCAGTACTAAAAATTTCTTTTTTCTTCCAAATAAATATCCCCATAAGTGTAGGAAGTATCAATGAAAGAATTATAGCTGGCTTAAATCCAGTAGTTACAATTGAATATACGATATTTGCTACTGTAGCAATAAAATACATATATATTCCCAATTCTTTCTTCATTAAAATTAAAATAACGCTTATTATTACTAGTAATGCAATTACTAAACTGATAACTATAGTTGAAGTGGGTGTTTCAGGTACCCCTGCTGCTTTACTGATAGCTTTAATCTTATCCGTAATAAATAAACTAGTGATTAGACCTATTGCCATAAAACCCATTAAAACTAATTCAATAATTGATACTGTTTTTATACCTGCGCCTACTTTTGGTTTTTGAACATTTTCCATAATTTTACCTCCGATAAATATATTTTTAAAATAATATAATAATGACTTTCGCCAAAATTTAACTTTTAATTGTAAATCGCCTTAATTGGATCCATTTTCGATGCATTAATTGCTGGTATAATTCCAAAAATTATTCCAATAATAACGGAGATTGCAGTTGCTCCTATAACGCTTGCCCCACTCATGACTGGAGGGAATGGCATAAATATACCAATTATTTTACAAAATATAAATCCAAATAATATGCCAAGTAAACCACCAAGCCCTGTCACCATAATCGCTTCTATAAGAAATTGAAGTAATATACTTTTAGGTTTTGCCCCAATAGCACGACGTATACCAATTTCTCGTTTCCGCTCAGTTACAGAAACATACATTATATTCATTACACCTATTCCCCCAACGAATAAGGAAATACCACTAATCAACGCTATGAAAGCAGTTAAATAACCAATAATTTGTCCAAAGATTTTAGTCGCTGCCTGAGGATCCTGAAGCTTATACTCGCCTTTTAAATTAGGATGAACCTTAACAAGCTCATTTTTTACGTTTTCAAAAACCTTATCTTTATCTTCACCAGCTTTAATATAAACATCTAAGCTTGAAATAGTTGTATCTGTATTCATATTTTCTTTTGATTCCTTTGAAATATAACTTGTTTCCCCCGTTAGAGAAAATGCACCCTCTTCTTGCTTAACTCCTATTACCTCGTAGATAACTCCATTTACTGTTATTCCACAACCTATAGCCTTTTCTGGAGATTTAAAAAGTTTTTCTGCTACTTTATAACCCAATATAATTAACTTTTTATCATTTTCACTTTTTTTAAAAGAACGACCATACTTAACATTTATTTCTTTACCATCATAATCCTCTAGCGTAATGTATGTTTTTTTATCAAAAT
This sequence comes from Clostridium estertheticum subsp. estertheticum, assembly GCF_001877035.1. Taxonomy (NCBI): domain Bacteria; kingdom Bacillati; phylum Bacillota; class Clostridia; order Eubacteriales; family Clostridiaceae; genus Clostridium; species Clostridium estertheticum. The sequence goes on along the minus strand of NZ_CP015756.1, from coordinate 181,741 downwards.
ACGTAGCGTCGCCTGATGTAAATCCTCCCATCCCACCCATATCCTTTGATGCCTCAGCCTTCTCTACTCCAGGTACTGTTTTAAGATAATATGGATCAGATTTACTAAAGGATTCAATCAAGGTTAAATCCACATCCTTGTTTTCTGGTTCAAAATTAACATTTATTTTATTTGCGCTCGTGTCTGCCATAGATTCATTCATTTTTACCTTTAGCCCATTACCAACTGACATAATAGTTATTACAGAGCTTATGCCAATAATTATTCCTATCATTGTGAGAAAAACTCTCAATTTATGTGATTTTAGACTGTATACCGAAGTTTTGATTAAATTTATTATAGACATATCTAATCCACCTTTGTTATCTCTCCATCTTTTAAATGGATTACTTTGCTAGCATATTTAGTTAAATCATCATCATGTGTTACCATTATTATTGTTTTATTTTCTTCATTAAGTTTCTTTAGTATATTCATAATTTCCTCTCTGGTTTTACTGTCTAGAGCACCTGTTGGTTCATCAGCTAAAATCAAGTAAGGATTGTTAATGAGAGCTCTCGCTATTGCAATACGTTGTTGCTGTCCTCCAGATAATTGCGAAGGTGATTGCTTCTCTTTATGAAGCAATCCTACAGTCTCTAAATATTTTTCTACCCTACGAGCTCTTTCTTTTTTAGGTATATCAGTACCTTCTTTATAAAGCAAAGGAAGTTCAACATTCTGACCAATACTTAAAGCATCTATCAAATGAAACTGTTGAAATATAAATCCCAGATAACTATTTCTAAGTTCTGATCTTTCATTTTCACTAAGATGAGTAACATCCTTGCCATTAAATTCATATTTTCCATTATCAAAATGGTCAAGGAAACCAAGAAGATTTAAAAGCGTAGTTTTTCCGCTACCTGACTTTCCCATTATCATAACAAAGTCACCTTGCTCTATAGTTAAATTTATATCCTTCAATACGTGTAATTTAGAATCCTTTAATTTATAATACTTATTAATATTTGTTAACTCAATAAGATTACTCAACAGAAATACCTTCCTTCATATCTTTAGTAGATTTTGCTATACTGTCATTTTCATTTAACCCAGTAAGTACAACAACTTCAGGTGTTGTAGCTTTTTTATAAGTTATTATTTGTTTTTTTAACTTTTTATCCACAACCTTGAACACGTATTGCTTTCCATCTTCCTCAAGTATTGCACTCTTGGGTATTCTCATCTCGCCTTCTCCTTCAAGCTTCACTGTTGCTTGTACATGAAACCCATTTACAACATTTTCTTGAGAATCAAGTGCTATATTTGCATCATAATAAGATACAGCAGAAGCTCCACCTGTAGACCCTTGCGCCCCAGCCATTACATCTGGCGTAGCTGGACTATTCCCTACACTTTTTATCTTTCCAGTTATGGTTTTATTTATAGCGAATATAAGTATATCAACTTTTTGATTTTCCTTTATCTTTGTTTGATCCTTTTCATTAATATTACCTTTTACATAAACTGTAGTAGACTCTATTACAATATATGGTTTTGTCATATCTTTAGAATCACTTAATATTACTTTTCCATCTATCGGAGCTTTTATAGAAGTGTATTCTTTATCTCTTAACTTTTCGACTACATCCTTGGAAGTATCGATTAAAGTTTGCACAGTATCTATTTGCTCTTGATATCCATCTAATTTAGCCTCAGTAGCCGCTACGGGTGTTTCTCCCTTCTGCTTTGCTTTTTTATCAACTAATTTCTTCTTTTGATTATCATTGTTAGTAATGCTTTGGTTTTCCTTATCTATTTGATCTGTAACCGAATCGTTTTTGTATGTAAAAAGAGAATCTCCCTTTTTTACTACTTGTCCATTAGTAACCGAAACCTTATCTATAGTTCCTTTTGTTTCATCTCGAAATATATTTTCCGTTTTTTCAGGAACAACGATACCATTTACGAATATTTTGTCTTTGGCCGGTATCGTATATACCTCTACTGCTTTCCCTTTATTACCTGCTGAACCTTTATTGTTTTTAGCTGCGTAACCAATAATTCCAGCTACTATTATTACACCAATAATACTAATAAAAATAATATGTTTCTTTTTCATATATTTCCCCCCATAAATGCATATTAAGTAAAAAACTTAACTGTTATCTTAATACAATTTTACTCTATTTCTCTTGTTTTTACAATTTTTATATTCACGAGTCAATAAGTGCTCACATATCAACATTCTACTATTTTACTAGTATTTTAGAATAAAACAATACAAAAGTCTTATAACGTACCTTTTGACTCCTAAACGGAATAATATTTGTGAGCATTGCAGAGAAAGGTTTGTACATATAGATATAGCTGCTCCTGGGATTGAATACTTCTTCATAGTTAATCAGTGATATTCTGGTAGTATCCTTAGCAATATTTGTTCTATTGTTAAAAATCTGTAGTGTTATTAAAAATATACGAAACAAAAAAAGAAGCCTTTCAGCTTCTAATTGATAATAGTATAATAACTAAGCTACCCTATATAAATAATCTTTTAGTCATAACCTTATTTATTCTTTATGAATCTTTAATGCATCAAAAGAATTATATTTTTCAAATATAAATGTAGCCCCGTAGCCACCTCGACCTATTACATTTTCATTGCCTTCCTTAAGTACAATGTTATTATCTTCATCGGTGTATCCTAATTCAAAATCATCTAATAAAATTATTAATTTTTGTTTATCTGTCATTTTTTCCACTCCTCACCGCTATAATATATACTATATTATACCTTATTGACATTTAATGTTCAATTAATTGCCAAACTCGAATATGAATATTATTAATGAGGCCTTATGTTTAAGTTTAATTTGCTCTTAGCCGATATAACAGTAATAATTAACATCACTAAAGATATAATTGTAATTATGATAGACTGATATAGAACACTACTAACAAAAAATCCGATTCCACACAACGGACAAAGAAATAAAACAACAAGAGGTAGTGCCCAAGTAGCAGCATTTCCTGTAGCATTAATATATACCGTTAATGTAGCAATAAATAGCGTGATAATCCAAAGTGCCGAACAATACCTCACAATTCCACGATTTTTAATTATTCTGCCAACTATTAAAACGAAAATCCAAATTGCTATATATGAAAATGTGACAATCACACTTCTTATTGTTGCTGGACCTCCCATTTTTAAATCGAAAAAATTCAAAACCATACAGGTAATAACATTCGCAACAGATAAAATAACCGTTGCAACAGATAAAATAGTTATTAAGGTTCTCTTGTTTTCCATTTTATAACCTCCCCTTATTTATGTTTATAAAATTCAATTAAATAATTTATTAATATTAGTCGGTAAGCTCCTTAAGCCTTTTATTTATATATTCATGTTCAAAAGAAAAACATATTCTTCTATGATTGTTATCCAAAATTCTGTAATGCTTTGATATCATATTTTGTTGAACTGTGAAACCATTTTTAGTGTCTATATTTTTCCACCATATTCTCCCACCAAGTGTTGGAATGTATTTTTTATCGTTATTTGGAAATGATAATGAATGAATAATGTCTTCAACATCTCCTCCAAAAGTTAATTCCAATATCTCGCTATCTCTAAAGATAACACATACTGCAATCGCAACTGCCCAACCCAAACTACTTCTTTCTTTTTCCGCTTGCACTAGTGTTTTTTTAGAAATTCCGAGTATTTCTGCCATTTTATCTTGTGTATATCCTTTTTCGGTTCTTATAAGCTTTACTTTCTCATCCACTTTTTTTATAAATTCAATCCTTGTCATAAATGCATCACCTTTCAATTAGTTTTTAATATTGACTGTATTTTATATTCAGAATGCATATATCCTTATAGTGTAATTATACACCATAAGGATATATTGGCAACTTTTTTTAAATATACTAAATTAAATGATTAGGGTTAAATTTAATCTTCTATATAAAAGGATAGATAAAAAGCTCCACCTAGGCCTGAACACCCAAGTGGAGCTTATTAAAATGTTTTATATATATTTCTCGGTTTCTTTACTTTCTTTAAGTTCATTAACTAAATGTTTAATCTCCTGATCCTTATTTTTGTCCATTACGAGTATTACATCTCCCGCATCAACAATTATAAGATCCTTTATACCAAAACCAATTATTAATCTATCTTTACCAAATACTGAGCAATTTTCGCTCTCTTCCATAAATGTATTACCCAAAACATTATTACCACGTAAATTACTTAGAAATCTTGAAAGTGCTGCAAACGTCCCTATATCGTCCCATACAAAATCGCATTTTATAACAAATGCCTTTCTGGTTTTCTGCATTATACCAAAATCTACTGATATCCCATCAATCTCATTATACTGTTCTTTTATTACATTACTTTCTTCATCAGTCTCTAAAGATTGATATATGGTCATTAATCTTTTATACATCTTAGGTAAATACTTTTCCATTTCACGTAAATACACATCTGCTCTCCATACGAACATACCGCTATTCCAAAGAAAATTACCTTTTATAAGCAAATCTTTTGCTACTTCTGAGTTAGGTTTTTCTAAAAATCGCTCTACTCTAAATGTAGGCATATCTGCATTTACCCTATCGCCCATTTCTATATAACCGTAACCAGTCTCTGCTCTTGTGGGCTGTACCCCTATGGTTACTAGACCTCTTTTTTTATTTGCAATTTCAACTCCTTGTAATACTGTTTCTTTAAACTTCCTTTCATTTTCTATATAGTGATCTGAGGGTAACACTATCATGGTTGCTTCCTTGTCTAGTTTTAATAGTTTCGCGGCAGATAGACCAATACACGTAGCGGTCTCTTTATTACTTGGTTCTACAAATATATTTTCTTTTTTAATCTCTGGAAGTTCCTCACAAATTTTATCAAAGTACTCTTCATTAGTAACTACATAGATATTTTCATTGCTAACCAAACATTTTATTCTATCCACAGTGCTTCTTAAAAAGCTCTTATTATCAATAATATTTAAAAACTGCTTTGGGTTTTGGGCACGAGATAGAGGGTAAAGTCTTGTTCCTTTTCCACCTGCTAAGATTAGTACGTATAACAAAATACCACCCCAAATTATTACTCATTTTATTTTATGAATTACATGTCTATGTTGTGAGAACAATTTTTATGTCAAAAAAATAAAAGCATGTAAAATAAAAAGTATATTTTCATTTTACACGCTTTTAACATTTTTATTTATTTTTCATCCAAAGCACTATGTTCTTCATCCAAAACAGTTTTTTCTTCACCAAAAGGCGAAATAAATTCAATGTTGTCGTTTAGCATTTTGTCTCCGATTTTTTTTAACAATTCGAAGTCGTCATATTTTTCAAGGCCATACTCTTTTAAAATAGACGTTTTATCCTTTTTACCATGACCTGGTATATACTTCGAGAATGTTCTAAATAATTCTTCTCTAAAATACTTTGCATCTATTTTAGGGAAATACGGCAATGGACAAAATCCATATTCTTTAGCATTTTCCACACCATTAATGTCATATCTAAAATAATACTTTCCAGTTTTTTTACTTAATTCCCCTACATTAAATGATTGACCTTCTTTATTTTTCCACATCATACATATTGTACTTCCAGATTTGCAAGTCATTCTTCTCACCCTCTTATTAAAAAAATTATAGTATTATTATATTGTTATGGTTATAACTATATAACAAATATTAGTATAAAAATTCAAGCAATACTAATTTTCTTATCTACCTTAATTTCTTAATTTTTTAATCAACTTCTCCATAACTAATGTAGGATTTCTATAAAATTCACTAGCACGTATCTTATAAAACTCCCATCCAACTCTCTCGAGGCACATCTGCATTTCATACTGTTTTTTCCAGTCATAATCTTCGTCGCCAGTCATTCCAATACATTTCACTGCTATTTTTTTATAAAAATCATCGCTAGAAGGTATAGACAAGTCTGTTTCTACAACGAAATCTATAATATATTTTCCTACTTTAACTTTTGGTGTAATCTTATACCCATTTTCTTTTATATGTCTTCCTATATTTTCTTCAAAATCATTTAATAATAAATGTTTCTCAGATTTAATCTCTCCCTTTGGTTCATTCTCATCTATACAATATTTTAATAAAGCATATCTAACACACTTATCATTAAGGTCCTCTAAATCTACTGAGTGAAATAACCACATTTGATTTCTAGCACGGCTAGCTGCTACATTAAATCTTCTTATATCAGAGTCTTTAGTTAAAGCTGCAAATTTGGCATTGTTTGCAATAACCATAGATAAGAACATTACATCTCTCTCGTCACCTTGGAATGAATATGCATCTCCACATATAAGCCTTCGCTTCAAAATTTCCTCCATACCGAGTTTATCCACTAACATACTTAGTATTAATTCAGCTTGGACGTCTCCTAGAAGCGATATTACCCCCATACTCATGCCTTTATACCTTTCGTTACTACAGCACTCTAATATCTGTGCTACGATCTTCTCTGCCTCTAATACATTTATAGCCTTGGTTTTGTCCTTATATCCGCCTATCACTTTAGACGTTACTATAAATGGTCCAACTTTTTCTTTTTCTTCTATTCGCCTTAAAGGTATTATTTCATTGGAGTAACACAATTCATTACTAAATCCAATTATCTCTGGTACGCATCTAAAGTGTTCCTTTAGTAATAACCTGCTCGGAAATACTCTTAAGGCAGTATTATACAAACTTGTCTTTAAATCAAACCACTCAGCATGTGGAATATCCTCTAAATAAGTACTTATAAGTGTTTCAACAATAACATGATCTTTTCCAATTGCTTCAGGACTTATTTGCTTTTCATCCCCTACAATAATCGCCTTTTTAGCCCTCATTAAAACGGTTATAGCCGATATATCACTTTGACTGCTCTCATCTACGATTATAACGTCAAACAAATTATCTGTTAGCTTCAAATTCTCCATAACTCTATTTATTGGCATTATCCATACAGGAATTACATCCTTACAATTATCCATTTCCTTTTGTGCGATTTTTCTATACTTTACTGCCTGAGTACCCGTACCTTTCCCTATCCTTTTTATAGCTTCCATCCATGTAAATAGACTTCGTTTCTGTGCCTCTGTAGTCCTCTCTATTTGATTAAACCAACTTCTTTTAGAAACAAGATCTCTTATAATTTGTTTTTCTTTACCTTTTTCCCGGGCAATATCTTTCTCTAATACTTCTATATCAACCTCTTCTAATTTTTGTAAATAGTCATTCCATTTTCTCCACGTCCATGCCTTTTCAAAACTTAAACTCTCTAAATCTTCTATGGTTTTATCTTCATCATTTATAATATTTTCAAGTAATAGGGGGCAACACATTTTCAATTTATAACATAATTTTTTTAACTCTAACGCATTATGGGCTATCTGCATTAGTTCTCTGATCTCTATATAAATAGCTTGTACACCCTTTAAGCTTCTTATATTTATAGCATGTTGTAATTTACCTAAAGAGCCATCATTATTAAAGGTTGTCTTTATTTCTTCCATTTTTAGGTTTAATTTATTATATCTATTTATGTGCTTTAAACTCTCAAACTCATTTTTGAGATGAACATAAGTTTCTTTATCATACCAATAAGAATCACTGGTTGAATTCTTTCCATTCAAGTTTTTATCTGGTAAAAAATTAATTATGTTATTTTTAAAGGTTTTGTCCCAATTAATAATTTCGTAAATCTTCTTAATATCATCTACTATTTCACTTACATAATTTAAATTTGTATCATCGATAAGTTTTCCACCATATTCTTTTACTGTGTTATTCCAAATATTTTTAAGTTCTCTCTCTACTAGCTGCAGTTTTATATATAAATCAACCACAATTATTTGCTCGCTTGTATTTATACACTCATAATCTACCTTGCAGCCCTCGAATATATATTTAAGATTCCCATGAAGTATTTTAAAGAGACCTCCTAGTTTACCTTTTTCGTTAATTGTTTTTGCTATAATACCAAAATCATTTTTAAATGTGTTTATATCAATGATTGATGGCAACTCCAATTTATGATTATTTAATTCTTGTTTTAATTTACTTATCTCTTTTATATATTCATTACCTTTATGTGCTAATTGTTGCCACAAACCTTGTTGCTCACTATTAGAGTAATAACTTTTCATAACATTACCTAACCAGCTATTATCAAAACCCTCGAATTTTTCTATTGCATCATCTACCAGTTTTAGTAATCTTCTATTTCCATAATCTATAGAACTTACACTATTTAAGTCCTTAATATCATCTTCATAAATATGTTTTTGCTGCCCTAGTTTAATTAGTTCCTCGATATCATCACATAACTCTTCTTCCCTTGGAAGTATCGCTATGTATTTATTTATGTTATCTATTTCATCTATTTGCTGTTTTGTAATCACAGATGACAATGTAACTAGCCTTTTAAATTCTTCAGAAGTTAAGAGTTTTTCTTTATTAAAATCAAGATTATCTACTATCCACGAATGATTAACTTCATTATCTTTAACCCACTTAGCCATATACATCAGTGTATACTTTTGACCCGCATATTCTATCTTTTCATTCTCTCTGTCATCAATACATTTTAGCTCTTTATATAACCTTTTCTGCGACTCAACACAATTATTGTGTTTATATTTTAAAAGTTTTATTTCCTTACGCAATTCTTTAGTGTCCATAGATAAACTTTCTGTTATTTTTCTAACAGACTCATCCAATTCTTCCAGAGACTTAGTATCATTTCCTAGTATGCTAATGCATAATGCTCTAACCTCTTCTGGTATTTTATTAGACAATACCCTTAGTGCCCTATCTGTTTGACTTGTCACTAATACCCTTTTGCCATGAGCCAAAAGATGACATATTAAATTAGCAATAGAATGGCTTTTACCAGTACCTGGTGGCCCCTGTATAACTATGCCAAAGTTTTCAGAAAGTTTTTTAGTTATTTCCATTTGCTCTTCATTTGCAGGTAGTGGAAATAATACGTCTTCTCCTACTTCCTTCCATTCATTAAAAGTCTGATCGTCTTGCGTTATTTCCTCTTCCGAGACAAGGGCCTCTACAGTTTTAGGAATATGGTATCCTGCTCTTACTTGTGATAACACGTCATTTAATTCCATATTCCAAAGTCTTGTGTCAACCTTTCGAAGTATTATGCAAGGTGCATTATAAAATTGTATATTAGTTTTAGTTAATATATCAGAATCACTACTTAGCTCATCAATATAGACATCCTTAGTATAAGAATTTAAAAGCATAGCTAACTCTTCAAATATTTTTGAAGCTATTTTAATATTTCTTACATCTAAAGCCATATCTTTTGCTTTATTTCTAATTTTTAGTAAACTATCTAGATTTACCTCCAAATACTCATTTAAAAATTCAAGTTCCACATTTGTTTGATTATTATATGGTTTTAAAGTGAATCTCTTTTTCTTTGAATCAAATTTTATCTCCATTTTAGTAGTAAAGATAGGATGAATTATTTTTTTATCCTCTTTTTCCCAACTTAGTAATCCATTTGACCAAATTATCTCTAGGTCTTCACTGTTTTTTTCTAATTGTAAATATGTTTTTTGAAATTGATTATATAATTTTTCTGCCCTCTCATCTATACTTAACCAATAATCTTTATTATCATCAATATTAAAAGTACATCCACTAATATCTTGGAGTTCTTTTTCCCAATATACTTTTTCATATTCATTTATATTTCTTATAGTTTTTTGATTCATATTTTTAATACTGAGTAAATATGAGAATATTTTTTCTACTTTATCATTAATATTCAAGGTTTATTACCTCCAATTTATTAAAAATGTAAAAAGTCTTACTAAAACTAAAGTAGTTTTAATAAGACTTATATTTATTTACAAGAATCTCTCTCCACTATTCTATAAGGTAATACAAAATGTTTTTCTTCAACTACTAAATTGTTTATAGATTTTATAAGCATTCTCATACCAACAGAACCCATATCATACATTGGTTGAGATACGGTGGTAAGCTTTGGATAAAATGTTGAAGCTGAATAAATATCATCAAAACCCATGACATCTATCTTTTCTGGGACATTAATAGATTTATCTCTTAATGCATTTACTACTCCCATAGCTATTTCATCACTAGCACAGAATACAGCATCCACCTGGGCACCTGTATCTAATATAACATTAATTCCTGTATACCCGTCTCTAGCCTTAACTCCACCATGATAAACTAAATCTTTATTAAGAGTTATTCCCATATCTGAAAGTCCTTTTGTATAGCCTGTATATCTTTGAGATAATGCATTTACTTTTTCTATAGAAGTCCCTACGTATGCAATATTTTTATTTCCCTTATTTGCCAAATATTTTACTGCATCCGCTGCTGCCATTACATTATCAATAGCAACACTAGGGAATATACCCTGTTCATCTGCTGTCTCTACAAGAACCACTGGCATTTCTAATTCTTTTATTAATTCTATTACATTATTCCCTATGGAATTACTCATATATATAACTCCATCTATCATTTTCTCTTTAAGTATTCTTAAAGATTCCATTTCTTTTTCTACGTCTAAATCTGCATTACAAAGCATAATATTATAATTATAAATATTAGCTACATCCTCGCAACCCCTAACTATTTCAGGGTAAAACTGATTGGATATATCCGGTATAATTATTCCTATTGTACTAGATTTTTGTGTTTTTAAACTTCTTGCAACTATGTTCGGCCTATATGATAATTTTTTTATAGCGTCTTTTACCTTTTTCTTGGTGTCTTCATTTACAACATCTATGTCGTTTAATACTCTTGATACTGTTGCAATAGAAACTCCCGCCTCTCTTGCAACATCTTTTATTGAAGCAGCCATATTTTTCAACTCCTACTATTTTCTTATCTTATCATTATACTTATAAAACCCTTTCATTTCAAGCTATAATACGAACTTACACTAAAGTATGTCCCAATACAGTAATCTTAACCTATACTTTTTATTATTGCCAGTTAATATATTCCTTAATCGTAACCTTATCTTATTTATTTCCTAATTTTATAGATTATATCCAAATTTTACAGCTAATAAAAAGGGAGTATGTGGCACTCGTCACATACTCCCTTTTGCTATTATTAATTATAACTTAACTAAATCTAATTGTAAGTCCTCACCATTTATCTTTACCGTCTTGTATTCTCTATCTTTGTTATATAGAATTTCCACAGATAAAGTATCTTTTTTAATTTGATCTTCAAATTTAGCTATTACATTTTGAAGCATTTCATTTCCAGATACGTATATTGTAATCTTATCAGCAACTTCAAAACCACTTTCTTTTCTCATGTTTTGAATTTTGCTTAAGATTTCACGTACGTTTCCTTCTTCTTTAAGCTCATCAGTTATGTGAGTTATTAATACTACTCCCATTTCGCCTTCGCCAGCAAAAGCATATCCTTCAAGTCCTTGCATTGTAACAAGTAATTTCTCACTATCTAATTCTATTTCAGTTCCATTTACATCGATAGTAACTACATTACCCTTATTTATAGTTTGAGCAAGTTCCATTTGGTTCATTGCGCCAATAGCTTTTTTTATACCAGGTATTAATCTGCCATATGGTTTTCCAAGTACTGGTAAATTAGGTTTAATTTCAAATTTAACATATTTAGAAATATCAGCTCCTAGCTCTACTTCTTTAATGTTAAGTTCTTCTTTAACTATCTGTCCATAATACTCTGGAAGAGATTTAGAACTAACAAGCATCTTAGAAAGTGGCTGTCTATTTTTTATATTAGCAGCATTTCGTGCACTTCTTCCTAATTTAACAGTTCTATAAGCCACATCCATTTCTTCTTCTAATGCCTTATCTACTTGATCTTCTCTATATTCAGGCCAAGCACATAAATGGATACTTTCTGGCGCTTTTTTGTCAAAAGCAACTACTAAATTCTGATATAGTTCTTCTGTTATAAACGGTATAAATGGTGCAGATATTTTTGCAAAAGTTGTGATAACTCTATATAGCGTCATATAAGCGCCTATCTTATCCTCTGTAAGTGACTCTACCCAGTATCTTGATCTATTACGTCTTACATACCAATTAGAAAGTTCCTCAATAAAGTCTTCTAGTTCAAGTGCTCCTTGAGTTATTCTATAGTTAGTTAAGTGCTCATCTATATCTTTCACTAATGAATTTAATTTTGACATCATCCATTTGTCCATAATATTAACTGATTCAAAGCTTTCATATTTAGTAGGGTCAAAATTATCAATATCAGCATATAAAATGTAGAATGAGTATACATTCCAAAGTGTTCCTATGAACTTTCTTTGTGCATCTATAACTGCACCCTCATAAAATCTTGATGGTAACCATGGTGCACTAGCTGTATAGAAATACCATCTAAGAGCATCTGCGCCTTGATTTTCGAGAATCGTAAATGGACTTAACACATTACCCTTATGTTTAGACATTTTAAGTCCGTTTTTATCTAATACATGGCCTAGTACTATACAGTTTTCAAATGGGTTTGTATCAAATACAGTAGTAGATATTGCAAGTAATGTATAGAACCATCCTCTTGTTTGATCCACTGCCTCTGAAATAAATTGAGCTGGGAAATTAGCTTCAAATACTTCTTTGTTTTCAAATGGATAGTGATGTTGAGCAAATGGCATTGATCCTGAATCAAACCAACAATCTATGACTTCTTCTACCCTAGTCATAGTTTTTCCGCATTCAGGACACTTTAAGTGAACATTATCTATATATGGTTTATGAAGTTCTATTCCGCCAGGTACATCTATTCCTTTCTCATTAAGTTCCGCTATGCTTCCTATAAGTTCACGATGTCCGCATTCGCATTCCCATATTGGAAGTGGAGTTCCCCAATACCTTGTTCTACTTATACTCCAATCTATAACGCCTTCAAGGAATTTACCCATTCTCCCTGTTCGTACGTTGTCTGGCATCCAATTGACCTTATTGTTATTTTCTATAAGTTTGTCTCTCATAGAAGACATTCTTACAAACCAGCTTTCTCTTGGATAATATAAAAGTGGTGTATCACATCTCCAACAATGTGGATATGAATGTTCAAATTTCTCTGCTTTATATAAAACATTATTTTCTTTTAAGTATTCTAATATCTTAGCATCTGCATCTTTAACAAAAATGCCTTTCCATGGAGTAACACAGTCAACAAACTTACCTTCCACGTCAACTAAGTTAATAAGTGGCAAGTCATATTTCTTACCAAGTAAGTTATCATCTTCACCATATGCTGGTGCAATATGAACTATCCCTGTACCATCAGAAAGAGTTACAAAATCTCCATGAACTACATAGAAAGCTTTTTCTTTTGGTGTATAGAAATCAAACATTTGCTCATATTCAAGGCCCAGTAAAGCTTCTCCTTTAAATTCACGTACTACTTCATACTCTCCCTCGAGTTTACTTAATAAATCTCTTGAGAGTATTAAAGTTTCACCTTCTTGGACAGCTTCAACATAATCATATTTTTTATTAACTGCAAGTGCTACATTACTTGGAAGTGTCCAAGGAGTCGTAGTCCATACAAGTATGTATTTATCTTCATTTTTCACTTTGAATTTTACGTATGCTGACATTTCTTTTACATCTTTATATCCTTGAGCTACTTCATGAGAAGATAAAGAAGTTCCACATCTCGGGCAATAAGGCATTACCTTATGACCTTTGTATAATAGATCTTTATCCCACATTTGTTTTAATGCCCACCAAACTGATTCAATATAATCATTATGATAAGTTACATAAGGGTTATCCATATCAACCCAATATCCTACTCTCTCAGACATTTCTTTCCACATATTAACGTAACTAAAAACACTAGCCTTACATTCTTCAACGAATTTTTCTACTCCGTATGCTTCTATGCCTGGCTTGCCGTCGATTCCAAGTTTCTTTTCTATTTCAAGTTCTACTGGTAATCCATGAGTATCCCATCCAGCTTTTCTTGGAACATTATATCCCTTCATTACCTTATATCTTGGTATTAAATCCTTCATAACTCTAGTTAAAACGTGACCTATATGTGGTTTACCATTTGCTGTTGGTGGACCATCATAGAAAGTAAAGGTCTTTCCCTCTTTATTTAAGTCAAAATTCTTTTGAATGATATCTTTTTCTTTCCAAAGCTTAAGTACATCATTTTCTATGTCCATAAAGTTTTTAGAAGGATCAATTTTTTTATACATAATAAAACTCCTTTTTCAATTTTATTTGATAATAACCAATTAGACATGTAGAACTTTTCATCTTAATTGTTTTTACCTTTATTAGATATTAATTGAAACTACATTTTTAAATATAAAAACTCCGCCCTATTTAATAGGGCGAAGTTAAATTCGCTAAACCACCTATAACACAAATATAAAGTCAAGTACAATTATACCTTATTCTTTAACGCAGAAATACGGATAAGCTTACTAAACTTTCAGCTCTCAGCTCATAGGTGATTTTCTTTAAACCTTCACTATGGGTTTTCACCTTTCCCCACTCTCTTTAAGTTACTTGCTTAAATACTTTTCCTAATCAAAGCTTTTAATTAGTCATAATTAATATAACTTCTTACCATTATATTATAATGGATTTTTGTTGTCAATTTGTTTTTGAATTTTCTTACAATTAATATGCTCAAAAACTACTTATTTAAATCTTTTGATCCATATTAAAAAATAAAAGCCTCAATATTTGTTAAGTATTATTATACAATGCTTGCAATAACTGCTATGATTATTCATTTCGCACATTTCCCTAGATATATGTGATATAATATTAGTTAAAAATGAATACAAAAATATAAATGCTTTTAAAATTTGTTTATTTAATGAATTTACGTTTTCATCAACTTGCAAAATACTATCATTATTTCGTAATTAATTAAAATTCTTGATGTTTTGTATTGACACAAATTCATTTTTGTAATAAAATCATTTTATTTACTACTATAATTTAGTTATGTATTAATATGCATTTTACATACCTATGTGTATTCAAATTATCACAAACAATTTAAACATTTTTATTAAAAATTCTATTAATTAAAATGTCAATTAAATATATATTTAAAGGAGGACTATTATTTTGAAAAAATTAATTTATGTAATCCCTAAAGAAAAACATTCTGAAAAGGACATTAAAGACATCCTACTTGCACACTCTGAGGTGAAATTCGTTTCCCTTGTTGGTATTGACTTATCGGGTAATGACACTGATGAGAGAATTCCAATGAAAATATTTTTGGATGATATCAGTGGTTTCTCAAATGGTGTTATTCAAACTGATGGTTCATCTGTAGTATTGCCAGGTATCGCAACTCTAAACAATGCTAAATTGGATATGCTTGCAGATGCTGACTGTAATTGGTACATTGATTATAATTATGAAAATATTGACCCTGAAACACAACTACCAATAGGTACCTTAAAAGTTCCATGTACATTATTACATGATAAAATTCCAGTAGATTCAAGATCAATCCTAAAGAGATCTGTTGAAACTTTTAAAACAACTCTTCTTGATTTACTTAAAGAAAATCCATCTGCTTTAAGTTCTTTTGATTTTGAATATAAAGATATTGATAATTTAATGCTCACATCTGCTACTGAGTTAGAATTTTGGGTAAAAACTCCTAATGATAAGGCTGATATAGAAGAACTTTCTACATCTCAAGTACTAAAAGAGCAATATTGGAGTAAAACTAAAGGAAACGTTAGAACAGCCCTTGAACAAACTCTTCTATTAATGCAAGAATATGGTTTCGAACCTGAAATGGGACATAAAGAAGTTGGCGGAGTAAAAGCTCAAATAGGTGAAGCTGGTTCTCTTACACATATTATGGAACAACTTGAAATAGATTGGAAATACTCTGATGCTCTTCAATGTGCAGATAATGAGTTATTCATTAGAAATTTAGTAAAAGAAACATTCAGAATTAACGGTTTAGATGTTAACTTTTTAGCAAAACCTGTTCATGATGTAGCCGGCAGTGGTGAACATACTCATATTGGAATCGCTGTAAAATTAAAGAGTGGAAAGAGAGTTAACTTATTCAATTCCGATAACAACCACTTCCTAAGTACTTTAGGTTATGCTTCAGTAATGGGTGTACTTAAAAATTATGAAGTAATAAACCCATTTGTTTCTTCAACAAATGATTCTTTAAGAAGATTAAAAGTTGGTTTTGAGGCTCCTATATGTATAGTAACATCACTTGGTCACAGCGTTGATGTTCCATCTAGAAATAGATCTATACTACTCGCATTAATAAGAGATCTTGATAATCCACTTGCTACAAGGTTTGAACTTCGCGCTCCATGCCCACATACTAATACTTACCTTGCTTTATCTACTTTATACATGGGTATGCTTGATGGTATAGTATACGCAATCAAAAATAATAAATCAGAAGATGATCTTTTGAAAGAATTATCTAAAGCACCAGGAGACGACGCAGATTATTTAGAAAAAGATAGAGCTTACAGAAGTGAAGAAGATGTATTTGAATACTATACTGAAGCGCAGCGTGCAGATTACTTTGGTAAAGCACCTAAAACTGTTTATGAAAATGTTAGTTCACTAGACGAATTTCCAACTAAACTTGAAATTCTTAAAACTGGCGGTGTATTTACTACTAGCATAATAAATAGTTTTAGAATGGCAATAACATCTAGATGGGTTACTGAAATAAACAATAGATTGTTAAACAATTATGCAGAAGAAATTAGAAAGTGTAAAATGATTCACACTGCTGAAAAAGCTTTAGATTTAGACTTAGCAAATTGGCAAAAAGTTAATGATCTAAGACATGCTCTTATGAAAGATACTTATTCTAAAACTAGTCTATTTACTAAGATAAACGAAGCTTCAAACATTGAAAATTACAAGGAACTTTCTACATTACAAATACAATTAGATGCACAAATCGAAGAACTTAGATTCTGTTATTCTAACTATAAAAAGAATTTACTAGATATATAATAAATTTTAAACTTATATAATATTAATCACAAAAACAACCTCAATAGTATTTTACTATTGAGGTTGTTTTTTGTGATTTTACTTTAAGCATTTAAATAATAATTAATAAGTTATGCTTGTTATTCCTAAAGTATTAAGAATACCTTTTGCTATTGCATTAGCTACTTTAGTTTGGTATGCTGCGTTATTTAATAGTTTTTCTTGTGCTGAATTAGAAATAAATCCAGTTTCTACAAGTACAGCTGTAGCATCCGTATTTTTTATAACATAATAATTTGCAGTTCTAATTCCCCTATCTGTTGATCCAGTTGCATTCACTATATTAGTCTGAATTGCTTGTGCAAGTTTTGATGAAGCTGCGCTCCCCGCATAAGTATAAGTTTCAGTGCCGCTAGCTGATACAGCATCGGCACTATTCGCATGAATACTTACAAAATAATTTGGTTTAGCATTATTAGAAATATCACATATTGCTTGAAGGTTCTGTGTAACATTGCTTGTCCAGCTTACTTTGTCACTATTTCTTGTGTATATTGTCTCAACATTATTTTTCGTTAATACCGCTCCCACTTTTAAAGCAATGGCAAGATTTACGGTTTTTTCCATAACGCCTGTTGGTCCTACTGCTCCAGAATCATATCCTCCATGACCTGGATCTAAAACTACCTTGTACTTTGACGTAGTAGGTGCTGCTTTTACAGTAATATCAGCCTTTGCATTAATAACTGCTCCAACCACAGTTCCATAGTAGGTAGTGGATCCTACAACACTTGTAGCAACTGATTTAAGCCATGACACACTAACCGTTTGTTTTGAACCATTACTCATAATTGCCGTTACAGTTTTGGGTAATGTATATGTACCCCCTACTGTTACACTACCTGTTATATCTGGTATTGAAGATATTTTTAAGGTATTGTCATAAGTAGTATCAGTATTTGCAAAGCCAGCATAATTCATTAAACCATTAGCTATAGCTTTTGCAGCATTATTTTGATACTGTGCACTTATAAGCAATGACTGTTCAGCTGGATTGGATAAGAAACCCAGATATGTTACTATTGAAGGACAACTTGTCTTATTTAATATTGTAGTACTTCCTACTTGTATCCCTCTATCTTTAGCCTGTGTTGCTTTTATTAATTCGGCTTGAACGAAGGTCGCAAGCGTCTTATTCTTACTAAGACCCGTTGTATAATATGTTTCAATTCCATTGGCAGTATTTACATCTGAATCATTGGTGTTTATGCTTAAAAACACGTTCGCATTAGCATTCTTAGCTATCAACGCTTTTGCGTCATCTTCACCACTCTGAGTCCAAGCTACTGAATCTGTAGTTCTTGTATACACTACATTAAATCCTCTTGCTTTTAGTATACTACCCAATTTTAATGCTGTACTTAAATTTATATCCTTAGCCTTAATTCCACTTGAGCCTTTAATTACGCTATAGTATTGACCAGGATCAATACATACAGTAAATTCACTTGGTTTTGTAGGTTCGCTTTTAGCAGGTTCACTTTTAGTAGTAAAATTCATCCTAACTTCACTTGGAAGAAATTTTCCATCAGAAGACTTAACCTGATCTGTAACTATTAAAGTATATGTCTTATTATATTCATAATCTTTCACTGGTTGGACCACTACATTTTTATTATTATTTTCTAAACTAACTTTAATATCTATGTAATTACCATCTTGGGAAAGCACCTTAATATTTGTGGTGTTCACCGTAGTTGTACTAAGTACCTTGTTAAAACTTACTGTCCAAGGCTTACTAACTACTACATCTTTTTTAGAATCCATATTTGTTACTGTACTAGCCTTTGCTATTGTTTGCATAGGTATACACACAACTAAAGCTAAAATCATAATTATAAATGTTTTAAAAATCTTTTTCATATAATCCCTCCTAAATCCTCATAATTGCTGAACAAAATCATTACAATAATTCACAATATATTTTAACTATTCATTAAAAATCTGCTTCTTTAAATTTTTATAGTTTATTACTCTATAAATAGTGGCATAATTTAATTATAAATAGTATTATAAAATATTCATTCACTATAAGATACGTTCCATTTAAATAATGGTTTCAGTTTATGTAAATAAATACATTTTTTTTAAAGAAGGGAGGAATTACATGAAAATCACTTGGCTAGGTCATTCATGTTTTCTTTTAGAAGATTCAAAAGGTAATAAGATTTTAACGGATCCATTTGATGCTACTTTAGGTTATAAAATTTATAAAGGTAGCCCCGATATTGTAACTATAAGCCATCAACATTTTGATCATAATTACACTAGAGAACTTACTAGCAATTATAAAATTGTAAATAGGATTGGTATGTCCACTATTTATGATATACCTATAAAAGGTATTCCTTCTTATCATGACAAAAATAAGGGTGCAAAACGTGGTGAAAACATAATATTCACCTTTACAATGGATGGGTACTCAGTGTGTCATTTAGGTGATTTAGGTCACACCCTTTCTAATGATGATCTTCATGCTATTGGTTCTATAGATATACTGTTTGTTCCTGTAGGCGGTAACTACACACTAGACGGAAAAGAGGCCTCACAAGTTACTAAGAAAATAAATCCTAAAATAGTTATACCTATGCACTACAAAACATCCCAGGTGTCTCTCCCTTTAGATGGTATCGAAAAATTTCTTATATATATGAAAAATGCCACAAAAACAGGTAGTAATACCTTAGTAATTGATGATAAAATGACCGACTCTCTAGCCGTTAAAATATTAAATTTTGTTTAACAGATAAATACTTTATATTTACATTTATATTAATTAGTTCCAATGCATACATATTTAATATAAACTACTATAAATATGATAAATATATTTATTTTTTTCTAAAATCTATTTAAAAATATACTAAAGTGTAGTATCATTATAATTATATTATGAATGTTACAAATTTTTTTATTCAGGAGGAAAGTTATATGAAAACAGGTACAGTTAAATGGTTTAATTCAGAAAAAGGGTTTGGATTTTTATCAGTAGAAGGAGAAGAGGATGTATTCGTACATTTCTCAGCTATTCAAGGAGACGGATACAAATCTTTAGAAGAAGGACAACAAGTCCAATTTGAAATAACTACTGGCGCTAGAGGCCCTCAAGCTTCAAACGTTACTAGATTGTAATTCAAAATCTAATTAATCTATAATAATTTATATTATAGAAAAAAAACCTATCACCTTGTGATAGGTTTTTTTTAATTTAGTTGCAAAAACAAGCAGCAAGGCTTATATGAAGAAATATCACATCTCATACATCATATTCAGTTTTACCTTGGATAATAACTTATCGTATTTAAAACTAACCACAATGTCAAATAAGCCCCTATATATAATTATTAATAGTTTAAGACATCTCTGTATATAATTTATAATAACATTATAACTTTCTTGAATATAATAGTGTCTTTTGCTAAAACTATAGTAAGGCTATTTATGAAAGGATGTTTTTATAATGTTTGGAAAAATAATAGATATGAACAGTACAGATGCTTTTATAAATTTTCAAGATGGAACTACTATAGATGTAAGCATAACTCGATTACCTAGAAATTCAAAAATAGGAGATACTATCGATTTAGATAATTCTAATTTCACTAATATATTTAAGAATGATATGTTTAATCTTTTTTAATAGAATTTCAATAAAACGAACTGTACTTATTTTTATAAATACAGTTCTTGTACTATTTAGAAGTATTTTTTTTTATTTTTTCAAAATTAAATAATAAAATTCCAATGATTAAGACAAACAAACTAATAAATTGAGATGTAGAAAATATTGCTACACTTCCTCTTGGGTCACCCCTTAAAAACTCAATTAAAAATCTTCCTACACTATATATAATAAGATAAAGAGAAAACACTCTTCCTTTTTTTCTTTCTCGTCTATCATACCAAAGTAAAAATAATGCTAACATAAAATCAAATATTGAAGAAAAAATTTGCGTTGGTATTAAAGATACATTTGCAGGTGCAAAGAGTGAATTGTTAAACTCTACTCCTATTGGTAGTGAAGTGACCTTACCATAGCAACATCCAGCTAGAAAACATCCTATCCTACCAAATCCCTGTGCTAGCGGTAAACTTGGAACTAATAAATCAAGCACACTAAGCGTATCCCAATTCTTTTTTTTGCTATAGATATAAATTCCTAATATGCCTCCTAAAATAGCTCCATAAATAACAAAACCATTTCCAACATCTTTTAATACTGAAGGATTTTGTAATACTTCTTTAATATCTGTAATTATGTACATTACCTTTCCGCCTATTACTCCACAAATTATTGTGAGTATAGCCATATCCCAAATATTGTCCTCATTATATTGTTCTTTCTTACTTCTGCAAGATAATAAGCAAAGTGCTGAAAGTATTCCTATCATTATCATTAATCCATATCCATAAATTTTCACAAAAGAAAACTCAAATAATATCGGTTTCATTTGTACCCCCCTACTAATTAAACTTATGCTTTTATTTGATCCACCCCATATACTTATCGCAATAAAACACTAAGAGAAGCATATGCTTCTCTTATAATTTTATTTACTTAATTCTTATTAGATAAATTATAATACACTAAAAAATTTAAAGCAAATATAATTAATCTTATCGTATCTTTAATGTTTCAACTATACTTTCAAAAATAGCTCCGTAGGTTTCTTTAAAATTAACATTTTTTATAAAAAATGAAAATCTATAAAACTCTTCACCATCATCAATAAAATATTCATAGGACTTATACCAATTATTGTCCGATACATTAATTAAGTATTGTACTACATATGTTTTTTTGCCATTAATAGTAGTGTCATCTATTTTATAACTTTTAATTTTATTTTGTACCTCTGATATGTTTTTACTATTATCCAAAAATGCTTTTAAGTCCTTTCTCCCTTTCCATACTTCTGCGAATCCATGAATTACTGCATCGGATGATTGAAAATCGTTGTGGTATAGAATCTCATCCCCTGAAAATTTCTTTTCGTTTGTTGTCCATCCCTTAGGCAATTTATAACTTGCTTTCCCATTTATAACCACATAATGATCCGATAACTTAATATTGTTTTCTACAAGAATAGTCACTTTTAGCTTTTGATCAAATTGTTTTGATATCCCAAGTAGTGTAATCATGAGCCCAAAAACTATTACTATAATGCCAACTTTTTTTCTGTTTATAAATATAATCTTCAATGGTTCCCCCCCAAATATTAATATTAATATACTATATGATAAATAGTATAAGAATATTAAAAAATAAAATGTGTAACTAAATTATAGTCACACATTTTATTCTTTCTATATTACTTTTTTATAGGGACAACAACTGTAGAATTTTTAAAATCATAAAACATTAACCAATGTCCCATTTCATCATTTCCCTTATCTGCAATCCAAGTCACAAAACCAGTTTTGCCTCCATAGGGCTGATGGGCTTTATTTTTACTTCCAGGGATACCATAAACTATATATTTCATTTTTCCACTTGAATCACATTTGTATCCTAGCATAAACGATTTGTAATTTCTAATATATGGATAATAACAAATCATAGGGTAATATGCTATGGTATATTTATTATAGTCACTCAAATCATACATATTCTCCAAGTTATGAACCGGTACCTTATACCATTTACACCACTTTATTTCCTTAGTAAAATCAGGTACTTGGGTGAAATCTTGAACCACTGACTTGAAGAAATCGCCCATGGCACCTTTAGGGTATTCACCTTTATAAGCATTATTCTCCTTATTATTACACTTACAGTCCTTTTGTTTTTTATCTTCTTTACATTGCTTTTTATATTTATCTCTGTTTAAATCAACAATATCTTCTGAGTTATCAATTTCATCTTTTTCTTCTAGTTTTTCTTCTGGCTTTTCTTCTAGTTTTTCTGGAATTTCACTGTCACAAATATTATCTATTCGATTAATCTCTACTTTCTCTTCTACTTCTATTTCTTCTACTTTCTCTTCTACTTTCTCTTCTACTTTTACTTCTTCATCTACATTATTCTGCTTTTCTAAAGGTAAAATATCACTACCTTTAATCCTTTGCTCAGTATCCATTTTTGGTTCTTCCACAATATTTACTTTCTTTTCTTCTACTTTCTTACCTACATTCTCTTTAACCTCTAAATGTTTGAGTGCTTCGTCGCTCTTAACCTTAATTTTTTCGATGCTTTCTTCATATTCATCAAATTCATTTTTCACTTCATCTGTTCTAGTTTCTTTAGTTTCCTTATTAGAATCCGCTAGTTTATAACTTTTCCATTCATTTGGTTTTTCAGTTGTTGAAAAACCACTCATTATTGAAATAACATTGTTATCAAGAAATTTTACAATTGCTGCTCCAATAATTTTTTCAGCGTTAATACCTGTGTCCGCTATATTATCCATATCATATTCATGAAAAATGTCTACCCTACCATGATCGTCTATGTTCAATTTACCAACTTTTATAATCTTGTTTACATCTTTTTTACCACATATTAAAATCATGTAGTAAGGTTGTTTTTCTTTCTTTAGGTTTTGTACATAGTATGAAATCTTGCATTTATTGTTTTTCATTTCAAGCTTTGCATAACCAGAAGGAATTTTATCAGACTCTAATGAATAGCCTTTTTCATCTTCTTGTAATATAATGAAATACCTACTATAATTTTTTTTAGGTGTCACCTTCTTTTACCTCCATATAAAACTTATTCATTATAATATATGAAGTATATAATAAAAAATGAACAACATATTGAAATTTATTTTATAAATCCTATTTCATCAGAAAGCAATGCGAATTCCGCAAGAGATAAAGTCTCTCCTCTTCTTTTAGGATCAATATTTGCTTTTTCAAAACATTTTAGTAACTCTTCTTTAGGAATCCCTATATCCTTAACAGAATTCCATAAAATTTTTCTTCTCATGTTAAAAGATTTTCTTACTATAGAAAAAAATAAAGCTTCATCATTAACCTTAACTTTAGGCTCCTTTAATCTATCTAATCTTATAACCATAGATTCTACCTTAGGTTCAGGCAAAAATGCTGTGGGTGGCACAAGCCGAAGTATTTTCGTATCACAATAGTACTGAACTAATATTGAAAAGGCTCCGTAAGCTTTACAGTTAGGCTCTGAATCTATCCTCTGCGCAACTTCCTTTTGTATCATTATAGTTAAAGATTTAAAATTATAACCTCCAGTAAGTAATTTAACAATTATTGGAGTAGTTAAATAATATGGTAAATTAGCAACTAATTTCACGGATTTTTCATCCCCAATTAATTCATCGAAATCTATTTTTAAAGCATCATTATGTATAAGTTCAAAATTATCGAACTCTTTAAGCTCATCTTCTAGTATCGGCAAAAGTTTATCATCTAGTTCTATAGCACAAACTCTTTTCGCTCTCCTTAAAAGAGCTCTAGTTAATGTACCAAATCCTGGTCCTATTTCTATAACAAAATCATCTTCATTAACTTCTGCACCATCTACAACATCATCAAGCACAGAGTCATCTATTAAGAAATTCTGGCCTAATCCTTTTTTAAACCTAAATTCATATTTTTTACTAACTTCACTAATCGTCAAATCCGCCATAATTCATCTCCTTGTTTATTTTTTCTAAAGCCTCTATAAATTCTTCTTTTATAATTCCATAGTTATTTAACCTAGTCAAAAATTGTGACGCATTTCCATACCCTATACCTAATTCATTTCCCAGAGCATCTCGTCTTTCCCTTGCCTTGATATCCGCTGTTAACTTGAAAAATATCATATCATGCACATCAAATTCTTTTCTTTTCTCTTGCACTTCAAATTTTGCAGCTTCAAGTGCTCTTAATATTGTTTCAGGTGATGCATTTTCAACGCCTATATCTCCATCCTTAGTTCCTTCTTTTTGAGATATGTATGCATGCTTTACATTCGCTACCCTTTTAGTAATAATTCTTCTTATTTTTTCTCCAGCAAAGTCTGGATCAGTAAAAATTATTACACCTTTTCTCTTTTGAGCTTCTCTTATTTTGTTAATTACCTTTTCGTTAATTCCAAATCCGCCTACGGAAATGAGTTCAGCCTCTACTGCTCTTTTAACCGCTGTAACATCATCGCGTCCTTCAACTACTATCACTTCTTTAATCATATTATCCCCCTTGCTATTTATCGCGAGAGATTCCAAATAATAACTGTCATCTCAAGTGCTATTCTAAACTAAGACCATATCCACTATTATATAATTATAATAAAGAACTCTCTTAGTGTTTCCTTCTATTACTGTATATATAATACCATTTTAATTATTAATAATAAACTATAAGACAAAAAAAAAGGAGCTTATGCTCCTATTCCATAATATAGATACTAACATTTCGTGCTCCCCAACCCCACATTTCATCACTGGAATCGAAATACAAATCTATGTGATTACCCTTTATAGCCCCGCCTATGTCTTCTGCAATGGCATATCCATATCCATCTACATAAACTTTAGAACCTAGAGGTATAACCCTAGGATCAACAGCTATAGTACTGTATCCATCAGCGTTTCTTTTTGCTCGTACCCCAGTGGATGTTATACCTAATGCAGGGTCATCCGGACCTTTGCCCGTACAACTATAATCAGCAGTATATGCTGTTGCCCTTACACTCAGTTTCCTAGAGTAACGAACGTTTCCTCCACGAGATGCGGTATAAACGTTAGTAGTTCCTAATGCAACTATTTGTTTAACAGGCTCTGATTTAAGTTTTTCACTAATTAATTTTCTTGATATCTCTTTTCCATTTTCATAGACAACAGATGAAGTTATAACCTTCTGACCCGCTTTACCCTTTTGAATAACTTTCTTTACACCCTTATCTAGCTCATCACTATTTTTGGTTTCGGTTGCAAAATTTACTGCTTTTGTCTCTTCAAGTGTCTTGGTGTTTACTCTTGTTATTACTACTTGTAACCCAGATGTTAAATCCTTGCTTTTTGATGGAGTAATTTTGTCTGCTCCGCTCAATACAATTTTTTCTGCTTTAAGCATATCTTCTACTGTATTTTCAGCAGTTAGAATATTGTATTTTTTCCCATCGACTTCTACTTTAACATTTACAGCCTTTTTTATATATATTTTATCTCCGTCTTTTACTTTACTGTCTAAACTAACTGTTATTTGATCCTTTGCCCCTAATGCTATATTATTACTTTTTAGTATTTGTGTAACATTACTTTTTAGAGTAATAACTTGTATAGCCTTACCATCAACAATAACAGATATAGCTTTTTTCATGTTAAATATAGTCACCGTAACGCACATTACTAATAGCATTACTACAAAAACTGTCTTGGGTCCGTTCGAAAAATAGTTCTTAATGTTATTCTTCACGTTTCTCATCATAAAAATTCCCTCCCTTAGTCAAGAGCACTTGGGTATTATACCTTGAAGCAACAATTATGTCAAATTTCCGACCCATTGTTCTAAGTTTTGACTGATAATGCATTATTATGCATACAATTATAATATTTAATTATAATTACAGAATAAATTAATTAACCCAGTCCTGAGGGTAAACCGGCAAAACAATATTTGCCATTAAAATTATATGTTTAAATTTAATTTTAATTACAAATATTTAAGTGTAAAAATATTCCATTAATTAAGTATAACTTATTTTACTCTATTTTAATATTTTTAGCAAATGTTTTATATTGTAAATTGTTGCATCTTCGATTTCTTTGATAGTTTTCTCCTTAACTTCCGCTATTTTTTCTATTATATATTTAATATAATCAGATTCATTCCTTTTCCCTCTAAGAGGAACCGGTGCCATGTATGGACAATCTGTTTCTACAAGTATTCTATTCATTGGTACCTCTCTTGCAACCTCTGCTGTTTTCTTTGCATTTTTAAAGGTTATAACTCCAGTAAATCCTATATAATAACCGAGCTTCAAACACTCCCTCGCGAATTCAACACTTCCAGAGAAACAATGAATTACACCTGTCACCTGCGGAAATTCTTTTAGTATATCTAAAGTATCTTTATGAGCATCCCTATCATGTATAACCACCGGTAATTTAAGTTCTTTTGCAAGTTCCATTTGAAGTTTAAATGCTGCCTTTTGTATTTCTCTATCTGGGTTTTCTTCAGTATGGTAATCGAGTCCTATTTCCCCAATAGCTCTAACTTTTGGCTGATGTGTTAAATCTCTTAATTCATTGATAACTTCATCATTAACAATATTTGCATATTCAGGATGTATTCCAACGGCTGAATATATAAAATCATATTTATTAGATAATTGTACTGACATTCTTGCTCCCTCAAGTGATGCACCGCAGTTTAATACTCCTATTACCCCTTTATCATTTAACCCCATTATTACCTTTTCTCTATCTTCATTAAAAGCTTCATCATCATAATGTGCATGTGAATCAAATATCATAATATCTACTGCATTAAATCACTAATTCAACTCTTTAATATAAGCTACTTTAGAGTGTAATCTAATAACAGTTTTCACCATCCCTTCTATTTACTTATAGATTTAAAATATACTCGAAATATATGTTAGATATTATATCACTAACATTGAAATAAGTAAAAGCCACTTCCTAGCGGAAGTGGCTTTTGCTTAATAACAAATAATATACTACATTGAACCTAGTATAGGTGATAATAATCCCATAATTGCACCAAGTAATGCTCCAAGCCAAGTTATAGCATTAAGCTCTTTACTCGCTATTTCGAGTATAATTCTCTCTGAAAAAGCTACATCGAATTCATTGATTTTTTCTTCGACTATTTTGGCTATATCTAACACTTCAATTACTTCTGGTGCCTTATTCTCTATGAATTTATTATATACTGTTTTAACTACTTTAGAAACAGATTTGGTAACCTTATCTCCCTCTCCTTTAAATATTGATTTCATCTCTGTATGTAACAATCTATTAATCATTACGCCTACTATTTCATTAATCTTTGATTTAGTAGACTCATTTTCAATAATACTATTTATTCGACTCTTTATAAATCCCTCTATTACACTTTTGTATTCTATCCCTGTCTTTTCGAGCAATTCTGCTACAGATATGTAGCTATTGAACTTACTCTCAAGTTTTTCAAAGGTGCTTAAGATAAGTTCTTTATCTACAATTCTAGTTGTAAACAAATTTATTAATGGTTCAATAACATTATCAATTCCCTCTTTTGGCAAATCAAAAACAACACTAGATATTGAATTTTCAAGCAATTTGTCTATTATATCATTAATAAT
Organism: Clostridium estertheticum subsp. estertheticum; assembly: GCF_001877035.1. Classification (NCBI taxonomy): domain Bacteria; kingdom Bacillati; phylum Bacillota; class Clostridia; order Eubacteriales; family Clostridiaceae; genus Clostridium; species Clostridium estertheticum. Next base: position 153,383 of record NZ_CP015756.1, on the reverse strand, counting down.
TAGAGCAATGTCATTATGATTTTCAACATTATCTAAGTATTCATCTATACCAATTACAACTTTTTCAAAAACGCTATCCTTACTGATAAACATGGCTATCATTGGGCTTAGTTTAGTCGATATTGTTTCATCAACAATTTTTCTTAATTTTTCACTATTTTTTTCTTCTTTAATCATTTTTTTTATTTCCATAGCAATATTATATCTTTTACCATAAACATATACTTTTAAGCTATTTGTTATCTCACCAGGTATAACATCTTCAATTTTTTTGTCTAAAAGCACTAGTTCAGCTACCTTAGCTTTTAACATATTTTGAATACCTTTGTAGAAATCTTGTGAATCCTTATACTCTATAACTAAATTTAATACTTTGTTTTTTATTGAATTATATAATTCACTCTCACAAATAGCTTGTGGTTTTGCCTTTATTTCTGACATTATCTGTGCATATACATACTTAGCTATGCCATCTCTAACTTGCACGTCGTTTATATAGTTTATAAGTGATTTTGAGACATTACTTATAGTACTTTGGCTAATATTACAATACTCATCGCCTAATATGTCCTTTAGCTCACTTTCTACTGTAGCATTGCTATTTTTCATAGTGCTAACCTTACCTTGCACCCAATTATCCAATTGATGATCCATCTCTTCGCTACATAAGGATTTCAAAATTGTTTCCTTTGTTAAAAGATGCTGACCTATAGATTCACCTACGCTCCTTGCAATTCTAGACTTTTCCTTTGGAATAAGTCCTGGCGTAAACGGTACTTTAATATTAAATATTCTAATTTCTTTATGTGGTCTAAACAGCATCTTTATAGCTAACCAATTAGTTATATACCCGATAATGGCTCCGACTAAGGAACCCATAATAAACTTCATGTTATTTCCTCCTCATAATTTCAAGTATAAATAAGCAATTACAAATCTACCTCACTGTGCTTCCAGTTGGTAACTCACCAGGTATAGATATTGTAAATAGTTTACTATCGTCATCTGTCGAGGCTGCAATTATCATTCCCTGTGATAACTCGCCTCTTAAATTAACGGGTTTTAAATTAGCCACTAATACTACATACTTTCCGATAAGGTCTTCTGGCTTATAATTCATAGCTATTCCCGAAATTACTTGCCTTACTTCCCCACCTAAATCTACTTTTAACTTTAGGAGTTTTTTTGTTTTTTTCATTTGCACGCATTCCAATACTTTAACAACTCTCATATCTATTTTATCAAAATCTTCTATAGTAATTTCTTCTTTTATTGGCAACATTGTAGGTTTCCTCGCTAGTTTTCTTTCTTCTTCTACAAGTAGATTAAGCTCTTCTATTTTAGCCTCTACATCTATTCTTGGAAACATTACGTCACCTTTATTAACTTTTGTTCCAGCTATAGTTCCATCAAATGATGATAAACTATCCCATGTAACCACATCGGTATTTATTTGAGCATTTATCTTCTTACTTGTAGTAGGTAAAAATGCTGATATCAATACTGATGTCATTCTTAAAGATTCTACTAAATTGTAAAGTACTGTACCTAGTCTTCCCTTTTGAGCTTCGTCTTTCCCAAGGATCCAAGGTGTTGTTTCATCTATATATTTATTAGTTCTCCTAATGAGTGTCCAAACATGATCCAGTGCTTCAGGAATTTTAAGGTCATCTATAGCACTTTCTACCTTACTTGGAATTGAGAGAGCAAGTTCTATAAGTTCATTATCCACATCAGCCGTTTCATCTGGTTTTGGTATAACTCCATCAAAATATTTCTCTATCATTGTTACTGTTCTAGATAATAAATTACCTAAATCATTAGCTAGATCTGAATTTGTTTTCTTTATAAATATTTCATTAGTAAATATTCCATCAGAACCAAATGGTATTTCATGAAGCAAATAATATCTTACAGCATCCACTCCAAAATGATCAACTAGTATTACAGGATCTACTACGTTTCCTTTAGATTTTGACATTTTTACTCCACCATCAAAAAGAAGCCATCCATGACCAAATACTTGTTTCGGAAGAGGTAGCCCTAGTGCCATAAGCATTATTGGCCAATAAATTGTATGAAATCTTAATATATCTTTACCTATTAAATGTATATCGCAAGGCCAGTATTTATCATATAGAGTTGTATCCTCACCATTATAGCCAAGCGCAGTTATATAGTTAGATAAAGCATCTACCCATACATATATAACATGACCTGGATCAAATTCTACAGGTATGCCCCAATTAAATGTTGTTCTTGAAACACATAAATCTTGAAGACCAGGTTTTAAAAAGTTATTTATCATTTCATTTTTTCTTGATTCTGGTTGTATAAAATCTGGATGAGTTTCAATGTATTCTATAAGTTTATCTGCATATTTAGACATTTTAAAGAAATACGCCTCTTCCTTAGCCTTCTCGACAGGTCTTCCGCAATCAGGACATTTTCCATCTACGGCTTGAGTTTCTGTCCAAAAAGATTCACAAGGAGTACAGTACCAACCTTCATATGCACCCTTATATATATCTCCTTTATCATATAACTGCTTAAATAATTTTTGAACGGCCTTTTTATGATATTCGTCAGTAGTTCTTATAAATTTATCGTATTTTATATCCATCATTTTCCATAGTTCTTGTATTCCGGCTACTACTTTATCTACATACTGTTTTGGCGTAACTCCTTTTTCTTCAGCTATCCTTTGGATCTTTTGACCATGCTCATCTGTTCCTGTTAAAAACATTACATCATAACCTGTAAGCCTTTTAAATCTAGCAATTGCATCTGCAGCTACAGTTGTATATGTATTACCGATATGTAACTTTGCTGATGGATAATAAATTGGTGTAGTAATGTAAAAAGTTTTTTTATTCATAAATTTCTCCTACCTCTCATATTTAAATTAGTTATAATTATCTTTTAAACTATTCATCTCTTTGAAGCTAAACTATTAATTTCCCGGTAAATAAAAAAAATCTCTAAACAGAAAAAGCCTTCTGTTTAGAGACGTATTTAACGTTTTACCACTCTAATTCATCCCTACATCACTATAAAGATCTCAATGGGTGACTATCATCACCTGTCAATATAACGGTTGCTACCGTATTACCTTAATAAATAAATAAAAAAGCCTATCATCACAATAATCTTTTATACTTTTTATTTGGATAATCTGCTTAGAGTCCATGTTCATAAACTACCTTGCTACTGCTTTTCACCAGCTGCAGTTCTCTTTTAACATTTCAGCTTATTACTCTTCTCATCATTGCATTTATTCAATAATAATTGTATTGCAAATAATTCACTATGTCAATAATTTTATCCTAAAAATATAAAATTATACTATAATAAGCAAATCACTCCGGAAATATCTTTAGAAGAAAAACTTAGCTATGTTAACAGCCATTATAACTGCTGTTATATCTGCGAGTATTGCGGCTAGTAATGTATGCCTAATTTTTTTTATATTTACAGCTCCAAAATACACTGTCAGTGTATAAAAAATAGTTTCCGTTGACCCCATTATTATAGATGACACACGTCCTATGTAACTATCCGCTCCATATTGCCTTATAATGTCAGTAAATACTCCCAGAGCTCCACTACCTGAGAGAGGTTTTATTAAAACTAAAGGAACAACCTCCGGCGGTAACCCAATGAACTTAACAACCGGTGTTACTAAAGAAATAAAAAAATCTAAAGCCCCTGAGGCTCTAAAAACATTAACAGCTATAATCATAGCCAAAAGATAAGGAAAAATTTTCAGGCAGATTGTTATTCCATCCTTTGCCCCTTCTACAAAACACTCATAAACCTTCACTCCTTTAATAACTCCATAAGTTACCACCAAAATAATAATAATTGGAATTATTCCTTTCAACATATATGACATTAAATCACCTATAATTACCATATTTATTCACTCTCCATTTAGATTCATATACCTGTAAAAAGGTTATCTTTCTAAAAATACTTTTGTAATATTCTGCAATAAACTACACCTAAGACTGAAGCAACACCCGTTGTAATAATTGCTGGTATTATAATAATCGCTGGATTTTGTGAATTATATGCTGCTCTTATAGATATTACTGTAGTAGGTAAAAACTGAATGCATGTTGCATTTAAAACTAAGAATAAAGCCATGTCATTACTAACTGTGTCTTTTTCTATATTCATTTTCTGCATCTCTTCCATAGCTTTTATACCAAATGGCGTAGCTGCATTAGAAAGACCCATCATATTTGCGGTTAAATTCATAGTAATACTAGACATAACTTTATTACTTTTGGAGGTTTCCTTAAAAATCATTTTTAAAATTGGCCTAAGTACCTTTGCTAATTTATCAGTTAGTCCACTTTTTTGCGCAATTTTCATTATCCCACACCAAAGGCACATCATTCCAACAAGACCCATAACTAGTTCCACAGAACTAGTTGTAGATGAAACAAGGGACTTTGACACAATTTCTCCTTTTCCAGTAAGCATTCCAATAACTATTCCGAGTGATAAAATTAAAAACCATATGATATTTATCATGTATTTTCCTCCTAGATATTAAATTGATTTATCATTGTTTTATTAATATATATGTAGCTAATTCTATAAAATTGCATATATTAATATTTTGTTCATTTAATACACTATAAAAAAAGCATATTTTATGTTATCATTTTCTTGTTTAACGACATTACAGAAGGAGTTAATTTATGATTGATATAACTTTACTAAATTTTAATGTCTTTGCACTATTTTGTTATTTTATTGTTTATTCCTTCATGGGCTGGTGCCTTGAAACAGTATATACTACAATTCGCAAAAAAGAATTTGTTAATAGGGGCTTCCTACATGGACCATTTTGTCCTATTTATGGTTTTGCCATCTTATCTATAATTGTTTTGCTAAAACCTATTGAAAATAATTACATTTTTCTCCTTCTAGGTTCAATATTTTTGACTTCCCTCATTGAATATATAACGGGTTATATTTTAGAAACTACATTCGATAGTACTTGGTGGGATTATAGCGATGAGCCATACAATCTTCATGGAAGAATATGCTTAAAATTCTCTATAATATGGGGGTTCATTTCAATTTTAATACTTAAAGTAATCCACCCCTATATTAAATACATAGTGAATTTAATACCACCAAATCCTGGTGTATTCCTTTTTTATATTACTTTAGTATATTTCATTTTAGATTTTATAATTACTATAATTACTATACTCAAACTAAAGTCTCTTTTAACCCAATTAATTACTGCATATTCGGAATTAACTGATAAGTTTTTAGATTTCAAATTAAATTTAGGTAATACTAAAAGTATACCTGAGTTAAGAATTAAATTGGATCAGTTGATAGATCTTGCTGAAACTAAAATGAGTAGGAAGAAATTCAACATTGAGAATATTATAAAAGAAGTTAAAATAAAATATGATTCTTTGTTTATAAAAAAATATCCAAATTATTCACGAATTATAAAAGCATTCCCTGACCTTAAATTCAAAGCTTTAGATGCTATTTTTAAAGATGTTAAACAGATAATTCATAAGGATAAAAAAGGTTGATTTCACTAAATTACAAAAGTCAAAAATCATTTTCAGCTTGAAATTAACAATTACTAATGTTAGGATTCAATAGTATATATTAAAATAAGATAAGTTAAGGAGACCTAAAAATGAAAGAAAACAATCTTGAACTTGCGCAAAAGGGCATTGATGATGCACTGGACACTATTGAGTCGCTAGAAAAAAGCATAAAAGAAACTCCTATTTCAAAAAATATATTAAAAGAAAGTTTTTATACACTTTCTAAAAAAGTTGATGAAATTGAAAACATCTTAAAAAATGAAGGTATCCTGTAGTTAATTTTGCCTTTATAATATAAAACAAAAAGGCACATAAGTATTAACTTATGTGCCTTTTTTGCTTTATATATTTGTTAAGCTAAATCATTCCTTAATAATTAACTTCTTCTAAGAACAATCCTTTAGCTGGTGCAATATGTCCTGCATATTTTCTTTCTTTTCTATCTAATATATCGCTAATCTCGTTTGCATCTCGCTCACCAAGTCCTACCTCGACAAGTGTTCCAACTATTATTCTTACCATATTCTTCATAAATCCATTTCCTTGAACACTAATTTCTATATTCCCATCATCATTTATAATGTTTATTGTATAAATAGTTCTTATAGTAGATTTTTTCTTAGTTTTAAGTGTAGTAAAACTTTGGAAATCATGTTCTCCCACTAAAACTTCTGCTGCTTTTCTCATTTTTTCGATATTCAATGGTAATGGTACATGGTAATCATATTTTCTGGTAAATACGTCATGTACTTTATTATTGCATATATTATATATATACTTTTTAACCTTAGCATTATATCTCGCATGAAAATTAAGATCTACTTCCTCAACGCTTTTTATTACAATATCTTCTGGTAAAAATTCGTAACAATAACTTCGCATTTTATGTGTAGGCATTGTAGAGTCTGTTCTAAAATTAGCAACTTGGTTTGATGCATGTACTCCTGCATCAGTTCTTCCAGAAGCAGTTATTTCAATGTTTTCTTCTGCCATCTTACTTAAAACTGCTTCTATTTTGTGCTGAATTGTATTATCACTGTCTCCAAGTCTCTGCCATCCTTTATACCTAGTACCATCATATTCAATTACAATTTTTATATTTCTCATATTTATTATTTATCCTACCTTCTATTTTAGAATTTAATGACATTTAAAAAGGAGACTTCCTTCTTAAGTCATTAATGTTACAACATCTCTGATGCTCTTTTAATTCACTTCTTATATTATAGACATATGTCTTTATTAATAAAACATACCATACAATTTAATTTTAAGTTTTGACAATACTGAACTTAATTTCACTATAGGATAACTTGTTTCTGCATCTAGAACAACTCTACCCTTTACCCTCTTCCACCTAGATAGCTTCCAAGTTTTTTTCAAATCAGTCGCATTTCTCCTTATAGCCTTTCTTTCCCTTGAATTACCATCATAAAACACTACAAAATCGAATTCAGCATTTTCAGTATTAAATTCTGAATCAAACTTTTCTATAATACTATTAGGTGAAAGTAATAATCTACCAACTTTAGGCTGAAGATCAAATGTAATTCCTTTTTTATTACTTGAACTTAAATATGATTTATAAATTAGTTCACTACAAAACAAAGCATTATCTGTCATAATGTCAAAGTTGTAATCATATGCCTTTCCTAAAGATTCAAAAGCCGTAAATAACGCCTTTAGTTTATCTTCTTTTGATAGTCTAGGGCGCAGAGCAGAAAAGTAATCTACCTTTGCAATGGCATCTAAAGGACTTATTACAACACCTGGAGCAATAACTTCGATAATATATTCTCTATTATTTACCTCTTCACTCCATAAACTATCATATACTTTAGGATATATTACCTTTACATACTCTGATACACACAAGCAATCTCCCAATAACATATCGCCAAAATACTCATCCAATTTTTCCAAACAACCTATATAAATACCTGTATGAGTCCAAAATCCTGGAAGTCCTATATTGGTTAGCTGGTAATTATTCCTTTTTAAAAGAACATCTCCTGGTACCAATTCCTCTTTAAAAATATTGATATCTTCATTACTAATATATTTTTCTTTTCTACTAGAATAATCAATCCCAGTGATACTTATTGCAACCCATTTCTGGAATGGAAACCAAAAATCAAAAACATTTTTTCCAAAGAAATCGATCATATTGTTTTTAACAATGCTTCTATGGTTCCTAACTAGTTTAATAACATTCAAATAATTATAACTTGCGTAATCTAATAATTGTGTTTCGCTCTCATCTCTTTCAAATTCATAAACCTTATAGTAATTAACCTTAAAATCAAAATAGTGCTTATTTCTATACAAAGATATCATATAAGATATTTCTGTAATTTCTTGTGTAATATAATAATATTGTTTTTTATTGATGTTGTATTCAGCCCTAGGTTCATTTAGCATTGACTCCAAATACTTGTTTTTCTCTATGATACCTACAAGCAAAACAGAGTTTTTACGTATTGCTATGGTTGATGCATAAATTAATAATATATTTTTATACTTATTATAAGAATCTGAAGTATTCCTAAATAAAAGCTTATTTTTATATTTTTCTCTAATATCATTTAATTCATTATAACATCTTACATAACTAATCCATTTATCTAATATGTTTTGTTTATCTGCTAATGACATATTTTGAATATTTGAAATAAATAGGCTTTCATTACTTTGAATCTCACTCATCACATGTTCTAATTCTTTTATAAGCTCTAAGGATTTTTTTATTTCCTCATCAACCGTTCTATGAACTAAGCCCATATCATTATCCTCGATTCCTTTTTCATTTTAAAGCAGCATTTTATTTAAATCTCCATGCACAAATAAAAAAATGACATATATTATTAATATAGCTAAATTTCAATTAAGTACATACACCGCCCATAAATTGAATTTGTCAATTAAATATTATTATACCATAGAACTCACTATTCCTTTAATATATAAATTATATAATTGAAATATTTCTATTTTTTTTACCTTTTTCGGATTTTCAATGTTTCTTTTTACTCATTTATATGTATACTATCACTGTACGACAAATTGTAAGATAAAATGAATTTCTGGAGGCTCATATGTTTACAAGTGAACTATTATTGCATTTTTTAAATTTATTATTTATTATTAATATCCTTTTCGCTTTTGCAGTTGTATTTCTTGAGCGAAAAAATCCTGCAAGCACTTGGACCTGGCTTATGGTATTATTGTTTTTGCCTAGCATAGGGTTTATTCTATACTTATTTCTTGGTCAAAATTTAAAAAAGAAGAAATTGTTTTCACTAAAGAAAGAAGAAAAGGAAAATCTCACGTCAATTATAGATAAACAAAAGGAGTTTTTGAGTAATGATGCTCTAATTAAAACTAATCCTTTTTTAAGTAAATATTCTGATGTAATGAAACTCAATCTATGTAGTGATAATTCCTTCTACACTAATAATAATAATGTAACTATATTTACTGATGGTAAATCAAAATTTGATCAACTTAAAAAAGATCTTGAAGAAGCAAAAATATTTATTCATATGGAGTATTATATATTTCAAAATGATAATTTAGGAGGAGCTATTCTAGAAATTCTATGTAGAAAAGCCAAAGAAGGAGTAGAGGTAAAATTACTTTATGATGGTATGGGGTGCCTTAAGGTACATAAGAACTTTTTTGCTCCTTTAATAGAAGCTGGTGGAAAAGTTTCATGTTTTTTCCCACCTTTTCTTCCGTATATAAATCTTCGAGTAAATTTTAGAAACCATCGTAAAATATGTACTATTGATGGTAAGTGTGGTTATATCGGTGGTTTTAATATTGGAGACGAATATTTAGGACTTTCTAAAAAATTCGGATTTTGGCGAGATACACATTTATTCATACAAGGAGATGCACTTGATGCACTACAATTGCACTTTTTAATGGATTGGAGATTTGCTTCAAAAGAAAATTCTGTTTTTGATGACAAATATTTTCCCCATAGACCTCACCTTGGTAAAACAGGTCTTCAGATAGTTTCAAGTGGTCCTGATTCCACTTGGAATTCTATTAAAAATGGCTATTTAAAAATGATAAGTAAAGCTGAAAAAAATATTTATATAGAAACGCCTTACTTTATTCCTGATGACAGTATACTTGAGGCTCTAAGGATAGCATCCTTGTCTGGGGTAGATGTCCGTATAATTATACCGAGTAAACCAGACCATCCCTTTGTATATTGGGCTTCTACATCTTATATGGGAGATCTCCTGGATTCCGGTGTCAAATGTTATACCTATACCAAGGGCTTTCTCCATAGTAAATTCCTCTCTATTGATGGATCTATAAGTTCTGTAGGTACAGCGAATCTAGATATTCGTAGCTTCACTTTAAACTTCGAAATTAATGCTTTTATTTATGATAAAGAGATCACTTCTAACTTAGATCGTTTTTTTATTGATGATTTAAAATCTTGTGATGAACTAACTCTAAAAAAATATACTAACAGAAGTTCTATTGTTAAATTTAAGGAATCTATTTCTCGATTACTTTCTCCAATACTATAATAAATAACACTCCGCAAACCTTTTAATGTTTGTGGAGTGTTATTTATATATATATATATTTATATTTATTTATATATATTTATTTACATATATTAATTAATCAGTTAGTTTTTATTATAGGTATACTAAAAGAAAAATCAGTTCCTTTTCCTATTTCACTTTCGACCCATATTTCTCCACCATGTTCTTCAATAATATACTTACATATAGATAACCCAAGTCCTGTACCTGTAGGTTTATCTGTAAGCGTATCACCTACTTGACTGAATTTTTTAAATATATATTTTTTATCTTCCTCTCTAATACCTACCCCTGTATCGCTAATACTTACTATTATATTCTGCGCAACTACTCTCGCGCTACATACTATGCATCCTTTTTGAGTAAATTTTATAGCATTAGAAATAAGATTGATTATTACTTGCATCAATTTGTCTTTATCTGCCATAATTTCAGGAAGTGTTTCACTTATGCTTTGAATAACCTGAAGAGATTTACCTCTAATAATTGGATTCATTAATGTTATTACTTGTGTTATAATTTCTTCTATATCAATTTTTCTCATATTTAATACAACTTTTCCTGCTTCCATCCTTGATATATCTAACAAATCATTTATAAGACTCGATAATCTCTCTCCTTCTGATAATATTATATTTACATTTCTCTTTATTTTAACTACTGCGCTTTGATTTTTTTGAATTGAAAGATCTAATTCTGGTACTATAGTCCCTTCAAATTTTCTCTTAACCATTTCTGTAAAACCAATTATTGATGTTAATGGAGTTCGAAGTTCATGAGAAACTGTGGACAAGAAATCCGTTTTCGTCTTGTCTATATCTTTTAGCTTTTTGAAAAGCTTAGCATTTTCTATTGCTACAGCTACTTGACTAACTATTGAATAAGCATTACCCCTATAACTTTCATTGTATGCTGCCTTCTTATAATTAACCATTATTACAACTCCATATATTTCATCTTTATAAATTATTGGAATCATTAATAGGCTTCTCATGTGATATAATAATAATTGTAATTTGGCACTATACAATGCATAATCTACTTTATTTAAATCCTGAATATAATACATTGTGCCAGACTCTGTAACTCTATTAATTAGATTAATAAATTTCTTATCCTGAATGTAGCTACTTGTGTTTAGTTCAACTCTACTACCATGAATAGCCATAATTTTAAATTCAGTATCATTTTTTAATATACTTATAGCAGCATCATAAGCTGAACTTTCATACAAATTATTTAATAATTTATTAAATATATCATTAATGTTTGTTGTAGATTTAAATATATCAATATTTGAAATGATTTTCTTGTCAAATTCCTTTGATTTTTTAAACATTGTTGTTTTTATTACTATATGCATAATTATAATATTTATTATTATTATGACTCCTATATATAAGTAAAATTTGTTTGATAATATTTCCATCATAATATACCTCTATTTATTATTTATTATAGCTATGGGGTTACAATATTTATGACTTGATTTAATACATAACTACAATGAACGTAACAACTTTCTCTCTTTATGTCAAGCATTATTAAACATTTAATACAACTGCTTACTATCTTATGAAAGAGGTGCCTCTATGCGAAAATCAGGTAAAATAATTAATATTGAAAAAAATAAGGTGTATGTCGTTACCAAAAACAATGAATTTGTAACTCTCAAAAAAAATGTAATTGAGCCTGTACTAGGTGAAATTTATGTAGGTGAAATAGTTAAACCCTTTGCCCTTTGGAAATACATCTTATCACTTATTTGTTCTTTATTAATAGTATTTGTAATAAGGCAATTATATATGAATAGTAGATATAATTACTCCGTTATCGTCAATATGAATTGTTCTCTAAAAATGGATGTAAATGCTTCAAATGATGTTACAAATGTTGAGGGCATTAGCTCTGGTGGTTATAAAATAAAACAACTTCTAAATCTCAAAGATACATCACTTAACCAGTCCTTACATTTAATTTTAGATGAATCTATTAAGCAAAAATACTTAACTAAGGCACATGCAGATGACGGTTTTAAAATTACTATATTTATTACTGGCAATCCAAATAAAGCTCCAATAAACTTAACTGAGTTTGAAAAATATGCAGAGACGCATAATTTTAAAGTTCTAATAAATGATAATGGACAACCTATAATTAATTAGATGAACATTAAAGATACTTATCTTATATTTACATTATAACTTCTAAGGGCGGTGCGAAATGAAAATCATACAAGGCGTTAAAGAGAAAAATATTATTAATCACTATGAAACTAATGATTCAAAAACTAGATTAAATAAATTCATAAGTGAAACAGGTTTTTGTTCTAGGCGTGAAGCAGATAAGCTAATTGATAAAGGTAAAGTCACAGTAAATGGAGAAATACCTGAAATGGGCACCCAGGTGTGTAACACTGATGAGATTAAAATAAATGGTAGCCCACTAAAAAACAAAGAAGATCACATTTATTTAGCTTTCAATAAACCTGTTGGAATAACATGCACTACAGAGCATAAAATTAATGGAAACATCATAGATTTCATAAATTATCCAAAAAGAATTTTTCCAATCGGTCGACTTGATAAGGCTTCTCAAGGTCTTATATTTTTAACTAACGATGGTGACATTGTAAATAAAATTTTACGTTCAGGTAATAGTCATGAAAAGGAGTATATTGTAACTGTAGATAAACCAATATCTCCTGATTTCATAAAAAATATGGCAAATGGTATCCCCATACTCAAAACTACTACTAAAAAATGTTTAGTAAAAAAAGAAAGCAAATATGTTTTCAGAATAATTTTAACGCAGGGACTTAACCGTCAAATACGAAGAATGTGTGAGTATTTAGGTTACTCTGTCATGAGACTTGAGAGGCTTAGAATTATGAATGTTTCTATAAATAATTTACCTACCGGGCGATGGAGATATCTATCTAAAAATGAACTAATAGGTATTAATAATCTAATTTCAGACTCCATAAAAACTGAAAATGCTTCTAAATAAAAACCACAATATGTTTTTGTATTAAATCACCACCTCTGATGTTGAAAAACACTTGAAAAACACACAAATTTGTGTGTTTTTTGCTTTATTTTAAAGTTATCAACATTGTGCACACAGATTTTGTGGATAACTTGTTATTCTTAGTTAATAATAACTATTATATTTAAGTTGTAAATTTGTTTAAAATTATGCTTTTAACTTATAAATAACTACTTGTTTATCCTCCTTAAATTCATGTAAAATCCCTTAACTTTATCTCAAATTGCTACTACTCACTGCCTACTGCTCTAATGATCTCAATCGTAATATAGGCTACTATGTAATCATTTTCATGTTTCAGGCCTGTAGTGCTTATTTCGCAGCTATACTCCATTTTAAATTTATATTATACACATTGTATTTTAGTTATAGCCACGTTTTGCCGTAAAACTTATAAATACATTTTATCTTATATCTTATATATTATACCAATTTAATTATAAGCCCATATAGTTATAATATTATATTTAATTTATATTATTTTCTTTTTATTTCACTAATTATTTTAAATTTATTATTTTTTTATTTAGACTCACAGATTGTACACATTAAGTTTTACTAATCCACAATCTCTTTTAATATATGTAATTATATGTTAAAAATTACGAACTATTTAATAGTTATACACATTATCCACAGCATTTCTGTGTATAACTTGTGGAGTTGATGTTAATGATTCGTTATTTGTCGTTATTATGTATATATTGGAATATAATATGTAAATATCTGTTTATTTAATAAAATAATTCAAGATTTAATTATTAAGTTATGCACATTATCCACAGTTTTGTTGATAACATGTTAATAACTTATTATCTATAATATCACTCGCATTTACTATGTCTAAACGGTTAAATCCTCTCCTGTGGAGCTGCAATATATCTCCCTAATAAAATTTCTTGATTACCATCTCGTGAAATGGTATATTAGGCACATAAGTATATATTTGAAATCTTTATAAATTAAATTGAAAAGAGGTAATTCGCTTGAGAATAGGAATGGGATATGATGTTCATAGATTGGTTAACGATAGAAAATTAATACTCGGTGGAGTGACTATACCCCACGAGACTGGTTTACTTGGTCATTCAGATGCAGATGTTCTAGTTCATGCAATTATGGATGCACTCTTAGGTGCTGCTGCACTTGGTGATATTGGAAAACATTTTCCTGACACTGACACTAAATATAAAGGCATATCAAGTATTTCTTTACTTACAAATGTTTGTAACCTAATAAAAAATAAAAATTATATAATTGAAAATATTGATGCTACAATAATAGCACAAGAGCCTAAAATGGCACCACATATACCCTATATGGTAGAAAATATTGCGACCGCCCTTAATTTGCCTATAGATAAGGTTAATATTAAAGCTACTACGGAGGAAGGCCTCGGTTTCACTGGTCAATGCGCAGGAATATCATCTAATGCTATATGTCTTTTAAAATAGCTATTTATAATCTTGTGTTAAATCATCTCCTGAGTCGCTAAAATATCTTTAAATCAAAATAAGGACAATTCTTATGGGAATTGCCCTTATTTTGATTATCTTTCATAGCTATATGTGTTAATCCCATTTAATCTATGTTATTAAAATTTAATTAACTAAACAATTTTCTCGTGCAATAATACTTCTCTTCTCTCCTTTCTAATTCAAATTCACTTATAGATGTAACTCTATCATGTTGTTCTACGTGTAGTACATAACCCTCTTCGTTCTTATTTTCAAAAAAAACCTTTGAATAATCCATAACCTCGACTTTTTCTCCACATAGGTCATAAATAAATTTCGGTATATTATTTAGCATAAATATCTACCCCCTTAATATTTATCAACTATAAATAAATATTATAATATACAGACGTTTATGCTAAATTTTTTATTTATTTTTCATGTAATATCAACTTCAATTTAAATCCATCATTTCTAATGGTTTTAACAAATTAATTCTTTGAGCCCAAAGATCAGTATATATAACATCTGCATCATTTATTCCTTTTGTAAACATTATACCCTATCTTATTACAATATTCTCATTATAGAATATGATTTATTTTAAATATAATATTGCAAATAGCTATATTTTTAATATTTAGGATAAGTTATCCACAGTTTTTAACATTTAATCAACAGAAGCTGTGGACAATTATATTTATATGCGAAAGCCTTATTTCAGTGCTTATACATATTAAAAGTTATTCTGACATATTTTTATCCACATTGTCTACCAATGCCTGTTCATAATCTGTTAGTTTTTGTGTGTAGTAAGTAGTGTCACTTCTTCTTTTTTCATTCAATATTTATCTTTTTCTGCTATTTGCTTTCTATATTATTTCAATGAATTTTTAACCAAATTCAATTTAACATGATAAGATTCCTTGTTTTAAATCTTTATCAAATTTTATTACTAACAAAAAAAACAGACTATTTAAATAGCCTGTCTAAATAAAGCTTTACCTAACTCTTCTGGCAGTAACATAATCTCCTCTTGTCAATTCTGTTATTTTGATTACATCACCAGTACGTGGTGCCTCAATATATGAGTTATTACCTACATACATTCCTACATGGTGTGGATCTGATGCTGTACCAAAGAAAATTAAATCTCCCGGTTGCAAATCTCCTCTAGCTACATATGAACCTTCATTTATTTGTGTATAAGTAGTTCTACTAAGTGAAACACCGAAATGACCATATACATATTGCATAAATCCAGAGCAATCAAAAAACTTAGGACCACTAGCGCCCCAAACATAAGGCGTACCTAAAAAATTACTTGCATATGCAACTACAGCATTTGAACTAAAGGATGATGATCCTCCTCTAGATACAGTGTAATTAGGAAGGTTATCTTTCATTTGTTGTATTTGTTTCATAGTAGCATCTACTGTAGCTTGTCCATCATTAACCTTGCCAGAATACAATTTTTCTTGTTTTGTAGCTTCCAAGATTAATACGCTTTGATCTTTTTTAGTATCTTTAAGTTTTGCGAGTTTTGCTTCATTATCAGCTTTTAACACTAATAGCTTTGTTTTCTGAGTTTCAAGTGCTCGCTTTTGGTTTTCAACCTTACTCTTTTTAGCTGTTAACACTGTTACAATACTATTATCATACTCAACAATTTTTTTAACAGTTTCAGCTCTTGAAATAAAATCCCCAATTCCATCAGAGTCTAATAAAACTTCCACATAGCTACCCGCACCATTCATATACATGCTTCGCATTCTCTCATTAAATAAATCTTGTTCTTTTTCAATATTAGACTGTGCAACTTGTATATCATTTGTTGTCTTCACTATTTGTTTCTGGGTTTCCCCTACTTTAACCTTTGTTTTATCAACTTGTGTATACATCTTTTCTATGTTTGAATCTAGTTTTTCAATTGATGCTTCTATACTTTGAATGTTACTTTGAGCTTTCTTGTATGCGTTTTTTTGGCTTTCTAACTGACTTTTTTGATTACTAAGTTTATCTGATAATGGATTTGCCATTACCTGCATGCTTATTGTAGCTACAACGCCAATTGTCACTATCAATGATATTATTCTTTTACGCAACTTAATCCCCCCTATGTAATATTATGTTTTTTTACAATTTATTGGTTTTTTAAAATTTTTTTTTAATCAACGGTTACATTGTACCATTATTTTATCATAATCTTCAGCGAAAACATAGATTATACTGTAAATTTTATTTGTTTTTCAATTATATGACTATTATTATACATTTATTTACATATTGTTATGTCACATTTTCATAATTTTAAAGAATGTTTATATATTTCAGATTTAGGCAGGTTTCTATCCTTTGCAACTAACTTCATTGCATCTTTTTTATTTATTCCGTCATCCATATATTTTTGTATATGCTCTTCTATAGTTAGCGAATCCCATTTAGCCCTTTCATCTTTATCTATAGCTTCCTTACTCTTACCTTCAATTACTAATACATATTCTCCTCTTGGAGAATTCTGTTTATAATATTCTATTGCTTGTTCTAGTGTTAGTCTTATTATCTCTTCATATAGTTTTGTGAGCTCCCTACACATTGATATCTTTCTATTTCCAATATTCTCATATAGAAATTCTAAAGTACTTAAAAGTCTGTGAGGTGCCTCATAAAAAATTAAAGTCTCACTCCTATTTATTAAATCGTCAATAATAGGTTTTCTTTCTTTATTCTCCCTAGGTAGGAATCCTCTAAAAATAAATTTTGTAGTGTCAAGGCCAGAATATACAAGTGCAGTAGTAATTGCAGTAGCTCCAGGTAATACCACAAATTCTATGTTTTGCTCTATACACTTTGAAACTATAACACTTCCGGGATCTGATATTCCGGGTGTTCCTGCATCACTAATAATAGCTATATTTTTACCTTCTTTTACTTGCCTAATTATATCCTCGCTTTTCCCTAACTCATTAAACTTATGATAACTTATAAGTATTTTTTTTATATTAAAATGATTTAAAAGTTTTAAACTTTGCCTCGTGTCTTCTGCTGCTATTATATCCACACTTTCAAGAACTTCTAATGCTCTAAGTGTAATATCCTTTAAATTTCCTATTGGAGTTGGAACTAAATATAATTTCCCTGCCATACTTATCACCCTTCTCTGTAGTATTTACATTATTTTCTATCTGAATTATACATATTTTTAATTTCCTCGGTATATCCACCATCTTCTACATGAACATAAAGAGGAGGGTCCCACTTTAAAAATGCCCCACCATCCCTCTGACCCTCGACAAGGACAATATTAGGTGCCTTATTTACACTTGGGTGCACCATTCTTATACGTTTAGGCTCAATTCTATGCTTCCTCATAGTGCACAAGATATCAGCTAATCTATCAGGTCTATGCACCATATACATTCTTCCATTATCCTTTAGGAGAATTCTACATGCAATAATTACATCTTCTAATGTACAACAAATTTCATGTCTTGCTATAGCGTCCTTATCATTTAAGCTTATTAAGCCCGAGTTTTGAAGTTTATAAGGTGGATTAACTGTAACAATGTCTACCTTATCAATGCCCTTAATAAGTTCTATATCTTTTAAGTCTCCATTTATAAATTTAATTTTATCTTCTAAATTGTTATATTCTATGGACCTATTTGCCATATCAACAAACTCTTCTTGAATTTCCACCCCAATTATATTGCTTGCGGTAGTTTTACCTGCTAATATAAAAGGTATTATGCCCGTACCAGTGCATAAATCAACAACTTTAGCATTTTTTCTTACTTTCACAAAATTAGCAAGCAGTACTGCATCCACTCCAAATCGAAAAGCGTGTTTTTTTTGAATAACGTGAATGCCTTTTAGTTGAAGATCATCTAAAGTTTCATCCGTTCTTAAAAACTCCATTATGTATCTCCTTTCTATAAAATTTGCGTTTATTTTATACATCACAACAAAAGAAGTATACCTCACTTTTTATTGCTAAATCAAGAGAATACACACTTTATTATTTTTTTTAATTATTAAATATATATTTTCATTTAATAAATATGTAATTAATTATTAAACTACTATTAGTAATCATTGTTGAATATATATATTAGTATAGAATAATTGATTTTAATGAGGTTAAAAATGCAATTAATATTATATCCATTTAAAAATATAGTTTTCAATAAAAACTCTGTGTTATTAGATGCATCTTTCTTAATCAGCTTAATTTATGATGACGATATTAAGCATAGCGATTGTTTATCATGCTTAAAACAACTTTCAGAGGGGGGATCTGTTTTTTACACTACTAGTATTATAACAGCTGAGGTCATGAATAAAATACTTTATAAATTGTTTATTAGTGACATTCAATGCAAAATAAATAATGTTAGACCGTATAACTCAATGGATAATATTAGATCTATTACAAATAGCTTCAGCCGGCATGATACAAAAATATTAAAAGAAAAGAAAAAAGACAGACTTATTCATATTCCATATAAAAGGTATTTTGATAATATTTCTAAAAATTCTATGAAAAGAAATTTACTTAATATCTATTACAGTAAATCTGTAGAAATAATTTCAGAATTAGAAAAAATTATAAATATAAAGTATCTAAATATTTCTGAAGAATGCATTTTCTTAGTTAAAAAGTTTATGTGTGATAGCTTATTATCAGTAAATGATGCTTTTCACATAGCCACTGCGGAGCGCAACAATATAGATTTCTTCCTTACTTTAGATGGTGATTTTATTTTTGCCGAAAGTAGCGAAATGAAAATACTTAAGATTTAATAAATAATAATTTTTTAATTAACTGCTTTAATTAATTGACACTATTATAAAAAAAGAAGTGTAAATTTGATTATCTCAAAATACACTTCTTTCTTATGATTATTATTTAGGAATATAAATATGTGTACCATCTTTTATTGAATTCTCATCTACAATTTTATTTGTTTCCTTTAGCATTCCAATCGCTTTTTTCACACTATAAGAAGGCATATTATTTTTGGCAATTGAAGTTAATGTATCCTGCTTTTTAACAACATATTCAGTAGTATTCCCTCCTGCAACTACAGATTTTGATGTATCTGATTTTGATGTATCCGATTTTGATGAATCTGCTTTTATTTCATATGGGATTACTATCTTCTGACCCTCTGAAATTTTATAAGATTCACCCATGTTATTTCTATTTCTAATAAATTCAACTATTTTACTTTTATCCTGACTAGGCATATAGGTTTTAGCAATACTAAACACTGTATCATTCTTTTTAACAGTATAAATTCCAACATTAGTTTTATCATTTATATAAGCAACATCCATTTTATTAGTATCTGTTTCTAAGGTATTTTCATTTGTCGTTTTATTGGTATTGACTACAGAAGTTGAGTTATCATTTTGCACTGTGGTAGCATCTGTGGTAGTGGCATCCGCTGCATTTACCTTGGCAACGTGTTCTCGACCTCCTACATATCTTACTGCAAGAAATACTACTAAAATCAATACAGCAACGGTAGATATACTAATTATTCCTTTTTTCATTCTCATATTTAAAACCCCTTTACTATTTATTTGTTAATTAACTATATTTATAATCATTGACATAATTTAAAGGTTTCATACATGTTATAACTCTTATTATTGTTGATAATTATACTATTTTCAAATTTGCTCATATATTATAAATACGATATAGTACAAAACTTTAGGCTGTTAACTTTTTAAGTTAACAGCCTTTATATATTACAACTTTAAATTCTATTTTTTACTACTTTTATCTATTTGCTCCCTAACTTCTTCCCCTGTCATACCACTTGCATTAATAATTGGAGTAGATGTTATAGTTTCCTGGTCTCCCATTATCCCTTGATTCTCACCTGTTACAATAACAACATCATATCTATCTAAGAAATGACCTGCATTCTTTTTACTATTATCAAATTCTTTGACAACATAACCTTCATTACTTAAATACTCTTTAATTGGTTTCAATCCCTCTTGTACTGCTATTTTCTTCATGTTTTACTCCTCCCTTTGAAATTCTTTACTTAAATTATTATCTCCAATTTTGAAAAGCATATTCAAATGTCCTTACTTATATTTTAACGATCAAAAAACAATAAAAAAGCAGAGAAAATTTCTCTCTCTGCTTTTTTATACAACTGCATAGCCAGCCTCTTCGATAGATTCAATTAAATTATCCGCTGTTATAAAATAATCATCATATATTATTTCTACTTGCTTACTTTGAATATTTATTTGACAAGCAATTACACCTTGATTATTTGATATTGCTAAATTAACATTACTAATATCTTCTGAAGTATTCATATTACAAACTTTTATAACTGACTTCATCTTCCCTCCTCCTAATTGTCTTTTAT
This sequence comes from Clostridium estertheticum subsp. estertheticum, assembly GCF_001877035.1. Classification (NCBI taxonomy): domain Bacteria; kingdom Bacillati; phylum Bacillota; class Clostridia; order Eubacteriales; family Clostridiaceae; genus Clostridium; species Clostridium estertheticum. The sequence goes on along the minus strand of NZ_CP015756.1, from coordinate 132,312 downwards.
TAATTCCTTTATAATATATAAATCTTCTCCACTTTTAGCAAGTTCTAATTTAATATCTTCATCATTTACAGCATCTTCGTATCTCCCAGTAACTAATGTTAAATCTTCAATTTTAACCTCGACAATTTCTTCATCACTACCATTAAGTTTTATCTTGATTTTGACTGATTCTTTTACAACACTATTGCCAATAACATCCGCTCTCCCAAAAGGCGTATCTACTACAGACCCTACTGTAGGTAAAGTTTTTCTTATTTTTTCATAAGTATCCTGCTCATAATTTAAACAACACATAAGCCTGCCACAAATACCTGAAATTTTTGTAGGATTTAATGATAAATTTTGTTCTTTAGCCATTTTTATTGATACTGGTGCAAATTCACCAAGAAAAGTCGAACAACACATAGGTCTACCACATGGTCCAAGACCACCAACCATTTTCGCTTCATCCCTAACTCCTATTTGTCTAAGTTCTATCCTTGTTCTAAACACTGCAGCTAAATCCTTTACGAGTTCACGAAAATCCACACGTCCATCTGCCGTAAAGTAAAATATAACTTTATTATTATCAAAAGTATACTCTACATCTATAAGTTTCATATCAAGTTCATGTTTATGTATCTTCTCTAAGCATATTTCATATGCTTCCTTTTCTTTCCTTTTATTATCCAAATCCTTTTCTGCATCCGCATCTGTGGCTTTTCTAATAACACATTTAAGAGGAGATACTATATCATCTTCCTTAATCTCTTTTATGCCAATAACACATTCCCCAAATTCTATTCCTCTTACAGTTTCAACAATAACTCTATCTTCCTTTTTAATCTCTATATCATTTGGACTAAAATAATATATTTTACCAGCTTTTTTAAATCGTACTCCTATTACTGTAACCATGTTAAATCATCTCCTTCGCAGCTGCATATTAACGACTTCAGAAAGGAGATTTAACTACCACTAAAGTTTCATTTTTGCTAAGGTAGGTATCTCCCACCTATATAAGTGATAGACCTTTCCTTCTGAAATGTCGTTAACCCTCCTGCATTTTAAGTAACATTACTTCAAACGCTAACGCTGGGTTAACGTTTCTATCTAAGTTCTCTCTAGTATCATTGATTATATTTATAATACCATTTAACTTGTTAAATGAAAATATATTAGCTAACTCTTTTATAGCTAGTAGTTTATCTATATTAATAATTAAATTTTCTTCTTCAACTTCCTTATATATTATAGTATCCCTAATATACGAAAGAAATGCAGTTAATATTTCGTAAAAATCGTCTTTTTGATTGGATAATTTCTTTTCATATTTAATCAGTTCCTCAGTTTTAGCGCTATTTAACTTAAGTAATATTTCCAAGGTAATATCTCTTATATCCTTGAAATTATTATCTTTAATAAACTTTTCAGCCTTTCCTGGTATTCCATCACTAAAAGCTAAAATCACTTTTATTTGATCCATTAATAAATCAGAATAATTTTTGCTTAAAAACTCTTTCATCTCATCTATATTTAAATTCTTTAGCTTATGTATCTGACATCTTGATTTTATTGTATCCAATATGACTTCAAGATTTTCACACAATAAGAGTATAGTCACATTTTTAGGTGGTTCTTCAATTGTTTTTAAAAAAGCATTTTGTGCCTGCACTGTCATTTTGTGAGCGTGATAAATAATTATAACTTTCTTATCTCCTTCAAAAGGTTTTTTATTAATCTCTTCAATTAAGGTTCTTATGGAACTAACACCTATTGTGCTCTTGTTTTTATCAATTTGCCATTCCACCAAATCAACATACTGCCTATCTTCATTTTCACCTAAAATCATAAGCCCTATATTTCTTGCCAGTATGCTTTTGCCTATACCATCTTCTCCAACTAAAATATGAGCATGCGATAATTTATCCAATTGTATCGCCTTAGTTATTTGATTTTTTATATTACTATGTCCTATTATATCCATAAAACTCATTTTAGTCCTCCATGCATAGAAGCAAGTATAAATTTATATATACTTGCTTCCAATTAGTTATACCTTTATATACTTATCTACATCAACTACAAATACATTTGCTCCACCTACGTCTACTTCAATAGGAAATGGCATATAGACTCCTGTTGATCCAGCTACAGGTGATGGTGATGATATTATTTGCTTTCTTTCCTTACATACTTCCTCGATAATAGCTAAAACTTCATCCACTTTTTCTTTTTCAACACCTATTAGTAATGTTGTATTTCCTGATTTTAGAAATCCTCCAGTAGTCGCGAGTTTTGTAACTCTAAAACCCTTATCTGTTATTTCTTCAATTAAATCGTTCGCATCATCGTCTTGTACAATTGCAATAACTAATTTCATATAATCCCACCCCTTTTATAATTTTATTATTTTGATTGTATTTATTATATCCTTTTGTATTTCTTCTACACTTCTATTACCATCTAGTACTTCTATTTTATCATATTTTATACAAATATCCATGTAACCTTCAAAAACTTTTTTATGAAATTCATTCCCACTATTTTCTAAGCGATCTAAATTACCTTGCTTTTTTTTCCTATTTAACCCTTCCTCGTAAGGAATTGCAATCATAAACGTTAAATCAGGCTTAAGACCATCTAGCGCTACCTCATTAATACTCTTTATTCTCTCCATGCCAAGGCCTCGACCAATGCCTTGATATACCATTGAAGAATAAACAAAACGATCACATATGACTATTTTACCCTTTTCTAGTGCTGGCTTTATAACCTCATTTACTAATTGTGCGCGAGATGCTGCATAAAGTAATGCTTCACACATATAACTCATTTTACAATTATCGTTATCTAATATTATTTCTCTTATTTTTTCACTAATTCCCGTGCCTCCAGGTTCCCTGACTCTTACTACTTCATATCCAGATTTTTGTAAATGTTTTTCTAATAATTCTATCTGTGTAGTTTTTCCTGAACCATCTGGGCCTTCTAGTACTATCATACGCCCTCTTCCCATTCGATCTCCTCCATCATATGTATATATAACATTAAAGTTTATTTTACTATTGCAACTTTACCATCATTAACTCCAAGTACCGTTACATTATACTTCAAATAATATATTATCATCGCTATATTGTACTCATCTAGTCTTTCCCCAGGCATTACGATTGGTATACCTGGTGGATATGGAACTATTGCCTCTGCGCATATTTCGCCCTCCGAATTCTTTAACTCTACTATAGTTTTCTCCCTAAACATTACTTCATAGGGAAACATGCTTTGTGATGGGATATCATAATCTATTATCTGCACATATTGCTCCTTTAGAGATTCCATATCACAATCTTTAAGAGCTAAGTAAAGTTTTTCAAAATCTTGCTGCTTAGTAAAAGGTGAAAATATTAAAACTACATTCCTGCTGTCACTCATTTCAGCTTGTATTTTGTTTATCCTTAAATATTCTAACAATTTATGACCACTATAACCTTTAGGCACATTTAATATATATCTAGTTAAATCCAGTGTATACTTATTAATATATTTAATTGAATTTCCTGATACATCCTCTAAATCTTCCTGGCCTAGTATGTGGAATTTATCCAATTTATTAATTTTAACTCTATTAAACTTGCATATTTTAATTAACTCTTCATAATCATTTTCACCATACTCCTCAATATAAAACCTTGCATAATCCATGGAGCATAAAAACATGTAAGATGGACTTGTACTTAAAAACGCACTTACATAAAAATCGACCTTACTTATATCTATATCCTCACCTACATGTAAAAAGGCTGTTTGCGTTAAACTAGGTAGAGTTTTATGTGCACTCATAACTACCATATTAGCTCCCATCTTCAAAGGATTTTCAGGTAATAACTTATTAGCACCAAAATGTGCACCATGAGCAGCGTCTACCAATACTTTAATATTGTATTTTTTAGCTGTAGCAATAATATATGGCAAATCAAGGCATATGCCGTAATAATTTGGATATGTGATAATGATTCCTTTGGCATCTTTGTTTTCGTGAATTAAATAAAGAAAAGATTCCTTATCAAAAGGAAAAGGAACATCATATTTTGAATTAATTTTGTTTTTAATATATACTGGTTTTAACTTTCTCATAATTATTGCGTTAAAAATTGATCTATGACAATTTCTCTCTACAATAATCTTATCACCCTCATTGAATGTGGAAAAAACCATAGTAAAATTTCCACTAGTACTACCATTAACTAAAAAATAAGATTTTATACTACCATAATAGCTACTCAATAATTGTTGAGATTCTTTTATTATTCCTTCTGCATGATGAAGGTTATCTAATCCATCAACTTCAGTAATATCTCCTTTAATAAAATTTTCATAAAGTTCTCTACCTTTCGCAGTTTTTAAAAAACCAAGACCTCCTTTGTGGCCTGGCATACAAAAGGGAACATTTTTTTCTTTTATATATGTTAACACTCCATCTACAAGTGGTAATCTTGACAATCCTTAGTCACTCCTCTTGGTATAAACTGTACTAAAGTCTTTCTTATACAGTTCTTGTAATATTCATAGAAATCGGTATTAGGCTTTGCTTTTATAATTCTTCCTTCGCAATTGTTGCAAATTCCTCTTCCATTTATTATTATACCACCATTTAGAGGCTTTCTACATATAATACACTTTTCTTTTTGCATAATTCCCTCCTTAACCTCTCTACCCCAAATCATTTTCTATAAATCAGATAAACCATTATTAAATTACGTTAAAACTACCCAAAGTTTGGCCTCTATAATATATTTTATTCAACTAGGTGCAGTTTCTTATTTTGTCCACATAATTATTTAAAATATATTTATCTACATTTTATGCCATAACCAGCTATTTAAATTTACTATTTGACCTTAAGTTTCTTAAAATGAATAATAAGTCCGTATAATCGTCTGTTCTACATAATTAATTTAATACTTATTTTTATTTACCTTAATTATTTTATTTGTTATTATCAATATATTTATGTAACTTGGTTATACTAATCATATTAATAATCATAATATTTTGGGAGGAGAACAATCTATGAAACAAGAAATTATAAGTTATATAGATAGTATAAAGGATGATATATACAATTTGTCAAACTACCTTTATAATAATCCAGAAACAAATTATAAAGAATATAAAGGTTCCGCTTACATAATAAACATGTTAAAAACTCATGGTTTTAATGTGAAAGAAAACTACTGTAATATCCCTACTGCTTTTTATGCGCAATTCGGCATTGGTCATCCTAAAATATGTTATATATGCAAATACACAGCCACTGAGAAATCAGGTCATGTTTTTGGTAATAACGTTAATGCTAGTATCTCCGTCGCCTCAGCATTAGGTTTATCAAAAGTGGTTTCTAAAAGTAGTGGGAGTGTAATTGTACTAGGATGCCCTGGTGAATATTATAATGGAGCAGAATTAACTATAATGAAAGAAAAGTGTTTTGAAGATATAGATATTATAATTGCACCTCATTGTGATATAACTAATGCAGAAAGTGGTACATCTATGGCTATACTTCCAATTAAGCTTAAATACAATAGTAATAATAATAATAATAATTCATCCTTAGAATCCTATTTATTTGTATTTAATTCATTAAACCACTTGCTAAAAGGATTAACTACTAACTGTTTTATTGACAATATATCTATAAACAACGTCTCCCCTAGTAATAATTCTTTTTTACAATCTGAGGCCAAGTTTTATATTAAAGCTACTACCATAAATGAAGCTGAAATTTTTAAGAAAAAAATTATAGAACTTATTCATTCATTATCTCAAATAATGAGTATACCAGAAGATATAAGTCTATTTGAATTGCCTTCGCAGGAACTTTTAACTAATAAGTCTTTATCAAGATTACTTGCCCACAACCTAAAAGAATCTGGCATTATTAATATTGCTTGTTGCAAAAATAGTTCTTATGGATTAGGTATAGGTGCTATAAGCCATATAACACCATGTATATACCCATCAATATCTATTACGGAGAATAAACTAATAAATTGCCCATCCCCTTCTTTTGCTTTAGAAACACAAACCGAATTTTGTAAAAATAATATCATAAAAGCAGCTAACGCTCTTGCCATTACAGGCCTTGATATCATTGAGAAACAAGATTTATTAAGAGAAATTACTATTGAGTTGAAATAATATAAAACCATTTTATAAATATCTCACGACAAAAAAAGAAGTATAATTAATTTCAAATTATACTTCTTTTTTATGTATATTATATTTCTCATTAAAATACTGCTTTTTCTTTTAGTAATCTTATTTTGTTCATAAGACCATCACTAGGTTCAAAATAAAACTTTTTGAACTTGTTTCCTGCTTTATATACGCAACAAAATTTACTTCGAATAAATGTAGAACATATATACCTTTTGCTACTACTTATATGGATATCTGAACTATAGTTACTACACTTACCAATGTACTCTATATTTTTCAACTTAATATCTTCTCGTATTATGACCTCTTGACCTCTTATTCTATGAATAATAAGTTGATCTGCTACAATTAAATACTTATATCTAACCTTACACTTTAAAAACTCCATATAACAAAGAGCGATCATTATTATATTAAAAACCAAAGTTACCAATGTTTTAATATTTATGCTTCCTATACTCACCTTAGGTAATAAGTCTGATAAGCATATAAATATAATTAATGTAATAAACAGCGATACCAACGCTGGCAACTTCTTTCTCTGAACCATTTCTTTATACATCAAACCCAGACCCCCTAGATTTATTAAAAAAATCATGCATATACAGTTTCCTTCCCAACATATGTGATTATACTAGCATTTCATATAATAATCTACTTGTACTAAGTTCTCTATACTGTATATACCGCAATATAAAGGCATTTATACAATTTATATCAACTTATACACATCAACATAGGTATTTTTAAGTTTTCCTCTTAATTACTAGCTTTTAGTAATTAAAATGTATATTTTAATTGTCTATGTATAATAAGCTACGTGACCTATACTTAAAAAAATAAACAACTCTCTTTCATTTGTTGTTACAAATAAATAAAACACCTTGTATTATATACAAAGTGTTTTGGAGGCGCCACCCGGATTTGAACCGGGGAATAAAGGTTTTGCAGACCTTGACCTTACCGCTTGGCTATAGCGCCATAACTTGGTGGCTAAACCCGGAATCGAACCAGGGACACGAGGATTTTCAGTCCTCTGCTCTACCGACTGAGCTATTTAGCCATGTAACCTGGCGACAACCTACTCTTCCACAAGGTCACCCCTGCAGTACCATCGGCGCATTGAAGCTTAACCTTCGTGTTCGGTATGGGAACGGGTGTTACCTTCAGGCCATAATCACCAGATGAGAATATAAATATTCTCTCAAAATTGCACAGTATTATCGCATTATTAATATTAATTGTTACTTATGTTATCTTGGTCAAGCCCTCGACTTATTAGTATTAGTCAGCTGAACATGTTACCATGCTTACACCTCTAACCTATCAACCTGGTGGTCTTCCAGGAGTCTTACTTGCACCACACTTACGTGTGGACAATGGGAAATCTCATCTTAGGGTGGGCTTCACGCTTAGATGCTTTCAGCGTTTATCCCTTCCAAACATAGCTACCCAGCGATGCCACTGGCGTGACAACTGGTGCACCAGAGGTTTGTCCATCCCGGTCCTCTCGTACTAAGGACAGCTCCCTTCAAATTTCCTACGCCCGCGACGGATAGGGACCGAACTGTCTCACGACGTTCTGAACCCAGCTCGCGTGCCGCTTTAATGGGCGAACAGCCCAACCCTTGGGACCTACTTCAGCCCCAGGATGCGACGAGCCGACATCGAGGTGCCAAACCTCCCCGTCGATGTGGACTCTTGGGGGAGATCAGCCTGTTATCCCCGAGGTAGCTTTTATCCGTTGAGCGATGGCCCTCCCACGAGGTACCACCGGATCACTAAGCCCGACTTTCGTCCCTGCTCCACTTGTAAGTGTCGCAGTCAGGCTCCCTTCTGCCTTTGCACTCTTCGCGCGATTTCCAACCGCGCTGAGGGAACCTTTGGGCGCCTCCGTTACTCTTTCGGAGGCGACCGCCCCAGTCAAACTGCCCACCTAACAATGTCCTGTGACCAGATTCATGGCCTCCAGTTAGAACCTCAGTACTGTCAGGGTGGTATCCCAAGGATGACTCCACACAGGCTGACGCCCATGTATCGTAGTCTCCCACCTATCCTGTACAGACAATACCGAAATTCAATGCTAAGCTACAGTAAAGCTCTACGGGGTCTTTCCGTCCAATCGCGGGTATCCAGCATCTTCACTGGAACTACAATTTCGCCGGATGTACTGTTGAGACAGTGCCCAAATCATTACGCCATTCGTGCGGGTCGGAACTTACCCGACAAGGAATTTCGCTACCTTAGGACCGTTATAGTTACGGCCGCCGTTTACTGGGGCTTAAGTTCATAGCCTCGCCAAGAGCAAGCTCTCAGCTAACTAATCCCCTTAACCTTCCAGCACCGGGCAGGCGTCAGCCCCTATACATCAGCTTTCGCTTTAGCAGAGACCTGTGTTTTTGCTAAACAGTTGCTTGGGCCTATTCTCTGCGACCTACTTACGTAGGCACCCCTTCTCCCGAAGTTACGGGGTCAATTTGCCGAGTTCCTTAACAGTAATTCTTCCGATGGTCTTAGGATTCTCTCCTCACCTACCTGTGTCGGTGTGCGGTACGGGCACCAATATCCTCGATAGAGACTTTTCTTGGCAGCGTGGAATCAGATACTTCAGCAATAAATTGCCTTCCCCATTACATCTCAGCGTTAAGAGCAAACGGATTTGCCTGCTTGCTCCGCCTAAATGCTTAGACACACATCCAATAGTGTGCACATCTTATCCTCCTGCGTCATCCCATTTCTAATAACGTCCATTGGTGGTATCGGAATATCAACCGATTGTCCATCACCTACGCCTTTCGGCCTCGGCTTAGGTCCCGACTAACCCTGAGAGGACGAGCCTTCCTCAGGAAACCTTAGGTTTTCGACCGTTAAGATTCTCACTTAACTCTCGCTACTCATGCCAACATTCTCACTTCTGTACCGTCCACCACTCCTTACGGTATGACTTCAGCCAGTACAGAAAGCTCCTCTACCGCTTACACAATTGTGCAAACCCATAGCTTCGGTGGTAAGTTTTAGCCCCGGACATCTTCGGCGCAGGATCTCTTGACTAGTGAGCTATTACGCACTCTTTGAATGAGTGGCTGCTTCTGAGCCAACATCCTAGTTGTCTTAGAAATCCCACATCCTTTTCCACTTAACTTACACTTTGGGACCTTAGCTGATGGTCTGGGCTGTTTCCCTTTTGACTACGGATCTTATCATTCGCAGTCTGACTGCCGAAATAAAAGTATATGGCATTCGGAGTTTGATAGGGTTCAGTAACTGTTGTCAGCCCCTAGCCCATTCAGTGCTCTACCTCCATTACTCAATTAATCGACGCTAGCCCTAAAGCTATTTCGAGGAGAACCAGCTATCTCCGAGTTCGATTGGAATTTCTCCGCTATCCACAGCTCATCCCATGGTTTTTCAACACCAACGTGGTTCGGACCTCCACGGAATTTTACTTCCGCTTCATCCTGGCCATGGATAGGTCACCCGGTTTCGGGTCTACGACATGCAACTAGAACGCCCTATTCAGACTCGGTTTCCCTTCGGCTCCGTACCTTAAGTACTTAACCTTGCTACATATCGTAACTCGTTGGCTCGTTCTACAAAAAGCACGCCGTCACACATAAAAAGTGCTTCGACCGGTTGTAGGCACACGGTTTCAGGTTCTATTTCACTCCCCTTCCGGGGTTCTTTTCACCTTTCCCTCACGGTACTTCTTCACTATCGGTCACTAGGTAGTATTTAGCCTTGGGAGGTGGTCCTCCCAGCTTCCCACAAGGTTTCACGTGTCTCGTGGTACTCTGGATTAGATCTGACTGTTCTTCCTTTTCATTTACAGGCCTATTACCTTCTGCGGAGCAGCTTTCCAGCTATCTTCAATTAAAGAATTGCAGTATTTATGATCTATCCTCAACCCCTAAGTCAAAGACTTAGGTTTGGGCTCTTTCCCTTTCGCTCGCCGCTACTTAGGAAATCGATATTTCTTTCTCTTCCTCCGGGTACTTAGATGTTTCAGTTCCCCGGGTGTACCTCTGCATACCTATTTATTCAGTATGCAGTACATAGTTGTTACTATGTGGGTTCCCCCATTCGGAAATCTTTGGATCACAGGCTATTTGCGCCTACCCAAAGCTTATCGCAGCTTAACGCGTCCTTCTTCGGCTCCTAGTGCCAAGGCATTCGCCATGCGCCCTTTGTAGCTTGACCTATGATTTCGTCTATTACTAGACGCGTCTATTTTCATAAACGTTTTGTTTCTTAATATTAATTTTGCGAAATCATAATAAATCAACTTATAACCACTTACTCGTATTTTACAATACGCAAGGTGGATCTAAATCTTTTTAAAATAACTTTATACACTGTGCAATTTTCAAAGAACATTTTAAGAAAAACTATCAATTAATTAACTCCTAAGAGTTAATATAATTAGTCTCTCAAAATTAAACAGAGAAATAGGAACGAGTAATTACAATAGATATTTTGAAGAATAATTAAATTCTTCTATTGCATCGACCGAAGTCAATACATCTACTCCCTAGAAAGGAGGTGATCCAGCCGCAGGTTCTCCTACGGCTACCTTGTTACGACTTCACCCCAATCATCGATCCCACCTTCGGCCGCTGGCTCCTTACGGTTACCTCACGGACTTCGGGTGTTACCAACTCTCATGGTGTGACGGGCGGTGTGTACAAGGCCCGGGAACGTATTCACCGCGACATGCTGATTCGCGATTACTAGCAACTCCGGCTTCATGTAGGCGAGTTGCAGCCTACAATCCGAACTGGGATGAGTTTTTGAGTTTGGCTCCACCTTGCGGTCTTGCATCTCTTTGTACTCACCATTGTAGCACGTGTGTAGCCCTAGACATAAGGGGCATGATGATTTGACGTCATCCCCACCTTCCTCCCGGTTAACCCGGGCAGTCTCACTAGAGTGCTCAACTTAATGGTAGCAACTAATGATAAGGGTTGCGCTCGTTGCGGGACTTAACCCAACATCTCACGACACGAGCTGACGACAACCATGCACCACCTGTCACCTTGTCCCGAAGGACTTCACTCATCTCTGAGTTATGCAAGGGATGTCAAGTCTAGGTAAGGTTCTTCGCGTTGCTTCGAATTAAACCACATGCTCCGCTGCTTGTGCGGGCCCCCGTCAATTCCTTTGAGTTTTAATCTTGCGATCGTACTCCCCAGGCGGAATACTTAATGTGTTAACGGCGGCACCGAGGTTCGACCCCCGACACCTAGTATTCATCGTTTACGGCGTGGACTACCAGGGTATCTAATCCTGTTTGCTCCCCACGCTTTCATGCCTCAGCGTCAGTTACAGTCCAGTAAGTCGCCTTCGCCACTGGTGTTCTTCCTAATCTCTACGCATTTCACCGCTACACTAGGAATTCCACTTACCTCTCCTGCACTCTAGACACCCAGTTTCAAATGCAGCACCCAAGTTAAGCTCGGGTATTTCACATCTGACTTAAATGTCCGCCTACGCATCCTTTACGCCCAGTAAATCCGGACAACGCTTGCCACCTACGTATTACCGCGGCTGCTGGCACGTAGTTAGCCGTGGCTTCCTCCTCTGGTACCGTCATTATCGTCCCAGAAGACAGAACTTTACAACCCGAAGGCCTTCATCATTCACGCGGCGTTGCTGCGTCAGGGTTTCCCCCATTGCGCAATATTCCCCACTGCTGCCTCCCGTAGGAGTCTGGACCGTGTCTCAGTTCCAATGTGGCCGATCACCCTCTCAGGTCGGCTACGCATCGTTGCCTTGGTGGGCCTTTACCTCACCAACTAGCTAATGCGCCGCGGGTCCATCTCAAAGTGAAATTCCGAAAAATTCCTTTGATGTTAAGATCATGCGATCAAAACATATTATGCGGTATTAATCTCCCTTTCGGGAGGCTATTCCCCTCTTTGAGGCAGGTTACCCACGTGTTACTCACCCGTCCGCCGCTAATTGACCCCGAAGGATCGCATCGCTCGACTTGCATGTGTTAGGCACGCCGCCAGCGTTCGTCCTGAGCCAGGATCAAACTCTCAATTTAAAAGTTTACACTTTTTTAGTTGAAATAATTAATCTGCGCCAACTGTTAAGTTGGTTACCAACATTACGTTGGTACGCAAGCTCATTACATACTTTTAGTCTTACGACTAAATATTACTTTTACTAAAGTAATTGACTGGTTAAAATAAAATATTATTTCATTTCTTTACCTATTTCTCTGTTTAATTTTCAAAGACCAATTTAACTTCATATTCAATATCGTCACTTACTTACGACGACAAGGAATATTCTATCATAACGGCATTATTGTATATTAAAATTATAGTTCATATATCTAAATTATCCTCATTTTTCTCCACTATTCACTATTAATCCTCCAATACCTCATGTTGATACACTAGGATAAGTATATTGTTTCTTGTCCTATATTAATTAATATTGAACCATACTATTATATTTAATTTAACAACTACTAATCGCTTAACTGTTATAATATATATAAGGGGTTGATGTTATGTGTTACAAATCATTAGAAACAATTGTAAAAAACAGTACTAATATAGTTTTTTTCGGAGGTGCAGGTGTATCAACAGAAAGTTCCATTCCTGATTTCCGTTCCGCAAAAGGTCTATATAATGTAAAAAATGACTTGAAATTTTCTCCTGAAGTTATTTTGAGTCATTCTTTTTTTATAAATCATACCGAAGACTTTTTTAAATTTTATAAAACTAATATGATTTTTACTAATGCAGTACCGAATGCTGCCCATATTACATTAGCAGAGCTTGAAAATAAAAATAAATTAAAAGCTATAATCACTCAAAACATTGATGGATTACACCAAATGGCAGGCTCAAAAAATGTTTATGAGCTTCATGGATCTATACACAGAAATTCTTGTATGAAATGCAACAAATCTTTTAGTTTAAATTATATATTAGCTAGCAAATCCATAGTTCCAATATGTGATAGTTGTGGTGGTATTGTCAAACCCGATGTAGTTCTTTATGAAGAAGGGTTAGATATGGATATCTTAGAAAGTTCCATTAAGGCAATAAGTATCGCTGATACATTAATTGTAGGTGGTACATCTCTTGTAGTATATCCAGCAGCAAACCTAATTAAATATTTCAATGGAAATAATTTAATTCTCATCAACAAATCTCCAACCCAGTATGACAATCAAGCCAATTTAGTAATTAACGACAATATAGGCAAAGTTTTGAGTACTGTTTGTGCCTCCTTTATTTAAAAGGAGTAATTTATATTTCAACGTAAAAAAAACACTAAGTTATACTTAGTGTTTTTTTGCAACCTGGCGACAACCTACTCTTCCACAAGGTCACCCCTGCAGTACCATCGGCGCATTGAAGCTTAACCTTCGTGTTCGGTATGGGAACGGGTGTTACCTTCAGGCCATAATCACCAGATGAGAATATAAATATTCTCTGAAAATTGCACAGTGTTTTCGCATTTTATTATTATATCTTGGTCAAGCCCTCGACTTATTAGTATTAGTCAGCTGAACATGTTACCATGCTTACACCTCTAACCTATCAACCTGGTGGTCTTCCAGGAGTCTTACTTGCACCACACTTACGTGTGGACAATGGGAAATCTCATCTTAGGGTGGGCTTCACGCTTAGATGCTTTCAGCGTTTATCCCTTCCAAACATAGCTACCCAGCGATGCCACTGGCGTGACAACTGGTGCACCAGAGGTTTGTCCATCCCGGTCCTCTCGTACTAAGGACAGCTCCCTTCAAATTTCCTACGCCCGCGACGGATAGGGACCGAACTGTCTCACGACGTTCTGAACCCAGCTCGCGTGCCGCTTTAATGGGCGAACAGCCCAACCCTTGGGACCTACTTCAGCCCCAGGATGCGACGAGCCGACATCGAGGTGCCAAACCTCCCCGTCGATGTGGACTCTTGGGGGAGATCAGCCTGTTATCCCCGAGGTAGCTTTTATCCGTTGAGCGATGGCCCTCCCACGAGGTACCACCGGATCACTAAGCCCGACTTTCGTCCCTGCTCCACTTGTAAGTGTCGCAGTCAGGCTCCCTTCTGCCTTTGCACTCTTCGCGCGATTTCCAACCGCGCTGAGGGAACCTTTGGGCGCCTCCGTTACTCTTTCGGAGGCGACCGCCCCAGTCAAACTGCCCACCTAACAATGTCCTGTGACCAGATTCATGGCCTCCAGTTAGAACCTCAGTACTGTCAGGGTGGTATCCCAAGGATGACTCCACACAGGCTGACGCCCATGTATCGTAGTCTCCCACCTATCCTGTACAGACAATACCGAAATTCAATGCTAAGCTACAGTAAAGCTCTACGGGGTCTTTCCGTCCAATCGCGGGTATCCAGCATCTTCACTGGAACTACAATTTCGCCGGATGTACTGTTGAGACAGTGCCCAAATCATTACGCCATTCGTGCGGGTCGGAACTTACCCGACAAGGAATTTCGCTACCTTAGGACCGTTATAGTTACGGCCGCCGTTTACTGGGGCTTAAGTTCATAGCCTCGCCAAGAGCAAGCTCTCAGCTAACTAATCCCCTTAACCTTCCAGCACCGGGCAGGCGTCAGCCCCTATACATCAGCTTTCGCTTTAGCAGAGACCTGTGTTTTTGCTAAACAGTTGCTTGGGCCTATTCTCTGCGACCTACTTACGTAGGCACCCCTTCTCCCGAAGTTACGGGGTCAATTTGCCGAGTTCCTTAACAGTAATTCTTCCGATGGTCTTAGGATTCTCTCCTCACCTACCTGTGTCGGTGTGCGGTACGGGCACCAATATCCTCGATAGAGACTTTTCTTGGCAGCGTGGAATCAGATACTTCAGCAATAAATTGCCTTCCCCATTACATCTCAGCGTTAAGAGCAAACGGATTTGCCTGCTTGCTCCGCCTAAATGCTTAGACACACATCCAATAGTGTGCACATCTTATCCTCCTGCGTCATCCCATTTCTAATAACGTCCATTGGTGGTATCGGAATATCAACCGATTGTCCATCACCTACGCCTTTCGGCCTCGGCTTAGGTCCCGACTAACCCTGAGAGGACGAGCCTTCCTCAGGAAACCTTAGGTTTTCGACCGTTAAGATTCTCACTTAACTCTCGCTACTCATGCCAACATTCTCACTTCTGTACCGTCCACCACTCCTTACGGTATGACTTCAGCCAGTACAGAAAGCTCCTCTACCGCTTACACAATTGTGTAAACCCATAGCTTCGGTGGTAAGTTTTAGCCCCGGACATCTTCGGCGCAGGATCTCTTGACTAGTGAGCTATTACGCACTCTTTGAATGAGTGGCTGCTTCTGAGCCAACATCCTAGTTGTCTTAGAAATCCCACATCCTTTTCCACTTAACTTACACTTTGGGACCTTAGCTGATGGTCTGGGCTGTTTCCCTTTTGACTACGGATCTTATCATTCGCAGTCTGACTGCCGAAATAAAAGTATATGGCATTCGGAGTTTGATAGGGTTCAGTAACTGTTGTCAGCCCCTAGCCCATTCAGTGCTCTACCTCCATTACTCAATTAATCGACGCTAGCCCTAAAGCTATTTCGAGGAGAACCAGCTATCTCCGAGTTCGATTGGAATTTCTCCGCTATCCACAGCTCATCCCATGGTTTTTCAACACCAACGTGGTTCGGACCTCCACGGAATTTTACTTCCGCTTCATCCTGGCCATGGATAGGTCACCCGGTTTCGGGTCTACGACATGCAACTAGAACGCCCTATTCAGACTCGGTTTCCCTTCGGCTCCGTACCTTAAGTACTTAACCTTGCTACATATCGTAACTCGTTGGCTCGTTCTACAAAAAGCACGCCGTCACACATAAAAAGTGCTTCGACCGGTTGTAGGCACACGGTTTCAGGTTCTATTTCACTCCCCTTCCGGGGTTCTTTTCACCTTTCCCTCACGGTACTTCTTCACTATCGGTCACTAGGTAGTATTTAGCCTTGGGAGGTGGTCCTCCCAGCTTCCCACAAGGTTTCACGTGTCTCGTGGTACTCTGGATTAGATCTGACTGTTCTTCCTTTTCATTTACAGGCCTATTACCTTCTGCGGAGCAGCTTTCCAGCTATCTTCAATTAAAGAATTACAGTATTTATGATCTATCCTCAACCCCTAAGTCAAAGACTTAGGTTTGGGCTCTTTCCCTTTCGCTCGCCGCTACTTAGGAAATCGATATTTCTTTCTCTTCCTCCGGGTACTTAGATGTTTCAGTTCCCCGGGTGTACCTCTGCATACCTATTTATTCAGTATGCAGTACATAGTTGTTACTATGTGGGTTCCCCCATTCGGAAATCTTTGGATCACAGGCTATTTGCGCCTACCCAAAGCTTATCGCAGCTTAACGCGTCCTTCTTCGGCTCCTAGTGCCAAGGCATTCGCCATGCGCCCTTTGTAGCTTGACCTTTGATTCTGTTTATTTTCATAAACTATTTTGTTTCTTAATATTAATTTTGCGAAATCATAATAAATTAACCTATAACCACTCTCGTGGATCTAAATCTTTTTAAAACAATTTTATACACTGTGCAATTTTCAAAGAACATTTTAAGAAAAACTATTAATTAATTAGCTCCTAAGAGTTAATATAATTAGTCTCTCAAAATTAAACAGAGAAATAGGAACGAGTAATTACAATAGATATTTCGAAGAATAATTAAATTCTTCTATTGCATCGACCGAAGTCAATACATCTACTCCCTAGAAAGGAGGTGATCCAGCCGCAGGTTCTCCTACGGCTACCTTGTTACGACTTCACCCCAATCATCGATCCCACCTTCGGCCGCTGGCTCCTTACGGTTACCTCACGGACTTCGGGTGTTACCAACTCTCATGGTGTGACGGGCGGTGTGTACAAGGCCCGGGAACGTATTCACCGCGACATGCTGATTCGCGATTACTAGCAACTCCGGCTTCATGTAGGCGAGTTGCAGCCTACAATCCGAACTGGGATGAGTTTTTGAGTTTGGCTCCACCTTGCGGTCTTGCATCTCTTTGTACTCACCATTGTAGCACGTGTGTAGCCCTAGACATAAGGGGCATGATGATTTGACGTCATCCCCACCTTCCTCCCGGTTAACCCG